>NZ_JBIVVS010000002.1:0-437581 GCF_044768625.1 Kitasatospora sp. NPDC091207
AGCAGCGTCAGCTGCGGCACACCCAGCCGCTCCGCCAACAGCGCCGGCAGCACACCCATCGTGCCGTCCGTCGACGCCATCCCACCGATCACCAGATCGAACCCGGTCTTCTCCAGCGCCTTCGCCACCACCGCCGACGTCCCGATCACATCCGTCCCCCGGATGTCCTCGTCGTTCACGTGCACGGCCTTGTCCGCACCCATCGACAGCGCCTTGCGCAGCGCGTCCTTGGCATCGTCCGGCCCCACCGTCAGCACCGTCACCTCGGCATCGCCGTGCGCCTCGGAGATCCGCAGCGCCTGCTCCACGCCGTACTCGTCCAGCTCCGACAGAAGGCCGTCCACACCCTCCCGGTCGGTGGTGTGGTCGTCCGCGAACCGACGGTCACCCGTCGCGTCCGGCACGTACTTCACACAGACAACGATCCTCAAGCTCATGAGCGGTTCTCCTGATACGGGTGCGCTGGTCCATGGCCTCAGGTCATGCCCAGGGTACTGAGTGCCAAGTCCGGCCCGGCCACGCCCCGCGCGGAGCGGCGCCACCTGGACCGGCATGCCGTGTCGGCTCTCTTCGACTGGCGTCAGAGGCTCGCTCCAGAGAATACGGCACTCAGTACCCCGCGTAAAGGAACTCAGTACCCTTCGGTCGCCGCCGACCGGTCCCGGGCCGGCTCCGGACCCGGCTCCGGGCAAGCGCCCGGGTCGCCCGGCAAGGTTTCCGCAAGCATCGTCCAGGACCCGTCATGGAATCCACCAGACCGCGCGGGCAGACCCCCGGCGGGTCACCGATCCGGGGACCCGGAACCGGGATCAAGGAGGGGGACCGACATGACCTTGGTGCACGGGAAACAGGAGACCACACCCGACGGCCGACGGCCGTGGGCGACGCTGCCGGACTGCAAGGAGGTGCTGGTGGTCGTGCACACCGCGGTGTACGGCCAGCGCCTCCACGACATCTACACCCTGCTCGGCTCCGACCTCCGGGTGAACGTGCAGTTCACCGTGGCGCCGCACGCGTTCAACGGGGGCGCCCAGGCACACCTCCGGCTGCTCGGCGCCGCCGTGGTGCCGTGGGCCGAGGCCGTGCGGCGCGAGTTCGACCTGGTGCTGGCCGCGGGTTCGCAGGGCCTGGACCAGGTGCGCGGCCCGCTGGTCCGGCTGCCGCACGGCGCGGGGCACATGAAGCTCTCCCGGACGGCCGGCGCCGACGGCGAACGCTCCGTCAGCGGGCTCGGGGCGGAGTACGTGACCTGGAACGGCCGGCTGGTACCGGAGGCGTACGCGCTGGCGCACCGGGACGACCTGGCCGAGCTGGGCCGCGGCTGCCCGGAGGCGCTGCCGATCGCCGAGGTGGTCGGTGACGCCTGCTACGACCGGATCGCCGCCGCCCTGCCGGCCCGCGACCACTACCGCGCCGCGCTCGGACTGCGGCCCGGCGAACGGCTGGTCCTGGTCTGCTCCACCTGGGGGTCGGGGTCGCTGTTCACCCGGCTGGACGCCGTCCTGCCCCGGCTCGCGGCGGAACTGCCCCGGCACGGCTACCGGACGGCGCTGCTGGTCCACCCGAACGTGGTCGCCGCGCACGGGCACTGGCAGGTCCGCTCCTGGGCCACGGCCACCGCGCGGGGGGCGGTGACGGTGATCCCGCCGGAGGCGGACTGGCGGCCGCTGCTGGTCGCCGCCGACTTCATCATCGGCGACCACGGCTCGGTCACCCTCTACGGCTCGATGACCGGCGCGCCGATCCTGCTCGCCGAGTACCCGCACCGCGACGTCAACCCGCGCTCGCCGGGCGCGCTGCTCGCCCGCACCGCGCCCGCACTCGCCCCCGGCCACCCGCTGACCGGCCAACTCGCCTACGCCGCCGAGCAGTACCGGCCCGAGGAGTACCGCGCCATCGCCGACCGGATCACCTCCGAGCCGGGCCGGTTCGACCACAACATGCGGCGGCTGCTCTACCGGACCCTCGGCCTGGGCCAGCCCGCGCACGCGCCGGAGCCACCCGCGCTCCCCCGGCCCGCCCCGCTGGACGGCCCGCCGACGCCGCTCCCGCTCTCCTCCGCGCGGGCGTGACCGTGACCGCGCTGCACACGGTGCGACTCGCCCCGGCCGACGGCCCCGCGCCGTCGGCCGGGCTGCCCGCCACCCTGTACGAAGCCCGGATCCACTCCCCCGCGGGCGTCTGCCACGGCCTGCTGGCCAGCTGCCTGCCACCGGGCGCGGGCGACGGGCGGGCGCGCCCGGTGTTCGTCGACGAGCACCTGGCGCTCGACCTGACCGGTCCGGACGCCGCCCGGTGGCGCCACCACGCCGACGTCCTCCACCTCGGCGCCCTCGCCCCGCACGACCCGCACGACCCGCTCGACCGGCTCGGCGAGGTGCTGCGGGCCCATCCGGGCTGCGCGGTCGCCACCGCCGAGTGCGGCGCCGGCGCGGTGCTGGTGCTGGCCCGGACCGGGGGCCGGCTCGCCCTGCGGCTGCGGGAGGGCACCGGCAGCCCGCGCTCCTCCTGGCAGCGGCTGGCCGTCGGCTCGCTCGCGCACGCCTGGCTGGCGGCGGGGCGCGCGCTGGCCGAGATCACCACGGTGGCCGCCTCGGCGTACTACTCCTACGAGGTGCTCGACAGCGTCCTCAGCCGTCCGCGGCGCCTGCCGGGCCACTCGCCGGACCACGTGCCGCGCCGTTCTCCGGACCGTCCGCCGGAGCTCCCGCCGGACCGCGCCGCCCCGCCGCGGCGTCCGGTGCCGGCACACCGCCCGGCCGGGGGGTGAGGCCGGAGCCGCCCTCCAGCGCCCCGACGCGGCCCGCCACCCGGGCCGCGTCGGGTGCGCCGAGCTCCTGGTAGAGGGCCAGCGAGGCCCGGAGCCGCTCCGCCGCCTCGTCGGCCCGGCCGGCCACCCGGGCCAGCTCACCCATGAGTTCCAGCACCCGCGCCTCCCAGCGCCGGGCCCGGCCGGAGCGGAACTCCGCGAGCGCCCGCGTGTAACAGTGCTCGGCGCTGCCGTACGCGCCGAGCGCGGTGTGCGCCTGCCCGAGGAAGGCGAGCGCGCGGGCCGCCTCGTAGGGGGCCCGGACCTCGGTCAGCTCCCGGTGCGCCGCGGTGATGACCTCGACGGCCCTCGCCGCGCGACCGGACGCGAGCAGCACGTCGCCGAGCGCCAGCCGGGCGAGCGCGGCGCCGCGCGGATAGCCCTCCGCCTCCCGCAGTCCGACCGCCTCGTGCAGGCAGTCGGCGGCCTCGGCCAGCCGGCCCGCCGTCCGGTGGGTCTGGCTCAGCCCGTAGAGCGCGTCCGCCTGCCCGAGCCGGTCCGCCGCCGCCCGGGCCGACGCCAGTGCCTCGGCGAACCACTCGGCCGCCTCCGTGTCCTCGCCCGCGTTGCGCAGACCGTTGCCGCCGGAGGTCAGCATCCGCAGCTCCCCGTCGCGGTGGCCGGCCGTCCGGGCGGCCGCCAGGCCGAGCCGGTGCGCCTCGACCCAGAGCCGGGCCGGGCGCAGCCGCAGGAACAACGGCCACATGGCGTCGGCCAGTTGCCAGACCAGCGCCGGCCGGTCGGTCTCCGCAGCCCAGCGCAGCGCGGCGGCCAGCCGGGCCGTCTCACCGTCCAGCCAGCCGAGCGCCTCGGCCTCGTCGCCGAACTCCCGGGCCCCGGACACCGGTCCGCTCCCGTAGTCGCGCCGCAGCGTGCGGTGGGTCGGGGTCACCAGCGCCTCGGCGGCGGTGGTGGAGGCGAGGTACCAGTCGAGCACCCGGCCCGCGGCGGCCAGGCCCTCCGGCGCCAGGCGGACCGTTTCCGCACAGGCCCGCGCATGCAGCTTCACCAGGTCGTGGAACCGGAAACCGCCGCTCACCTCCTCCAGCAGGTGGACGTCGATCAGCCCGTCCAGCAGCCGGTCCGCCTCGGCCGCGGACACGCCCCCCGCCACCCGGACGACGTCCGGGGTGAAGACCGGGAACGGCAGGAGGCCGAGCAGCCGGTAGAGCCGGGCCGCGTCCGCCTCCAGCACCTCGAAGGACGCGTCCAGGACGTTGCGCACGGTCTCCCCCTCCACATCCAGGGCCGCCAGCCGGTCGGCCTCGTGCCCGAGCGCCTCGGCGGTGACGGCGAGCGCCTGGACCGGACGCGCCGCGATCCGGGCCGCGGCCAGGCAGACCGCCAGCGGCAGGCCCGCGCAGCGCTCCACCACCTCGGCGGCGGCGGCCCGTTCGCGGGCCACCCGCTCCTCGCCCACCCGCTGGGAGAGCAGCCGCGCGGAGGCCTCGTCCGGCAGCAGCCCCAACGGCCGGAAGACCGCGCCGTCTATCCCCAGCCCGGTCAGCCGGCGCCGGCTGGTCACCACCACCAGGGCGTGCTCCGACCCCGGCAGCAGCGGCCGGACCTGCGCGGACGTCGAGGCGTTGTCGAGCAGCACCGCGATCCGGCGCTCCGCCGCCAGCGACCGCCAGAGCGCCGCCCCCTCCGCCAGATCGCCCGGTACCGGTGCGATCCCGAAGGCCCGGAGGAAGGCCCCCAGCGCCTCGGCCGGATCGGCCGGTCCGCCGGGGGCGTGCCCGCGGAGGTCGGCGTACAGCTGGCCGTCCGGGAACTGCCCCGCCAGGCCGCGCAGCCACTGGGCGGCCAACGCCGTCTTCCCCACCCCGGCCGGGCCGGTCACCACCAGGGTGACGTCCGCCGCCTCCGGAGCGTCGTCCAACGACCGGTCCAGCGCGGCGAGCTCGTCCTCGCGACCGACCAGGCGGCGTGGTACCGGCGGCAGTTGGCGCGGCACCGGGAGTGCGACGGCCGCGGCGGCGGGTGCGTGCAGGTGCACACCGCCGTGAATCGCCCCCGCCTGCACCACCGAACCGTCCACCCGCCCACCGGCCACCGAGTTCAGCTGACCCGGCGGCGCCCCGCTGCCGGCCCGTCCCGTCCGTGGCTCCACTGGCTCCCCCTACCCGCAGGCCGACGCGTCCGAGTGGCCGGGCCGCACGGGGCGTGATCGATCGATGTGATCAATTGCCGTGCGGCCAGTACCACATGATTGACAGTCATATCGAGAATATGTCGGAACGACCACTTGCAGAAGAAGGCGGGTGGTATGGCAGCGGCCCCCGAAATCGTGCGATGCTCACCTGCGACACAGCAAGCTGGTAGCCAACCGGCGGGGGGCGTCACCGTGGAGTTCCATCTCCTGGGTTCAGTTGAACTGTCGGTAAACGGAAGGCTGTTGCCGATCCGCTCGGACAAGCGGCGACGGCTCCTCGCGGCTCTGGCACTGGACGTCGGCCGTCCGCTCTCCCATCAGTCACTGGCCTACCGGCTCTGGGACGAGGAACCGCCGCCCAGCGCCGTGGCCAGCATCTACAGCCATATTTCACACATTCGGAGCACGCTGCGGATGGCCGTCGAGGCCGAAGGGCTGCGCGGCCCCCACGAGATCCCCTCGGTCGACAGCCAATCGCATACGTACACTCTGCGGACGGACCCGCAGCAGATTGACTGGCACCGCTACCTCGACCTTTCCCGTCAGGCCCGGCTGCTCGCCGACAACGGCGAGGACCACCAGGCCCGCACCGTCCTCAGCCGCGCCGAGGAGCTGTGGCGCGGCGAGCCCCTCGCCGGCGTCCCCGGCGGCTGGGCGCACAGCACCCGTACCACCATGGCCGACCAGCGCCTCGCCACCACCCTGCTGCGCGTCGAGATCGAACTCCGGCTCGGCCGCTTCACCGACCTCATCCCCGAACTCACCGCCCTGCGCGAGGAGCGCCCCACCGACGAACGCCTCGCCGCCCATCTGATGGCCGCCCTCCACGGCGCCGGACGGCAGGCCGAGGCCCTCGCCGTGTACCCGGCCGTCGTCCGCCTCCTGCGGGCCGAACTCGGCACCGCCCCGGGCCCGGCCCTGGCGCGCGTGCACGAGCGGATCCTGAACGGCACACCCTCGGCGGAGCCCCCGGCCCGCCCCGGGGCGGGCCGGGCGGGGGCCGACCGCCGGCCGGCCGCACCGTCCGGCCCCCACGCCCGACAGCGCATGATCGGCCGCGAGGACGAGCTGCGGCGGCTCCTCAGCGGACCGGACGCCGAGCTGGCGAACGGCGGTGTCATGACGGTCTCCGCGATCCTGGGGATGGCGGGCATCGGCAAGACCACCCTCGCGCTGCACGCGGCGCATCTCATGCGGGAGCGGTTCCCCGACGGCTACGTCCACCTGAACCTCCGTGCCCATGCGGGCACCCAGCACCCCCTGACGGCAGACGCCCTGGCCGCCACACTGCTCCGACGGCTCGGCATACCGGCGATATCCATCCCGCTGGACTCGGAGGAGCTCGCCGCCCTCTGCAGCGAGGCACTCTCCACCCGGCGCGCGGTCGTCGTCCTCGACGACGCGTCCAGCGCCGCCCAGATCCGAGCGCTCCTGCCCGCGGCCCCCTCCTCCCTGGTGATCGTCACCAGCCGGCACCGGCTGGGCCACCTGCCCGGCGCCCGGCCGATCTTCCTCGACATCCTGCCGGTCGACGACGCGGTGGCACTCTTCACCGAGGTGGTGGGCCCCGAACGGGCCGACAACCGCGGTCGCATCGTCGAGATCGTGGACCGCTGCGGCTTACTGCCCCTCGCCGTGGAGCTCGCCGCCAGCCGGTTCAAGGCACGCCCGTCCTGGACTCTGGACCATCTCGCCCAGCGGCTCTCCCGCAAGACCGGCCGCCTCTCCGAGATCCGCAGCGGCTCGGACAGCATCGCCCGCGCGTTCGAGGTTTCGTACCAGTCGTTGCCGGCCGAGCAGCAGTCCGCATTCCGGCTCCTCGGCCTGTATCCGGGACCGGATATCGGACTGCACACGGCGGCGGCGCTGATCGGGCGGACGGTCGACGAAACCGACCACATTCTCGAGGGCCTTCTCGACTGCCATCTGCTGCGCGAGAATGTTCCCGAGCGATACGAACTCCACGACCTCCTAAGGGAGTTCGCCGTCATACTGGCGCGCCAGGAGAGTGCCGGGGAAGAGGTGCCGGCGATCAGGCGCCTGCTCGGATTCGCCCTGAGCGCGACCGACCGGGCGGACCAGCTGCTCTACCCCCGCAGGTCACGGCTGCCCCTGCCGTTACTGGATCACATCGCGTACCCGGCCGGACTGCCGGACGATCTCGCGCTGAACTCGGCGGAGAATGCCAGGAATTGGCTGGAGGACGAACACGCGGGACTGGTCGCGCTGGTGACTCACGCGCGGCAGGCCGGTCTCCCCGAGGCGGCCGCGTGGCTCTCCCACGTCCTCGCCGGCCATCTGGACGCCGAGGCCTACTGGAGCGAGGCCCACGACATGCACCAGGCGGCCGTCACGCACTGGCGCTCGACAGCGAACGACCGCTGCGAGACAAGGGCACTGATCAACCTGGGTGCGACGCTCGCCAACGCCTCGCGCTACCCCGCCGCCGTCGGGGCCCTGGAGCGCGGACTCGCCCTGGCCCGCGCCGAGGAGGACCCGGACGCCGCGGCGGAGGCACTGAGCATCCTGAGCGGGCTGCTGTGGCACCGGAGCTCGCTGCGCGAGGCACTGGCCCTCCAGAAGGAGGCACTGCAGATCCGAAGAGACTCCGGGGACCTCTGGAACACCGCACGGCACCTCGCGAACATCGGCATCATCCAGAATTCCCTGGGGAACCAGGAGAAGGCCTTCAGCGCCTACCGAAGCGCCCTCCCGCTCGCTCGGAGGCTCCGCAACAGAACTCTCGAAATGCGCATCCTCAACAATCTCGGAGACCTTCACCTCGGACTCCAGGAGTATGAATCGGCACGCATTTCATTCGAACAGGTACTGGACAGCGGCGACGGCTTCATGTCGCAATTCGACCTCGCCGTGGTCCGGGTCAATCTGGCGACATCGCTCCCTGTTCCGGAAGAGCTCGACCGGGCTTTGACCCTTTACCGTTCGGCACTGACCACATTCCGATCGGCGGGCAGCATCCGGCACGAGGCCGTCGCCCTCAACGGGCTGGGTGTCGCCCTCTTCGCCGCCGGCCGCCACGCCGACGCCCGCGACCAGCACGCCATAGCGCTTGAACTGGCCCGATCCGTCGGCACCACCCGGGAGGCCGCCGCCGCCCTGCGCGGCCTCGGCCACTGCGAGAACGCGCTCGGTTCGACCGAGAACGCCGTCGCACACCTGACCGAGGCGATCGCGCTGGCCGAACAGGCCGAGGCCACCGACGAGGCGGCCCTGGCGCGCGGGGCGCTGGCACGGCTGCGAATTCAAACAGGTGGCGACAGCATTGCCGGATAAGCTACCGAACAGGTAAGCGAAGCAGTCTTGTCCAGGACCGGTCATTCGAGCCGCAGAAGCGGACCTCCGTTGGCGTACTAGCACCACCAGGACCTCGCCACAAGCAAAGTTGGCGGTCACGGCATTCGACTGCTAGTACTAGTGCGCAGAGGGATTCCTCACATGCCAACGAGCACGAAAGAACGGTACGTCGTGTCCGAGAACACCAGCTTCCGCACCCGTCCGGCAGCTCCCAGCACCCGCCCGTTCGCGACCAACCGATCCGGCGAGTCCTCGTTCGTCTGGGAGATCGCGATCTGGTGCCTGACGCTCGCGTAGGACGCAGTTCGGGGCCCGGCCGGGACCGGCCGGGCCCCGCCCACAGAGTTCCGGGGCGACACCCCGCGACGACCGGCCCGTGACCGCTCCGGGCCGACAGCCGGGCCCGGCCGCTCCGGGCGCGTGAACACCCCGCGCCGAGCCGCCGCACCGGCACCGACCCGCTTCACCCACCCCGCCGCCCCGGGCCGCCGGCCGCCCGCCGTCCGCCGCCCGCCGCCCGGGAACCCACCGGGACCCACCTGGACATCCGTGCCCGTCGTGCTACCTTGCTTTGCATGGTAGATGGCAATGCAAGCATCCCCGACGCGGACGGCCGCGTGGCGAGCCAACTCCGCAAGGGGGTCCTGGAGTACTGCGTCCTGGCGCTGCTGCGGGACGGTCCCCGCTACGGCGTGGAGCTGCTGGCGGAGCTCGCCCGGGTCGAGGTGATGGCCACCAGCCAGGGCACGATCTACCCCCTGCTGTCACGTCTGCGGCGGACCGGGCTCGCCGACACCCACCTGCGGGAGTCCGAGAGCGGACCGCCGCGGAGGTACTACACGCTCACCGACGCCGGCCGGAGCGCCCTGGAGGAGTTCACCGCGAACTGGCCCTCCTTCCGTGCCGCCGTCGACCACTTCCTCACCCCTGGAGAGACGACGTGAACGACACTCTCGCCCACCCCCTCGTGCGGGTCTTCCTCTCCTCGGTCGAGCAGCGGACCGCCGCCCTTCCGGAGGCGCACCGCCGTGAGCTGCTGGCGGATCTGCGCGAGCACATCGCGGTGGCGCTGGCGGAGGCCGGCACCCTGGACGACGCCGGTGTGCGCCGCGTCCTGGACCAGTTGGGGACCCCGGCGGAGATCACGGCGGCCGCGCTGGCCGAGGAGCCCGGCGACCAGCCGGTGGCGGAGAGCGCCGGACGCACCGTGCTCACCGTCGCCCTCGTCGCCGTGCCGCTGCCGGTCGGGCTCGTGCCGGTGCTCGGCCTGGTCCTCTCCCCGGTCGCCGCGGTCGCCGCCCTCGTCCGGCTGTGGAAGTCCCGCCAGTGGTCACGGCCGGAGAAGCTGCGGGCGACCGTGCTGATGCTCTCGCCGGTCCTCACCGTCCCGCTGCTCGCCGGCGTGGTGTCGGTGGCGTCCGGCGGCCTGAGCGCGCGCACGGTGCTGATCCCGCTCCTGGCGGCCCTGGTGCTTCCGGTGGTCGCCGCCGTGGGCCTCCACCGGTCGGCCGCCCGGCTCCGGGAGCAGCGGCGGTAGCGGTGGCGGTGCCCACCGGAGCCGGTGCCCACCGGACCGGGGCGGCCCGGAGCCGGGGCGGCCGCCCCGGCTCGGTGCGCGGACGCCCGGCGTCACCCGACCAGGGCGACGGCGGCCTCGGCGGTGTACAGGCGGAAGGTCAGTGACTCCTGCAGGTAGAGGTCGACCGAATCGGCGTCGTGGGAGAGGTAGCCGACCGAGATGTCCTGGCCGAGGACGAGTTCGAAGTCGCCTCCGCGCGCCGACAGCAGGAAGGCGCCCTCGATGGCGGGGGCCCAGATGATCTCGCCGTCGAGCAGGCGGGCGATGTGCGCCGCCACGGGGTAGCCGTGGTCGCTGGTCTCACTGACGGCGGTGAAGGCGTCGGCGCCGAGCAGGAGGGCGTAGGGCCCGCCGACACCGGCGAGGCGCAGCGCGGTGAGCGCCCTGCTGACCGCGTTCGGGTACTCGCGGACGTCCGCCGGGAGGTGGATCGCGGGGTTGCTCGCACCGGCGCGGATCCCCTCGATGGCGGCGGCCCGGTACCCCTCGAAGACCGCGCGGTCCTCGGCGAGGGCGATGGTGCGGGCCGCCTCCTTGACCGGCTGCCAGTCGGAGTCGCGGGAGCCGCGCTCGACGTCGTCGACGGCGGCGCGGCTGACGGTGAAGGGCACCCGGAGTTCGACGACGGGCTGGGAGTCACGGGCGTGCGCGAGCACACCGTCGGCGGGCGGGGTGATGCCGGTCAGGTGGCCGGTGCCGACGGCGGCGAGGGTGGTGCCCTCGGGGCCGCTCAGGTCCACCACCCGGCGGCCCGCGATGTGCAGGGTGAAGGTCTGCCGGGCCTCCTCCTCGATCTCCTCCCAGGCCGCGGTGGAGATGGGGGCCAGGTCGCGGTGCAGATTGCTCATGACGAAGGGGTCCCTTTCAGGCTGCCGATGCCGAGCGAGCCGTCGGCGGCGGCGGTGATGGCGGTGATGGCGGTAGCGGCGGTGGCGCTGTCGGGGCCGGCTCCGGGCGCGGCCGGCGGATCGTCGAGGAACGCGGCGGTCGGGACGAAGAAGAGCGACCCGGTCACCGCGGTGGAGAAGTCGAGCAGCCGGTCGTGGCCGCCCGGCGGACGGCCGACGAACATGTTGCGCAGCATCTCCTCCGTCACCTCGGGGGTGCGCGAGTAGCCGATGAAGTACGTCCCGAACTCGCCGTCCCCGTCGAAGGATCCGAACGCCATGTTGAAGCGCATGATCTGCCGCTCCTCACCGTCCGGGCCGGTGACGGTGGTGAGGGCGACGTGCGAGTCGGCGGGCTTGGTCGCGTCGTCCAGTTCGATGTCGGTGAGCTTGGTCCGGCCGACGGCCCGCTCCTGCTGTTCGACCGGGAGGGCGTTCCAGGCGCCGAGGTCGTGCAGGTACTTCTGGACGACGACGTAGCTGCCGCCGGCGAACGGCGCGTCCTCCCAGCCGATCGCCACGGCGGCCGCGGCCGCCCGGCCCTCCGGGTTCTCGGTGCCGTCGACGAAGCCGAGCAGGTCGCGGTCGTCGAAGTAGCGGAAGCCGTGGACGGAGTCGACGACGGCGGCGGCGCCGGCGAGCCGCCGGGTGAGCTGGCCGGCCAGCTCGAAGCAGAGGTCCAGCCGGGCGGCCCGCAGGTGGAGCAGCAGGTCACCGGGGGTGGCCGGGGCCCGGTGGCGGGGGCCCGCCACCTCCTGGAAGGGGTGCAGCCCGGCGGGCCGGGGGCCGGCGAAGAGCCGGTCCCAGAGGTCGGAGCCGATGCCGGTGACGCAGGTCAGCCCGGCGTCGGGGGCGCGGAAGCCGACCGAGCGCCGCAGGCCGGCGAGGTCGGGCAGCAGGTCGCGGACGGCCGGTTCGCCGCCGGGGTCGACGGTGAGCACCAGGAAGATCGCGGCGTCGGTCAGCGGGCCGAGGACGGCCTGCGGTTCCCCGGCGGGGGTGCTCCGGGTCTCGGGGGGCGTGACGGAGTCCACCTCAGGCCTCCCGCGTGCTTTCCCACTCGCCCCGGTAGTCGGCGAAGACCTGCTTCAGGTGGTGGCCGATCTTCAGGTGGTCGAGGTCGTCCAGGTTGGCCGGCGAGACCCGTACCGACCACTGCGGGCCGTCGAAGCCGCCTCCGTTGAGCAGCACGACGCCGGTCTGCTCGGCGAGGCGGAACAGCGGTTCGGTCGGCTCGTAGTTCTTCTCCAGGAAGGCCGCGAAGTCCTTCCCCGCGATGCGCTCGGCCTCGGCCAGCAGGTCCAGCTCGATGGAGTAGCCGGTTCGTTGCGGATCGTCCGCGATCCTCATGCCCGAACCCTCCAGCAGCAGGTCCAGCCGCTGCCGGACGGCGGCCCGCACCTTCGCCTTGTGGGCCTTGCCCTCGGGCAGGAGGGCGAACAGCGAGAACAGCGTCATCTGCGCCTGTTGCGGCAGGCTCAGGCCGGCGGGGTGGTTGAGGGCGACCTGCCGGGAGTCGGCGACCAGGCGGTCGATGAAGCGGATCTTCCCGGGTTCCAGGCTGAGGGTGCCGTACCGGCGGGCGAGGCGTTCCCGCTCGGCCTCCGGCAGGGCGGCGATCAGCTCGTCGATCACGTTGTCGCGGTCCAGGCCGATCACGCCGAGGCGGTGGCCGGTGGCGCCGTAGTGCTTGGAGTAGGAGTGGACCAGCAGGGTGTTGCGGGGCAGCTCGGCGGCGAGGGTGCGGAAGCCCTCCACGAAGGGGCTGAGCCGGGCCAGTCGGCGGATCTCCTCGCGACCGGTGGTGGGCTTGCTCATGTCGCTTCAACTCTCCTGGGAATCGAGGGCGGTTCAGCCGAGCAGGGCGACGATCACGGCGCCCCGGATGGTCAGCAGGACGTTTCCGGCGGCGTACGGGATCGTGTAACCGAGGGTCGGGATCTGACTGCGGGCCGACTCGTTGATCGCGCCGATCGCGGCGGTGGTGGTCTGGGCACCCGTTCCCTCCTGGCTGCGCGCCGCGCAGTCCGCCGGTCCGTCGACTCAATCGCCCGGCAGGCCGGCCGGCACCCGGCCGGCGTGCTGGGGCGGGAGAGCGTCGTCGGTGCAGGTGATCGTGCGGCCGGGCGGGACGCCGGGGAGCGCGAGGACGGGGTGCTCCCGCGTCGCGTTCACCCGGGACGCTCCGTCCGCCCGTGGCGCGAGGGCGGCGCTCGGGGCGTGACGGGCCGCCGGCAATCTGATCATGTGTACGATTACACCGCATAGCGGACATTTAGGCACGGCCAACACGCACCCGTTCGGCCCTCGACCGACGGGGAGCCGTCGAGGGCCGAACGGGTGGCGCGACGTCAACCGGTCAGCCCGACACCTCGCGGCCGGCCGCCGCGCGCCGTCGCCCCGGACCCACCGCGGTCACCAGCGCACCCAGCAGGACCGCCGCCACCGGCACCACCAGCGCCGCCCGGAAACCGTCCAGCCCCGCCCGCGCACCACCGCCGGCCTCGGTCGCGGCCAGGTTCACCGCCGTCACCGCCGAGAGCCCGAGCGCCGCACCGAACTGGAACGCGGTGTTGAGCAGCCCGCCGGCCAGGCCCTGCTCGTGCTCGGCGATCCCCTCGGTGGCGGCGATGGTCAGCGGCCCGTAGGCGAGGGCGAAGGCCAGACCGGTCAGGATCATGGTCGGGAACATCATCGGGTAGGTCCAGTCCAGCCCCACCGGCAGGAACAGCCCGTACGACAGCGCCGCCAGGCAGAAGCCGCCGAGGATCACCCGGGCGTTGCCGAACCGCTCGACCAGCTTGGGCGTGAGGGTGGGCGCCAGCACCGCGTCCACCCCGACCGCGAGCAGCGCCAGACCGGTCTGCACCGGGGACCAGCCGCGCAGGTCCTGCAGATAGAGGGTGACGACGAACTGGAAGCCGAAGAAGGAGCCGGCGAAGAGCATCGCGCCGAGGTTGGCCCGCACCAGCGCGCCGGAACGCAGCAGGCCGAGCCGGACCAGCGGCGAGGCCGAGCGCCGCTCGATCACCGCGAAGGCCGCCAGCAGGGCGAGCCCGCCGGCCAGGGTGGCCGCCGTCAGGCCCGCCGACGCGCCCGGCTCACCGAGCCGGACCACGGTGTAGACCAGCAGCAGCATGGCACCGGTCACGGCGACCGCCCCGGCCAGGTCGAACCGCTCGCCGGAGCGCCGCACGGGCGGTTCGTCGCGCGGGATCAGCGGCAGGGCCGCCAGCAGCAGGGCGCCCGCCAGCACCACCGGGGCGAAGAACACCCAACGCCAGCCGACCGCCGTCAGCAGCCCGCCGGCCACCAGGCCGAGCGAGAAGCCGGCCGCCGCCGTGCCCGCGTACACCAGCAGGGCGCGGTTGCGCCGGGGACCCTCGGCGAACGTGGTGGTGATGACCGCCAGCCCGGCCGGGGTCATGAAGGCCGCCGAGAGCCCGGTCACGAACCGGGCCAGGACCAGCACCCACCCCTCGGTGGCCAGCCCGCCGAGACCGGAGAAGAGGACGAAGACGGTGAGCCAGAGCAGGAACATCCGGCGCCGGCCCAGCAGGTCGGCCGTGCGGCCGCCGAGCAGCATGAACCCGCCGTATCCGAGGACGTAGGCGCTCAGCACCCAGCTGAGCGAGCCGGTGGACATGCCCAGGTCGGCGCGGATCGACGGCAGCGCCACGTTCAGCATGGCGACGTCGATGCCCTCCAGGAAGATCGCGCCGCAGAGGACGAGGAGCACGGCGGCGTCCCGCCCGCCGAGGCGCGGCGGCGCCCCGGGGACGGCGGTTCCGGGCACGGCTGATGACACGGACATGTGAGGTCTCCTGGCGAAGGACGGGGAGGCGAGGGACAGCCGCGACACGGTTCCGGTTCGGCCGGTCGGTTCCCTCTTGTAACCACTCGTCATCCTGCGGCAGCATCAGGAGGCATGGAAGAAGGCACTTTGAAGTTACCGACGCACTGCACGGGTACCGAGGACGGCTACGACGTCCTGCAGTGGGACGTTCGGGAGGACTGCGAAGTCCGGCAGATCCTCGACCGGGTCGCCGACAAGTGGTCCCTGCTGGTCATCGCGCTGCTGGACCGCCGGTCACTGCGCTTCACCGAGCTGCGGCGCGAGATCGACGGCATCAGCCAGCGGATGCTGACCGTGACGCTGCGCCAGCTGGAGCGGGACGGCCTGGTCTCCCGGACGGTCCACCCCGTCGTCCCGCCCCGGGTGGACTACGCGCTGACGCCGCTCGGGCGCACCCTGCACGCCACCATCCAGTCGCTGGTCCACTGGACGGAGGCGCACCAGCGGGAGATCGCGACGGCCCGGGCCGCGTACGACGCCCGCGAGGCCTGACGCCCGCGGGACCCGGCCCGCGCGCCGCCCGCGGGCGCACGGGTGAGGGGCGGGCCGCCCGGCCCGCCCCTCACCCCCTGTGCCGCGCCCGCCCGCGCCGTCAGGCCCGCAGGGCCGCCAGCTGCTCGGCGAACGGCACCACGGCCACCGGCTCCGCCGACGCCGTCTCCGCCGGGCCGCGCCCGGCCACCAGGGCGGCCAGCTCACCGGCCGCCCGGTCGATCCGGCCCGGCAGGCCGTCGGTGTGCCGGTCCCCCGTCGCGCCCCAGTCGTCCGTCGCCGCGTACACCGCCGTGGGGACGACCACCGACCGCAGGTAGCCGAACAGCGGCCGGACGGCGTGCTCCAGGGCGAGCGAGTGCCGGGGGGTGCCGCCGGTGGCGGCGATCAGCACCGGCTTCCCGGCGAGCGCGTCGTGGTCGATCACGTCGAAGAAGGACTTGAACAGACCGCTGTAGGACGCGGTGAAGATCGGCGTCACGGCGATCAGGCCGTCCGCGTGCGTCACCGCCTCGACCGCCGCGCGCAGCTCCGCACCCGGGAACCCGGTCACGAGGTTGTGCGCGATCTCGGTGGCGAGGTCCCGCAGTTCGATCACCGTGACGTCCACCGCCGCACCGGACGCACCGAGCCGGCGGACCGCCGACTCGGCCAGCCGGTCGGCCAGCAGGCGCGTCGAGGACGGCTTGCTCAGCCCGGCGGTGACCACCACCAGTCGGTACGCGCTCACTTGGCCACCTCCGTCGTCTCCTCCTGCTGCCGCGCGGCGAGTTCGGCCGCGACCCGGGACGCGTGCGTCGGCCCGTCCGGGACGCCGGCCGGGCGGCCCTTGGCGAACTCCTCGCGCAGCACCGGCACGACCTCCTCGCCGAGCAGGTCCAGCTGCTCCAGCACCGTCTTCAGCGGCAGACCGGCGTGGTCCATCAGGAAGAGCTGGCGCTGGTAGTCGCCGAACGACTCGCGGAAGGTCAGCGTCTTCTCGATGACCTCCTGC
The DNA here is from genome assembly GCF_044768625.1 of Kitasatospora sp. NPDC091207. Classification (NCBI taxonomy): domain Bacteria; kingdom Bacillati; phylum Actinomycetota; class Actinomycetes; order Kitasatosporales; family Streptomycetaceae; genus Kitasatospora; species Kitasatospora sp. NPDC091207. Next base: position 16,088 of record NZ_JBIVVS010000002.1, read on the forward strand.
GGACTGCCCACGGTGAGCGGGGTCTGCTCGGTGAACTCCTCCAGCGAGGGCCCGTGCCCGTACACCGGCGCGTTGTCGAAGTACGGGCGGAACTCGCGCACCGCGTCCTGCGAGTTCTTCCTCATGAACAGCTGCCCGCCGAGGCCGACGTAGGCCTGCTCCGCCGTGCCGTGCCCGTAGTGGGCGTAGCGCTCGCGGTAGAGGTCGACCAGCTTCTGGAAGTGCTCCTTGGGCCAGAAGATGTTGTTCGCGAAGAAGCCGTCACCGTAGTAGGCGGCCTGCTCGGCGATCTCCGGGCTGCGGATCGAGCCGTGCCAGACGAACGGCGCGACGCCGTCCAGCGGGCGCGGGGTGGCGGTGAAGGACTGCAGCGGGGTGCGGAAGCGGCCCGACCAGTCCACCACGTCCTCGCGCCAGAGCTGGTGCAGCAGCGCGTAGTTCTCGATCGCGAGCGGGATGCCCTGGCGGATGTCCTTGCCGAACCACGGGTACACCGGTCCGGTGTTGCCGCGGCCCATCATCAGGTCGACCCGGCCGTCCGCGAGGTGCTGCAGCATCGCGAAGTCCTCGGCGATCTTCACCGGGTCATTGGTGGTGATCAGCGTGGTCGAGGTGGAGAGGATGAGGCGCTCGGTCTGCGCGGCTATGTAGCCGAGCATGGTCGTCGGCGAGGACGGGACGAACGGCGGGTTGTGGTGCTCGCCGGTCGCGAAGACGTCCAGGCCGACCTCCTCGGCCTTGCGGGCGATGGCCACCATCGCCTTGATCCGCTCATGCTCGGTCGGGGTGCGGCCGGTGGTCGGGTCGGGGGTGACGTCGCCGACGGTGAAGATTCCGAACTGCATGCTGCTCACCACACTCCTGGTGGATCCCGGGGCCCGGGTCCGATCGTCAAAGTTTCAACCACCTTAGCACCGGCCGCTCCCCCGGTATTCCCCAGCGCGCCCCGGGTGCCGTCCACGGCCGCACGGCGGGCGCGACAATGGGAGGAGCAAGGACGGCCGACCCGGAGTCCCGGAAGGACGGCGAGCCGATGGCCGCCTATATCGCGGTAAGTGCGCTGAGTCACGAGGGCCTGGTGCGCGAGCACAACGAGGACAGCCTGACGGTCGGACCGTGGACACTCTGCGCGACCGTGACCGGCAATCCGCAGACGCTGCTGTTCCCGACCGCCCTGCCGTGCGTGGTCGCGGTGGCGGACGGGCTCGGCGGGCACCCGGGGGGCGAGATCGCGAGCGCGCTGGTCGCCCGCCGGCTGGCCGCCCTCGGGCCCGGCCTGGACGGCGAGGAGACCGTCCGGGCGGCCCTGCAGTCCTGCAACCGGGCGGTGTACGCCGCCGCGGCCGACGATCCGGAACTCGCCGCGATGGGCACCACGGTCGCGGGCGTGCTGCTGCTCCCCGGGCAGGCCGTCACCTTCAACGTCGGCGACAGCCGGGTCTACCGGGTGGAGCGGGACGGGCTGCGCCGGGTCAGCGTGGACGACAGCCCGCCGCCCGCCCCCGGGCGCCGGACCACCTCGCTGATCACCCAGTCCCTCGGCGGCTCGCTCGGCCTGACCTTCGTCGAACCGCACGTGCGCAGCGCGCCGCTGGCGGTCGGCGACCGCTACCTGGTGTGCAGCGACGGCCTGACCGACCCGGTACCGGAGGAGGAGTTGTCCACGCTGCTGGCGCGCTCCTACGAGGACACGGAACGCGCCGACGGACGGACGGTGTTCGAGCTGTGGCAGGCGGCGATCGAGGCGGGCGGGCCGGACAACATCACGGTGGCGCTGGTCCGGATCGCCGGATGAGCGGGCAGGCGCACCCGCCGCCCACCGGCATGCGGGAGGCCCCGGCGGAGCGCCGCACGCGCTCCGCCGGGGCCTCCGGTCAACAGGGCCGTCAGAACTCGGCCTTCATGGTCACCCCGCTGAAGCCCTCCGGGGCGTAGAGGCTGGCGTACACGTAGCCGGCCGGCGGGTTGTCGATGGTGAGGGTCTCGCTGTTCCCGGCGTTGGCCGACCGGGCCGTGTAGGCGTTGGTGTACGCCCAGGCGGCGGAGTTGAAGTAGAGGTCGGCGTTGCCGCTGCCGCCGCTGCTGGTGAGCTTCAGCTGCTTCGTCCCGGCCGGGACGAACAGGTAGTAGTGGACGTAGTTGCCGGCGGTCGCCGTCCCGTTGCTGCGCACGCAGTTCCGGTCGAGCTGGCGGATGTCGGCGCCGGCGCACTCGGACCCGCCACCGCCACCGGCCGCGACGGTGACGCTCTGGCTGGTGCTCGCGGTGGCGCCCTTGTCGTCGGTCACGGTGAGCTTGACGGTGTAGCTGCCCGCCGCGGCGTACGTCTTGGCCGGGTTGGCCTCGGTGGAGGTGGTGCCGTCGCCGAAGTCCCAGGCGCGGGCGGCGATCGTGCCGTCCGAGTCGGTCGAGCCGTCGGTGAAGGTGACGGCCAGCCCGCTGGCGGCCGAGGTGAAGGCCGCCGTGGGCGCCTTGTTGCCGCCCGGGGTGGTGGTGTCGGTGGCGCAGGCGCCGGTGTTGCAGGCGGTCAGCCAGGCGTCGAAGTCGGCGTTGTAGCGGGTCCCGATGGTGGACGTCAGGTAGGTGCGGGCACCGGCCCAGTCACCGGCGCGGTACTTGGCGAGCACCGCGTCCATGTCCGAGCGGCGCTTCTCCAGCATGTAACGGACGGCCAGGTAGCCCCAGTTGTAGACCCGGGTCTGGTCGGCGTTGTCGTAGGTGGTGTCGAACAGGGTGCTCAGGCTGTAGGTGTGCAGGCCGGCGGCGGCGATCGCCGCGTCGTACGACTCCTTGCGGTACGAGTAGGAGACGTACTCGGCGAAGCCCTCGACCCACCAGACGGTCGGCGTGGTCATGCCGGCGTTGAAGTCGCCGAACATGTCGAACCGGCCGTCCAGGTAGTGCGTGTACTCGTGGTTGAGGTTCCAGATCTGGAAGTCCGGGCGCACCCACTCGGCCTCGTAGGCGAGGAAGCGCGGCTGGTTGCCGACCGTGGCCGGGTTGCCCTCCAGGTACATGCCGCCGTTGTTGGTGTTGATGCCGTAGATGCTCGCGGCGAACACCCCGTAGTCGAACCGGCCGTGGAAGACCACGACCTCGATGGTGGTGTTCTTGTCGTTGGCCACCGGGCCGCCGTCGCGGGTCACCGAGTGGAAGAACGCGTCCTGGCCGGTCAGGCTGGAGCAGGCGGTGGTCAGCTGGGTGGAGTCCAGGGCCTGCGCGATGATCTTGATGCTCGGGCTGCAGGTGTAGTTGACCGTCAGGACGGCCGCCTTGAGGCGGGTGGCGGCGTCACAGGTGCCGTAGTACGAGCAGTTGCCCTGGTCGTAGGCCTCGCCCATCTCCGCGACGGCCGCCCACTGGTAGGCGGTGGGGCCGGACGGCGTGGACTGGTCGGCCAGGCCCTTCTCCATCGGACGGACCTTGGCACGGAGCGGCTCGTACTGGAGGAAGCGGCCGAGTTCGCGGGTCGCGTTGTACACCAGGTAGCCGAAGTCGCCGCCGAGCTGGCTCTTGTTGCCGGAGGCGAAGGTGTACGCCGCGTCGAGCACGCTCGGGTCGGCCTCGACGGCCTGGACGAAGGCCGGCAGCTGGTGGCCGCGCCAGAGCACGGTGAAGACGCTGTTGAGCGCGGCGCCCATCCCGACCGGGTTGTAGGTGGCGGCGTTGTAGTCGCCCAGCAGGCGCTTGACGACCGGGATGTAGCGGGCGTTCTCCTGCGCGCTGTCGATCAGGGTGATCGCCTCGCCGAGGGTGCCGGCGTTGGCGGCGGTGACGTCACGCGAGTGGGCGCTGTTGAAGAAGGAGTCCAGGGCACTCTGGATCGCGGTCTTCAGGGGGGCGCCGTAGGTGCCGACGTCGGCCGGGTGGTACCACTGCGCGAAGTAGCCGGCCCGCAGGTAGAGCACCAGCTGAGCGGTGGAAGTGGAGTTGTCGCCCGGGTAGTTGGCGGCGGCGTCCCGCAGGGCGTACGCCACGGTCTCCATCTGGGACTCGCGGAAGGCGCCACTGGCGTCGCCGCCGGTCAGGACGAACAGGCTGTTGATACAGCCGAGTTCGGCGGCCTTGATCGCGTCGACCAGCGCGCCGCCGGAGCGACCGGTGAAGTCGCTGACGTTGCAGGCCGCGGCCATTGCGGCCGCCGACTGCTGCCCGAGGGACTTGGCCGACTTGGCCGACTTGGGCGTCGCCGAGGCGTCGTCCGTGGGCGCGGTGGCCGAGAGCGGGGCCCGGTCGTTGGCGGGCACCGACGTGTTCTTGCCGCCGTCCTCCGGGGCGGCGCCGATGCCGGGCTGCGGGGCCGGGCCCGAGGGGGTGGCGGACGTGGTTCCGCCGGGCTGCGGCGAGACCGGAGCGGGGGCGGCCTGGCCGCGCGGGGTGAACAGGCCGAGCGCCAGGAACATCGCCAGGGCGATCGTCAGCAACCTCGCCAACTGCGGCAGTCGCGACAGGGATCGTGCAGTTCTCACGTGGGGGCCTCCGGGCCTTGTTCGGCCGCGTTGGGGGAACGCGACCGCGACGGAGCGAGGACCGTTACGACATCGCCGTCAGGGCGACTAGGTCGTGTACACGGTGGGGAGTGTGACATGTACAATGGCATACATCACATGGCCTGTGAACCCCCCGGGCCCAGAACGTCTCGGCGGTGATGCACGAAAGGCCGTTGCGCCAAGGAGTTGATCTCCTTGGCGCAACGGCCTTTCGTGCATCACCATTTGACCGAACGGCAGCCATCGGCCCGCCCGAACGCTCCGACGGGAGGACGGCCGGAGAGCGGGATCGAGCCGCTCCGGCCCGGCACCCCGGCACCCGGTCACCGCGACGCGCTCGTCAACTTTCCGGCTGCCCGGGCGGTCGGACCCGACGGCGGGGCCTGACGGCCCGCCCGGCCGCGAGCCTCCTCCCACCGCGCCCCGGTCCGGGGCGGCTCACTTGCGCAGCAGCAGGATGACGCCGGCGGTCACCAGGCCCACCACGACCGCGGCCGCGCCGTACGCCAGCCGGTGCGCCCGCAGGACGGGCAGGAAGCGGTCCACGGCGTAGCGGCCGGGCCCGGTCAGGGCGAGCGCGGCGGCACCGGCGATGAGCAGCAGTTCGTACTCGCTGCCCTTGGGCGCGAAGAAGCCGCCGCCCCAGGTGACGGCGAGCGCGTTGACCATGGTGCCGAGGATGGCGGCGGCGGCCAGCGGGGTCAGCAGGCCGACGGCGAGCGCCAGGCCGCCGAAGGTCTCGGTGAGACCGGCGACCACGGCCATCGCGTCGCCGGCCGGGTAGCCGCTCATGGTGAAGAACTGACCGGTCCCGTCGAGACCGCCACCGCCGAACCAGCCGAAGAGCTTCTGGCTCCCGTGCGCGGCCATGGTCAGACCGAGGGCCAGGCGCAGCAGGAGCAGGCCGGCGTCGTAGGCGTGCGGCGACGTCGCCGCGGACTCGGGAGCGGCCCGGCCCGGGAGGACGGTGGCGGTGGTGGGGGCGGTCGTGCTCGGGCTGGTGCTCGGCATGCGCGTCTCCATCAATCGGGATCGGTCGGGGCAAAGGGATCACGGGCGATTGCGGGTGGAGCAGTCGTTCAAATTCGAACCGGCCGTCGTTCGACCGTACCTGGAAGTTCGAATTTGAACAACCAACCGAGTGCGGGGAGTGAGCGGGCGGGCACGCGGACCGGCCGGCCGGTCCGCGGCGGCCGGTCGCGAGCCGCACCGGGCGGGGGCAGGGTGGAGACATGGCTCACCACAGGGAACACCGGCGGCCGGCGCGGCCCGGCACGCCCTACGCCGAGGCACTGGCCGCGTTCGGCGAGCGCCTCCGGCTGGTCGCGCCCGACCAGTGGGACGCGCCCACGCCGTGCACCGACTGGTCGGTCCGGGACGTGGTCAACCACCTCACCGGCGAGCAGCTCTGGGTGCCCGAGCTGCTGATGGGCTCGACCGTCTCCGAGGTCGGCGGCCGCTTCGACGGCGATGTGCTCGGCAGCGCCCCGGCCGACGCCTGGACGGCCGCCGCCGGGGCCGCCCGGGCCGCGTTCGAGGTGCCCGGCGCCACCGAGCTGACCGTGCACCTCTCGTTCGGCGACGTCTCCGCCCAGTACTACCTGGACCAGCTCACCACCGACGCCGTCGTGCACACCTGGGACCTCGCCGAGGGGATCGGCCACCACACCCGGCTGCCGGCCGGCCTGGTCGACTTCGCACTCGGCGAGATGGCGGGCTACGGCGACCTCTCGGGCAGCGGGCTGTTCGACCCGCCGCTGCCGGTGCCGGACGGCGCGGGCCCGCAGACCCGGCTGCTCGCCCTCGCCGGGCGCCGCGACCTGCCGTGACGCCGAGGCCCCGGGGGCAGGACGGGCCCGGCCCCGGACCGCGGTCACCCGGAGTCGCCGCCGGCCACCCCCGGTGATCCGGCCCGGCCCGGCGGCCCGGGTGCCCGACGCCGGATACTGGAGGTGTCGGGGGGCAGCACCGGACGAGAGGCGGGCGCGCCATGAGCCGCAGGCCTGACATCCTCGGCGAGTTCACCGCCGACCACCGGGCGGCGACGGAGCTGCTCGCCCGGATCGAGGCCGCGCCGGACGGTGCGCCCGAGCGCGGCGAGCTGGTCGGCCGGCTGACCGACCTGCTGTTCACCCACTGCTCCGCCGAGGAGGAACACCTCTTCCCGGTCGTCCAGCACGATGTGCCGGACGGCGGGGCACTGGTGTTCACGAGCATCCACGCCCATCTCGCGATCGGCCAGTACCTCTCCGACCTGCAAGGGGTGAGCCCCGGGGAGCCGGCCTTCGCCACCCTGTACCGGGGGCTCGCCGACACCGTCCGCCGGCATCTGGCGGTGGAGGAGGAGCAGCTCTTCCCGGTCGCCCGGAAGGCACTGCCCGCCGCCGAACGGGCCGCGCTCGGGGAGCGGCTGCGGGCCGAACGGCAGGCGGTCGCGGAGCAGGAGCCGTAGGAGCGGGCCGGGCCCGCTCCGGCCGTGGCTGCGGGCCGGCCCTGCTGGGGCGTAGGGGCCGGCGCCTCAGCCCTTGGGGCTGATCACCGCGAAACGGCCGCCCTCCGGGTCCTGGAGGCGGGCCACCCGCCCGTACGGCGAGTCGAAGGCCGGCCCGATCGTCGAGCCGCCCAGCGCCCCGGCCCGGGCCACCGCCGCGTCGGTGTCCGGCACCGAGAACGACACCTCCCAGTGCGGTGACAGCCCGGTCGGACCACCCGCCTGCTCCCTGGCCAGGGCCGCCACACTGTGCCCCTCGGCCCGCAGCACCACCCGGTCGTGCTCCCAGCGCACCTCGAAACGCTCCGGGTCTCGGCCGTCCCAGCGGAACACCTCGCCGTAGAAGAGCGCGGCCGCGAACGGGTCCGGCGTGCGCAACTCGATCCAGACCGGCGCGCCCGGCAGGTCCAGCCGCCGGGCCCGGCCAGGCGGGCCCTCCCAGATCCCGAACACCGCACCCGCCGGGTCCGCGGCGAACGCCACCCGCCCGGCGTCGAAGGACAGGGGGCCGACCGCCAGGGTCGCGCCGCGCTCACGGACGGCGTCCGCGGCGGCGTCGGCGCTCTCCGTCCCGAAGTAGCTGGTCCACGCCACGGGCATCTGCCAACCGCTGCCGGCGACGCCCAGCCCGGCCACCGCCTCGCCACCGGCCACCGCGTGCACGTACGGGCCGAAGCGGTCCGGTCCGGGCTCGAACTCCCAGCCCAGCAACGGCCCGTAGAACGCCTTCGCCGCGTCGAGGTCGCGCGCCATCAGGCTCACCCAGCACGGAACGGCCGCCACGCAGCGCACCCTGGCGGTCTCACCGCTGCCCATCGCGCACCTCCTCGGCGCCCGGCCGCCGGGCCCCTCCCGACTCCCACGGCCTAGCGGCCGCCCGGGCGACTTCAGCCTAGGCCGACATGCCGACCCGGGCGCGGCACGGCGCGCAGAGGGCAGCGCTCGCGGCGCCCGGCGGGCGCGCGGTCACCGGCCGGGCGCGGACCGGGCGCGGACCGGACAGGCCGGGAACCGGGTGCGCCTGCGGCCCTTCTCCCGGCGGGACGGGTCCGTACCGCACTCCGGCGGGTGACGCGCCACGGGGAGCGGGCACCGCGACTCGCGCCGGACGGCCGCCCGCACCGGCGGGGCGCTCACGCCGGGCCCGCCGGCGCGGCCGGACCGGAGGCGCGACTCCGCGACGCCGGATCGGGCGGCCCCGGCAGCAGCCGGCCGCCGTCCATGGTGACGACCGAGTCCGCGAGCGCGTCGACGGCGGTCAGGTCGTGGGTGACGAGGAGCAGCGCGAGGCCGGCACCGGTCCGCAGCTCCGCGAGCCGGCCGAGGATCACCGCCCGGGTGCCGGCGTCCAGGCCGGAGGTGATCTCGTCGCACACCAGGACCGCCGGGCGGGCGATCAACGCCCGCGCCAGGGCCGCTCGTTGCAGCTCACCGCCGGAGAGCGCGGCGGGTGGGCGAGCCGCCTGGGCCGGGCCGAGGCCGAACTCGGCGAGGAGCGCGAGGGCCTCCTCGGCGGCCGCCGGCCCCCGCAGACCGCGCAGCCGGACGGCCGCCCGGGCGACCTGTCCGCCGACCGGGCGGCCGTCCGCGAAGGCCGCCCGGGCGTCCTGGAACACGTACTGCACGGCGGCGAGTTCGGCGCGGTCACGGCGTCGGACGCTGCGCGGCAGCGGCGCGCCGTCGAGCCGCAGGTCGCCCTGGTGGCGGGAGTGCAGACCGGCCAGGCAGCGGCCCAGGGTGGTCTTGCCGCTGCCCCCGAGAGGGCGCCGTCGACCAGCTCCTGCCGGTCGGCGATCAGGAAGAAGGCCAGCCGCACGCGCGGGTCGTCGAAGGGCGGCCGCGGCGGCGAGCAGGGTACGGCGGGCGAAGGGGTGGTCCGTACGGGGCATCCGGTCACGTTCGCTTTCTCGTCCGGTGGCCGGACGGGGTGGAGGAAGGGCCCTGGAGCCGGGCGACCAGGTGGATCCGGTCGTCGTCGGCGGTGTCGGCGGGCCGGTCGCCCTCGGTCCAGGGCGGCTCGGTGCGTGGGCCGGGCCGGTCGTAGAGGTCGAGGACGGTGAAGGCGTGGGCCGCGAGCAGTCGACGGAGCTCCTGCGGGAAGAGCAGCCGCCAGGCGGAGTGCTGCTCGACGGCCGGGGAGCCGTCGTCGCCGGTCCAGGTCCGGGTGCGGCGCAGGAGTTGGGCGGCGTGGTCGATCCGGAGCACGGTGTGCGAGGTGAGGGTGACGCCCTCGTGGGTGACGCTGTCGGTGCGCGGGGCGTCGAGGAGGTCGGTGCGGCCGAGGAAGAAGGCGCCGTTGCGCATCTCGGCGACCAGCAGGCCGCCCGGGCGCAGATGGCGGCGCAGCCGGCCGAAGAACGCGTCGAGGTCCTCGTTGGTGTGGCAGTGGAGGAGGGCGCTGTCCAGGCAGAGCGCCGCGTCGAACCGGCCGGGGAGGCGGAAGGTCCGCATGTCGCCGACGTGGTAGTCGGGCCCGGGGTGGTGGGTCCGGGCGTGCCGGATCATCGCCTCCGAGCTGTCGAGGCCGGTGACCGTCCGCCCGGCGGCGCGGTGCAGCCAGCCGGCGTCCCGGCCGGTGCCGCAGCCGAGGTCGAGCACCTCGGGCCCGGCGCGGTGCTCCCGGAGCACCGACTCGGCCCATCGGGCGGCGGTGAATCCCGGCTCGGGGAAGCGGAGTTCGTAGAGCTCCGGGGTGTCGGTGAGCAGGTTGTCGCCGGTCATCGGGCCTCGCTGGGCAGTGGGCGGGCGGGGGCAGGGAGTCGCCCGGCGCGGTGCAACCGGGCGAGCGCGGCGGCGGAGCCGAGGCCGAGGGCCGCGCAGAGCAGCCAGGGCGCGGCGGCGGCGCCGTCCATGGCGTGGCCGACGGCCGTGTTGCCGAGGGCGGCGGCGAGGCCGGAGACCACGTAGTACAGGCCGTAGTAGGTGCCGGTCAGACCGTCGCGGCCGAACGCGGGGATGAGTGTCAGGACGAAGGGCTGCGCGGTCATCAGACCGAGCTGGAGCAGCAGCACGCCGCCGAGGACACCGGGCAGCCCCGGGGCGGTGAGCGGGAGCAGGAAGCCGGTCGCGGCGACGGCGAGGCCGGTCGCGATCCAGCGGGCGGGCGGGCCGTACCGCTGGAGCAGGGTGGTGACCCGGAGTTGGAGGGCGAGGTTGGCGAGGGCGCTGGTGAGGAACACCAGACCGACCGCGCCCGCCCAGCCGGTGGCCCGGCGGGCGGCGTCCGGCAGCAGCAGGTAGAGCTGGCTCTCCATGCCGAACAGCCCGACCATGGCGAACGCGAAGCCCAGGAACCGCCGGTCGCCGGCCACTTCGCGCCAGTCCGCGAGCACGCCGCGCGGCGGTGCCGGGACGGCCCGCTCCGGGAGGGCGAACGCCTGCGCGACGGTGAGCAGGGCGAAGACACCGGCGGCGGTCAGCGCGGCGGCCCGGAAGTCGACCAGCAGCAGGACGGTGCCGAGCAGCGGACCGACCAGCGCGCCGGTGGTGGCGAACACGTTGAACAGCGCGAACGCCTCGGCCTTGCGGGCGGCGGCCTCGTGCGCCACATAGGTGCGCACGGCGGGATTGAACAGGGCGCCGGCCAGTCCGCTGAGCGCCGACGCGGCCAGCAGCACGGTCAGTGAGTCGCCCAGGGCGAACAGCGCGAAGCCGACGGAGCGCAGCGCGCAGCCGGCGATGATGACCCGGCGGGCACCGAGCCGGTCGGCGGCCGAGCCGCCGAGGACGAACAGGCCCTGCTGACTGAGGTTGCGCAGGCCGAGGACGGTGCCGACGGCGAGGGCGGAGAACCCGAGGTCCTGCCCGAGGTGGCCGGCGAGGTACGGGATGAGCAGGTAGAAGCCGGTGTTGACGCCGAACTGGTTGACCAGCAGCAGCCGTACGGGTTTCGGGAAGCTCCGCACGGCGCGCAGTATCGTCACCGGCCGGCCCCCGGATCCGCGGCGGCGACGGGCCGTCCGGCGGCGCGCTCTTCCGCGCCGGGCGCTTCGGCGGCGGGTGCTTCGGCGGCGGGCGCTTCGGCGGCGGGCCGCTCCTCGGCGACCGCCCCGGGCACCGGGCGGACGCCGAGCCCGGCCCGGTCCGGGGTGCGGACCACGCCGTCGGTGCCGCCGATGCCCCGCCAGGGGTCGTGGGCGAGCAGCAGGTGCCCGTCCAGGTCGATCCAGCGGGCCCGGTCGGCGAGGTGGACGGCCGGGGCGATGCCGAGCGAGCTCGCGACGAGGCAGCCGAGCATCAGCTCGGTGCCGCTGCCCCGGAGCGCGGCCTGGATGCGCAGCACCTGGTGGACCCCGCCGCACTTGGCGAGCTTCAGGTTGACCCCGTGGACGCGCCCGGCGAGCCGGCAGGCGTCCTCGTACCCGACGGCGTCCTCGTCGGCGATCACCGGGATCGGCGAACGTTCGGCGACGGCGGCGAGCGCGTCCGGGCGGCCGGGGGCGATCGGCTGCTCGACCGCCTCGACACCGGCGGCGGCGAAGGCCGGGAGGAGCCGGTGGGACTGCTCCGCGGTCCAGGCGCCGTTGGGGTCGAGCAGCAGCCGGGCCCCGGGAGCGGCCTCGCGCACGGCGTGGACGCGGGCGAGGTCGTCGGCCGGGTCGGCGGAGCCGGCCTTGACCTTGAGCACGGTGAACCCGGCGGCCGCGAGCCGGGCGGCCTGGCCGGCGGCCCGGGCGGCCGGTTCGATGCCGATGGTGCGGGCGGTGGCGGCGGCCACCGGCGCCGGCCGGCCGAGCAGTCGGTGGACGGGCTCGCCGGCCCGCTGCCCCACCAGGTCGAGCAGGGCGGCCTCGACCGCGGCCAGCACCCCGGCCGGCAACTCCTTGAACGGGGCCGCGCCGCGCCGGAGTTCGGCGAGCGCCTGGTCCGGGTCGGGGAAGCGCTCCAGCTCAGGCCGCAGCACGCCGAGTTGGCTCCGGATGAGCTCGGCCGGCAGCCGCAGGTAGCCGCTGGCGACGGCCTCGCCGTGGCCGGTGAGGCCGTCGTGGCGCACGGCGAGCCGGACGGCGTCGCGCTCGACGGTCACCGAGCGGGAGATCCGAAACGGCTCGGCGAGCCGGAGCCGTACGGTGCGGACGTCGAGCCTCATCGTCGCTCCTCGGAGAGCTGGTCGGAGTGGTGGCCGGGGAGCCGGTCGGTGGGCCGGTCGGGGCGGTGGCCCGGGCGGTGGCCGGCGGCGGCGCGCTCCACCGCGTGGTGGCCGGCACCGGGGTCCGGCCCGGTGCCGGCCGGGCCGGACCGCCCGGTGCGGCACCGCGCCCAGCCGGCGACCTCGACGGCGGCGGGGTGCGGGATCTCGATCGGGCGCGGCACGGCCCGTTCCGGCTCCAGGCCGTGCCGGTGACAGAACGCGTCGTCGTAGACGGTGCCCAGGTAGCGGTGCGGGCCGTCGGGGAACACGGTGGCGACGCAGGCCCCCGGGTCCACCCGGGCCGCCCAGGCGGCGACCAGGGCGACGGCTCCGGTGCTCCAGCCGCCGCTGACGAACGCGCCGCGGGCCAACCGCCGGCAGGCGTCGACCGCCTCGGCCGGGCCGACCCAGTGGATCTCGTCGAAGGCCTGGTGGGCGACGTTGCGCGGGTGGATCGAGCTGCCGAGCCCGCGCATCAGCCGCGGCCGGGCGGGCTGGCCGAAGATGGTCGAGCCGACCGAGTCGACGCCGATGATCCGCAGGGCCGGCCAGCGGCGGCGGAGCGGTTCGGCGAGCCCGGCACTGTGCCCGCCGGTGCCGACACTGCAGACCAGCACGTCCAGGTGGTCGAGTTCGGCGGTGATCTCCTGGGCCATCGCCCGGTAACCGGCCGCGTTGTCGGGGTTGTTGTACTGGTCCGGCCAGTAGGCGCCGGGGAGTTGGCCGAGCAGGGTGCGCAGCCGGGCCAGGCGGGCGGCCTGCCAGCCGCCGTGCCGGGCCGGCCGGTCGACGAGCTCCAGCCGGGCGCCGTAGGAGCGGAGCAACTGGCGCATGGACGGCTCGAGTTCGGCGTCGCCGACCAGGACGACGGGGTGGCCGAGCGCCTGCCCGGCGAAGGCGAGGCCGATACCGAAAGTGCCCGAGGTGGACTCCACCACCGTGGCTCCGGGCCGGAGTTCACCCCGCTCCTGGGCGCCGCGGAGCATCGCGACGGCGGAGCGGGCCTTCATCCCGCCGGCGCCGAGCCCCTCCAGCTTGGCCCAGAAGCCGGGGTGCGGGTGCGGCAGCGGGGTGCCGATCCGGGCGAGCGGGGTGCGGCCGAGCAGGGGCAGCAGATCGGGGTTGCCGAGAGCCGCGGGGGCGAGCAGCGCGGTCACCGGGCGCCACCGCCCGGCCGGCCTCCGTACAGATGGAGCCGGCTGGGGCCGCCGTCGAGCCAGAAGAAGGGGTAGGGCTCGGCGCTGACGGCACTCACGCCGTCGCCGAGCAGCCGGGGCAGGACGGCGCTGCCGGTCTGGGCGAAGAGCACCAGTGGCTTGCCGGTGGCACGGGCGTGGGCGAGCAGCGGGTCGAGCGTGCCGTTGCCGAGGGTCATGCCGGAGGCGAGGATCGCGTCGCAGTCGTCGAGCCGGGCGAGGGCGTCGGCGTGGACCGGCTCGCCCCACTCCGTGGCGCCTCCCTTGAGGTCACACGCCAGGTACCCCATGCCGAGCGAACGGAGCTGCTCCAGCAGGGAGTTGACCACGCCGACGACGAGCACCCGGCGGACCGTCCCGGCCGGGAGCAGCCCGGCGACGGCCCGCGCCCGGGCCCGGGACTTCTCCAGCGAGCCCCCGGCCGGGACGGTCACCGGGCGCGCGCCGTGGGCCGGGGCGTGCGGGCGGCAGTGCATCAGGTAGGCGTCGAGCGCGGCGACCCGGACCGGCGTGAGCGGGTGGTCGAGCAGCTCGGCGACGCGGGCGCCGACACAGTCGGTGAGCGCGTCGGCGGGCAGCTCGCCGGGTTCGACGGCGCAGGAGCCGACGGCCGCGCCGAGGCGCAGGCTCAGCACCTCGTTGCGGTAGCCGCGGGCGCGTCCGGGGTGCCGCACGGCCTGGACGGTGGTGAAGGCGAGGGCGATCCGCTGCCCGGCCGGGTCGGGCCCGTACGCGCCGGCGCGGGCGTGCCCGGCGATCCGGTCCAGCTCGGTGGCGGGGAGGACGGCACCGGGGAGGGCGGCGGTCACGCGGGCACCGCCGCGGTCCCGGCCGGCGCGTCGGGCAGGGCCGGCACAGCGGGCACGCCAGGCACGCCAGGCGGGCCGTCAACGGCATAGCGCGGGGCCAGCGCGGCGAGCAGCCGCTCGGCCTCCCGGCGGGCACCGGCACCGGCGGTGTCGGTGGTCATCACATGGCCGAGGTACTCGTTGTTGCTGGTGGCGGGCCGGACGTCGCGGCCGGGACCGGCGAGGGTCAGCTCGACCACGGCGGGTTCACGCCGGACGGCCGGCTCGCCGTCGAAGCCCTCCAGCACGCCGTCCTGCCCCTCCCCCGGGACCAGGAAGGCGATCGCGGCGCTGCTGACGCCGGTGGGGTGGACGGCCAGGTCCGGCCGGCGGCCCAGCGCGACGTCCACGCAGGCGGCGGCGAGGTCCACGCCGGTGACCCGGCGGACCAGCTCGGTGATCCGATTGCCGGCCGGGCGCGGATTGACCTCCACCACCCGGGGCCCGGCCGGCGTCAGCTTGATCTCGGTGTGCGCGACGACCTGGTCCAGGCCGAGCGCGGCCAGCGCCGCGACGGCGGTGTCGGCGGCGGCGGCCGCGGCGGCGGGGTCCAGCGCGGCGGGGAACATGTGGCCGGTCTCGATGAAGGCGGGCGCGCCGCCGACGCTCTTGTCGGTGATCCCGACGACGTGGACCGCACCGTCGGCCGACACCGTCTCCACGCTGACCTCGGGGCCGGTCAGCAGCTCCTCCAGCAGGATGACGGGGGCCCGGCGCTGGCCGCGGGCGTTCACCGGAAAGGCCTCCAACGCCCGCAGCGCGGAGTCGAGTTCACCCGCCTCGTGGACCGCGCGGACGAACATCCCGGCGCAGAGGTCCACCGGTTTGACCACCAGCGGGTAGCCGAGCGCCCGGGCGGCGGCCGACGCCTGCTCACGGTCGGCGCAGAGCGCGTACGCGGGCCCGGGGACGCCGGCCCCGGCCAGCGCGCGGCGGGTGAGGTCCTTGCGGCAGGCGGCCGTGACGGCGTCCGGGGCCGGTCCGGGCAGCCCGAGCCGCTCGGCCACCCGGGCGACCAGCGGCAGGTAGTAGTCGCAGGAGGAGACCACCCCGTCGAAGCCGAGTACGCCGTGCAGTCGCTCGACGTACGGGAGCAGGGTGGCCGGATCGTTGGTGTCGGCGGTGAGCACGTTCGCCGCGGCGAGCAGCGGGTGCGGGCCGTCGGCGGGTGCCGCCCGCAGGTAGTGGTGCAGGTCGCGGGTGAGGAAGGTGAAGCGGTGGCCGCCCTCCCCCAGCGCCCTGGGCAGCAGCCTGCCCATGGAGCCGACCCAGCTTTCGATCACCAGCAGATGCGCCATGGATCTCCCTCTCGACGACGGGTGCGGCAAGCCGGTCCGACGTGCCGAGGGAGAAGGTAACGGCATTCGTTTTCATTTTCAACACGCTGACACCGGCCCCCCGGCGGGGCCTCAGATGAAACTCGTTTTCATGTAGGGTGACGGGAACCCACTCCCGATCCGACCCGTGGAGTCATCTGATGGATCGTCAGGATGCCTATGAGATCAGGCATGCCCGGCCCGAGGACGTACCCGGTGCGCGCCGGCTGATCCTGGACACGTTCTACCGCGAGTTCGGCTACGGCTACGTCCCCGCCTGGCACGCCGACGTGGTCGACCTCCAGGGCCACTACCTCGACCACCCCCGGCACGCCCTGCTGGTCGCCACCCGTCGCGGCGAGGTGGTCGCCACCACCGCACTGCACTCCAGCGGGCCCGCCCACCCCCCGCATCCGCGCGACCTGGTCGAGCGCTACCCCTGCGGGACCACCGCCCAACTGGTCCGGGTCTACGTCCGGGCCGAGCACCGCCGGCACGGCCTGGCCCGCGAGCTGGTACGCCGGGCCTGCGAGTTCGCCGCGGACGAGGGCGGCTACCGGCGGCTCTACCTGCACACCAACGCGGCGGTCCCCGGCGCCGAGTCGTTCTGGCGCAGCCTCGCCGAGGAGGTCTACGACGCCCGGCCGAGCGGCGAGCACGGGCCCGGCGTCGCCACCGTCCACTTCGAGATCCCGCTGCGCCGCCCGGCGGCGGTCTGACCGGCCGGGCGCTCCACCGGCCGACCGGCCGATCACCCGACCGCTCGCCCGACCGCTCGCCCGACCTTTCGCCCGAGCGACGAGCCCCGGACCGGGCGCGCACCCCACCCCGACGAACCCCCGCCCCGACGCACCTCCACCCCCGCCGGAAGGCCCGCGCACGCGATGTGAGGCAGGTCACACGAGAAGGGGAATTTCCGGGGACGGAATCCCCGTTTGCTCCTTCGTAGGCCTAAGCGGGGAGAGTTTCCCCGCTCCCCTGGGAGGAGCAGAGCAGTGAGCAGCAGCACCGCCGCACCGGCCCGCAGCACGGAGTCCGTCCGTACGCCGAAGCTGCGCGCGGACGCGACGCGTAACCGTGAGCGGATCCTGCTGGCGGCGCGGGACGTCCTCGTCGAGCACGGCGCGGACGCGCCGCTGGACGAGATCGCCAAGCGGGCCGGCGTCGGCAACGCCACGCTGTACCGGAACTTCCCGGACCGCTCGGCGCTGATCCGCGAGGTGGCACTGCTCATCAAGGGCCGTATCCTGGCCATCGCCGAATCGGCGACGGCGGAGGGTTCCGGCCCGTTCGACGCCCTCCAGCGCTTCACCCACGGCACGGTGGAGGAGAAGATCGGCGCGCTCTGCCCGCTCCTCACCAACCAGGTCGACCCCTTCGACCCGGAGCTCGTGGACGCCCGTGAGCGGCTGCAGGCCGCCGTCGGCGACCTCATGACGCGCGCCAAGGAGGCCGGCGAGCTGCGGGCGGACGTCGACCCCGGTGACCTGTTCATCGCGATGAGCCAGCTCGCCCGGCCCCTGCCGGGCACCTCCTGCGGACTCCTCGACGAGTTCGTCCACCGCCACCTGCAGCTGTTCCTGGACGGCCTGCGGGCGCCCGCCCGATCGATCCTGCCCGGCCGGGCCGCGACCTTCGAGGACTTCCACCCCGACCACTGACCTTCACAGCCCCAGCGCTGACCGGCGGCCCCGCCGGTCCACGGCCGCACCGGCGGTCGCGGCCGGCCATGCCCGCCCCGCACCACCGACCGACTCCTGATCCGCACGCACCGCACCCCCGAAGTGAGTACCTCCATGCCAAAAACCGATGCCCTGCCGGCGACCCAGCCCGATCCGCGGCGCTGGAAGGCCCTGATATTCGTCGGCCTCGCCCAGCTGATGGTCGTCCTCGACGCCACCATCGTGAACATCGCCCTGCCGTCGGCCCAGAAGGACCTCGGCATCACCGACGGCAACCGCCAGTGGGTGATCACCGCCTACGCGCTGGCCTTCGGTGGCCTGCTGCTGTTCGGCGGCCGGATCGCCGACCTGTGGGGCCGCAAGCGGACCTTCGTGGTCGGCCTCACCGGCTTCGCCCTCGCCTCCGCGCTGGGCGGCGCCGCCGCCAACACCACCATGCTGCTCGGCGCCCGCGCCCTGCAGGGCGTGTTCGGCGCACTGCTCGCACCGGCCGCGCTCTCGCTGCTGGCCGTGATGTTCACCGAGGCCAAGGAGCGCGCCAAGGCGTTCGGCATCTACGGCGCCATCGCCGGTGGTGGCGGCGCGATCGGCCTGATCCTCGGCGGCCTGCTCACCGAGTACATGAACTGGCGCTGGACCTTCTTCGTCAACATCCCGTTCGCCGTGGTCGCCGCCGTCGGCGCCGTCATGGTGATCCGGGAGCCCGCCCAGGGCCGCAACCGCAACCGTCTGGACATCCCCGGCGTCCTGCTGGTCACCACCGGCCTGGTCGCCCTGGTCTACGCCTTCACCCGCGCCGAGTCGGACGGCTGGACCTCCGGGATCACGCTGGGCCTGTTCGTCGCCGCCGCCGTGCTGCTGGCCGCGTTCGCCCTGGTCGAGATGAAGGTCAAGGCCCCGCTGCTGCCGCTGCGGGTCGTCCTGGACCGCAACCGCGGCGGGGTCTACCTGTCGCTCGGCCTGGCCGTGATCGGCATGTTCGGTCTGTTCCTGTTCCTGACCTACTACCTACAGATCGTGCTCGGCTACAGCCCGGTGCTGACCGGCGTCGCCTTCCTGCCGATGGTGGCGGGCATGATCACCGGCTCGACCCAGATCGGCGCCCGGCTGATGACCCGCGTGCCGGCGCGCTACCTGATGGCCCCCGGCTTCCTGGTCGCCTCGGTCGGCATGCTGATCCTCACCCAGATCGACCTGGACACCTCGTACCCGGCGCTGATCCTGCCCGGCCTGATCCTGATGGGCCTCGGCATGGGCACCGCGTTCATGCCCGCGATGAGCCTGGCCACGCACGGTGTCGAGCCGCGTGACGCGGGTGTGGCGTCCGCGATGGTCAACACCTCGCAGCAGGTCGGCGGCGCCATCGGCACCGCGCTGCTGAACACCATCGCGGCCAGCGCCACGGCGACCTGGCTGGCCTCCCACGCGGCCGCCGCGACCAGCCCGGCCGCCGCTCAGGCGGTGCAGTTCCAGGGCATGGTGCAGGGCTTCTCGACCGCGATCTGGTGGTCCTTCGGCATCCTGGTCGCGGCCGCCGCGATCGCCTTCGTCCTGATCAACGCCGGCCGCCCCGACCAGGCGGCGACGGGCTCGGGCGCGACGGAGAGCAACGAGGTGCCGGTGCTGGTGCACTGACCCCGCGGGGTACACACAAAGGGTGCGTGGCGGCCCGTCCGGTGTTTCGACACCGGGCGGGCCGCTCGCCGTTTCCGGGCCGGCCGGCCGCCCCCGACGTCCCTTGGCGCCGCACCGGAGACGGGGGCCTCGCGCCGCCGGCGGCGACGACCACCTCGTCGCCACGAGCGGCCCCGCCCCCTCGAACTACCGGCCCCGGTGGACGAGAATGGGGTCGCCCGCCCGGTCGGCGCGCTCGCCCGCGTCCGTGCCGGACTCTCCCGCGCACCGCACGAGCGAGGGTGCCCGGATCCCCCGGCCCACCGCCGAGGAGCACCACGAGATCACCGGCGGCCGACGGCCGACGGCCCCGCGACAGCGGCCCGCGGCCCCGCCCGGCCCTGGACAGGGAGGACATCGTGCACGACCGTACCGACCGGCTCGCCGACGCCCGGCACCTCCTGCTCACCACCTTCGACGAGGACGGCAACCGACTGCGCTCGACGATCTGGGTGGTGGCCGACGGCACGGCCCTCGGCATCTGGACCCCGGCCCACTCCGGCGAGGCCGAGCGCATCCGCCGCCACCCCGGGGTGCTGGTCGGCCCGTGCGACGCCCACGGGCGCCCGACCGGCCGCCAGCTCCCCGCCCGCGCGGCGCTCTGCGACGAGGACGCCACGGCGCGCTACCGCACCTCGCTGATCAACAAGTACGGCATGACGGCCCTGATCGCCCTGGCCCGCAGCCGGTTCCGGCTCGGCCTGTCGGGGACGGTCGGCATCCGGATCACGCTCAACCGGTGGGAGCGGCGGCTGATCGGGCCGGAGTGGCAGCTGCCGACGACGTACTGCCCGAACTAGGACGGGACCGCGCCGGTTCGCCGGGTTCGGACGGGTGCCGCGCCAACTCGGCGCACGGCGCGGCGCCGGCCGGACCGATGGGTGCGACCGCGCGGGGGCACCGAGTAGCGTCGCCGCATGCCGTCGACTCCCGTCCCGACCGTTCTCCAGGGCCGTCATGTGCGCCTCGAACCACTGGCTCTGCACCACGTCCCGGACCTCTTCGAGGCAGGCGGCCGCGACGAGGAGGTCTGGCGCTGGCTGAGCGCGTCCGCCCCGGACAGTGAAGCGGAACTGCGCCGGATCGTGTCCGGGCGCCTGAAGGACGTCGACGCGGGCCGGCGGGTCGCCTTCGCCGTGCTGCACCGGGGCCAGGGCCGTGCGATCGGGACGACGAACCTGCACAGCTGGCACCCTACGGAAGGCCGCGTCGAGATCGGCGGCACCTGGTTCGGGAGGCGGTGGTGGCGTACCGCGGTGAACACCGAGACCAAGCTGCTGGCGTTGACCCACGTCTTCGACACGCTCGGGTTCACGACGGTCGCGTGGCGCATCGACGTGGACAACATCCGCTCACGGGAAGCGATTGTACGGATCGGCGCCCACCCGCGGGAGCGCCGGCCAGGGGCTCTGCTCAAGGCGGACGGGACTCGGCGCGATCTTCTCGTCCACACCATGGAGCGAGCCGACTGGGCGGCGGCGAAGGCCCGGCTCGTCGACCGCCTCGCCACGGGCTAGGGCCCCGGTCGTCCGTCCCGGCGGGTGCCCTTCTCGCCGCGGACGCGGGCGCGCCCGCTCAGCCGGGCGGCCAGGACGTCGTCGGGCAGCCAGGACGTCGGGGTGGCGGCCGACGGTGGCCCGGTCCGCCCTGCCCCGCGGGGGTCGGAGGCCGAGCGGACCCGGTCCGCGAAGCGGCGACGCCCTCGCTTCCGGCGATCGCTGCGTTCGCCGTGCCGCGGGCGGACTTCGGCTTCTTCGAGCTGGGCCGGCGGCCGACCGCGGCGTTGTCCGTCCCGGACCGGCTCCGCTTCCGGGGGGAAGCGACCGGGCGCTCTCTTCACCATCCGGGCCTGCTCGCGCCGGCGCCGGGCGGGCGGCAGGCGGTGCCGCAGTTCCTCGCGGACCTCGACCAGGGCATGCCGCAGGCCGGTGGCGGCGGCCTGGCCGACGACGCCGGCGGCGCGGCCAACCGCCCCCCGCTCCGTCCTTACTCCTCCGGCTCCCAGGCGCGGAGCAGGTCGAGCAGCCCTGCGTCTCCGTCAACGTGCAGGGAGTCGGCACGGATACGGTCGTACAAGTAGAGGACCAACTCACTGGCCGTGCCATGGATGGAGACGCCGGCTGCGTCCGAGTCCTCGCCGGTTGCGGCAGTGGGCGCGGGGATGCGGGTGGAGCGTGCGCCGTCGCCGTCGACCGTGAGGCGCCAGGAGAGGCCCTCGACGGTGTGGAAGTCGAACGCCGTGGGCTTGTGCGGCCAGGCGCTGGACGTCGCGACGCAGGTGAACAGGAACTCCTCGACACCGTCGAGGGCGACCCCGGCCGGCAGCGGCTGCGGGGCGCCCGCGGCGAGCCGGGCGTCATAGGTGTGCACCGCGCTCTCCTGGACCCGGTGCCGGGCGACTCCGCCGGAGGTCCGCGGCGTCTGCAGGGCACTCCACCACGCCCAGCAGCCGGCGTCCGGTCCTGCCTCGCGCAGGGCGCTCAGCAGCAACTGCGTCGACGCGGCCAGCCAGGCCAGCAGGACCTCACGCTCCCGCGGCACCTCCAGAGCGGCGCGCGCGGCGGCGGCCTCGGCCGGGGGAGCGTCGGCAGGCCCCGCGCCGACGATGGCGGCCCAGAAACGGTCTCCCCCACCCAGGTGCTTCACCAGATCGAACAGCGTCCACCCGGGGCAGGTCGGCACCTGCACGTCGAGACTGGGCGCGGCGGCGACCGCGGCGCGGAAGGCGGTCGACCGTTCGTCGATCAGGCGCAGGAGGTCAGGAAACTCAAGATTCTTTTCCACGCCGGATGTCTATCACCGTGCTCCGGTGATCGGACAGCGATTTTCACGGTCGCCGCCGGTGAGCCATTGCGGCCGTCCTCGCCTCCCACCGCGCCGCCCACCGCCCACCTGAATCAACGGCATCGCCGCGAAGCGGTCCAGGACCTCCTCGATCCGGTCGGGCCTCGCGTCGCGGCCGTGGTCCGGGACTCCTTCCACCGGGCGCGGGTCCGGTTTCCGCGCACCGGACCCACCTCCGCCCGGCCGCGCTCAGGTCACGTCGCCCGGGGCCTTGGCGAGGTCGCCCGGCTCGCAGGCCTCCCGGCCGGTCCCGACGTGCACCACCCGCACCGCACGGCCGGGACCGCCGGGGACGACCTGCTGCTCGTGCCCGCACCGCGGGCAGATCAGCGGGATGCGCGTCCTGCGGGGTTCCTCGGCGGCGGGCCCGCCGCCGGCGTCCGGCGCCGTCACGACAGCGGGTGGGTCGGGACCGGGCTGACCTCCTGGATCTCGCCGTGGGCCTTGGTGAGAAGCTGCGAGGCGAGATCGTTGAGCGCCCGGGCGGCGGCGATCTCCTCGCCGACGCGCAGCTGCTCCGGATCCGACGGGTGGCGGCTGGTGTAGCCGTGGGCGCGGATCTCCGATCCGTCGCCGAGCCTCAGCAGGGCGGCGGCGGCCGTCCGCGCCCCCTCCTCGCGGAACTCCATCTCGATGTGCCAACCGACGAGTGTCTGCATGGCGGATCACCTCCGGGGATTCCTCCTCCAGGGTGCGCCGCCCCCGCCGCGAACACCAGACGAGGCGGCTCCGGGCAGGCTTGAACACGTTCAATTGAGCGGCGTACAGTCACGGGCGCAAGAGTTTGAACGCGTCCAAGGAGAGGTGCGGCCGTCATGGGGAAAGGCACCCGGACCTGGTCGACCTGCTCGTCCTGCTCGGCATGGGCGCCGTGATCCCCCTCGGTCCGACCCTGATCGACGAACCCGGGCCGGCCCGGGTCGGCACGGCCCGGGTCAAGGGGAGCGGGACCGGCCGCCGATCCGGCAGACTCCCCCGGTGATCGAGATGCAGCCCGTCCTGGAGACTCCCGGCCGCGACGCCTTCGCCCTCTGGCCCGTCGGCGACTACCTGCCGTACGGCTTCCTCGCGCTGAACGCCACGATGAGCCCGGCGGACGTCGGTACGGCGGTGATGCACATCGCGGACCACAACGAGGTCGAACCCGGCGCCGACGAACGGTCGGCCCGGCCCGCCGATCCGGTCGGCGACTTCCTGCGCGGGCTGCTGACCTCGGAGTACCCGGCCGCTCCCGGCGGCTTCCGGGTGGCAGACCCCGCCACCGGCACCACGCTGCTCCCGGGCTGCTGCAACGGCCTGGAGGAGTGGCACGACTGGTTCGAGGTGCTGGACGGCGAGGGCGTGGTCCACTTCGGCCACAGCCCCACCCCGGAGGCCCGACGTGAGGGCACGACGGTGCGGTTGACGCCCGACACCTCCGCCGGGGACGGTCCCGCCATCGAACTGCCGCTCGCCGAGCTGCGCCGCCTCGTGGCCGGGGCGGAGCGCGACCTCACCGGCTTCCTGCGGCTGGCCGACGCCTGGGCCGCGCGGCAACTCCCCGACCGCCGCGCGCCGCTGGCGGCCGCCCTCGCCCGCGCGCTGGGCCTGGCCGAGGAGCCGTAGGGCTTTACGGCCCCGGAGCTGTCGGGCGCACGGCCCGGAGCCGCGAGCGGCCACCCCGCCCGCGCCCGCGGCGCGGGCCCCGCACCCCCGCCCCGCTCAGGCCGGGTGCACCGGGACGGTGACCAGGACGGTTGCGCCGTCCAGCGTGCGGATCTCGAAGTGGTCGATGTCGGTGGGCCGGAGGCCCGTGCCACCGCTGGTCCGCAGCGCCGCCGGCCCGGCGCCGGTCGGCCCGTAACCGGCGGCCGGGACGCTCCAGGTGGTCACCGTCTGACGCTCGCCGGTGTGCGAGACCGCGACCAGGTCACAGCTCAACGGGCCCCGGACGTTGGAGAGTTCGAGGCTGACCTGGCTGCCCCACCCCTTGCCGTCGACGCCGACGACGGCATGGGCGCCGGTGGTCGGGTCGGTGGCGGCGAACTGCTGGGAGGCGACGGCGACCACGCCGGGCGCGGAGTCCGCCGTCACCACGGCGACGGTGACGGCCGGGCCGGCCACCACCATGACCGCCGCGACCGCGACCAGGACCAGCCGCCGGACCCTCCCCCGGCGACGGCCGGCCGAGACCTCGGCGACCAGCCGCCCCAGCAGCTCGGCGTCCGGCCGGGGCGCCGGCCCGGCCGGATCGATCCCGGCGGCCTCGGCGGAGGCCGCGTACTCGGCCAGCATCGGCTCCATGAAGCCGAGTTCGTCCACTGCGCGGGCGCACCGCGGGCAGTCGGCCAGGTGCGCCGCGAAGGCGACGCGCTCGGCCGGGTCGAGCAGGCCGAGGACATGGGCACCGACGTCGAGGTGCTCGCCGCCGGGGGCGCGGTCCTGCTCGGGGCCGGTCGGTCCGGGCTCGGACGATGTCACGATGTCACTCCCCGTTCCTCCAGCGCGAGCTTGAGCGAGCGCAGTGCGTAGAAGACCCGCGACCGTACGGTACCGGCCGGGATGCCGAGTTCGGCGGCCGCCTCGTTCACCGTGCGGCTCTTGAAGTAGGTTTCCACGATGACCTGCCGATGTGCCTCCGAGAGGTCCCCGAGCGCCTCCGAGATGGTCATCAACCGCAGCGCGCGGTCGAGTTCGTCCGCCGCGGGCAGCAGCTCCAGCGGCGCCGGGTCCACCTCGCGCGGCCGGGCCAGGCTGCTGCGGTGACCGTCGATGACGATCCGTCGCGCGACCGTCACCAGCCACGGCCGCAGCGAGCCGCCGGCCGGGTCCAGCCGGTCGATGTTGCGCCAGGCCCGGACCAGCGTCTCCTGCACCACGTCCTCGGCGCGCTGCCGGTCGCCCGCGACCAGGTGGAGGACGAAGCCGAGGAGCGGCCCCGCGTGCTCGTGGTACAGGGCGCGCATCAGCTCTTCGTCCGGGGCTGCGCCGCCGCCGCGGGCGGCCGCACCGCCACCGCGGCGCTCGTCGGTCACGACGTCATTTTCGCGCACCCGCACCTCCGGGTCGAGGGCTCACATCCGGTCCGGACCGTCGTCGGGGCGGGTCAGTAGCCACCGCCGGGGGTGGCGGGCGCACTCGGCGTGGAACTCGCGACGCCCGCCTTGCCACCGGCCGGGGTCAGCGCGAACCAGGTGCCGCCGACACCCTGACCCTTGGTGTCACCGGGCTGCTTGTCGGGCGCGTAGCGGTAGGCCGGCCAGCCGTTCAGGGTGATCTGCTTGCTGCCGTCGGCCCGGGTGACGGTGCCGACCAGCTTGCTGTCGATGCCCTTGACGGTGACCGAGCCGCCGGCCGGGACGGGTGGCCAGAGCGAGGCGCAGTTGCCGTTGCAATGGGACATCGGGGGCTGCGCGGTGTCCTGGTCGAAGCGGTAGAGGGTGAACCCGGCACCGTCGGTCACGATGGTGCCGAGCTTGGGATCGGTGGCCGTGTTCAGGGTGGCGGGGGCCGCGCTGCCGGAGCCGCCCGGCGTCGCGGGTGCGGTCGAGGCCGCGCCGGAGCCGGCGGGCGTGGAGGACGCCGTGCCGCCGGAACCGGACGACCCGCAGCCGGCCACCAGGGCCGCCACGGCGATCCCGGACGCGGCGAGCACGGCGATCCGGTTGGTACGACTGTTGCTGCGCATAGGTGCTTCTCCCCCGCTGGACGCGCACGGCCGCTCGGACGCGGGCCGCGCTGTTCGTACCGCGCTGGCGCGGACACCCACCTGTACGGGTACCGGCGGCGGGGTGCTCAACGCGCGGCCGGGAATCCTCGGAATAGTGCGCGGGTGGTCGGGGTTGTGCCGGGCAGATGGCCTGAGCCGCCACCCCCGGAAGGGCAGGAACCGCGAGATGAGCAACACGGTCGAGCTGACCAAGGAGAACTTCGACGACATCGTCCCTGGCCAGGATGGCAAGGACTTCGTCTTCATCGACTTCTGGGCGGCCTGGTGCGGCCCGTGCCGGCAGTTCGCCCCGGTGTACGAGAAGGCGGCCGAGCGTCACTCGGACCTGGTCTTCGCCAAGGTCGACACCGAGGCGCAGCAGGAGCTGGCCGCCGCCTTCGGCATCCAGTCGATCCCGACGCTGGCGATCATCCGTGAGGGTGTGCTGGTCTTCTCGCAGGCGGGTGCGCTGCCGGAGGCGGTCTTCGAGGACCTGATCGGGCAGGCGCGCAAGCTGGACATGGACGAGGTGAAGCGCAAGGTGGCGGCGGAGCAGAACGGCGGCCACGAGGCCTGACCGGTCGGCGGCGGTCCGGGGCGCCGGGAAGACCCGGCGACGCGAACGGCCCCACGCGGTGCGAACGGCCAGGGCGTTTCCGGCCGGCCCGCCGCGCGGTGCGGATGGTCTCTCGACGGCAGGCGGTAGGCCCGGGTGGCAGGTGCCCCCGGGCCCGTCGGCGTTTCCGGCGCGCCCGGACCGCGGGCCCGCCGCCGGTCCGGGCCGGCCCGCGCCGTGACCCGGGACCGTCCGGTCAGGCCGCCGCGAGACGGGCCGCGAGGCCGTCCAGGAGCAGCCGCAGGGCGAGTTCGAAGCCGCGTTCGTCGAGCCCGGGCACCCCGGTGCCCGGGCCGCCACCGCGTTCGGCGGAGGCCTCCAGCGCGCCGGCCAGCGCCGGATAGCGGGGCCGGTAGTCCGTCGAGGAGCGGGTGAAGCCGGCGCTGAAGGTCTCCAGGGCGGAGCCGAGCACCAGGTAGTCGATCGCTGCCGCGGCCTCGGCGGCGTCGGCGGGCGCCAGACCGGCCCGGCCCAGCGCGCCGAGCAGGGCCTCGTAGCCCAGCAGTTGCTGTTCGGCCTCGACCCGGCGGCGGGCGAGCAGCGCGATGGTGTGGGGGTGTCGCAGGAAGGCGGCGCGGTAGCCGCGGACGTAGGTGGTGAGGCCGGGCCGCCAGTCGCCGCCGGCGGTGCCGCCGAGCGGGCCGAGGTCGATCTCGGCGTTGACGAGTTGGGCGAGCCCGTCGATCACGTCGTCCTTGCCGCTCACGTGGTTGTAGAGCGAGGCCGCCTTCACCCCGAGCCGGTCGGCGACGGCGCGCATGGTGAGACCGTCGGAGCCCTGTTCGTCGACCACGTCGAGCGCGGCCCTGGCGATGATCTCCCTGCTCAGCAATGCCCTGGTCGGTCGTCCCACGCCCTTCGCCCCTCCCTGCCCGCTGCGTCGCCCCACGGTATTACAGCCTGGTCTCGACTCTTCCCATGCCCCGGCCAGGGGGTTACCGTCCCTGACTAACAAAGTTAGTTTTCTGTGGCGGGCCCGTCCGAGGGGTTCACCACGGGCGACGGCAAGGTGGACGCCCCATGACCGACAACCTCCCGAGAGCCCGCGGCGGCCGGACGCCCGGCACCGCCCCCGGCAGCGACGCGCCCCCGGCTCCCGCCGGGACGGACGCCGCCGGGACGGACGCCGAACGGCTCGCCGCCCTCGGCTACCGCCAGGAACTGCGTCGCAGCCTCGGTGTGCTCGGCAACATCTCGATGGGCTTCGCCGTGGTCTCCCCCGTGGTCGGCCTCTACGCCGTCGGCCAGGTGGGCCTCGGCGTGGCCGGCGGCGCCTGGGTCTGGGCGCTGCCGGTCTGCCTGCTCGGCCAGATGCTGGTGGTGGCGGTCTACTCCGAACTCGCCTCCCAGTGGCCGCTGGCCGGCGGCGCCTACCAGTGGAGCCGCCGCCTCACCGGGCCGACCTTCGCCTGGCTGACCGGCTGGATGTGGCAGTTCGCGGTGATGTTCGCCAACACCACCGTCGCCTACCTGGCCTCGCCCTGGTTCTTCGCCCTCTTCGGACTGACCCCGACACCCGCGCGACTGGTGCTGGTGTCGGCGGCGTTCCTGCTCGTCTGCACCCTGGTCAACGCCTACGGCGTCAACGTGCTGCGCCGGTTCGTCTCGCTGGGCATCGCCGCCGAGACGGTCGCCTCCGTCCTGGTCGGTCTGGCACTGCTGCTGCTCTTCCGGGCACACGGCCTCGGCCTGCTCACCGACCTGCTGGACGCCCCCGCCACCGCCGGGGTCTCCACCGGAGCGGCCTTCCTGGCCGTGATCGCCGTCGGCGGCTGGGCGTTCATCGGCTTCGACGCGTGCGTCTCCACCGCCGAGGAGACCAGGGACGCGGGCCGGCAGGTGCTGCGGGCGATGTGGTGGGCGCTGCTGAGCGTGGGCGTCGTGGTGATCCTGAACGCCGTCGCCGTGGAACTCGCCCACCCCGACCCGGCCGCCGTGGTGCGCGGCGAGGACCTCGACCCGGTCACCACCGCCGTCACCTCGGCCTTCGGCGACTGGTCGGCCAAGCCGTTCGTGGTGGTCGTCCTGATCTCGTTCACCGCCTGCCTGCTGGCCTCGCAGGGCGGCGCCGCCCGCGGCCTCTACTCGCTGGCCCGGGACGGCGTCTTCCCGTTCGCCAACCAGGTCCGCCGGGTCAACCGGCACCGGGCGCCGATCGGCGGGCTGGTCGCGGCCACCGTGGTCAGCTCGGCCGCGCTGCCGCTCGGGCTGGAGTCCACCGCGATGGGCAGTCTGATCACCTTCGGTACGGCCGCGACCTTCCTGCCGTTCTTCCTGCTCAGCCTGGCCGCGCTGCTCGCCCGGCTGCGCGGCGTCTGGCGGCCGGCCGGCCAGGTCTCGTACGGGCGCGCCGGGACGGTGATCAACGCCCTGGCGGTGCTGTGGACCGGCCTGGAGGTGGTCAACATCTGCTGGCCGCGCGGCATCCTGGCACCGCCCGGCGCGCCCTGGTACCAGGTGTGGGCCGCCGTGCTCGGCGTCGGCCTGGTGACCCTGGCGGGGCTCGGCTATCTGCTGGTCCGCCGCCCGCAGCGGCTGATGCGCGACGGAGCCGTGGCGGACCGGGCCGGCGCGGACGAACTCGCGCCGGCCGTGCACTGAGGGGCACGGGCACCGTCGGGCGGGCGCGTACCCGACGGTCAGGCGCGCCGGGATGGCGGTACGGAGGGCCGGGCGGGCGCGTACCCGACAGTCAGGCGCGCCCAGGATGGCGGCGCGGAGGTCCGGGCGGGCGCGCGCCCGACAGTCGGGCGCGCCCGGGACAGCGGCGCGGAGGGCCAGGCGGGCGCTATCCCGGTTCGGCCCACCCGGCGAGCCGGGCGGCGAGCGCCCGGACCTCTCCCCGCAGCGCGTCCGGACGGCGGACGGTGAACGGGAAGCCCAGCCCCGCCAGCATCACCGCGAACCCGTCGAGGTGCTGGGCCCGGGCCCGCAGCAGCACGCGGCCGTCGTCCGTCCCGGTGAGCGTCCCGAGGACCGGCGGGATGCGCTGCCGGGCCTCGGCGAGGGTGGTCGTGAGGACGACCTCCACCTCGTGCGTCCACGGCACCGAGGCCAGCGACTCCACCACCCGCTGGACCGGGTCGAAGCCCTCCGGCGGCTCGAAGCCGGTCTCGCCCGGTTCGGCGGTCGCGATCCGGTCCAGCCGGAAGGTCCGCAGTTCGCCGCTGCGGTGGTCCAGCCCGGTGGTGTACCAGCGGCCCGAGTGGAAGACCAGCCCGTACGGGTCGAAGTCGCGCTCGCTCGGCTCGCCCAGCCGGTCACGGTAGGCGAGCCGGACCCGGCGCCGGCGGCGGGCCGCCTCGGCGAGCGCGAACAGCGCGGTGGCGGCCGGGCTCGGGCCGGCGGCGGGCGCCGAGGTCAGCCCGAGCGTCTGCTCCACCGCCGCGACCCGCTCGCGCAGCTCCGCCGGCAGCACCCGTTGGATCTTGGCGAGCGCCGACTCGGCGGCCTGCTCCCCCACCGACAGCCCCGACCGGCGACCGGCCAGCAGCCCGAGCACCACCGAGGCCGCCTCGTCCGCGGTGAGCATCAGCGGCGGCAGCCGGAAGCCGGGGCGCAGCCGGTAGCCGCCGTACCGGCCCCGGTCGGCCTGGACGGGGATGCCGAGGTCGGCCAGCCGGGCCGCGTACCGGCGCACCGTGCGCTCGTCCACCTCCAGGCGGGCGGCCAGCTCCGCGCCGGTGAGGCCGGGCCGGGCCTGGAGCAGTTCCAGCAGCGCGAGGACACGGCTGACCGGGTGGTTCATCGGCTCTCCTTCGTCGTCCGGCGGGCGGGCGTCCGGCGGGCGGTCTCCCCGACAGCCGGGCCCGGTCGGGACTGCCGCCGGGCGGATCCCGGATTAATCCGGGCGAAATCTGTCCGGCTTCGATCCTAGAGTCGTTCCTGACGGATTCCCCCCGGACAAGGAGTGGTCCCCATGAGCACCTTCGTACTCGTTCCCGGTTTCTGGCTCGGCGCCTGGGCGTGGGACGACGTCGCCCGCCCGCTGCGCGAGGCCGGGCACACCGTCCACGCGGTGACCCTCACCGGGATGGCCGAGCGCTCCGGCGAGGGCGGGCCCGAGGTCGGCCTGGAGGACCACATCGCCGACGTGACCGGTCTGCTGACCCGCGAGGACCTGTGGGACGTCGTCCTGGTCGCGCACAGCGGCGGCAGCACCCCGGTCACCGGCGCGGCCGACCGGATGCCCGAGCGGATCGGGCGCGTGGTCTACGTCGACAGCGGTCCCGTCCCCGACGGCGCCGCGCTGGGCGACCTCTGGGAGGCCGACCACCGGGCCCGCGTCATGGCGTCCCTGGTCGACGGCCGGCATCCGATGCCGTCCTGGGAGGAGTTCGCCGCCTCCGGCACCAGCGCGGACGGGCTGGACGACGCCACCCGCGCCGCCGTCCGCGAGCGCGCCACCGACCAGCCGGCCGCCACCTTCACCGAGCCGCTGCGGCTGACCGGCGCCGGGGCGGCCCTGCCGAAGGCGCTGGTCTCCTGCTCGTTCCCACTGGAGCAGGTCCGCGCCATGATCGCCTCCGGTCATCCGTACTTCTCCCAGCTCGGCGGCCCGGAGTGGGAACTGCGCGAGCTGCCGACCGGACACTGGCCGATGTTCTCGCGGCCGGCGGAGACGGCGGCGGTACTGGCGGAGCTTGCGAAGCTCGCGTAACCGAGCCGACCGGCGGGCGCCACGGCGGGGTGACCCGGCGGCGGCGGTCCACTCCGTGGGCGCCCGGGTGCTTGCCCCACAGCGCACTCGCCCGCGTGTTCGGCTGCGCACGGCGGCCCGGGCGGCGCAGGATGGCCACGGCGCCCGTGCCCCCGGGCGCCCGTGACACCGAACGAGAGCGAGGCCCGCCCGCCATGAGCCAGACCCCGACCAGCACGACGAGCACCGAACCGGCCGCGGCCGCGCCGGAGTTCCGGCGGGTCACCACCGCCGTGGTGACCGGCAGCAGCGCCGACGCGCCGTTCCACGTCGACGTGCGGGCCGGCACGCACCCGCTGACCGCGGACGAGCCGGTGCGCCGCGGCGGCTCGGACAGCGGGCCGGAACCGTTCGCCCTGCTGCTCGGCGCGCTCGGCTCGTGCACCGCGATCACCCTGCGGATGTACGCGGAGCGCAAGGAGTGGCCGTTGGAGACGGTCCGGGTCAGGCTCGGATACGAGACGGACGGGAGCCGCGGCCGGGTCTCACGCCTGGTCGCGTTCACCGGCGCGCTGGACGACGCCCAGCGCGCCCGCCTGCTCGACGTCTGCGAACGCACGCCCGTCACCCTGGCCCTGCGCGCCGGGGTGACCATCGACACGACGGAGGACCGCGCATGACGACCGCGCCCGAGGAGTACGACGTCATCGTGGTGGGCGCCGGCCCGACCGGCGAGAACGTGGCCGACCGGACCGCCGCCGCCGGGCTGCGCACGGTGATCGTGGAGGCCGAACTGGTCGGTGGCGAATGCTCGTACTGGGCCTGCATGCCGAGCAAGGCCCTGCTGCGCCCGGTGGCCGCGCTGGCCGCCGCCCGCGCGGTGGCCGGTGCGCGCGAGGCTGTCGGCGGCGGCGCGCTGGACCCGGCCGCCGTACTGGCCCGCCGCGACTCGTTCACCTCGCACTGGCGGGACGACGGCCAGGTCCAATGGCTCCGCGACACCGGCATCGAGCTGGTCCGCGGACACGGCCGGCTGGCCGGCGAACGGACGGTCACGGTCGAGGCCGAGGACGGCACCGAGCGGCTGCTGACCGCCCGGCACGCCGTCGCGGTCTGCACCGGCAGCCGGCCGGTGCTGCCGGAGGGCGTCCCCGGGCTGGCCGACGCCCGGCCGTGGACCAACCGGGAGGCGACCGGCTCACCCACCGTGCCCGGGCGGCTGGCGGTGGTCGGCGGCGGCGTGGTCGGGGTGGAGCTGGCCACCGCCTGGCGCGCGCTCGGTTCGGAGGTCGTCCTGCTGGTGCGCGGCGACGCGCTGCTGCCCCGGATGGAGCCGTTCGCGAGCGAGCTGGTCGCGGAGGGCCTCAAGAGCGCCGGGGTGGACCTCCGCTTCGGCACCGAGGTGGCGTCACTGGAGCGCGTCGACGGCGCCGGGGTGACCCTCGTGCTGGGCGACGGCGAGCGGCTGACGGCCGACGAGGTGCTCTACGCCACCGGCCGGGCCCCGCGCACGGCCGATGTCGGGCTGGAGCAGGTCGGCCTGAAGCCCGGCGCCTGGATGGACGTGGACGACAGCTGCACCGTGCTCGGCATCGACGGCGACTGGCTGTACGCGGCCGGGGACGTCAACCACCGGGCGCTGCTCACCCACCAGGGCAAGTACCAGGCCCGGATCGCGGGCGCGGCGATCGTCGCGCGCGCCGAGGGGCGGCCGTTGGACACCGCGCGCTGGGGCGCGCACGCCGCGTCCGCCGACAGCGCCGGGGCGCCGCAGGTCGTCTTCACCGAGCCGGAGGTGGCGGCCGTCGGCCTGACGCTGGAGGCCGCCGAGCGGGCCGGGCTGCGGGTCCGGTCGATCGACCACGACCTGGGCGCCGTCGCCGGCGCCTCGCTGTACGGCGACGACTACCGGGGCCGGGCCCGGGTGGTCTTCGACCTGGACCGCCAGGTGCTGGTCGGCGCCTCCTTCGTCGGCCCCGGGGTCGCGGAACTGCTCCACTCGGCCACCGTCGCGGTGGTCGGCGAGGTGCCGATCAACCGGCTCTGGCACGCCGTACCCGCCTACCCCACCATCAGTGAGGTGTGGCTACGGCTGCTGGAGGGCTGCCGGGGCTGAGGCACCCGGGCCGGGGCCGCGCCGGGTACGACCCGGCGCGGCCCCGGTGCGGGAGGACCCTTGGGGCCTGCGACGAACCCGTTCCGCGGATCGCGCGGATCGGCCGCCCGAAGAACGAGAACACCGCACTCGCGGAACGGAACAGCCGCGATCCGGTAGGGCGGCGAGTCGGGTTCAACTGACGGACATGGTCCGTTCGTGGAGCTCCCGAGCGCCACGATTTCCAAGGTAGGGCTGGATCAGCGTCTTCATCTCGCGAAACCGGTCGTCAGCTCGACCTGACTGGATCAGCGGGTACTCATCCAGCATGCGGTGCCAGTCAGCGAAGGCTTCTTCGAACCGGCCGGCCTTGAACTTCCGCTCAGCGAGCATCCCCCCGTACCGCACCCTGGTTCGCCGGAACACAGGCTCGCGGATCTGATGGGACTGCTGCATCGATTCGATCGCCCCGGCCATGTCTCCTAGCTCGTACCGGACTTGTGAGATGTGGTAGTGCAGGGCGGATGGGTCGTACGAGCCGAGGGCCTTCGCCTGGGACTCGGCCTTCTCCATCGCCGCTTCGGCCTGCTTGATCCGAAGAAGCGCGAGCGAGCGGTCACCCGTGATGGCTGCCGCGTGGGCCTCCTGGCCCGCCAGGAACGCGCGCATCCGCGGGCCTGCCTTGGGAGAGGCCGCGGATGCGCTCTGGGCGAGCCTGCTGGCGGTGGGACCGTCGCCGAGGTCACCGTGCATGACGCTCATGCCCCGCAGGGTTGTGCAGAACGTCAGCTCATCACCAGCGATCCGTGCCAGCTCCAGCGCCTTGACGTAGTACCGACTGGCCAGGCCGTCGAGGCGCTCGTCCATGGCCATGTAGCCGGTCAGGTAGCAGTGGTCGGCGGCGGCCGACAGCAACTCCTTGCGGACCTCGTCAGGGGCCTCGGCCTTGAGGTACGGGCCGATGGCGTTGACCAGGAACGTCGCGGCCATGGGCCGCGCGTAGCGGCCTCCCTGCTGGTCGTCGATCCCGCTGATGAGCTCGGTCATCGCGATGACCGACTCGACCTCGCGCCGGCCGATGCGCATGGACGGATTGGTCTTGATCATGTCGATCCGGCCGACCACATCCTGCCACCCGGGCACGGCGACCACGGCGGCCGAATAGAGGCCTGCACCGAGTACCGATCGTCGGGAAGGGTCCATGTCCGCGCGCGCCAGGTCCATCAGTCCAGTAATGAGATCAGTGCCCTCGTCGTCAAGCCTCGGCTTCCCGAACCCGGCGTCGGCCGCGGTGACGGGCCGTCGGAGTCTCAGCGACAGCACGTCGAGGATCAGGTCTCGAGTCCCCTGCCGAGGCATCGTCCCGTCGTTCAGCCAGTGACTCACCGACGAGTTGTCGTACCGCAGGCTCAGTCCTGTGCGCGTACCGGCAGCGTTGATGGATCGGGCGAACTGCCCATAGCCCCAACCAGCCTCGTACAGAAGGCCTCTCAGCGCCTCGTTCTGACGGCGTGTCCGTGACATGCGGGTCATCCTGCCCTGAATTCAATGCTTTCAACTCCCGATCATGACCGGACGGTTACGCGCAGTGCCGACCTGGCGGTTGTCTGGTTGTGCGGCGGCCGGCCATCCAGGAACACCCCCGGGCCGCCGCCGGTACCCGCGATCCCGCAGGTACCGGGCTTCCCCGCGCCCGCCAGACGCGTCGGCGGGAGAAGCCAACCGACTGAGGCGAAGGGAACAGCTCCGTGAACATCACCGACGAGACCATGCTCATCGAGGCCGCCGGCCGGATCTTCGACGACGAGCCCGCGTACGAGGTCATGGACACCACCGACCGGTACAGCTACAAGAAGATCGCCGGCAGCTCCGACTCCGTGCAGACGTACGACACCACGGCCGTCTGACGAACTCTCGTGCCGGCCGCAGCAGCGACCGCTGCTGCGGCCGGTCCGCGTCCCGTTCCCACCCGACGCACGAAGGACCGCCGCGATGTTGCACCTCCGCATCACCCACGACGACATCACCACCGACAGGGCATGGGCGTGGGCGGCCGACCGCTGGCGCTGCGGATCCTCCTGGATCGCCCCATACCGGCACGAGCTGACCGAGCGGAGCGCCTTCACCGACGGCATCCGCACCGCCTTCGTCTCCACCACCAGACTGGCCGGCACCATCCCGAGGCGGCCTGAGGTCGAGCAGGTTTCGCCTGGCTCGTACGCTCGCCGGCTACGCGAGCTCCGCGACAGTCACGGTGACCGGGTCACCGTCGAGATGAGCCCGGGACAGGCCGTCAGGATCACAACCGGGCCCGAGTGCACCTCCCCCCAGTACCTGGCTACCCAGGACGACGTGCTCCACGGCTCATGGGATCTGATGGACCTCCGTGATCACCAGGACCACAACCGGCTGGACCACTTGGCCGTCACCCGTCACCTCGCCCTGCGTACCCGGTACACCGCCGCCACGTTCTGGCAGGACATCCGGCTCCTCACCGAGCGGGCCACCGCACGCTTCGGCCTCGGTGGCCCGCTGACCATCCAGTTCCCCGGACCCGCCGAGCACTCCCGGGCACGGACCCTCCAGGACGGCGCCGACCCGGTACCGCTGTTCCTGGATCTCCTCGGCCGGTCGCTGTCGCGGATCCCGTGGATGGGCTCCAGGACCGCTGTGCAGCTCTCCGGTGGCATGGACTCCACCGTCGTCGCCCTGGCCCTGCGGACAGCTCCGCTGGGAGCCGGCGTGACTGCGGGGACGGTCCTCCTGGACGGCGAACCAGGCGTACAGCAGTCCGGGCGCCGCGCGCTCGTCCTGGAGTACATCGCATCCGGTTGGTCGTCCGTGACCGTCCAGGCCGCCGATCATCTGCCCTACGGGCCGACGTCCCGCTACAGCCGCCACACCTGGGTCTCCCCCTATCAGGACATCTACGCCGACGCGCTCGACGCCCTCTCCGGCCGCTTCACCGACCACGACGTCCGAGCGGTGTTCACCGGGATCGGCGGCGACGAGCTGATGGCCACCACCGCCGCCGAGGACCACGGAGGGTGGGGAGGTTTCGAGCGCCCCGACACCCCGCCGTGGCTCGGACCGGTCGCCAGGGCCGTCCTACCGGACATCGACACCGCCATCACACCAGCTGCGGTCGTTCCGGAGACCGCCCTCATGGCCAAGACCGTATGCGGCCCCGCGTTCATGCGGCGTGGCATCTGGCCCGTCCACCCGCTCACCGATCCGCTCCTCGTCCGGTTCTGCGAGTGGACGCCCCTGGAGTGGCGGGAGCAGAAGCGACTCCTGCGCGAGATCATCGGCAGGACGGGCATGCCTCCGCAGGTGGCCCGGCCGCCGATCGCGGAGAACTTCCGGCAGATCATCACCACGGCGATGCGCCGGCACGGGGTACCCCGTATCCGGACGATCCTCGACAGCGGTTCGCCCCTCATCGAGGCCGCGCTCATCGACGCGGACGGACTGGCCACCGTCGCGGACCGCCTGGAGGCCGGCGCCCCCGCGGCCGGCGACCACGAGGTCGTCTTCGCACTCCTCGCCGACTCCGCGCTCGTCCGGCGCTGAGCACGCCGGTGGTCCCGGCGGTTTCCGCCGGGACCACCGGCATGTCCCTCAGAGACCGCGGCCGACCATCATGTCCGCCAAGCCAAGGACGCGCTCGGCCTGCCGTTGCAGCATGTAGACCTTCACGTCGTGCCGCTCGGCGACTCGCAGCAGATCCCAGCCCTGGGCCTCCTGGTAGTACCGGGAGAGCTGTTCCTGCCCCGTACCCCGACGCACCCAGCGAAGGCCCTGCTGAGCGGCGTGGTCGAGCGACCACCACGCGATCAGCCGGCCCAGCCGGTGCGGATTCGGCGCGGTGAAGGTGGTCGCCAGGAACAGCGTCGGCTCGGCGCGCTCCTCCTCGGTGAAGCCCCACGGGGGAAGCGCCTCGTTCCCGAAGTGTGTGGTGCAGCCGACGACCCCTTCGGCCTCGTGCTCCAGCACCCACACCGGGAAAGTCGGGTCACCCGCCTGCGAGCCGTACACCTCCGCCATGTCCGCACACTCACCCAGACCGCGCACCGTCAACCATGCGGACCGGGCTCGCACCAGATCGGCAATCGCGCCCGCGTCGGAGCCCACCGCAACACGCATTCGATACACCAGTCGCCTCCTCCGGCACACCCTCAACGACCATACAACGCGAGAGAGATCGGTCGGGGACATGGCCCCCGCGAATCCGTGCGCAGCCGTCTCAGGGATTCCGGCAGATTCGGAGTCATGGCACCGATGCAGCGATGGGATGAGACAGGGCGCATGGCAGGCCGAGCTCCCGGGTGGCTTCGGCAACGTGGTGCTCAAGCCGGACACGCAGCGGACAGGTCTCACGCCCACGTTCGCGGCCTGCACCGCAGCGACGGCACGGGCGGGAGCCGGCAGTAGCCAGACCCGCCCCGCCGGTCAGAACACGTACGGGCCGCAGGAGATCGCTCCTGGGGCCCGTGGTCATCGGCGCGCCGTCGGGGCGGTCCGCCGCCGCTGCTGCGGGGGGCGATTGACCGGCCGGGTCCAGGCCCAGGGGTGGGGTTGGACGCGACCCGGGTGAGTCACTAGGAGGGAAGGGCCGCCTCGGGCCGGTCGGGCGGCGGCTCGCCGCCCCCTTGATCTCCGGCAGCCGCCCGCCGATCATGGCGGAGGCAGACTGCTCCCCGGAGATCGGACGGACCGGCGTGACCGAGGCAGAACCGGACTGGCAGGTGGGGCGCGACACCGAGGGCCTTCCGCTGGTGCGCTACCGACGCGGTGAACGGGAGGGGCGTCCCTGGGCCAGTGCGCTGGAGGTGCTGACCACCGGGACGGCCGGTGTCGACGGACCCGTCAGCACCGTCGACCCGGTGGAGTTCGTGCTGTCGGACATGTCGGGCTGGATCGTCTCCGGCCGCGTCGAGTTCGGCGAGCGGCTGCTGCGCCGCGGGGCCCGGATGCTCCGGCTCGGCCACACCATGCTGCGGGACCTCGCCGGTGATCCACCGCCTGCCGGGTGGCCCGACTGGGCGCGGACTCCGTTGCGGGACGGGTACCGCAGCGTGCCGTGCGACCGCGATGCCGAGGCGCTCACCCCGGCGCTGGGCGCGGCGTTCGGCCCCGGCCACCCCGACCACCGCCCCGATCACGACGCGCGGACCGTGCACGAGGATCTGCGCACCCTGCTGGCCGGAAGGATCGTCGGCCCCGTCCTGCCGTCCAGCGCCCTGGTGGTGGACCCGGACGACCGGGTCGTGGCCGGCGCCGTCGTGACCGACTTCGAGGGCGTGCCCTGGATCGCCCATCTCTTCCGGCATCCCGACCTCGGCTACCCCGGGCTCGGCCGCGACCTCATGCGCCGGGTGATGGCCGACCTCGCCGGACGCGGAAACCCGGAGATGGGGTTGGCCGTGACCGAGGGAAACGCGGCTCGCGGCCTGTACACCTCACTCGGCTTCCGGTTCACCCGGAGCACGATGACGGTCGTCGTCCCCTGAACCCACCGCTCGCCCACCCGCCCAGCCGCCCCACCCGCCGCTACGGACGGGCGAGCTCCAGGACGGCGATCCCGGCCAGGACGGTGGCACTGGCGGTCATCCGGAGCCGGCCGAGGCGCTCCCGGAAGACCATCGTGGCGATCAGCGCGGCGATCACGATGCTCGTCTCGCGCAGCGCGGCGACGGCCGCCAGGCTGCCCCGCGACTGCGCCCAGACCACCAGGCCGTAGGCGGTCAGGGAGAGCACCCCACCGGCGATCCCCACCGGTACCACCGGGCCGACCCCGACGAACAGACCGCGACCCCGCCGGATCCAGGCGATCAGCGCCAGGCTCGGCCCCTGCAGCAGGAAGAGCCAGGCCACGTAGCCGCCGACGGTCCCGGCCTGCCGGACGCCACTGCCGTCCAGCACGGTGTACGAGGCGATCATCACGCCGGTACCGGCGGCCGCGCCGAGAGCGGGCAGCTGCGCCCGCCCGGGTATCCCCTTGGCGAAGGCCAGCCCGATCAGACCGCAGGAGATCACCAGGACGCCCAGCAGCTCCCCGCCGCCCAGGCCCTGGCCGAGCACCGTCACGGACAGCACCGCCACCAGCAGCGGCGCCGACCCCCGGGCGATCGGGTACATCTGCCCGAAGTCCCCGAGCTGGTAGGCACGCAGCAGCAGGAGCTGGGACACCACCTGCATCACCACCGAGGCCAGGAGGTACGGCCAGGCCGCGGCGGCCGGCAGCGGATTGAGCGCGACCAGCACGACCGCGCAGGCGGTGTACGCGAGGTTGATCAGGGCGAAGCCGACCAGCTTGTCCTGGATCCGGTGCGCCAACCCGTTCCAGACGGCGTGCAGGACCGCCGCGACGAGGACGGCGACCGGCACGGCCGCCGACGACCCACCGCTCGGCAGCGCGAGCGCGATTGCGGGCATGGCGAAGCTCCCCTCCAACGGACTGGAACA
The DNA here is from genome assembly GCF_044768625.1 of Kitasatospora sp. NPDC091207. Classification (NCBI taxonomy): domain Bacteria; kingdom Bacillati; phylum Actinomycetota; class Actinomycetes; order Kitasatosporales; family Streptomycetaceae; genus Kitasatospora; species Kitasatospora sp. NPDC091207. Next base: position 55,266 of record NZ_JBIVVS010000002.1, read on the forward strand.
GAATTCCACGGTACACTGGATCCATGGAAGAGCATTCCGATTTCTCGCCACTGGAATCACAGCTGGCCGCGCACATCCGCGCCCGCCTCGGCGAGCTGCGCGGCTCCGAGGCGCGGGTCGCGCAGGTGGTCCTCGACCGGGGGGCCGACCTGGTGCAGCTGAGCGTGAGCGATGTCGCCGCGCTGGCCGGCACCGCGTCCTCCTCCGTGGTGCGGGCGTGCCAGCGGCTCGGCTTCAAGGGCTACCAGGAGTTGAAGATCGCGGCGGTCCGCCAGGCGCCGGCCCCCTCGCCGGACCTCTCCGCGGCGGCGGACCCGGCGGCCCGCGCGCTGACCGACACCGTGCGCGCCGCCCGGGAGGCACTCGACGGGATCGCCACCACCCTGCCCGCGCAGGGCCTGCGGGCGGCGGCCGAGGTGCTGAACGCGGCCGACCGGGTCGTCCTGGCCGGCGCGGGCCTCTCCGGCGCGGTCGTCCTGGACGCCGCCTACCGGCTGCGCGCCCTCGGCATCCCGGTCGACTCCCCCGCCGACCCGCTCACCGCGCAGCTGGCGGCCGCCGGGCTCCCGCCCACCGGCGCCTGCCTGGCCGTCAGCCACACCGGCGCGACCCCGACCGTGGTCGACACCGCCCGCCGCGCCCGCGACGCCGGCGCGAGCGTCGTCGCGCTCACCAGCTACGCCCGCTCGCCGCTGAGCGAGGTCGCCACCCACACCTTGGTCGCCGGCGGGCAGGACCTCGTCTTCGGCCTCGAAACCACCGCCAGCCGGATCGCCCACCTGGCCGTGGTCGACGCGCTGACGCTGACGTTGCTGGCCCTGCGCGGGGAGGCGGCGGAGCGCGCGCTCAACCTCTCGGCGGACGTGACGGCCGATCACACCTACTGAGGCCGGGGCCCCCGGCGCGGAGGCGGGCGCACAGGGGTGGGGACGGGCGCACGGGGGCGGGGACGGGCGCGGGGCGCCGACGGCGCGCACCCCGGCGTCGGCGTGCACGATCCCGCCGGTGGTCCTCGGGAGCCGGTCCGGGAGCAGCGCCACCAGCGCCCGCGCCACCAGTGCCCGCGCGGCCGACCGCCCCCGAGCGGCTCGCCCCGGAGGCCCTGCGCACCGCCGGGGGCCAGGGCACGGCGACGGTCGCCGAGCGGCTCGGCCGAGACCTCGCGACCGGCGCCGGCCACCGCCCGGCGCCGCGTCCGACGGCGCACCCACACACCGGCCGTCCGGCACTTTCGGGCCTGGTCAGAGGCGGTGTGTAGGCTCGCGTGCATGGTGAGGGTGACGCGGGACGACGTGGCGCGGGCGGCGGGGACGTCGACGGCGGTTGTCAGCTATGTGATCAACGACGGGCCGCGGCCGGTGGCGGCGGCCACCCGGGCCCGCGTCCTGGCGGCGGTCGAGGAGCTGGGCTACCGGCCGAACCGGGTCGCCCAGGCGATGGCCCGGCGGCGGACCAACCTGATCGGCATGGTCGTGCCGGACGCCCGGCAGCCGTTCTTCGCCGGGCTCGCGCACATGGTCGAGCAGGCGGCGGCCGAGCGCGGCCGGCTGCTGCTGATCGGCAACTCCGACTACGCCGACGAGCGGGAGGCGCACTACATCCGGGCCTTCCTCGGGATGCAGGTGGACGGGCTGATCCTGGTGACCCAGGACCCGTCCGTGCCCGGCGTGGCCGGCTTCGAGGCCACCGACGGCACCCCCGTCGTGCTGCTGCACCACCGGGCGGAGACCGAGAGCGGGGTGGCCGTCGTCGCCGACGACGACGGCGGGGCGCGCGAGGTGGTCCGGCACCTGCTGGGCCACGGGCACGCCGAAGTGCACTGCTTCGGCGGGACGTTCGCACTCAGCCCGACCGACCCGGTGACCTCCCGGACCGCCGGCTGGGCGGCCGCCCTGGCCGAGGCCGGCCTGCCCACCGAGGGCCGGCTGACACCCGCGCCGTTCGACCGCGTCCGGGCGCACGCCGAGGCCCTCGCGCTGCTGGCCCGGCCCGACCGGCCGTCGGCGGTGTTCTGCGCCACCGACGACCAGGCGATCGGCCTGCTGCGGGCCGCCGACGACCTGGGCATCCGGGTGCCGGAGGACCTCGCGGTGGCCGCGTTCGACGACATCGCGGAGGCCGTCATCGCCGGGCCGCCGCTCACCACCGTCGCCACCGCGCAGGACGAGATGGCCCGGGCCGCCGTGGACCTCGTGCTGACCGCCAAGGCGAACGAGGAGCCCGTCCCGGCGGGCGCCCGCACCTTCCCCGCCCGCATGGTGATCCGCCGCTCCTGCGGCTGCCCGGGGACGGCCGCGTAGCGAACGCCGACGGCGCCCACCGTCCGGCGAACGTCGTCGGCACCGCCCTGCCTCGCCGGTCAGGCCGTCAGGCCGTCAGGCGACCTTCGGCCGCGGGCCGTCGAGCGGCTCGGCGCCCAGGAAGTCGAGCAGCAGCGCGTTGAGCTCCGCCGGCCGCTCCAGGGCGGGCAGGTGGCCCGCCCAGGGGAGGTCGAGGCGGCGGGCACCGGCGATGCGGTCGGCGAGGTGGTCGGCGATCCGGGTGAAGTCCGGGAAGTCGTGCGCGCCGGTGACGAGCAGGGTGGGCGCCGTGACGGCGGACGGGTCGGTGTCGACCGCGATCTGCCCGAACTCCTCCACGGCCGCCAGCTGGACCTCGAAGGCGTGCCGCTGCATCTGCCGCACCCGCGCCCGGGCCGCGTCGTCCGCGTCGGGGCCCAGCCAGGCCGCCACGTTGAGTTCGGTCGCTCCGGCGATGTCCCCGGCCTCGATCAGCGCGTCCTCGCGGTCGCCGAACGCCCGGAGCGCGGCGCTCGGCCGCTGCCCCGCCAGCGCCGTGCACAGCAGCGCGAGCGCCGTCACCCGCCGCGGCCACCGGGCCGCCACCGCCAGCGCGACCCGGCCCCCGCCGGATGCCCCGACCAGCGCCGCCCGCTCCACGCCGAGGTGGTCCAGGAGGTCCAGGACGTCCTGGGCGTTGTCGTACGGGCGGTCCGGCACGGGCGTCCCGCCGAAGCCCCGGAGGTCGCAGCGGACCACCCGGAGGCCGGCCCCGACCAGGGCGGGCACCTGCCCGTCCCACATCCGCCGGTCACAGACCGTGGAGTGCACCAGGACCACCACTGGGCCGCTTCCGGCCTCGTCATGAGAAAGGATCACCGCGCCACCTTAGGGGCCGACCGCGCGGGGCGCCTCCGGTTATCCCCCGCGGCGCGACACCCGCACCTGGCACGACCTGGGCCGACGCCGGCTCCGCCGGGCTGCGGCGCCCGACCGGCAGTGACCCGGCGCGGGGTGCGGCGTTGAACGGGGCGCGGGTGGAGCGGATCACCCGCTCCGGCCTCACGAAGGGCAGGTTCATGGACACCATCACTGCCAAGCGGCACATCTTCACCATGCTGGACGCGGACGGCGACGGCGTCGTCTCCCGGCAGGAGTACCTCACCCGCCCCGAACGGGCGGCCGCCGCACTCGGCCGGGACGCGGGCGACCCGCTGGTCCGCGCCGCGCGCTCGGCCCACGAGCGCGTGTTCGCGTCGATGGACGCGGACGGCGACGACAGGGTCACCTTCGAGGAGTACGCGGCGTGGGCGGGGGCCGGTGCCTTCGACGAGGTGTGCCGGCAGGCGCTGGGGTCGCTGTTCGACCTCGCCGACGCGGACGCGGACGGGGCCCTGGGGCGTGCGGAGTTCACCCGGCTCCGAGCTGCCCTGGGCAACTCCGCGGACAACGCCGCGAAGGCGTTCGACGCGCTGGACACCGACGGTGACGGGCGGGTCGACCGTGCCGCGTACCTGGCGTCGATCCGCGGGTTCGTCACCGACGGCGCGTCAGCCATGGCGGAGGCACTGCACGACCGCGCCGGCAGCCCCGCCTGAGGCCGGCGGCGGCAGCGGGCCGGCCCGGAGCGGTCCGCGCGGGCGGCCGTGCTCTACTGGTGGCCCGCCCGCCCCGTCACCGGAGGTCGTCCGTGGCCAGGCTCCTGCTCCGTCCCGGCATCGACCCCGACGAGCCGGACGTGCCCGTCGTGACGCTCGTGGTCGACCCGGACGGCCCGCCGGCCGAGCGCGCCGTCGCCCGGCTCGGGGACCACTGCTACGAGGGCGACGGCGTGTTGTACCTGGTGCGGACCGACGGTTGGGCCGAGCGCGCGCTGGACGCCGGCCGCCTGGTGGTCGGCATCGCCGTCTACCCCGTCGTGCTGGGGCAGGCCGGCGCGGACGCCGCGGCGTTCGCCGGCCGCTCGCCCGTCGACCCGGAGGCCGTGCTGGTGCTCCGCGCCGAGGCCCCGGTGGACCCGGAGCTGTACGCGCGGGCGGCGCCCGGGGCCGTGGTGTTCGCGGCAGGCCCCGAGGAGACGCTCGACGACCTGCTCGCCGCCGAGGAGGCGTGGCCGATGGTGGTGGCTCCCCCGCCCGAGCGATGAGGGAGAGCCCACTCCTCGCTGCCGCGGCGTGGGCCCCCGACGACTCCGAGCGACAGCGGACCACTCCCGGGCGCAACTTTCCGGTTGCACCTCGCCGACCCACGTGCAACTCTGGAGTTGCACACACTGGCAGCGACGAAGGAGCCCCTCATGAGCGAGGACCGGATCGAGCGCGAGACCCTGATCGCGGCATCCCCGGAGCGGGTCTGGACCCTGGTGGCCCAGCCCGGCTTCTGGGTGGCCGAGGAGGCGAGCCTGGCCGGCACCGTGGCCCGGGAAGGCGAGTCCACGGTGGCGAAGAACCCCGAGTACGGCGACTTCCCGGTGCGGGTCGAGAAGGTCGAGCCGCCGACCTACCTGGCCTACCGCTGGGCCAGCGCCTTCCCCGGCGAGGAGCTGCGCGAGGACAACAGCACCCTGGTGGAGTTCACCCTGACCCCGGAGGGCGACGGGACGCGGCTGCGCGTCGTCGAGAGCGGATTCGCGGCCCTGGCCGGATCCGAGCAGCTGCGCGACAAGGCGGTCGAGGACAACACCGGCGGGTGGCCGCAGGTGCTCGACGCGTTCCGCAAGCGCGCCGAGCAGCCGTCCGCATGACCGGCGGGGTCCGCGGCGGCGCCGAGCCGGCCGACCACGTCCTCGCCGCCCTCGCCGACCCGACCCGCCGTCACCTGCTGGACCTGCTGGCCGAGCGGGGCGAGGCCACCGCGACCGCGCTCGCCGAACGGCTGCCCGTCTCGCGGCAGGCGGTGGTCAAGCACCTCGCCGTCCTGGACGGCGCCGGACTGGTCACCGCCACCCGGGTCGGCCGCGAAGTGCGGTACGCGGTCCGCCCCGCGGCACTCGACGCGACGGCCCGCTGGATGGCCGCCCTCGCGACCGACTGGGACCGACGCCTGGCGACCGTCAAGCGCCTCGCCGAAGCGGCCGAGCGGGAGGGTCGGTAGGGCGGCGCCGCCCGTCCGCGCACCCGTGCGCCCGGCCCCCGAGGGGTCGGGCGCACGGGTGTCCCGCCACGTCGCGCCCGGCGCGGGTCCGCGACGACGACGTCCCGCCCGCGCGGGTGCGCGGACGGGACGGAGCATGGGGACCGGCGGGTCAGCCGCGGGCGTTCTTCCGGCGGCGGGCGACGAGGACGGCCGCGCCACCGAGGGCGACGGCGGCGGCGCCGGTGACCGCGAGCGGCACGGTGCCGGAGCCGCTACCCGTCGCGGCGAGGTGGCCGCCGGCGGCGGTCGTGGTGCCGCTGCCGGTGGTGCCGGCCGGGACGACACCACCGGTGGAGGTCGCGGACGGCGACGGCGACGCCGAGGCGGTCGGGGAGGCGCTCGCGGTGGGCGAGGTGCTCGTCGACGGCGTGGCGGTGGGCGTGGCGGTCGGCTCGTCGCGGAAGGTGACGCGACTGGTGGACGATCCGGTCAGCCGGTTGCAGGTGTACTTCACATTGGTGGGGCCGACCCCGTACGGGAGCACCTCGGAGCCGCCCGAGACGGTGAGGGTGTAGCCCTCGGCCTTGGCGGCACCGGCGGAGATCCGGAGCACCACGGTGAACATCTCGTGCGAGGGGATCCGGTGCGACCCGAGGGACACCGACCCGGTGGCGGGATCCACCGTGACCGGCGCCCAGACGGCGTCGCCCTGGAACTTCACCCCGGTCTGCGGCGGGACGGCCCCCGTCGCGCTCTTGATCACGGCGGTGATCCGGAAGTCGGTGAGCGTCGTCGAGCTGCTGTTGTAGAAGGAGACGGCCATGTCCCGGGTGGATCCGTCGGTGTCGAGGGTGACGCCGTGGACCGGCATGGCCTCCTCGCGGACGTACATGCAGCCCTGGGGCAGGGTCGGCGTGGCCGTCGGGGTGCCCGTCGGGCTTCCGGTGGGAGACGGCGTAGTGGTGGCCGACGGCGTGTCGGTGGCCGAGGGGGTGGCGCCGGCGGACGGGGTGCCCGTCGGCTCGGCCGACGGGGCGTCCGTCAGTACGGCGGACGACGTGGTGGCGGCAGGTGTCGGCACCGTCGCCGAGGGGCTCGGCAGGGCGTCGTCGGCGAAGGCACCGGTGGCCCCTGAGACCATCGCGCCCGCGGTGAGCACGAACAGGGCGGCGGTGGCCGCCAGACGGGAGGTGCGCACGATCGCGGCTCCGGCTGTGAGAAGTGACGGGATGACGTTCTGATGGGATGACGTACGAATGATGCGAACGGTTGTACGCACCCGTCACCCGGCCCCGGTCCCGGCTAACCGAGTTCGTCCGCCAGCAGGTCCATCAGCAGGTTGTCGTGCCAGGTGCCGTCGGGGCCGCGCTCGTACTGGCGCATGGTGCCCACCGGGCGGAAGCCGACCTTGGCGTAACAGCGGATCGCCGCCGCGTTGTCCGCCGCCGGGTCGATGATCAGACGGTGGTAGTGGTGGTCGGCGACGAGGTGCCGGGCCAGGGTGCGGACGGCGTCGGTACCCAGACCCCGGCCGTGGCGGACGGGATCGAGGTAGATGTCCATGCCCGCGTGCCGGTACTCGTCGTCGTTGTTGGCGTACCACTGGATGGCGCCGGCCACCTGACCGTCGACCAGGACCACCAGGGTCTCGGTGTCCGGCTCCTTGAGCTCGGTGGCGACGGCTTCGGCGAGGTCCTCCCCGCCGCGCCAGCGGGCGTAGACCTCGGGCGTGGCACGGATGGCCGCGAGCGCCGGGATGTCCTCCGCCGTCGCGGGGCGGAGCGTGACGTGGGTGCCGTGCAGGATCGTCCCCATAGAGGGCATGTTTGCACGGAAAAGGGCGTTCGGCGAGCATTTTCCGCATTGCACACACCCCCTCCCACCAGGGATGATTCGCCGCCGTGACACATTTCCTGATCGTTCTCGTGGCCGTCCTCGTCTACTTCGCGGTGAAGAAGTCCCGCGCCACCAAGTCGGCGGAGTGGGCCAAGACCCAGTTCGACCCGGCCGCCTTCGGTCTGGTCCCCCGCGAGCGGCTCGACCCGCGCCGCTCCGGGCCGCCGGTCTCCGACGAGCGGCGTCAGCGGTCGCAGGCGATAGCCGACGCCGCCTGGGGCGGGGACTGGCGTCCCGCCGCCGCCCATGTCGAGGCGGCCGGCCAGGACTGGGAGGAGCGCTGGTCGCGACTGGAGCTGCTGGCGAGCATCGCCAACGAGGGCGACGCCTGGCTGACGGCCTGGCGCGCCGCGGACCCGAACAGCTGCGACGCGGCCACCCTGGAGGCCAAACAGATGGTGCACCGCGCCTGGGCGATCCGGGGGTCCAAGTACGCGCACGATGTGCCGGCCGAGGACATGGCGACGTTCCGCGAGCTGCTGCCCGCCGCGATCGAGGCGGCCCGCCGGGCCACCCTGCTGGCGCCGGCGGATCCGGCTCCGTGGGTGGTCATGGTGACGACGGCGCGCGGCGCGCAGTACTCACCGGAGCAGTTCGAGCCGCTCTGGACCGGCCTGGCCGAGCGCGCGCCGCACCACTACGAGGCGCACTGGCAGGGCATGCAGTACTGGTGCGCCAAGTGGTTCGGCTCCGACAAGAAGATGCTGGCGTTCGCCGAGCGGGCGATGGACCACGCGCCGGCCGGGAGCCCGCTGCCGGGGATCTACCTGCACGCGCTGTCCGAGCTGGAGAAGCGCAAGACGCTCGACGCCACGCTGGCCGGGGAGAAGGCCAAGGAGCGGCTGAAGGCGGTGGCCACGGCGCTGGCCGCGGTCCCGGCCGACGACGAGCGGCTGCCGGCGCTGCGGCACCTGCTCGCGTACTACTGCGGCAAGGCCGAGCTGCACGCGGAGGCGCTGGAGCAGTTCCGGCTGATCGGCCGCTGGTGCGGGGCTCCGGTCTGGGCGGACCAGGGGGACCCGGTGACGGTGTTCGACCTCGCGCGCGGTGTGGCGGTGAAGCTCTCGGAGGCGCAGCCGCTGCCGCCCGAGCTGCGGCCCGCCAAGAGTCTGGATCATCACTACAACGGGTAATCATTTCATTTCGGAGCGTGCTGACCGGCCGTCATTTGGGTGTACCGTGACCGCCAGAAGCGGATCGTCCCCGAAGAATGGGGCGAGCCCGGCAACGTGTTGACGCACGCGGCCGGGCTCTTCATCCGCCGAGTGGTAAAGGCCCCACTGACGATGCTCCTGCATGCTATCGCGCCGTCGCGCGACTTCACCCAGATTGCCAACTCCCTGGTGTGGGACGACGAGTTGTCGGACTCCGCCTTTCGACTGCTTGTGCGAGCCCTGGCGCTGGGCCCCGCGAAAGCCCGCGCCACGACGGTGACCGCTCTGGCCGCCGGACTCTCCGGCGGCCGCATCACCACCGACCGCGCCCGCCGCCAACTCACCCGCGCCGGACTGCTCCACACCACCCGACGACGCGGGACGGCCGGGCAGGTGCGGACCGAATCCCTGGTCTCCAACGTACCGCTGGACACGGCGGAGGCGGAGCGGCTGTTCGACGAGCATTTCGAGCACACGAGTCGGGCGGGGGACGGCGGCCCGCCGGATGCCGGGAAACGCACTCGCGGCCCGTCGACCGTCCGGGCACTCGGCACCGCCCTCCCGGGGGTGACACCCAGGGTGAACACCTCCCCCCTCCCTCCCCCGCCGACACCCGAAGATGCCTCCGGTGCAGCGGAGTTCACCGAGGCCGAGCAGGTCCTGCTGGAACTCCGGCGGGCCGACCACCGACTGACCCTGGGGGCCCGCGAGGTACGGCGGCTGGCGCCGCTGGCCGCCGAGTGGCTGGCCAGGGGCGTGAGTTCGGCCGCCCTGCGTACCGCGCTGACCAGCGGCCTGCCCGAGCAGGTCAAGTCCCCTGCCGCACTGCTGCGGTGGCGCCTGGAGGGCAAGCTGCCCGCCCGGATCGATCCGGGCACGGTGGCGGCACCCGTCCCGTGCGACGGCTGCGACCGGGCCTTCCGCCCGGTGGACGGCGAGCGGCGGTGCGGGAGTTGCCGCACCGAAGCCGCCACGCGCACTGCCGTCGACGCACCGGCCGAACCGAGGCGGGTGGACTGGCGCACCCTCGTCACCCAGGTCGGGGCGACGGCGGGGTAGCGACGCGGCGGGGTAGCGGCACGGCGGGCCTTCACGGCACAAACGAATGGCGGCTCACCTGGACCCTTCGCCAGAATGCCCTCGTGAACGTGAACCCGCGCCTGAAGTCCGTACGGCCACTCCGAGTACGTGCCGAGCATGAGTAGGGTCGCCCCGGGGCATTGCTGGACCTGCGGACGCCCCTCCAGGAGCGTGCCGGCGCAGTTCCTCCGGGACGGAAGGTTCTCCTGGCGGGACACCCGGATCTGTCACGCATGCTCGGACCAGGGCTTCGACGGGATCGGCCCGGACTGGCTCCGGGATGCCGTCCTGCAGACCACCGGCGGTGTCGTTCTCACCCTTGCCGCCGAGCAGCCTGCCCGGGTCCACGTCCTTCGCATCCTCCGGCGGACCTACGGTGGGACGGTCGCCGAGACCGCCGCGATGCTGAGCGACCTGCTGGGCCGGGGCCTGCGGATCACACCGGCCGAGGCCGAGTTCCTGACCGCCGAGTTCTCCGCCCTGGGGCTCCTCGTGAGCCCGGCGGGGCCGCGCTGACCACCTGGGAGAGCTCCGAGGCCGTCAGGAGAGCGATCAACGGACGCGCCCCGCCAGACCCTCGCGGGCGCACGGTCGGCCGGCGGCCACGCCGACTTGACGCCGCGTCGACCCGTCATCGCCCGGCGTCGTCGAGCAGCAGCTTCGCGGCCACCGCCGCTCCGTCGGCACGGAACGCGCCGGCCACGGCGGCCGCCCGCTCGCGGGTCCCGGGCAGCAGCGCCACCTTGAGCGCGGCCGCCAGGGACTCGGCGGTCGGCGTCGGACCGTCGTGCGCCGCGCCGATCCCCAAGTCGGCCACCCGGCCCGCGAAGTACGGCTGGTCCGCCCCCTGAGGGACCACCACCTGGGGCGCGCCGGCCCAGGTGGCCGTCGTGGTCGTGCCCGCGCCACCGTGGTGCACGACGGCGGCCACCCGACGGAACAGCGCCTGGTGGTTGACCTCGCCGACGACGAAGCAGTCGTCGCGGTCGTCGATCAGCGCCAGGTCGGCCCAGCCCCGGGAGAGGACCGCGCGGCGGCCCTGCGCGCGGATCGCCTCGACGACCACCCGGGCGGCGCCCTCCGGATCCCGCATCGGAACACTGCCGAAGCCCACGTACACCGGTGGCGTACCGGTGTCCAGAAACTCCTCCAGGTCGGCGGGGAGCGGGCGTTCGTCCGGCAGGACCCACGCGCCGGTCTGCACCACGGCCAGACCCGCCGGCTCCTCCCACGGGGCCAGGGTCGGGTCGGCGGCCAGCCACGGCAGCTCGGTGAAGACGTGGTCGCGGACGTTGTCCACCGGCGGCAGGCCGATCGACGCCCGGTGGGAGTTGACCGCCTCGCCGAACACCTCCTGCGCGTCCAGGGCGTCCTGCTCCCACAGCAGCGCGTTGTCGGCCACGTCCGCACGGAGCGGCCGGCCCGGCCGGGGAAGCGGCGGGTGGTGCGGCGACGGCAGGGTGACCGGCTGGTAACTCGCGTACACGTACCGGATACCCAGCTTCTCGGCGGCCGCCCGCACCCCGGCCGCGGCCGGCACCAGGCCGGTCGCCACCAGCACCTCACACCCCTCGGCCACGGCGGTGACGTTGGCATAGAACGCGGCGACCAGCTCGGCCGCGCGTCGGGGCACGCCTCCCGGCGTCGGCGGCGTCTTACCGGTCACCAGGTCGCGCACCGACTGCCCGGTCGGCACCAGCTCCACACCGACCGCCGCCAGCCGCTTCGCGAACTCCTCGTCCGGCGGCGCGCACACCCGCACCTCCGCGCCGGATTCCCGCAGCCGCACCGCGAGTCCGACCAGCGGCTCGACGCCACCGCGCGAATCGTAAGCAGACAGCACCACACGCATTCAGTACTCCCGTTTCAATCCCGCACATTCGAGCTTCGAGCGGAGATTCTGCGGCATCACCGGGGCCTTGCCGCAAGGCCCCTCCTGCGCTATATGTTGAGAGTGGAAAGGAGTGGGTACGCCTCTTTCCCCGCCGTTCTTTCCCCGCCGTGGTTCACAGTTGACGGACCGCCCCCTCCTCTCGCCGGCTACCGCACGGCAATCACCCGACCGCACCCCGGCCGGGCAACAGAACGGCACCAAGGCCGCTCTCCCGCCGTGGAGTTGACGGCGGAAGTCGCTAGAGTCCGTGCATCGCCGTCGCCGAACCGGCGACGGCCGGGGCGAGGGGGTGGGCGGATGTCATCGGCCGCAACACGGTGGACGGTCGCGGTACTCGGGTCGGTGGTCGCCTTCGGGGCGCTGTTGGGGGTCGGGCGGCTCGCCGACTTCGGGTGGCTGCCGGACGGGGACGCCGGGTGGGGCGTCCTGAGCGCGCTGGCGGCGGTCGGCGCGGCCGGAGTCCTGGCCGCGCTGGGGTGGTGGGCGAGCCAGACGACGCCGAGCCCTCCTCCAGCGCCCGCGCGGACGGTGGACCAGCAGGCGGCGGCCACCGACCGGGCGCAGGTCGAGCAGGTTGGGGGCAACCGCTCCGCGCCGGGCGCCGGCGGCCCGTCGGGCACCGGCGGTGCCCCGCCCACCACCGTCCGGCAGCACGCCACCGCGAGCGGGGACGCCCGGATCGTGCAGGCGGGCGGTGACCAGCACCAGTGAACAAGGAGGACCCCGACCCCGGCGGCGTCGAACAGCAGGCCACCGCCTCCGGCTCAAGCCGGGTGAACCAGGCCGGGCGCGACCAGTACTTCGGCGGCGTGCACCACCACCATCCCGCCCCACCGGCCGCCGCGGTGAACAACTCGATGAGCGGCGGCGTCGTCAACGGCCTTGTGATCATGGCGCACACCGTCAATGGCGTGCTCCCGGTGGAGACTCCGCCCGCCCGACCCGCCCAGGCGGTGTTCGGTGTGATCCCGCCACCGGCGAGCGCCTTCCAGCCGCGCACCGCCATCCGCGCCGCCATCGACCGGGCCCGGAGCGTGGGCGACACCGTCGTGCTGACCCAACGCACCTCCGGCCTCACCCAGTTGCTCTCCGGCGGCGGCGGGGTCGGCAAGAGCCAGCTGGCCGCCTTCTACGCCCGCGAAGCCGTGGCGGACGGCACGGAGGTGGTGCTCTGGGCCGACGCCACCGAACCCGCGACCGTGACCACCCTCTACGCCCGCGCGGCCGCCGCCGTCGGCGCCCCGGGCGTGAGCGGTGCCCCGACCGCGACCGAGCAGAACGCGGCCTGCTTCCTCACCTGGCTCACCACGACCGACCGCAGCTGGCTCGTCGTCCTCGACAACGTCACCGACTTCACCGACGCCGCCCTGTGGCCGGCCGCCTCCCGGCACGGCACGGGCCGCGTCCTGGCCACCACCCGGCTCCGCACCGCCGCCGGCGGCGCGGGCGGGCGCACCCTCGTCGACGTCGACCGCTACACGCCCGACGAGTCCGCCGCCTACCTGCGCGAGCGCCTCGCCCCGGCCCTCCTGGACGACCGCGCCGCCGAACTCGCCGACGCACTCGGCCATCTGCCGCTGGCCCTCGGGCACGCCGCCGCCTACGTGCTCAACAGGCGTTGCACCACCGGCGAATACCTGGACCTCTTCAACCAGCGCGACCGCACCCTCGACGCCCTGCTCCCCCGGGACGCCGACACCGAGCACTACGGCCGCCCGGTCGCCGCCGCCCTGCTCCTCGCCCTCGACGCCGCCCAGCAGACGGAGCCGGTCGGCCTCGCCGTCCCCGCGATGCGCCTCGCCGCCCTCCTCGACCCGGCCGGGCACCCGCGAGAGTTCTGGACGACGGCCGCCGTCACCCGGTACCTCGGTGAGCAGCGGGCCGGGGCCGAACCCGGCGGGTGGTGGTCACGGCTGCGGAGACGCCGGACCGCAGCCCCGGCCGTCAGCCCGGAGGACGCCCTCGCCGCGCTCGCCGTCCTGCACAACTTCAACCTGCTGACCGACGCCGGCCCGGGCAGCGGCCCACGCGCCGTCACCATCCACGCCCTCACGGCCCGGGCGGCGTACGACACCACACCGGAGGACCGGCGGCCGTACCTCACCGCCGCCGACGCGCTCCTCGCCCTGTGGCCCGAACACGACCACACCGCCCGGGAGCTGACCGCGGCCCTGCGCACGGGCGGGGAGGCGGTGGTCCATCTCGCGGACGACCGGCTGTGGACCTCAGGTGGTGGGCACGGGCTCATCGCCCGAACAGGCACAAGCCTCCTGGATGCCGGCCTACACACTGCCGCCGTCGACCACTGGCACCGCACCGCTGCCCGGGCCGAGGCCGTCCTCGGTCCCCTGCACCGCAGCTCTCTGAGCGCCCGCGCCAACCTCGCCAGCTCCTATGCCGAGGCCGGACGTACCGACGACGCCATCACCATCAACGAGCAGGTCGTCGCCGCCCGCGAACGCACCCTCGCCCCCGACCACCCCCACACCCTCACCACCCGCGCCAACCTCGCAGCCTGCTACTGGCAGGTCGGACGCACCGACGACGCCATCACCATCAACGAACAGGTCGTCGCCGCCCGCGAACGCACCCTCGCCCCCGACCACCCCCACACCCTCACCACCCGCGCCAACCTCGCAGCCTGCTATTGGCAGGTCGGACGCACCGACGACGCCATCACCATCAACGAACAGGTCGTCGCGGACAGCGAACGCATCCTCGGCCCCGACCACCCCGACACCCTCAACGCCCGCGCCAACCTCGCCAGCTCCTACCTGCAAGCCGGACGCACCGACGACGCCATCACCATCAACGAACAGGTCGTCGCGGACAGCGAACGCGTCCTCGGCCCCGACCACCCCCACACCCTGACCGTGCGCGACAACCTCGCCATCGCACGGCGCGGCGGGATCTCCCGGCAGGACGACCACACCACCCCCGACACACCGCCGCCCGCCCCGGCGTGAGGGACGCCGGGGCGGGCGGCCCCTGCTGCACCTCAGGCGTGCGCCGCCTCCCCGCACACCCGGCGCCCGCCCGGCTCCACCTGGAGCGTCGCGTGGGCGATGCCGAAGTGGTCGGCGACGCAGCGGCGCAGGCGGGTGAGGAGGTCGGCGGCCGGGGTGTCGTCGGCGACCACGTGGGCGCTCAGGACGGGCATGCCGGAGGTGATCGTCCAGGCGTGCAGGTCGTGGACCTCGCGGACGCCGTCCTCGGCCAGCAGGTGGGTGCGGAGTTCGGCGAGGTCGACACCCTCGGGAGTGGCCTCCAGCAGGACGCGCAGGGCGTCGCGGCCCAGCAGGTAGGCGCGCGGCAGGATCATCACGCCGATGAGCAGCGAGGCGATCGGGTCGGCGTACTGCCAGCCGGTGAGCTGGATGGCGACGGCGGCCGCGATGGCGGCGACCGAGCCGAGGGCGTCGCCGAGCACCTCCAGGTAGGCGCCGCGCAGGTTGAGGCTGTGCTCCTTGCCGCCGCGCAGCAGCACGACGCCGACCAGGTTGGCGGCGAGGCCGATGAGCGCGACGGTCAGCATCAGGCCGCCCTGGACCTCGACGGGCTCGCCGAACCGGCGGACGGCGCCGTAGGCGACCCAGGCGAAGACGCCGATCAGCAGGACGGCGTTGGCGAGGGCGGCCAGGATCTCCAGCCGGTAGTGGCCGAAGGTGCGGCGCAGGGTGGGCGAGCGCTGGGCGATCTGGACGGCGAGCAGGGCGAGCGTGACGCCGGAGAGGTCGGTGAGCATGTGCCCGGAGTCGGCGAGCAGGGCGAGGCTGCCGGAGAGCAGCCCGCCGATGACCTGCAGGACCAGCACGGCGGCGGTGACGGCGATGGTGAGCAGCATCCGGCGGCGGTAGGCGCCGCTGACGGTGGCCGGGGCGGCGGCAGAGGGGGCGGGGCCGTGGTGCGCACCCATGTCAGTGCTCCTCTCGGGCGGGGTCGTGCGGCAGGACGGCGGCGAGCAGGTCCCGCAGGGCGTGGGCGAGGCGGTCGTCGGCCAGGTGGTAGCGGGTGCGGCGGCCCTCGGGGACGGTCCGCACCAGGCCGCAGTCGCGCAGGCAGGCGAGGTGGTTGGAAACGTTGGCCCTGGTCAGGCCCAGCTCCTCGGCGAGGTCGGCCGGGTAGTGCGGGGCGGCGAGCAGGGCGAGCAGGATCCGGCGCCGGCTGGTGTCGGCGAGGGCCTTGCCGACCCGTTCCATGGCCGCCTCCTGCGCCTCGGCGGGCAGGTGCGGGTTGCGGGGGTTCGCGGCGATCGGTTCCATGCCCTCAACAGTACAGTGATGGCTGAATTCAGCAAGGGATGAACTGTCTGCAGGGCGGATGCGAGCCCGTCGGGCCACTCGCCCTGGCAGCTGCGACGGGGCATCAGACCATTCCTGACCTGCGGTTTTCCTGCCGCTAGGGTGGGTGGCGGCACGATCGGAAACCCTCATTTCCCTGATCGAAAGTACGAGGCACCCCTCATGAGCCTGAGCATCCGCAACCAGCTGCCCGGCACCGTCACCGCCGTCACCACCGGCGAGGTCATGGCCACCGTGAAGGTCCGGCTCACCTCGGGGCAGGAACTCACCGCGGCGGTCACCGTGGACGCCGTCAAGGACCTCGGCCTCAGCGCCGGCAGCACCGTCCGGGCCCTGGTCAAGTCGACCGAGGTGTCACTGGCCACCGGACCGGTCGCCGGGCTGAGCATCCGCAACCAGATCCCGGGCACGGTGGCCGAGGTGGCCACCGGCGGGGCGATGGCCGGAGTGAAGGTCGAGGTCGCGGACGGCGAGCTGACCGCCGCGATCACCGCCGACGCGGCCGCCGACCTGGGCCTGGCGGCCGGCTCGACGGTCGTCGCGCTGATCAAGTCGACCGAGGTCTCGCTCGCCACCGCCTGAGGCCGCGAACGGGCCGGCGACACCCGCCGGCCCCACCCCCGGCCCCGACCCCGGACCGGGTCCGAACGGCCCAGCGCCCCCGGCTCAGTCCGGCGACCCGGTCCCCCGGCTCAACCCGTCGGCTCAGCCCGTCGGCTCGTCCAGCGGGCCGAGCCAGACGGCCGTGACGCCACTGACGTAACGGGCGCCGCAGTGGTCGTCCGGGACGACCAGCTGCGGCCCCGTCTCGTCCAGCGGGGTGCCGTCCATGCTGGTGGCGAGCAGCATCCGCCGGCCGCCGAACTCGGGGTCGATCTCGGCCCAGGAGACGACCGCGCGGTGGCCGTCGGCGCCGCTGACCGAGAGCAGGAAGCGCAGCCGTTGCTTGCGGCCGGTGAAATCGATCCGGGGGCCGGCGGCACGCAGCACGTCCCAGAGGGCGGGGCCCTCGTAGCCGTGCCGCTGCTCGCCCTCGGAGAGGCAGTCGAAGCGCACCCGGACACGGTGCGCGGGCAGGGCCCGCAGTTCCTCGACGGTCAGTTCGACGGGCCGGTCCAGGTGACCGTGCAGCCGGACCTTCGCGGACCCTCCCATGGCTCACGCTCCTCCCGGGCCGCGCCGGTGCACTCCGGTGCGCCCCGGGAGGAAACGTACCCGCGCGGACATCACCGCACTCGCAGATGCGGCCGTGAAAGCAAGAATTCAGTCGCATCTGCGATGGAATGGCACACTTTCAGATGGCATCCGCCGCCTGCGTGACGACCCCGGAGGCGGCCCGGGAGCCCCCGGGGGGGGCGAGACCCGGGGGCCGGGCCCCGTCGCCGTACGCGACGGGGGCTCCGCGCCGAGGGGCGCGCCGGAGGAGACACTGCGGCGCGCCCCGCACCGATTGAACCAGCGCGGCAATGGGGCGGACGACTGGTTCCGAGCACCATCCGCAGGGGTCCGCGCTGGAGGATCCACCAAGAGGGATTACCGGCCTTCTGGCTTGCATTTACGATGCCGGTGCACGGTCCAACCTTGCAGGTGCGAGCCATCTGCCGGGTGCGAGCTGCCGACCGCGCACTGCACGAGGAGCGAGAGATGATCGTCGGAGACCTGCTGGACCTGGACGACCTGGCCATCCGGTTGGCCTGGGGCACACCCGAGCTGCTCGCCCGCCAGGTCGCCGGGATCAGCTCCACCGACCTTCAGGACCCGGCCCGCTACCTCCAGCCCGGCGAACTGGTCCTGACCGGCCTGGTCTGGTGGCAGCCCGCCGACGGGTCGGGCGCGCTGCGCTTCGCCACCGCGCTGCGCAGCGCGGGCGTCGCCGCGCTGCTGGCCGGCGAGGGCACCCACGGCAGCGTCCCGGACAGCCTGGTGGACGCCTGCCGCACGCACGGCATCCCACTGCTGGCCGTCCCCGCCGGGGTCAGCTTCCGTGCCGTCACCGACCGCGTCTACCTGCGGCTCTGGGGGGACCTCCGGGCCGGCGCACAGGACGCGGCCGCGATACCGGACACCGTCCGGCGCGAACTCGCCGAACTGATGCACGCGGGCACCGCGCCCGGGGAGGTGCTGGCGCACGCGGTGGGCCGGCTCGGCGTGCCGGACTGCTCCCTCGTCACGGTCGGCGGGCGGCAGGTCGCCACCACCGCCGTGCCGGTGCCGCCCGCCGCCGGCCGGGGCGACGGCGGACTGGCGGTCGGCCCGCAGGACGGTTCGCCGTTCGACGGGTGGCGGCTGCGCCCGCACCTGCGCGAGGCGTCGGCCGAGCCGCTGCTCCAGGGGCTGGCCGAGCTGCTCGCCCCGCTGGCGGCCCGGGCCCACGCCGAGGCGGCCACCCGGCGGCGGGCGGGCGGGCAGTTGCTCGCCGCCCTGGCCGGGGACGGGCCCGCCGACCTCGCGGAACCGCTCGCCGCCTGCGGGCTGGCGCCGGTCGGCCCTCCGACGGGCCCCGGCCCGCAGACCGGCACCGGCGCCCAGGCCCTGGTCGCGGTGGCCGCGCGGATCGACCACGGCCCCGCCGGCGGGGTGCGGGGCGACGACACCCCGGCCGGGTGGGCGGCGCACGCCCTCGCCGAGGCACTGGACCCGCTGGCCGCCCCGTACACCGCCGGGACGGACCCGGCCGGGCGGGCGGCCGCACTGGTCGCGGCACCCACCGAGGCGGTCGCCGAACGGCTGCGCAAGGCCCGGCCCGCACTCCAGACCCGCCTCACCGGGCGCCGGACCCTGCGGATCGGGGTCGGCCCGGCCGCGCCGCCCGCCGCCGAACCGCTGCGAGCGGCACTGGTGCAGGCCCGCTACCTGCTGGACGGCTCGGCCGGGCCGGTCGCCAGCACCGCGGAGCTGGACTCGCTGGCCGGCCTGCTGCGCGGCATCCCGCCGGAGGTCACCGCCGCGTTCCACGCCCGGCTGCTGGCGCCGCTCACCGCCCACGACCGGGAGAACGGCGTCTCGCTGCTGGGCACCCTCGCGGTCTTCCTGGACCACGACGGGTCCTGGTCCCGCACCGCCGAGTCGCTGCACATCCACGTCAACACCGTCCACTACCGGATCCGCCGCATCGAGGAGCTGACCGGCCGCAACCTCGCCCGCCTCCAGGACCGCCTCGACCTGCGCACCGCCCTGCTCTGCACCCCGGCCCGCTGAGCCGCGAGGTGCACCCCGCCGGGCCGGTGCACCCCGCCGGGACCGGGCCGGCGCCCGCTGCGGTGGCCGCCCCCGGAATCTCCCGAAAGAATTCCGGGGCGGCTGTCGAAACGGCCGCTCCCCGTTCGACGCAGGGGTGAGAGGCGGGGAACAGCCCCGTTCTCCCGACCGAGGAGTCACCATGCCGCGCTTTATGTCGCTCATCCGTATCAACGAGCAGGACGCCCCGGACATGCAGTCGGCGGGCCCGGAGTTCGAGCAGCGGATGGGAGCCCTGTTCGAGGAGATCACCAAGGCCGGGGTGATGCTGGACACCGCCGGGCTGCTGCCGACCGCCGAGGGCACCCGGATCACCTGGGAGGGCGGGCAGCTGAGCCTCGTCGACGGGCCGTTCACCGAGACCAAGGAGGTCGTCGGCGGCTACGCCATCATGCAGTGCAAGGACCGGGCCGAGGCCGTGGAGTGGACCAAGCGGTTCCTGGAGATCCACCCGGTGAGCTGGACGGTCGGCGCCGAGCTGCGCCAGATCGACGGGAACGCCACCCCGCCGGAGGCCTGATACCCGGGGCTCTGTTCACCGGAGCTCCGATCCCCGACACCCGCCCGGCCGCCCCGGCCGCGTTTGCCCCGATCCCGTACGGCTGCTCTGATGGGTGGCCGTGACGGAGAGCAACGCGACCGCGGCGGTCGAGGCCGTGTTCAGGATCGAGTCCGCGCGGATCATCGCCGGCGTCACCCGCATCGTGCGGGACGTCGGCATCGCCGAGGAACTCGCCCAGGACGCGCTGGTCGCGGCGCTGGAGCAGTGGCCCGGGCAGGGCGTCCCGGACCGGCCGGGCGCCTGGCTGATGACCACCGCCAAACACCGCGCGATCGACCTGGTCCGCCGCAAGGAGACCTACGCGCGCAAGCTCGCCGAGGTCGGCCGGACCCTGGAGGACGTGCCGCCGCCGGAGCCGGCCGAACCGGACGACATCGACGACGACCTGCTGCGGCTGATCTTCACCGCCTGTCACCCCGTGCTGTCGGCGAAGGCGCGGATCGCGCTCACCCTGCGGCTGCTGGGCGGGCTCACCACCCAGGAGATCGCCCGGGCGTTCCTCACCACCGAGCCGGCCGTCGCCCAGCGGATCGTCCGGGCCAAGCGGACGCTCGCCACGGCGCGGGTGCCCTTCGAGGTGCCCTACGGCGAGGACCGGTCGGCCCGGCTCTCCTCCGTCCTGGAGGTCGTCTACCTGATCTTCAACGAGGGCTACGCGGCCACGGCCGGCGACGACCTGCTCCGGCCGGCGCTCTGTGAGGACGCGCTGCGGCTGGCCCGGGTGCTCGCCGGGCTGGCCCCGCGGGAGCCCGAGGTGCACGGCCTGGCCGCCCTGCTGGAGTTCCAGGCCTCCCGGACGGCCGCCCGCACCGGGCCCGACGGGCAGCCGGTGCTGCTGGCCGACCAGAACCGGGCCCGCTGGGACCGGCTGCTGATCCGGCGCGGCTTCGCGGCACTGCGGCTGGCCGGCACCGGCCCGTACTCGTTGCAGGCCGCGATCGCCGCCTGCCATGCCCGGGCGGTGCGCTACCAGGACACCGACTGGGCGATGATCGCCACGCTGTACGCGCGGCTGGCGGCGCTGACGCCGTCCCCGGTGGTGGAGCTGAACCGGGCGGTGGCCGTCTCGATGGCCGAGGGACCGGCGGCCGCCCTGGAGTTGGTGGACGCGCTGGCGGCGGAGCCGGCCCTGCGGACGTACCACCTGCTGCCGAGCGTGCGCGGCGACCTGCTGGCACGGCTCGGGCGGACGGCGGAGGCCCGGACGGAGTTCGAACGGGCGGCGGCACTGGCCCGGAACGCGCGGGAGCGCGAGCTGCTGCTGGACCGGGCCGCGGCCGCCGGTGCCCCCGCTACGCCCCGTCGTCGAGGCGCAGCCGGGCACTGACCTCGCCGAGGCCCTCGGCCAGGACGGTGAGCTGCTCGCGGGAGAGCACGTCGATCAGCAGCTCGCGGACCAGGGCGACGTGGCCGGGCGCCGCCTGGCGCAGCATGTCGCGGCCCTGCTCGGTGAGTTCGGCGAAGACCCCGCGCACGTCGCTCGGGCAGGAGCGGCGGCCGACCAGGCCCATCCGCTCCAGCTGGGTGACCTGGTAGGTCAGTCCGCTCTTGGAGGTGACCAGCTTGTCCGCCAGTTCCGTCATCCGCAGCGAGCCGGCCGGGGCGGCGGAGAGGTGGACCAGGATCTCGTACTGGGTGTGCGAGAGGCCCGAGTCCTCCTTGAGCTGGCGTTCCAGCCGGCGGTTCAGGAGGTTGCTCGCGGTGACGAAGCCCCGCCAGGCGGCCATCTCGTCGTGGTCCAGCCAGCGCGGGTCGTTCATGGAGGCCATGGGAGGAAGCGTACTCCTGTTGTTCAAATTCGAACCAGGGTGTACGGTCGATGTGTCGAGGTTCAAAATTGAACTACTTTGGAAGCGCGTGGGCCGCCCGGCCGCACCGGACGCGCCGATCGAACGGAAGCGGGAGAAGCCGTCATGAGCACCGCCACCCCCGGGCGCATGCCCGCCCTCTACCTCTCGCACGGCGCGCCGCCGCTGGCCGACGACGCGCTCTGGCCCGGCCAGCTGGCCGCCTGGTCCGCCGACCTGCCCCGCCCCACGGCCATCCTGATGGTCTCCGCCCACTGGGAGGAGGCACCACTGGCCCTCGGCGCCGTCACCACCGTGCCGCTGGTCTACGACTTCTGGGGCTTCCCCGAGCACTACTACCGGGTCCAGTACGCCGCCCCCGGCGCCCCCGCGCTCGCCGAGCGGGTCCGCAAACTGCTGCGCGCCCCCGGCACGCCCGTCCAGGACATCCCGGACCGCGGCCTGGACCACGGCGCCTACGTCCCGCTGGTGGAGATGTTCCCCGAGGCGGACATCCCCGTCCTCCAGGTCTCCATGCCCACCCTGGACCCGCAGCGGCTGCTGGAGATCGGCCGCCGGCTCGCCCCGCTGCGCGACGAGGGTGTACTGATCGTCGGCAGCGGCTTCTTCACCCACAACCTGCGGGCGCTCAGCTCCGACGGCCGGATCAGCTCGGTGATGGCCGAGTTCGACGACTGGGGCCGCCGCGCCCTGGACGCCGAGGACCTGGACGCGCTGCTCGACTTCGAGGAGAAGGCCCCCGCCGGGCGGCTCGCCCACCCGCGCACCGAGCACTTCGCCCCGCTGTTCGTCACCCTCGGCGCCGGCGAGGCCGACCTGGGCCACCAGCGCAGTGTGATCGACGGCTTCTGGATGGGCCTGGCGAAGCGCTCCATCCAGCTGGGGTAGCGGGCGCGCCCCGGCGAGCCCCGGCCGGGCACCCGGGTCACGGCCGCCGCCGCGGGCGTGACCCGACTCCGCCGCCGGTCTTCGCCCACCTGACCCCGCGCCACCGAGCCCGGGCCCTCGCCGTCGCCCTCGCCCACGGGACCGGACTCGTCGCGCCGGGCGGGTGAGAAACTGCCGTCATGAACGGTGACGACGTCCGGGCCGCGCTCGACGAACTGCTGCGCACCCTGGGCCCGTACGGCGGCGACGACCGGGCCTGGGCGGCGCCGGCCGGGCCGCTGGAGTGGAGCTGCCGGGAGACGGCCGCCCACATCGCGCACGACCTGCTCGCCTACGCCGGCCAGCTCGCCGCCCGGCCCACCGACGGCTATCTGCCACTCGACCTCACCGTGCGGGCCGATGCCGGGCCCGGCGAGATCCTGACGGTGGTGACGGCCTGCGGGCAGTTGCTGGCCACCGCGCTGGATGCCGCGCCGCCCGACCTGCGGGCCTGGCACCACGGGCCCTGCGACCCGTCCGGCTTCGCCGCGATGGGGGTGGCCGAGACCCTGCTGCACACCCACGACATCACCCTCGGCCTCGGCCTGCGCCGGCAACCGCCCGCCGGGCTCTGCGCGGCGGTCCTGGAACGACTCTTCCCCGACGCCCCGGCCGACGAGCCCGCGGCCGTACTGCTCTGGTGCACCGGCCGGGGCGAACTGAACGGCCGCCCACGCAGGGCCTCATGGACCTGGCAGGCGGCCGTACCCGACGGGTGACCGACGGGTGACCGACGGGTGACCGACGGGTGGGGACCCCACTGTTCAGGAGGTGGCGATCCGCTCGGCGGCGCTGCGCTCGACGCAGAACTCGTTTCCCTCGATGTCCGCCATGGTCACCCAGCCCTTGCCGTCCGGGGTCCGGTGGTCGCCCAGGACGGTGGCGCCCAGCGCCAGCAGGCGCTCCACCTCCTCGTCCCGGGTGCGGTCCTGCGGCTGGATGTCCAGGTGGACGCGGTTCTTCGCCGCCTTGCCCTCGGGCACCTGGATGAACAGCAGCGCGGCGCCCGGCGACTCCACCAGGGCCTCCTGGTCCCCCGGGTTGTCGTCCTCGCTCACCGTGCTGTCCAGCACCTTCGCCCAGAACTCGGCGAGTTCGAAGGGGGCGGCGCAGTCGATCGTCACATGTCGTACCAGAGAAGCCATGAGAGCCACTCTGGGCTGCGCCTTTGCCCCCCGTCCAGTCCTTCGGGCCGGACCGGGCCTACGCCCCGCCCCGGCCGGCCGGCGGCGCCGAGCGGCTGTGCAGGTGGCCGTCCAGGGGGTACTCCGGCGGCACGGCCCGCAGCACGCTCCCGAAGCGGTAGCCGGCCTTCTCGGCCACCCGGCAGGAGGCCGCGTTGTCCACCTGGTGGAGCAGGTCGAGCCGGACCAGTCCGTCCGCCGCGAAGGCCGTGAACGCCCAGTGGGTGAGCGCCTCCAGCGCGCGCGGCGCCACGCCCCGGCCGCGGGCGGCGGCGGCCGTCCAGTAGCCCACCTCGGCCGCCGCCGCGCCGGGCTCGCCCCGCTTGAGCACCACGTTGGCGACCAGCGTGGCGGGGCCGTCGCCGCTGCGGCCGTCCTCGGTGCGGTCGGCCCCGGCGGGCCTGTCGTGGGGCTCCAGGACGGCGAAGCTGTACCGCACGCCGTCCGCCCGGCCGCGGCGCTGCAGGTCCAGCCAGTGGGCCGCCTCCGCCAGGTCGGTCACCGGGGTCCGGGTGAAGTGACGCAGCGTCTCGTCCCGGTAGATCTCGACCAGGGCGGCCGCGTCCTCGTCCCGGAACGGGCGCAGCAACAGGCCCGCGGCGACGGGGAGTCCGGAGGCGGGTCCGAAGTTGAGTCCGGTGGTGACCGTCATCGCAGACCCTCCCAGCCCCAGCGCGGCGTCGGGCCCGGGTCACCGAGGTCCTCGCCGACGGGGGCCGCCGACACGTCCTTGGCGATCTTCGTGCCCCAGTCGAAGTACTCCAGCACCCGGCGGCGCAGCAGTTCGTCGTCGGGCAGCTCCCGGCGCACCGCGGCGCCCATCAGCTCCATCCAACGCCCGCGCTGCTCCTCGGTGATGGCGAGGCCGAGGTGCGAGCGGAGCAGCGACTGGTGCCCGCCCAGCTCGGCGGTGAACCGGGCCGGGCCGCCGAAGATCTCGGCCAGCCAGACGGCGACGTGGTCGATGTGGGTGGTGGTGAAGTCCGCGAAGACGGGCTTCAGGACCGGATCGGCCAGGACGCCCTCGTAGAAGGTGTCGCTGAGGCGGCGGAGCGCCTCCATGCCCCCCAGGGCGTCGTACAGGCTCTCGGGCCGTTCGTCGCTCATGTCTCTCTGCTCCCCGTTCGGTTGCGGTGGCACCTTCCTAGCAGCCTCCCCGCCGGCGGCCGCCCGCGGCCCGCGCCTGTTCGCGCCCGGCACAGCAAGCGGAGCCGGACGTTCCCACCCGGGCCCGACCCGGCTCCGGAAGGCGACTTGACCCTGACACTGGCGGCAGGGTCCGAGAGTGGGCCGCATGAACGAGCACACGCAGCAGCCGACGGACCTCCACGTCGTCCTGGTGACCGGCGCCGGGACGGGGATCGGGCAGGCCACCGCGCAGGCCTTCGCGGCGCAGGGTCCGCGGGTCCGGGTGGTGGCGGTCGGGCGACGGGCCGAACCGCTGACGCGGACCGCGCACAGCGCCCCCGGGCGGATCCACCCGCTGGTCGCGGACATCACCGGCGCCGACGCCCCGGAGGCGATCGTGCGCGAGGTCCTGGACCGGTACGGACGGCTGGACGTCCTGGTGAACAACGCCGGGATCGTCCGGGGCGGCGGCCTCGGCGCGCTGACCCCGGACGCGATCGCGACGCAGCTCGCGACCAACCTGACCGCCGCCGTCCTGCTCGGCCAGGCCGCCCTGGCGCCGCTGGAGGCGAGCCGGGGCGTGATCGTCAACGTCACGACCTCCGTCGGCCAACGGGGTTGGCCGGGCAACGCGGTGTACGCGGCGAGCAAGGCCGCGCTGGAGTCGGTCACCCGCAGCTGGGCGGTGGAGCTGGCGCCGCGCGGGGTGCGGGTGGTGGCGGTGGCGCCCGGGGCGATCGGGACCCCGATCGGCGAGCACTCCGGGCTCGACGCCGGGCAGCGGGAGGCCGTCCGGCGGTGGCAGATCGCCCACACCCCGCTCGGGCGGATCGGCCGGCCCGCCGAGGTGGCCTGGGCGATCACGCAACTCGCCTCGCCGCAGGCCTCGTTCGTCACCGGAGTAGTGTTGCCCGTGGACGGCGGCGCCGTCGTCGGGTGAGCCGGGCGCCGGGTCCGGGGGCGAGCCGGGACTCCGGTCCGGGAAGGGGCGGGCGGCGGTGCTGATCGGAGAACTGGCCCGGGCGACCGGCAGCACGGCCCGGGCACTGCGCCACTACGAGCAGGCCGGGTTGATCGTCTCCTCCCGCGCGGCCAACGGCTACCGGGTGTACGACGAATCGACGGCCGTCCGGGTCCGCAACATCCGCTCCCTGCTGGCCGCCGGGTTCACCCTGGAGGATGTCCGGCCCTTCCTGGCCTGCCTGGACGGCGACGTGCTGACCGCACCGGCCTCGGCGCGGGCCCTGCGGATCGCCCGGGAGCGGCTGGCCGTCCTGGAGCGCCGGATCGCCGTCCAGACCGAGGCCCGGGACCGGCTGGCCGCCGCGCTGGCGGCGGCCGGCGGCAGCTGACAGCGGCGGCCCGTCCGGGTGACACCCCCGATCGGGGGTGTGCAGGAAGGGACGGGCGGAGGACAGTGGGCGCATGCAGATTCCACTCTCCGTGATGGACTTCCTCGACCGGGCCGAGCTGGTCTACGGCGACCGGGTCGGCATCGTCGACGAGCCGGCGCAACCCGCCGAATCCTGGGGCGAGCTGAGCTACCGCCGGGTCGCCGAGCTGGCCCGGGCGCAGGCCGCCGGGCTGGACCGGCTGGGCGTCGGGCCGGGCGAACGGGTCGCGATCGTCTCGCACAACTCGGCGCGGCTGATGACCTCGCTCTACGGCGTGAGCGGTCACGGCCGGGTCCTGGTGCCGGTGAACTTCCGGCTGCGGGCGGAGGAGGTCGCGTACATCGTCGAGCAGAGCGGCGCTTCCGTGCTGCTGGTCGACCCCGAACTCGCCGAACCGCTGGCCGGCGTCCACACCCGGCACACCTTCGTGCTCGGCGCGGACAGCGACGCCCTGCTGTACGACTTCGACCGGGCACCGCGGCGCTACGAGATCGGCGAGAACGACACCGCGACGATCAACTACACCAGCGGAACCACCGCCCGCCCCAAGGGAGTTCGGCTCACCCACCGCAACATCTGGCTGAACTCCGTCCTGATGGGGCTGCACTTCGGCGCCAACGACCGGGACGTCTACCTGCACACCCTGCCGATGTTCCACGCCAACGGCTGGGGCCTGCCGTTCGCCCTCACCGGGCTGGGCGCGCGGCACATCGTGCTGCGCAAGGTGGACGGCGCCGAGATCCTGCGCCGGGTCGAGCGGCACGGGGTGACCTTCCTGAGCGGCGCACCCGCGGTGATCCAGATGGTGCTGGACGCGGCGGCCGACTGGGACGGGCCGGTCCCCGGCCGGGACAGGGTGCGGATCATCGTGGCCGGCGCCCCGCCGCCGACCTCGGTGGTGCAGCGGATCGAGTCCGAACTCGGCTGGGAGTTCATGCAGATCTACGGCCTGACCGAGACCTCGCCGGTGGTGACGGTCAACCGCACCCGCGCCGAGTGGGACGAACTGCCCGCCGGGGAGCGGGCGGAGAAGCTGGTGCAGGCGGGCGCACCGGCGCTCGGCAACCAGGTGCGGGTGGACGAGGAGGGTGAGGTGCTCGTCCGCGCCAACGTCGTCATGGACGGCTACTGGGAGCAGCCGAAGGAGACGGCGGAGGCGATCCGGGACGACTGGTTCCACACCGGGGACGGCGGCACCCTCACCGACGGCTACCTGACCATCTCGGACCGCAAGAAGGACGTCATCATCAGCGGCGGGGAGAACGTCTCCTCGATCGAGGTGGAGGACTGCCTCTACGACCACCCCTCGGTGGGCGAGGTCGCGGTGATCGGCGTGCCGGACGAGAAGTGGGGCGAGACGGTCAAGGCGCTGGTCGTGCTCAAGCCCGGGTTCGACGTCCTGGAGGCCGACCTCATCGCGCACTGCAAGCAGCGGCTGGCCGGCTACAAGTCGCCCACCTCGGTGGAGTTCCGGGACGCCCTGCCGCGGACCACCACCGGGAAGCTGCAGAAGTTCCGGCTCCGCGAGCCCTATTGGGCCGACCGGGACCGGCAGGTCAACTGACCAGCCCGGACTCCCGCGCCGCCAACGCGAGTTCGGTCCGGTTGCGGACCCCGAGCTTGTGCATGGCGCTCTTCAGGTAGCCGGTCACGGTGTTGCGGGTGAGGCCCAGCTGGGCCGCGATCTCCGGGTTGGTCCGGCCGGTCGCCGCCCAGCGCAGCACCTCGTGCTCGCGCCTGGTGAGCGGGACCGGCGGGACGGAGGGCGTCGGCGGCCGGGCGGGGTCCGGCCGCCGGGCCGGCGGGCCGCTCCAGGCGGCGGCGCCGGCCAGCGCCCGGGTCGCGGCCGCGGCGAGCCCGGTGACGGCGCCGATCCGGACGTCCCCGAACGGGACGACCGCGCGCAGCGACGCGTACAGCACGCCGTGCACCGCGCCGCCGTGCAGCAGCGGGACGGTGAGCATCGCGTAGAGGTCCTCGGCGGTGACGGCGGCGTCGTAGTGGTGCGAGATGGTGGTGGCGGCCCGGTAGTCGGGCACCCAGCTGGGGGTGCGTTCGGCCAGCGCGCGGCCGCCGAGGCCGGTCCCGGCGGGGACGGCGAGATCGTGCAGCAGCTCGGCCCGGGTGCCGGCCCAGTGGCGCAGCACCATGCGCTCGGGGCCCCGGCTGCGCCGGTCCGGTTCGGGAACGCCGACCAGGCCGACGTCGGCGCCGCACTCGGCCACCACCCGGCGGGCGAGGTCGCCGAGCACGGCGTCCCGGACCAGCTCGGCGGCGCGCGCGGCGAGGGCATCGGCCCCGCTGGGGAGGCCGGCCGGCCGGGCGGGGGTGTCCGCTGCCCTTGTCACCGCGCGATTCTCACACGCCGCGCGGCCGGTGGCGAGAGTCCTGACGTGCGTGTTCCGTGGAGTCCCGGGTGGTGGCGGCGGGCTCGGCGTAGGGTGCGGAACACGGGTTACCGGCGAGTCACAACCGAGGGGAACGGGGACACCCATGACGAAGGACGGTGCGGCGCCGGAGGCCACGGCCGTACTGACCGGCCTGCTCGACGACCTGCGGGCCGAGAGCGAGGGCCTGGACGACCTGGTGGCCGGGCTGGCACCCGGGGAGTGGGCGGCGGACACCCCCGCCCAGGGGTGGACGATCGCGCACCAGATCGCCCACCTGGCCTGGACGGACGACTGGACCGCGCTCTCCGCGCGCGACCCGGAGGCCTTCGTCACCGACTCCGGCCGGGTCTTCGGGGATCTGCTGGCCGCCGGCACGGACCCGGTCGACGAGGGCGCGGCGCGCGGCGCGGCGCAGGCGCCCCCGGTACTGCTGGCACGCTGGCGGGCCGGCCGGGAACGGCTGTGGGCGGCCCTCGCCGCGACCCCGGCCGATCTGCGGCTGCCCTGGTTCGGCCCGCCGATGAAGGCCCCGTCGATGGCGACCGCCCGGCTGATGGAAACCTGGGCGCACGGACAGGACGTCGCGGACACCCTGGGCGCGGTGCGCGAGCCGACCGCCCGACTGCGGCACATCGCCCATCTGGGGGTGCGGACCATGGGGTTCGCCTTCACGCTGCACGGGCGGCCGACGCCGCGGGCCCCGGTCCGGGTCGAACTGACCGCACCGGACGGCGGGTCGTGGACCTGGGGACCGGCGGACGCGACGGACCGGGTGAGCGGCCCGGCCCTGGACTTCTGCCTGCTGGTGACCCAGCGCCGCCACCGGGACGACCTGGCCCTGACCGCCACCGGCCCGACGGCGACGGCCTGGCTGTCGATCGCCCAGGCCTTCGCGGGCGCGCCGGGCAAGGGGCGCCCGGCGGGGTCCGACCTCTAGGTGATCAATCGTCAAATAACAGCGCCGATAGGCTAAACCACTCCTTTCGGCGATATACGGAGTTCGTCGACGAATGATGGAATTCCCCCATGATTCGTGCTGACGCCTTGCGCACCGTTCTGGCCGGCGCCGCCTTCGCCGCCCTCCTGGCGATCGGCGGCCCGGCCGCTCCCGCCCAGGCGGCCCCGGCCCTGCCCACCGATACCCCCGGCTCGTCCCGGGAGGTCCGGGCCGGGACGCCGGCCGCCCATCAGGTGGTCACCTTCGTCGAGGAGTACCGGCGGGCGGTGCTCCGCGAGAGCGGCGAGGCCCCGCGCGCCGTCCGCGACCGCTACCTCGCCCCGCACCTGAACTTCCGCCTCGACGCCTGGGCCGCCGAGCACGACGCCGACCCGGTGTTCCGCGCCCAGAACGTCCCGGCCCGGTGGTCCGGCCAGCAGGTCAAGGAGGAGTACGGCTTCGCCTCGGTACGCCTGACCGAGTACTGGGGCGGCGGCGGCAGCCAGGAGGTCTGGTACACCGTGCGCCTGGGCGATCTGCGGATCGTCGAGCTGAACGACACCCCGGCCTTCTGAACCCGCGCCCGCCCTGCCGTTCCCCCCCCCCCCCCCCCCCCCCCTCCAGCTCCGGCGTGGCGCAGGCGCCCCCACGACTGCGCCACGCCGGTATCCCGACACTCGCACTGTCAGCGGTGTCGGATTGAATCGCGGGATGAACGCACTGCTCGGCCGCCTGCCCTCGATCACCGACCTCCGCGACCGCTGCCGGGCGTTCGCCGTGCTCGACGCCGCCCTCAGCCCGGACGACCGGAACGGCCGGTCCTACTCCTTCGACGCGCACTGGGCGCCCGGCGAGCAGCTGGCCTCGATGCGGGACGGCTGCGGCAACGACTGGTTCCTGGTCTTCTCCCCCGCCGGCGCCTACGGCCGGGGCTTCGACCACGAGGCGCCGAACGCCCCGGAGCTGCTGACGACCGTCCCCGAGGTGTTCCGCCCGTACGCCGAGGAGCCGGCCTTCGCGGAGGCCGACGGCCCGATCGTCACCGTCTGCTTCTGGCGGCGGCCGGACGACGCGGCCTGGACCGTCGCGGCGGCCGCGCGGGGCGGCGAGGGCCTGTTCGAGCTGCTGGCCGACGGCTCGGCGCAGGCCTACCGGGAGTGGGCCGAGGAGTACTACGAGCCCGGGAGCCCGATCGATCCGGCGGCCGTCGCCGAGGTGCTGGCGCTGCGGCCGCTCACTCCGGCGGTGCTGGCGGGGCTCAATCCGGAGGCCGAACTCGCCGAGCTGGCCGAGGACATCGCCGGGATCGGCTACCCGGCCTGAGGGGCCCCCGGCCGGGTGTCCGCCGGGCGGGCCTCGGCGGGCTCGGTCCAGGCGGAGACGCCGAGCCGGCCCGTGGTGCCGAGATCGAGGTCGGCGGGGACGACCACCCGGGGGCGGCCCGGCAGCGGGGCGACCTCCAGGAAGCGCCCGTTGTCGGCCGGCCCCGTCCCCGCGGTGACGGTGTTGCGCCAGACCAGTTGGAAGGCCGCGTACTCGCCGGGGTCGAGCGTCACCGCCTTCGGCGCCGCGTCGAAGCCCTCCAGGGTCGCGATGCCCGCCGAACCGTTGCGGACGGTGATGCCCAGGGGTGCGCGCTCGGCGTCGAGGACACGGACCCCGGGGCGGCCGTTCAAGGTGTAGGGGCGGGAGCCGCAGTTGGTGAGGCGGATGCCCATCACCCGCAGGCCCATCGCGGCGTTCACCTCCTCGGCGGCCAGCGAGACCCCCTCCGGTGTGCAGGCCGCCGGGGGCGGGGCACTCGGGGTGGGGAGGGTGCCGAACGGGGTGACGGAGGCGTCCGGAGTGAAGGCGCCGAGCGTCGGTCCGGGGCGCACCGGCCCTCCCCCGCCCGCCGCCGTGACGTGCGCGCTCCCGCACCCCGCCACCAGGGCGGCGGCCGCACCGAGCAGGGCCACCCGTCCGAGGAGCGGTACCGGGCGGGCCCCGGTCCGCGGCATCGCGTTCATGGGGGCGATCATTGCACGAACGACCCGGCCGGGCCGGTCCCGGATCAGACCCCCAGCCGCAGCGGGGTGAGCCGGGTGGCGATCAGATTGGTGGCACCGCGGTCCCGCTCGATGTGGCCGTGCACCAGCAGGCCGGCCCGGTCGAGGGCGGTACGGCGCTGGGACTCCCAGACCGGGCGGCCGCAGATCACGTTGATCAGGCCGGTCTCGTCCTCCAGGCTGAGGAACAGGACGCCGCCCGCCGTCGGCGGGCGCTGGCGGTGCGTCACCAGGCCGCCGACCACCACCGCCGCGCCCGGTTCCACGTCCGGCAGTTGGGCGGCGGTCAACGCGCCGCCGTGCTCCAGACGAGCGCGCAGGTGCTGGACGGGGTGGCTGGTGGCGGAGGCCCCGGTGGCCCAGAGGTCGGCGATGGTCTCCTCCACCGGGGTCATCCCGGGCAGTGGCGGGGCCTCGGTGCCGGGCGTGGTGCCGGGGATCAGCGCCGCCGACACCCCCGCGAACGCCCCGGCGGCCCAGAGCGCCTGGCGCCTGCCCAGCCCGAAGCAGCCGAACGCGCCCGCCGCGGCGAGGGCCTCCAGGACCGGCGCGGGCAGGGCCGTCCGGCGCGCGAAGTCCTCCAGGTCCGCGTACGGCTGCCCGGCCGCGATCGCCTCGGCCTGCGGGGTGCCGACACCGCGGACGGTGACCAGGCCGAGCCGGATGGCCGGCTGCGGTTTGCCGGCGGTGAGCGGCGGCGCCGGGGTCGGCCCCCGGTACGGCTCCAGGGTCGGCCGGGGCCCGCTGGCGTTGACGTCCACCCCGCGCACCCGCACCCCGTGCCGCCGGGCGTCCGAGATCAGACTGAGCGGCGCGTAGAAGCCCATCGGCTGGTTGGCCAGCAGCGCGCAGGTGAAGGCGGCCGGGTAGTGGTACTTGAGCCAGGCGCTCGCGTACACCAGGTAGGCGAAGCTGATCGCATGGCTCTCCGGGAAGCCGTAGTTGGAGAAGGCCTCGATCTTGGTGTAGACGTCCTCGGCGGTCTCCGGCGGGATGCCGCGCTCGGCCATCCCGCTCAACAGCCGCTCGCGCAGCCGGGCGACCCGCTCGTGCGAGCGCTTGGAGCCCATCGCCTGGCGCAGCAGGTCCGCCTCGGCGGGGGTGAACCCGGCGCAGTCGATGGCCAGTTGCATCATCTGCTCCTGGAACAGCGGCACCCCGAGGGTCTTGCCGAGCGCGTTCTCCATCAACGGGTGCGGACAGCCGGCCGGTTCGGCCCCGGCCCGGCGCCGCAGGTACGGGTGGACCGAACCGCCCTGGATCGGGCCCGGCCGGATCAGCGCCACCTCGACCACCAGGTCGTAGAAGTGGTCCGGCTTGAGGCGGGGCAGGGTCGCCATCTGGGCGCGCGACTCGACCTGGAAGACACCGACCGTGTCGGCCCGGCGCAGCATCGCGTACACGCCCGGGTCGTCGTCCGGGACGGTCGCCAGGTCGTAGCGCGCGCCGTGGTGTTCGGCGATCAGGTCGCAGGTGTCGTGCAGGGCGGAGAGCATGCCGAGCCCGAGCAGGTCGATCTTGACCAACCCGGCCCCGGCCGTGGAGTCCTTGTCCCACTGCAGCACCGACCGCCCCGGCATCCGGGCCCACTCGGTCGGGCAGATCTCGGCGATCGGGTCCCTGGTCAGCACCATGCCGCCCGAGTGGATGCCCAGGTGGCGGGGCAGGCCGTGCAGTTGCCCGGCCAGCGCGAGCACGTCGGCGGGGATGACGGCGTCCGCGCCGGGCGGGGAGCGGAAGTCGCTCTGCCGGCTGAACGCGTCCACCTGGCCCTGCGGGTAGCCGAGCACCCGGGCGGCGTCGCGCAGCGCCAGCCGGGGCCGGTAGGTGATCACGTTGGCGACCTGGGCGGCGTGCTCGCGCCCGTAGCGGCGGTAGACGTACTGGATGACCTCCTCCCGGCGGCGGTGCTCGATGTCCAGGTCGATGTCGGGCGGCCCGTCCCGGGCGGTGGAGAGAAAGCGTTCGAACAGCAGCCGGTAGTGGATCGGGTCGACGGCGGTGATGTCGAGCGCGTAGCAGACCGCCGAGTTGGCCGCCGAGCCCCGGCCCTGGCACCAGATGGACTCGCGACGGCAGAAGTCGACGATGTCGTGGACGATCAGGAAGTACCCGGCCAGGTCCAGGTCCTCGATGACGTCCAGCTCCTTGGCGAGCTGCCGGCGGGCGGCCGCGTTCCCGGGCCCGAACCGGGCCGGGCCGCCGGCGGCGACCAGCGCGCGCAGATGGCTGATCTCGGTGTGGCCGGGCGGGACGGGGAAGCCGGGCAGTTCCGGGTCGAGCCGGGTGAAGTCGAACACGCAGGCCCGGGCCAGCTCGACGGTGGCCTGCCGCACGCCCGGGAAGCGGGCCAGCCGGGCCGCCATCTCGCGGCCCGAGCGCAGGTGCGCGGTGCCGGCCGCCCGCGTCCAGCCCGCCGCGTCCTGGAGCGTCCGGCGCTCGTGCAGGGCGGCCAGGCTCTGCGCCAGCCGGCCCTGGGCCGGGCCCGCGTGATGGGCGTTGGTGGAGGCGACGACGGGGAGGCCGAGCCGGGCCGCCAGTGCGGCGAGGGCGTCGTTGCGCAGGTCGTCGCCGGGCAGCCACTGGTCGATCAGCTCGACGTGGACGTTCTCGCGGCCGAACGCCTCGGTGAGGGTGCGCAGCCGGCGCTCGGCCTCCCGGGTGCCGGCGGCGGAGCCCGCGGCGACACCGGCGGGCCCGGCGGCACCGGCGGCGAGTGCGGCCGGTACCCGGCCGAGGCGGCAGCCGGTGAGCACCGCCCAGTGGCCGTCGTGCGCGTCGGCGAGCGCCGCGAAGTCGTACGCCGGACGGCCCTTGGCCCCGCCCGCCAGCTGGGCGGCCCCGATCGCCGCGGAGAGACGGCGGTAGCCGGCCGGGTCGCGGGCCAGGACGAGCAGGTGCTCCACCTCCTGGTCACGGCCCGGGTCGGGGCGCAGCGTCAGCTCCGCGCCGAACACCGTGCCGACACCCGCCTCGCGGGCCGCCTCGGCGAAGCGGACCGCGCCGTAGAGGCCGTCGTGGTCGGTGAGCGCGAGCGCCTCGACACCCAGCCGGGCGGCCTCCGCCACCAGGTCCTCCGGGTCGCTGGCACCGTCGAGGAAGCTGAAGGCCGAGTGGACGTGCAGTTCCGCCCAGGCCGGGTCACCGGTCGGCCCGGCCGGCCCGGGGCCCCGCTCCTCGGTGCGGCGGCGGATCGGCACCACCTCGCCCACGGCCGGGCCCGGCCGGCCGCCGGTCAGGCGTCGGTGCAGCTCGCTCCAGGGGAGCGTGGGGTGGCTGGTGAATCCCATCGGGGGTTGTCGCCTTCGGTCTCGCTCGTGTGCTGCCTCCCCCCTGTTCCTGCCGTGCCCCCGCCCCCGCCCCGCACGCCCGTGCCCGGCGCCCGTGCCGGTGTCAGTCGTAACCGGCCTCCACGAACCACTCACCGTTCTCCACCGTGAGCAGCAGCGCGCGACCGTCCGCCACCGTGACCTGGAAGCGTGCCCGGCGACGGGCCCGCGACTGGTCCCACCAGTACTCGACCGCCGGCCAGGGCCCGGTCCAGCCCTCCACCACCAGGTCCCGCCCGCGCACCGCGATCCGGGCCGGCCGGGCCGACACCCCCGCCCGGCCGTCCACCACCACCGGCCGCCCGGCCATGTCCAGCACCGCGACCGGCACCG
The DNA here is from genome assembly GCF_044768625.1 of Kitasatospora sp. NPDC091207. Classification (NCBI taxonomy): domain Bacteria; kingdom Bacillati; phylum Actinomycetota; class Actinomycetes; order Kitasatosporales; family Streptomycetaceae; genus Kitasatospora; species Kitasatospora sp. NPDC091207. The sequence goes on from NZ_JBIVVS010000002.1 coordinate 90,222, forward strand.
GGGCGCGGTGCACGACCGCCGGCCAGACGTCCCGCAGCCGCCCCGGCCAGGGCGCGTCGGCCGGCGCCACCGGGTCGTACGGCTCGCCCCACGGCACCCGGACCGCCTGCTCGCCCGGCCCCCGCCCGCCGGCGGGCTCGATCCGGCGCAGCCCGGCATGCCCGAGCACCGCCTGGACCCGGGCCACCGCACGCTCCACCCGGTCGTCCGCGACCGCCTGCCCCCAGAGCGCCAACTGCCGCCCCTGGTCGGGCGAGAGGTCGTCGGGGACGAGCCGCAGGGCGGTGAAGCCCGCGTCGTGCGCGGGCCCGCCGTCCGGCACGGCGAACGTCCCCGCGCCCTGCCAGGCCTGGAGCTGCCAGCGGACGCGTTCGGCGAGCGCCGTCGCCGACAGCCGGCCCTCGTGCCGCCAGAGCCGCGAGACGGTCCGCCCGTCCGCGCAGACCACCTCGACGGCGACCCGCTGACAGGTCAGGCCCGCCCCGGCGAGCTGCCGGTGCACCTGCTCGGCCAGGGTGCGGGCGACGAACACCAGCGGTTCGGCGAGCGGCTCCGGCGGGTCGAAACACTGCTCGACGGAGAGGTCCGGACCCTCCGTACGCGGCACCAGCGGGCGCGGTTGCAACCCCCGGGCCAGCCGGTGGGCGGCCGTGCCCGGCGGGCCGAAGCGGTCCGCGACCGCCTCGGCGGGCAGCGCGGCGAACGCCCCGACGGTGGGCAGGCCGAGCCGGTCCAGCAGCTCCGCCAGCCCACCGTCACCGAGCGCGGCCACCGGGTAGGGCGCGAGGAACTCCGCCGTCCGACCGGCCGGCACCAGCACCCCCGCCCGGGCCGCCAGCACGGCGGCGAACAGGCCGTCGGCGACTCCGACCAGGGCCCGGGGAACCGACCGCGCCCCCTCGGGGTGCCCGGCCCCGGCCGACGCCCGCGCCGGGTGCGGCTCGGGCGGGTGCGGCTCGGGCGGGTGCGGCTCGGGCGGGCGGGCGAACCCGCCGGGTGCGCCGTCCCGGGCGGCGGGCGCGGCGGCGAACAGGCCGTCCGCCGCACCGGCCCGCCGCCGCGCCGCCGCACGGTCGGCCTCCGCCGGGTGCCTCCAGGCGGCATGGACGTCGGTGGCGGTGACGGAGTGGGTGTGGGCGTCGGCGCGGGCCCCCGGTGGGTGCGGGCGTCCGGCGGGCTCGGGGTCGGCGGGGTGGGTCTGCTGTTCCGACCCCTTCCCGTCCCGGGCCTCCTCCCCGTCCCGGTCCGCCGCACCGGCCAGGGCCGCCGCCACCGCCCGCTGCACCTTCGCCGTCAGCGCCTCCTCACCACCGAAGTACCGGCTCGGCCCCTTCATCGGGATCGCGCACAGGCCCGGGCGCAGCACCTCCACCCGGGGCGTGAACGCCTCGACGGCCGCGACCACCGGTTCGAACCGCCGGGTCTCCGCCTCCGGGTCGCGCTCCCGCAGCTCCAGCGCGGGGCAGAGCCGCTGGGCCAGCTTGAGCCGCTGCCCCTGCCGGACCCCGGCCGCCCGGGCCGGCTCCGAGCAGGCCAGGATCCGCCCACCGGCGACCACCGCCACCGGGGTGTCGCTCCCGCCGTCCGCCCGACCGCCGTCCGCCCGCCCTTCGACGGCCACGACCGGCCAGTCCGGGCACCAGACCACCAGCACCCGCGGCGTCCCGGGCTCCCCGGTTTCCACGGCCGCCCCGGGCACGCCGGCCGTCCCCGGCGCTCCGGGTACTCCGCTGCCGGTCATCTCACACCACCGCCATACGGTCGAGGCCCGTCCCGGCCCCCGACGTCACGTCCTCCCCCACCCCGGCCGGCTCGACCACCGACCGCACCTCGCCGTGCTCGTCCGGCAGCCAGAGCCGGGCGGTGCGCCCGCGCACCGCCGAACCGCGCCCCTCGGCCACCACCTCCACCTGCCGACCGGTGAGCTGCCCGTGCCCGTCCCCCAGCCCGAACCACCGGCCCGAGCGCACCTCCAGCCGCAGCCCCGCGCCCGGCCAGGGGCCGGCCACCAGCAGCACGCACCCGCTGCGCCGCAGCACGGCCGCCAGCCGGGCGGCCGGCTTCGGCGCCACCGGCCCGTCCGGGCGCAGCATGATCAACTCGACCGCCCCGGCCAGCACCGACACCACCTCGGCCCAGTGTGGCCCGGGGTCGTCCGCGACCAGCAGCCGCCGCAGGTCCAGCCCGTAGCCGGCGGCGGCGGCCAGCCCGAGATCCGGCAGCCCGACCGCCGCCGCCCAGCCGCCGTCCGACTCCCGCGCCCCGGCCGCCAGCGCGAGCAGCAACCCGGTGTCCCCGGCCCCGACCGACACCGTCGTTCCCCGCCGCAGCCCGCCCTCCGGCAGCACCGCCCCCAACGCGGGCAGCACCGGCAGCAGCCCACGCCGACCGCCGACCGCACCGGCACCGAGCGCAGCCGCCGACACCACCGGTCGGAGCGGCTGCCGCTCGGCGGTGGATTCGAAAACAGATTCGAAAACGGGCACACCCCCAGGATCGAACATTCGTTCGCAAAGATTCAAGTCTGCTTAACCCACCCCCGCGGTCACTCTCCGTGTCGACCCCGCCGTACCAAGGCTTTCCACCGACATCCGACGGCCGGCCGACCCAACCGGGAACAGCGCCCGGGAACGACGGCCGCCGGGAACGACGCCCCGGGGTCCGTGCCCCCGGGCCCACCCCGCCGCACGGCAGGAATCACGCGCGGCACGGACCATCCGTGTCACAACTCGCCGGGCTGCTTCGTCCAAGGTGCGCAAGCAACGGACAACGGCCACGGAGCAGATCATGGAAGCCCGCCTGAACCCCTTCACCAACCCCGTCCTGGGCAAGGTCTTCAAGCACATCAGCGCCGCGAACAAGGTCCTTGAGGACTCGACCCTGCCGGCCTCGACCCAGGAGCTGGTGAAACTCCGTGCCAGCCAGATCAACGGCTGCGGCTTCTGCGCCGACATGCACTTCAAGGACGCCGTGCACGCCGGGGAGTCCCCGGAGCGCCTCAACCTGGTCGTGGCCTGGCGCGAGGCCACGGTGTTCACCGAGGCCGAGCGCGCGGCACTGGAACTCGCGGAGGAGGCCACCCGCATCGCCGACGCGGCCGGCGGTGTCCCGGACCGGGTCTGGGCGAACGCCGCCCAGCACTACGACGAGGACCAGCTCGGCGCCCTGGTGGGGGTCATCGCCGTCATCAACGCCTTCAACCGCGGGAACGTCGTACTCCGGACGCCGGCCGGTGACTACCGGCCCGGCCAGTTCCACTGACCGCGAGCAGCACCCGACACGGCCGGGTCCGGCTCCGGACCCGGCCGTCGGGCCACCCGGCCGCGACGACCGGCACCGGCCGTGACAACCGCCACCGGCCGCGGGTGCCGCATGACGGCGGCCATGACGGCCGACATGACGGCCGACATGACGGCCGGGACCGGCCCTGAACCGCTGGGCCTCTGCGTGGTGGCCGATGTCGCCCGGGAGACCACCCACGGCGACGGCGGGCCGGAGATCCGCACCGGACTGCGGCACTTCGCCCCCGGCGCCGAGGTCTGGCTCGCACCGCCGCGATGGGACGGGGGCAGCCCGGACGTGCCCGTCGTCGGCCGCCACCGGGGCAACAGCCGGCGCCGCACCGCGATGGTGATGCCACGCCGGTTCCCGGAGAACTTCCGCGTCCAGGCCGTCCACAGTCCGGCCGCGCCGAACGCGCTCGGCGGCGGCCCGCTCTGGACGGCGGAGCACGCGGAGAGGTACGTGGACTTCCGGGGCGCGCCACGGCCGGCGACACAGCTCGAGGTCGAGGGGCAGGACTGGCCCCGCTACGTCCAGGCGGTCACCGATCCGCCACCGATGGAGCCGGAAAGCGGCGGCGCGACGTACTACTCGGCCCACTTCAACGCCAACCGGGCCCACTACTCGCCGCTGCCACCGCCCGTGGAGGCGCCCGCGCCACCGGCCGGGCCCGCCGGCGCCTGAGCCGCCCGCCGCGGTCGGGCGCACCTCCGCGGCCCCCACTCCGTGGCGCACGTCACACTGACGGACCGTCACATACCGCCGGGGCGGGGCGTCTCCCTGGCGCACGGGAAGAGGACGAAGGACCACTCGACCGAGGAGGACGCCCACCATGGAGACCATGACCGTCGAACGTGTCATCAACGCCCCCATCGACGACGTGTTCGACTGGCTCACCACGACCACCAACTACACGGCTTCGCCGCTGGTCCTGCGCTGCCGCCTCGCCCGGCGCGGCAGCGGGGCGCCCTACGGCGTCGGCGCCGTCCGCGATCACCTGTGGCTCATCGGCTGGTTCAGCGAGCGCGTCACCCACTACGACCCCCCGTACGCCACCGAGTACGTCGTCGACCGGAGTCTGCCGCCGTCCCGTCACGAGCTCGGCCGGATGACCTTCACGGAGGTCGAAGGCGGCACCCGGGTCCAGTGGACCACCCGTGCCGAGGTGAGCGTCCCGCTGATCGGCGGCCCGCTCACCCGCCGGTTCGCCCGGCCGGTGATCACCCGTACGTTCCGGAACATCCTCGACGCCGCCGCCGTCGCGCTGGCCGCCCCCGGCCGGACCGCGCCGCCGCGCTGAGTGCCGGCCGCGGCTCCCGGCCGAAAGGGGCCGGTGGCGCGGGCGTTGCCCCAAAAGCGGTGGACAGGGACCGCCGGAACGACAGACTGATCCACATGACCGGACCAGATGACAAGAAAGATCTTCAGATCTATCTGCAGGACGCCCGTGACGCCCTGCTCTGGAAGCTCGACGGGCTGTCGGAGTACGACCTGCGCCGCCCCATGACCCCGACCGGCACCAACCTGCTGGGGCTGGTCAAGCACGCGACCGGCGCCGAGGCGCTCTACTTCGGCGCCACCTTCGGGCGGCCGTTCGCCGGAACGCCGCTCTGGATCACGGGCGACGCCGAGCCGAACGCGGACCTGTGGGCGACCCCCGACGAGACGCGGGAGCAGATCGTCGGGCGGTACCGCGAGGCGTGGGTCCACGCGGACGCGACGATCGAGTCGCTGCCGCTCGACGCGGTCGGCCGGGTGCCGTGGGGGAACCGGAGCGAACTGACGCTCCACCGCGTGCTCGTCCACATGGTCGCGGAGACCCAGCGGCACGCCGGGCACGCGGACGTCGTCCGGGAACTCCTCGACGGGGTGACGGGGCTGCGGCCCGAGGACGACAACATGGCGCCCGGCGACCGCACTTGGTGGGAGGAGCACCGGAACCGGGTGGAACGGGCCGCCCTGGAGGCCGGGCGGCGCGCCTGACGCCCGCGCGCCGTCAGGCGCGGTCAGGAGCGCCCGGCCGCACCCCGCCGGGTGCGGCGCGGCCGGGCGCGAGGGAGCGGGCCACCCGGAACCCCACGTCGTCGACCCGGAAGCTCGGGTGGCTGCGGCGCCGCGCCGAAGCCCGGCAGCTCCAGTGCTCGTCGAACCAGCCGCCCCCGCGCAGCACCCGGTAGGTGCCGTAGACCTCGGCGTCGTAGACGTCCCAGCACCAGTCCCAGACGTTGCCCAGCATGTCGTGGAAGCCCCACGGGTTGGGCTGCCGGCCGCCCACCTCGTGGATCCGCTCCCGCGAGTTGCCGCGGTACCAGGCGATGTCGTCGAGCGGCCCGTAGTGCGGCCCGCTCGTGCCGGCCCGACAGGCGTGCTCCCATTCGGCCTCGGTCGGCAACCGGTAGCCGTCGGCCGCCGCGTCCCAGGTGACGGCCCCGCCGTCGGCCGCCTCGCCGTCGGTGTCCAGGCCCGCGTCCGCGCCCAGGCGGTAGGCCGCCGTGTACCCGTCGCGCCGGGAGAGGGCGTTGCAGAACCGGACGGCGTCCCACCAGGAGACGCTCTCGACGGGCAGCCGGTCCCCGCGCGCCGTGCCCGGTCGCCCGCCGGTGACCTGCGCGTACAGCGCCCTGGTGACCGGGAACGCCCCGAGCAGGTAGGGCGCGAGCTCGACCGCCCAGCTGCGCTCCGTCCGCCGGTCCGACAGCGTCACCCGCCCCGGCGGGACGGCGATCATCGTATGCCGCACATTCGGGTCCATGATCGGTCGATCCTACCGGGACGCCTGCGGTGGGAGCCCGGTGAGCGTCCGTCAGCCGATCCGGCACGCGCGGAGCGGGGCGCGCGGAGGCCGAAACCGGCTCGCGCCGCGGCGGTCGCGGACGGAAGGATCGCGGATGACCGAGCCGGGAGGGAACAGTGACGGTCGAACAGACGGTACGGATGGCGGGGCGCTGCGACACCTGCGGGGGTGCGACCGTGCGGCAGGTGAACCAGTTCGTCCTGGAGCGGGGGCTCTGGTGGGACGTGGAGGTCTCCTGCGCGGGCTGCGGCATCTCCTGGTGCGAGCACGCGGGGCCGGAACCCACGCCGGAGAGCGTCCGGACGGCGCTGCTCGCCGCGCACGGCCCCACCCGGCTCCGGCTGACCGGGCCGCTGCCGAGCGCGGTGGCGGCGATGAAGGCCTTCCGGGACGGCGCCGGCGTCTCCCTGGCACGGGCCCGGGAACTCGTCACCGAGCTGCGGAGCACCGGGCTGACGGGAACGGCGGCGGAGATGGAGTACTGGCGGCTGCGGCTGCGGGAGGCCGCCGTCCCCGTGGCCGCGCAGGACGGCCACGGGTGACGCACGGCCGGGCCGGGGGGCCGCCGGCCCCGGGCCCGCAGGTACGAACCGCCCGGTCAGACCCGCCCGGTGAGGACCGCGACCCGGACGTGCTCCGGGTACACCGCGGGGCCCGGCGGCAGGGCGGCCCGCAGCCGGGCCGCGAAGGCCGCCCGCTCGGCCGGGGCGGGCAGGGAGGGCGCGGGGACGGCGGAGCAGACGGTGCCGAGGAGCTGGTCGAAGGTCAGCTCGCCCTGGTAGTCGACGACGCTCTCCCGCACCTCGGTGAACCCGGCGGCGGCGAGGGCTCCGGCGTAGCGCTCGCGATCGGTGGCGACGGTGCCGCAGGAGACGGCGGGCGCGTAACCGAAGTACTCCTCCAGCACGGTGCGCAGCGCACGGGACCAGTCGCTGTCCTGGGCCCAGACCGGTGTGCCGTTGGCGATCACCGCGACGCCGCCGCCCGGGCGGGTGGCCGGGCGCAGTGCGGCGAACAGCTCCTCGTGGCGCATCCAGTGGATGGCGTTGCCGATCACCGTGAGGGCGAGCCGGGCGGGCAGCACCTCGGCGAGCGCCGGGACATCGGCGTCCGAGCCGAGCAGCCAGAGCCCGTTGCGGACGCCGTGGCGGGCGGCGGCCGCCCGGGCCCGGTCGAGCATGTCCGGCGCGGGGTCCATGCCGATCACGGTACGGACGTGGGCGGCGAGCGGGAGGGCGAGCTGGCCGGTGCCGCAGCCGAGGTCGAGGGCGAGGTCTCCGGTGGTGGGGTCGGCGTCCAGGGCGAAGGCGGACCGCAGCCCTTCGAGGACAGGCGGCGGGTAACCGCGGCGGAACTCCTCGTAGTAGGCGGCCACCTCACCGGAGAATTCCTGGCCGGGCCGGGGGTGGGCGGGGTCCGTACCGGGCAGGTCCCGGGCGGGCGGGGGTGTCGTCATGACGCTCAGCCTTCCCCGTGGCCGGGCCCGGCGGGCGGGCGATCGCTGCCGGCTGAACCCACCGCCCCGGGGCCCGGGTCGGGGTGCCTTCGACGAGCGGCGCACCACGTGACGAGTGACCCGCCGGCGTGACGAGTGACCCGCCGACGGCCTTCGGACCGAAGGCGCCGCGGGGTGGAGGGCGCCGGCCGCGCCCTTCCGGAGACGCCGCCCGGACCGGGCGGTCCCCGGAGCGGTGGCGATCACCCGAGCCGTGCGTCAGCCGGTGTACCCCGGCACCACCAGACCCGATTCGTACGCGATCACCACCGCGTGGGTCCGGTTCTGCGCACCGAGCTTGGCCAGCACGTTCCCGACGTGCGTCTTCACCGTCTCCAGGCTCACCATGAGCGACCGCGCGATCTCCGGGTTGGACAGACCCTTGGCCATCGACCGCAGCACCTCCTCCTCCCGTTCCGTCAGCGCCGCCTTCGGCAGCGCCTCGGCACCGTCCAGCGGGCGGGCGGCGACCATCCGGCGCAGGGCCGCCGGGAAGAGGATCGCCTCCCCCGCCGCCACCACCCGTACCGCCTCGGCGATCTGCGGGACCGGAAGCCGCTTCAGCACGAACCCGCTGGCCCCGGCGCTGAGCGCCGCGGTGACGTAGCCGTCGTTCTCGAAGGTGGTGATCACCACGACCTTCGGCGGTCCGGCCGACTCGGCGAGCAGCCGCCGGGTGGCCTCGATGCCGTCGCACCGCGGCATCCGGACATCCATCAGGACCACGTCCGGCCGCAGCAGCCGCGCCTGCTCGACGGCCTCGATGCCGTCGGAGGCCTCCCCGGCCACCGCGATCCCCGGCTGCGCCGCGAGCAAGGTGCGCAGACCGCTACGGGTCACCGCGTCGTCGTCCGCGATCAGGAGGGTGACGGGGGCACTGGCCGGGCCGGTGGCGAGGCCGGGACCGGTGGCGGGGCCGGGCAGGACGGCCGGGCTCGCGTCGGAGCCGATCACGCCGACACCCGTACCGGCAGCCGGACCGCCAGCCGCCAGTGCCGCGGCCCGTCCGGGCCCACCTCGATCTCACCGTGCAGCAGCCGCACACGCTCGGCCAGCCCGGGCAGGCCGTGCCCGGACACCGGGAAGGCACCCGCGCCCGTACGGATGCCCGCGCCCACCCCGTTGACCACACCGAGCTCCAGCCGGTCCGGCGCGACCACCACCCGGACCCCGATCGGACCGCCCGTCCCGTGCCGCAACGCGTTGGTCAGCCCTTCCTGCAGGATCCGGTACGCGGCCCGGGAGAGCGTCCCCCGCACCCGCGCCGGCTCGCCCGACAGTTCCACCTCCAGCACCGCGCCCGCGTGCCGCAACCGGTCGAGCAGCTCGGGCAGGTCGGCCAGGGTCCGGGTCGGTACCGTCTCCGCCTTCTCCTCGCGCAGGACGCCCAGGACGTAGTCCAGGTCCTCCAGCGCGGCCCTGGCCGACTCCTCGATGCTGCGCAGCGCGGCCCGCGCCGCTCCCGGGTCGGCGGAGAGCACCTCGCCCGCCACCGCCGCCTGGATCGTGGTCGCGGTCAGCGTGTGCCCGATCGAGTCGTGCAACTCGTGGGCCAACCTGTTGCGTTCGGCCAGCCGCCGCTCCCGCTCGGCCGCCAGCGCGAGCCGCTCGGCCGGCGAAGGACCCAAGAGCCTCGGCGCCAGCCACCGCAGCACGCTCGTCACCACCACGCACACGACCGCCGCCAGCAGCAGGCAGCCGAGCGCCGCCACCCAGCTCTGCCATCCGCCGTCGGACCGCAGCGTCCGGCCGAACAGGCTCAGCCCGGCTTCGGCACCGAGCCAATCCCCGGGGAAGGCGATCCCCAGGAGGATCAGCACACCGCTCGTCAGCGCCCCCGTCCACCCCAGCGCCACGTGCAGCAGCAGCCAGAGCGGGGTCCGCCAACGGCCCGCGCCGGACGGCACGTCAGGGCCCGGCGCGGGAGGAGCCGGCCGGGTGCCGCGGGAGCTCGCGGGCCGGCGTACGGTCACCGGGGCCGGCAACGGCACCCTCAGAAGGTGGCGGGCGAACGCGATCAGCGCCCGCCGCGTGGTGCGGGCCAGCCCGACCAGGCCGATCAGCGCTGCCCAGGCCACGAGGACCAGGGCGACACGCGCTCCGTAGGGAGCGGACGGCCACGCCAGTGTCGGCAGCAGTGCGAAAGGCACCAGTGGAAGGCTCGCCAACGCGCCGCAAAAGGCGAAGAGCATGCCCGAATACGTGGAGCCGCGCAGCAGCGGCCGGAGTCCCCTGATCATCATCAGCCCAGTATGACCAGGCAGTTCACCGACGGCCTCCCCCGATCGAGGGAGCACTTTCTCCCGCCTTCCCGCGATGCCCGCCCGCGCCCCCGGAAGCCAGGATCGTGCCCTGACCAGTCGACCGGAGGACCTCTGATGAACACGCAAGGACTGGAGACGCCGCCGCATCACACGGCATCGACGTGGGCCGCCGAGGCGGACCCGCGTTCCCCCGGCCCTCAGGGCCGCGGCTACGGCCCGCGGCCTCCGGGCGGCGGCAACGGCCTGGCCGGGGCCGCCATGGCGCTGGGGGTCATCGGCTTGAGCACGTCGGTCGTCCTCATCGGCGGCCTGTTCGGCGGCATCGGCCTGGTCCTGGGCGTCGTCGCCCTGACGACGGCCGGGCGGACCGGTACCGGCCGGGGCAAGGCCCTCACCGGCGTGGTGACGTCGGCCGTCGCGATCGTGGTGTCCGTCCTGGTCGCCGCCCTCTTCGTCTGGTACGCCGACCGGACGCAGGAGTGCTACCAGCCCGACAGTTTCCAGGAGTACACGCAGTGCGTCCACCAGCAGCTCAGCGGGAATTGACCGGCGACCGGCGACTTCATTGCCTCGACGGCCACGCCGCCCGTCCCGCCCGTCCCGCCCGGTCGCCGGCGCCGTGGCGGCCCTCCTCTCGGCACCTCCACCTGCGACGGCCCTTTCCGTGCGCGACGCTCAAGGTGCCGCTGGACTACGGCGATCCCGGCGGGACGCCCGGTCGAGCCGCTGCCGGCGGGCTGCCCGTCACGTGGTTCGCCGCCCGTCAGAGGCGCCCCGGGTTCGCCAGGCGGGCGGCGCGCAGGCTGAGGTGGTGGCGCTCCGGCAGACTGGCGGTGCGGCGGGCGGCGGCCCGGTAGTCGGCGACGGCGGCCTCGCGCTCCCCCGCCAGCTCGTGCAGATGGGCGCGGACCGCGTACAGCCGGTGGTGGTCGGCGAGGGCGGCCGGAGCACCGTCGAGGAGGGCGAGACCGGCAGCCGGACCGTCGACCATGGCGACGGCGACCGCCCGATTGAGGGTGATCAGCGGATTGCCGGAGATCCGCTCCAGCACCCCGTACAGGGCGAGGATCTGCGGCCAGTCCGTCTCGGCGGCGGTCGGGGCCTCGTCGTGGACGGCCGCGATCGCCGCCTGCACCTGGTAGGGCCCGACCGGTCCGCGCGGCAGGGCGGCCGTGATCAGCGCGACGCCCTCGGCGATCGCGGCGGCGTCCCAGCGGGTGCGGTCCTGCTCGGCGAGCGGGACGAGGTCGCCGTCCGGGCCGGTGCGGGCCGGGCCGCGGGCGTCGTTGAGCAGCATCAGCGCGAGCAGACCGGCCACCTCGCCGTCGTCCGGGAGCAGCGCGTGGACGGCCCGGGTGAGCCGGATCGCCTCCCGGGACAGCTCGACCCGCCGCAGATCGGGCCCGGCACTGCTGGTGTGGCCCTCGTTGAAGATCAGGTAGAGCACGTGCAGCACCGCGTCGAGGCGGGTCGGCCACTCGGCCGCGTCCGGCATCCGGAACGGCACGCCGGAGGCCTTGATCCGCTGCTTGGCGCGGCTGATCCGCTGGCCCATGGTGGCCTCCGGGACCAGGAACGCGCGGGCGATCTCCCCGGTGCCCAGACCGCCCACCGAGCGGAGGGTGAGCGCGATCGCCGAGGCGGGGGTGAGGGCCGGGTGGCAGCAGAGGAAGAGCAGCGTGAGGGTGTCGTCCCGGGCGGCCGGGTCCTCCTCGTCGGCGGCCGCCGCGACGGAGCGGTCCACCGGGACCCGCGCGGCCACCAGGCCCTCACGCCGGCGGCGGGCCTGCTCGTTGCGGACCAGCTCCGTCATCCGGCGCGCCGCGACCTGGACCAGCCACCCGCGCGGGTTGCCCGGCAGCCCCTCCTCGGGCCACTGGGTGGCGGCGTCCAGCAGGGCCTCCTGGACGGCGTCCTCCGCGGTGGCGAAGTCCCCGTAGCGGCGGGTGAGCACGCCGACGACCTGCGGCGCGAGTGCGCGCAGCAGGTCATCGACGGGCCCGGCGGGTGGTGTCACAGCTCGGCCGGCGGCGCGGACATCACCTGGCGCACCTCGATCGGCATGTTCAGCGGCTCTCCGCCGGGGCCGGGAGCGGCGGAGACACCGGCGGCGATCTCGACCGCCCGCTCGACACCGTCGCAGTCCACGATCCACCAGCCGGCCACCCATTCCTTGGTCTCCGGGAACGGGCCCTCGGTGACCACCGGCGCGCCGCCGCTGTGCGAGCGCACGAGCCGGGCGGTCTCCGGCATGGCCAGGCCCTGGGCGTCGACCAGCTCCCCGGCCTCGGCGAGCCTGCTGTTGGTCTCCTTCATGAACCGGATGTGCGCCGTGATCTCCTCGGGCTTCCACTCCTCGATCTTGGGGAAGCCGGCCGTCTTCTCGCTGAACTGCATCAACAACATGTACTTCATGGTCCTGCGCCTCTTCTCGGCTCGTTGTCCCTCGTCGAGGCCCCTGCTGGGCGCCTCTCACGGGTAGGTAGAAGCACGCCGCGCGATTTCGACATCCCCGGCGGAGAATCTGCGAAGAAGTTAGCGCCGCGGTGGGCGCGGGGCGCGCACCCACGCCCGGCGGCCGTGCCACCCGCCTCGTTGACCCGCCCACGACCGGTCCCTACAGTCGGCCCGTGCAACGATACGACTGGCTGAAGAAGATTCAGAAGCTGGACCCGGAGACCGAGTTCACCGAGATCTACCGGATCAGCAGCTGGTACGAATTCCCGTGGGACACCGTCCAGTCGCTCGGCTTCGCGCTCTACCGCACCTACGCGGTGCCCAGCATCGGCCGGCTGCTCGCGGGGACCGGCGAGTTCACCCGCCGCCCGCAGAAGCGCTACGACGACACCGTGCTGATCCTGGAGGCCGTGGTCGAGCACGGCTTCGACTCGGAGCAGGGCCGGGAGGCGGTCCGGCGGATGAACCGGATGCACCGCCGGTACGACATCTCCGACGACGACTTCCGGTACGTGCTCGCCACCTTCGTCGTGGTGCCCAAGCGCTGGCTGGACGACTACGGCTGGCGCCCGTACTCGGCGCACGAGGTGCGGGCCACCACCAACTACTACCGCGAACTGGGCCGCCGGATGGGCCTGAGCGGCATCCCGGAGACGTACGACGGGTTCGAGCGCCTGCTGGACGACTACGAGCGCGCCCACTTCGGCTACGACCGGGGCGGCCGGGACGTCTCCGACGCGACCCTCGGCCTGATGGCCTCCTGGTACCCGGCCCCGCTGCGGCCCTCCCTGCGGATGTCGTCCGTCTGCCTGCTCGACGACCCGCTGCGCGAGGCCTTCGGCTACCCCAGGCCGCCGGCCGCCCTCCGGCACGCCGTCCGCGCCGGGATGCGGCTGCGCGGCAGGCTCGTCCGCCTCCTGCCGCCGCGCCGCACCCCGCGCCTGGCCCGCGACGGGCGGCAGGTCCGCAGCTACCCGGGCGGCTACCGCGTCGCCGAGCTCGGCACCTTCGAGGACGGCGGCGGCCCGGCCGGCGGCTGTCCCTTCCCGTCCGCCGCGCCCCAGCGGCCCGCCGCCCGCCCGGAGGGCTGACCCCGGGGCCGCCGGGGCGCGGCGGCCCGGCCGGCCCGGCCCCGACGGCCGCCGTGCCGGTGAGCGCCTGCACGTGCTGGCCGGTCCCGGCAACCTCGACCAGGTGCTGGACAACGTGCTCTCCAACGCGCTGGAGGTCTCCCCCGACGGCGCCACCATCACCGTCCGGCTGGAGGTGGCGACCGGCGACGAGGTGGTGCTGGAGGTCCTCGACCAGGGGCCGGGATGTCCGCCGCCGAGCAGTCCCGCGCGTTCGACCGGTTCTGGCGCGGCCAGGGGCTGACCGGCCGGTCCGGCTCGGGCCTCGGGCTCGCCATCGTCAAGCAGTTGGTGACCGACGACGACGGCGCGGTGGCCCTGCGGGACGCGCCCGGCGGCGGGCTCGCGGTGCGGATCGGCCTGCGGACCGACACCCGGCCGGGACCGCGGCCGGCCGCCCGGCGGCCGGCCGGGTTCCGAGCCGCCGGCCGGTCCGGGCTCCACGGCGCAGGCCGGTCCGGCTCCCGTGGCGCGACGCCCCCGCGCACGGCGGGCTCAGCCCTCGGCGGGGAGCACCGAGGAGCGGTGGTTGACGATCAGCCACTTTCCGCCGCGCTTCTCGTACTCGTACGTGTAGCGGGCCTCGACCGCCTTGGTCGCGCCGGTCGCCGGGTCGGTGAGGTGGAAGCGGTAGAGCCCGGCGTCGATCGCCGAGTCGGCGTCCAGGATGTTGACCACCGAACGGATCTTCTCGCCGCGCGCCTTCTTCTGCAGGAAGTGCTCGAAGTAGTCGGTGATCTCCGCGCGGTTGGTGCGGATCTTCGGCGACGCGGTGGGGAGCAGTACCGCGTCCCGGGCGTAGCGGTCGGCGACCTTCGCCGGGTCCCCGGTCTGCAGGGCCGCGTTCCACTGGTCGAAGAGCCCCGCGATCTCGCGCTCGGTGACCTTGCCGCGCCGGCCCTGGTCGTCACCGGCCTGGGCGACCCCGACACCGGCGGTGAAGGTGCCGGCGGCGGCGACGGTGACCGCCGTGGCGATCACGACGCGGGTGCGGATCTTAGGCTTCATCAGGGCTCCTGCTCGGGAGAGTCGGCTGTTCCGGATCTGGATTCACTCTCGCGGCCGACGGGTTAGCACCCGTACAGCGGACGGCAAGGGCGCGGACAAGGCTCTGCCAAGATCGGCGGGCCGCCGGACTTGAAGCTGCCGCAGCGGCAGCTTCTACCGTCCTGTTCAGGGCCGGAGAGACCGGCCCGGTGAGACGAAGGTGTGAGGAGACGGCGATGGCCTGGCCGATCGCGGAGGTCGCACGCATGTCGGGTGTCACGGCCCGCACGCTCCGGCACTACGACGAGATCGAGCTGCTGCCGCCCGCCCGGATCGGCTCCAACGGCCACCGGTACTACGAGGAGGCCCAGTTGCTGCGCCTGCAGCAGATCCTGGTGCTGCGGGCGCTCGGGGTGGGCCTGCCCGAGATCGGCCGCATCCTGGCCTCGCAGGTGGACGAGCTGGCGGCCCTGCGCGGCCACCGGCAGCGGCTGCTCGCCGAACGCGACCGGCTGGACACCCTGGCCGCCACCGTCTCCCGCACGATCGTCGAACTGGAGCAGTCCAGGAAGGACGGCATTCCCATGACCGGTATCAACCGACCGGAGAACCTGTTCGAGGGCGCCCGGCCCGCCGACTACGAGGACACCCTGCGCGACTGGCCGGAGCTGGCCGCACAGGGCCGGCGGGCCACGGCGACGATGAGCGACGCCGAGATCGAGGCCGGGCAGCGCGATCGCACCGCGCTGATGATCCGGCTGGCCGAGCTGATGGCGGCCGGCGCGCCCGCCGACGCCGACGCGGTGCAGGCGGAGATCGACGGGCAGTACCGGGCGCTGACCGCGCTCTCGCCGGTCACCGCCGGGGAGTACCGCGCGATCGGGCGCTCCTGCGTCGAGAACGCGCGGTGGCGCGACGCCTACGAGGCGATCGCACCGGGCCTCGCGGCGTACCAGCGCGATGCCATCGAGGCCTACGCCGCGGCGCGCCTCGCCTGAACCGCCGGCCGCCGCCCCCGCCCCGCCGGGGCCGGGGGGGCGGCCGGCGCCCCCGGGGGGCGCGCCACTCGGGCGCGACCGCCGGGCGCCGCGGGCCGGGGGGGCGCCCCCGCGCGCCCCCTTGGCGCCCCCCGCGGGGGGGCCCCCCCCGCCCCCCGCCGCCCCCCCCCGGGGCGGGGGGGGGGCGGGGGCGGCGCCCGGCTCCCCGGTGGGTCGCGACAGTCGGGCGCGACGGCCGGGCGCGACGGCCGGGCGGGGGCCGCCCGCGCGCGGCCCCGGAGGGGCTCCGCAGGACATCCGCAGGGTCGATTGTCAGGAGCACGACATGAACCCGACGCACGGGTCTCCCCGCCGCTCCGACCGTCATTTAGGCTGGTGACGTGCTCATACTCGTTCGTCGTCTCCACGTGGACCTGCTCCGCGTGACGAGCATGTCCTGTCGACGCTCCGGCTGAACCTCGCGCCTCCCACCCTCACGCGGTCCCCACCGACCGCGTCCCCCCTCCTGGCCCCGGGGCTCCCGCCGCACCAGGCGTGGCCCCGGCGTCCCCGGTCGATCACCGGGAACGGCCAGGACGAGACCCAGCGGATGTCACCCATGACGCAGCAGCACCCCTCCACCTCCCCGTCGGCCGCCGCCCCCGCGGACGCCCTCCCCGTGATCGACCTCTCGCTCGCCGACGGCACCCCCGACGACCGGCTCCGCCTGCACGACGAGCTGCGGGCCGCCGCCACCGGCGTCGGCTTCTTCCAGCTCGTCGGCCACGGCGTCACCCCGGCCGAGACGACCGCCCTGATCGACGCGATGCGGGCGTTCTTCGCCCTCCCGGAGGCCGACCGGCTCGCCGTGAGCAACCTCAACTCCCCGCACTTCCGCGGCTACACCCGCACCGGCGACGAGCTCACCGGCGGCAGCCAGGACTGGCGGGACCAGCTGGACATCGGCGCCGAGCTGCCCCCGCACGTCCCGGGGCGGGGTGAGCCGCCCTACTGGTGGCTGGAGGGCCCGAACCAGTGGCCCGGGACACTGCCGGAGCTGCGGACCGCCGCGCTCGGCTGGATCGACCGCCTCGGCTCTGTCGCCCAGCGGCTGCTGCACGAGCTCCTCACCTCGATCGGCGCCGGCCCCGACTTCTA
Source organism: Kitasatospora sp. NPDC091207 (assembly GCF_044768625.1). NCBI lineage: Bacteria > Bacillati > Actinomycetota > Actinomycetes > Kitasatosporales > Streptomycetaceae > Kitasatospora > Kitasatospora sp. NPDC091207. Next base: position 106,766 of record NZ_JBIVVS010000002.1, read on the forward strand.
CGACTACGCCTTCGCCGGCCACCCCCACCTGCGCCTGAAGCTGGTCCGCTACCCCGGCACCGCACCCGACGGCGCCGGCCAGGGCGTCGGCGCGCACAAGGACTACGGCTTCATCACGCTCCTGCTCCAGGACACCGTCGGCGGCCTCCAGGTCGAGCGCGCGGACGGCAGCTTCCTGGAGGTCCCGCCGATGGAGGGCGCCTTCGTGGTCAACCTCGGCGAGCTGCTGGAGGTCGCCACCGACGGCTACCTGAAGGCCACCAGCCACCGCGTGGTCAGCCCGGCCGGCGCCCGCGAGCGCTTCTCCGTCCCGTTCTTCTACAACCCCCGCCTGGACGCCCACATCGAGCCGCTCGACTTCCCCCTGGCACACCACGCCCCTGGCGCCACCCAGGACCCGGGAAACCCGCTCTTCGCCGAGTTCGGCCTCAACGAGTGGAAGGGCTACACCCGCGCACACCCCGAGGTCACCCGCCGCCACCACCCGGACCTCGCCGACGCCGGCTCCCGCTGACGACGACCGCTGACGCCGGCCGACCGGTCCACCGGGGCCCCTCCCGCCACCGGTCCGCCGCGCGACACCGGTGGACCGGTCGGCCGGGCACTGTCACACTGCTGCTGTTACAGCACTGGTGCGACAGGGTCGAAGGGGTGGCGGATGGCGGCGCGGGAGGGTGTCGAGATCCGGCTGACGGTCGACGAGCTGGCGGCGCGGGCCGGGGTGACGGTGCGGACCGTCCGTTTCTACGGGACGAAGGGACTGCTGCCGCCGCCCGAACTCGGACCGCGCCGGGTCGGGCTGTACGGCGCGGACCACCTGGACCGCCTCGGGCTGATCGAGGAGCTCCAGCGCCAGGGGCTCACCCTGGCGGCGATCGAGCGCTACCTGGCGTCACTGCCGCAGGACAGCACGCCGCTGGACCTGGCGATCCACCGGGCCCTGGTGGCCTCCTGGACCCCGGAGGCGGCGGAGGAGCTGAGCCGGGGGCAGTTGGAGCGGCGGGCCGGGCGGGGGCTCTCGCCGGAGCAACTGGCGCGGCTGGCGGCGATGGGCGCGCTGGAGCGGACGGCGGACCCGGAGGTCTTCCGGGTGGATCCGGGGCTGCTCCCGCTCGGGGTGCGGATCCTGGACGTGCCGATCCCGCTGGAGACCCTGCGGGCGGCGCGGGCGGTGGTCCTGGAGCACAGCCGGGCGACGGCCCACGAGCTGCAGCGGCTGTTCCGCGAGACGGTCTGGAAGCCCTACCGGGAGAGCGAACCGGCGCCGGCGGAGCTGGAACGGATGAAGGAACTGACGGACCACATCCAGCCGATGGTCGCGCAGGCGCTGGTGACGGCGTTCCAGCGGTCGCTGCGGGAGGAGCTGGGCGAGGCGGCGCGCTCGGTGGAGGCCGCCGACCCGCCCAGCCGTCCGGCCGTCAGTCGGTGAAGGTCCGGCCCTCGGCGGCGATCCGCTCCAGCAGGGCCGGCGGCGCGAACCGCTCGCCGTAGCCGGCGGCGAGCTCGCGGGCACGGGCCGCGAAACCGGCCGGGCCGCCCTCGTACCCGTTGATGTACTGGAAGACCCCGCCCGTCCAGGCCGGGAAGCCGATGCCGAGGATGGAGCCCACGTTGGCGTCGGCGACCGAGGTCAGCACGCCCTCCTCCAGACAACGGACCGCGTCCAGCGCCTCGCTGAAGAGCATCCGCTCCTTGAGGTCCTCGAACGGGACGGCGGCCCCGGCCGGGGTGAAGTGCTCGCGCAGGCCCGGCCAGAGCCGGCCGCGCCGGCCGTCCTCGCCGTACTCGTAGAAGCCGGCGCCGCCGCTGCGCCCGGGGCGGCCGAACTCGTCGACCATCCGGTCCACCACCGCGTCCGCCGGGTGGGCGGTCCAGGTGCCGCCGGCCTCCTCGACCGCGCGCCGGTACTCGTCGCGGATCTTGCGCGGCAGGGTGAGCGTCAGCTCGTCGAGCAGCGAGAGCACCTTGGCGGGGTAGCCGGCCTGGGCGGCGGCCTGCTCGACGGAGGACGGGTCGACGCCCTCGCCGACCATCGCCACGCCCTCGTTGATGAACTGGCCGATCACCCGGGAGGTGAAGAAGCCGCGCGAGTCGTTGACCACGATCGGCGTCCGGTCGATCTGGCGGACCAGGTCGAAGGCGCGGGCGAGCGCCTCGTCGCCGGTCCGCGGGCCGCGGATGATCTCCACCAGCCGCATCTTGTCGACCGGCGAGAAGAAGTGCAGGCCGATGAAGTCGGCGGTGCGCCCGACGCCCTCGGCGAGCAGGCCGATCGGCAGGGTGGAGGTGTTGGAGCAGAGCAGCGCGTCCGGCGCCACCACGTCCTCGATCTCCTGGAACACCTTCTGCTTGAGCTCGGGATTCTCGAAGACGGCCTCGATCACCACGTCGCAGCCGGCCAGATCGGCGGCCTCGGCGGTGGGGGTGATCCGGGCGAGCAGTTCGTCGCGCTGCTCGCCGGTGCTGCGGCCGCGTGCCACCGCCTTGTCCAGCAGGGCGGCGGAGTGGGCCTTCCCGCGCTCGGCCGCCTCGACGGTGACGTCCTTCAGCACCACCTCGATGCCGGCCTTGGCGCAGGTGTGGGCGATGCCCGCGCCCATCATGCCGGCGCCGAGCACGGCGACCCTGCGCACCGTCCGCTTCTCGACGCCCTGCGGCCGTCCGGCCCCGGAGTTGACCGCCTGCATGTCGAAGAACAGCGCCTGGATCATGTTCTTGGCGGTCTGCCCGCAGACCAGCTCGGTGAAGTAGCGGGCCTCGATCACCATCGCGGTGTCGACGTCCACCTGGGCGCCCTCGACCGCCGCCGCCAGCACGTTGCGCGGCGCCGGGTAGGGCGCGCCGGCCAGCTGCTTGCGCAGGTTGGACGGAAAGGCGGGCAGGTTGGCGGCGAGCGCCGGGGTGGCCGGGGTGCCGCCGGGGATCTTGTACCCCTTGACGTCCCAGGGCTGGACGGCGCTCGGGTTGGCCTCGATCCAGGCGCGCGCCCGGGCGGTCAGCTCCTCCGGGGTGTCGGCCAGTTCGTGCACCAGGCCGTGCTGGAGCGCCTGCTCCGGGCGGTACTGGCGGCCCTGGAGGAGCACGTTCAGCAGCGCGTCGGTGATGCCGAAGAGCCGCACCGTGCGGACGACTCCGCCGCCACCGGGCAGCAGGCCGAGGGTGACCTCGGGCAGGCCGATCCGGGCGGCGGGCGTGTTCAGGGCGATCCGGTGGTGGCAGGCCAGCGCGATCTCCAGGCCGCCGCCGAGCGCGCTGCCGTTGACGGCGGCGACCACCGGCTTGCCGAGCGTCTCCAGCCGGCGCAGCGCGCGCTTGATCCGCATCGACTTCTCGAAGACGGCGGCGGCGTCCTCGGGGCGGGCGGCGGAGAGCATCCGGAGGTCGCCGCCGGCGAAGAAGGTCTTCTTCGCCGAGGTGATCACGACGCCGCGCAGCTCGTCGCCGAGGGCGGCGAGGCGCTCGACGGTGGCGTCGAAGTCGGCCGTGAAGGCGTCGTTCATGGTGTTCACGGACTGGGCGGGGTCGTCGAGGACGAGGGTGACCACGCCGTCCTGGTCCTGCTCCCAGCGGATGGTGGTGGTGTCGCTCATGGGTTCGGGGTCTCCTGTGAGGGCCGGGACAAGGGGGGCGCCGCGCGTACCGCGCCGCTGGAGGGGGCGGCGGCGGGCGACCGGAGGCTCAGACGCGCTCGACGACGGTGGCGATGCCCATGCCGCCGCCGACGCAGAGGGTGACCAGGCCGAACTGCAGGTCGCGGCGCTCCAGCTCGTCGACCACGGTGCCGAGGAGCATCGCGCCGGTGGCGCCGAGCGGGTGCCCGAGGGCGATCGCGCCGCCGTTGACGTTCACCTGGTCCGGGCGGAAGCCGAGCTCGCGGACGAAGCGCAGGGCGACGGCGGCGAAGGCCTCGTTGATCTCGACCAGGTCGATGTCGGCGGCGGTCAGCCCGGCCTTGGCGAGCGCCTTGCGGGTGGCGGGGGCCGGTCCGGTGAGCATGATCGTGGGCTCGGACCCGGAGACCGCGGCGGAGACGATCCGGGCGCGCGGGCGCAGGCCGTACCGCTCGCCGATGCCCCGGTTGCCGATCGCGACCAGGGCGGCGCCGTCCACGATGCCGGAGGAGTTGCCGGCGTGGTGGACGTGGTCGACGGCCTCCACCCAGTGGTACTTCTGCAGGGCGACGGCGTCGAAGCCGCCGGCCTCGCCGATGCCGGCGAAGGAGGGCTTGAGGCCGGCCAGGGTCTCCACGGTGGTGCCGGGCCGGATGAACTCGTCGCGCTCCAGCACGACCAGGCCGTTGCGGTCGCGGACCGGGACGACCGAGCGGTCGAAGAGGCCGTCGGCCTGCGCCTTGGCCGCACGGGCCTGCGACTCGGCGGCGAAGGCGTCCACGTCGGTGCGGGAGAAGCCCTCGATGGTGGCGATCAGGTCGGCGCCGATGCCCTGCGGGACGAAGTGGTTCTCGTAGTTGGTCATCGGGTCCATCGCCCAGGCGCCGCCGTCGGAGCCCATCTTCACCCGGGACATCGACTCGACGCCGCCGGCCAGGATGAGGTCCTCCCAGCCCGAACGGACCTTGGCGGCGGCCAGGTTGACCGCTTCCAGGCCGGAGGCGCAGAAGCGGTTCTCCTGGACGCCGGCCACCGAGTCGGGCAGGCCGGCCGTGATGGCGGCGATCCGGGCGATGTCGGAGCCCTGGTCGCCGAGCGGGCTGACCACGCCGAGCACGATGTCGTCGACGGCCGCCGGGTCCAGCTCCGGGAAGCGGCGGCGCAGTTCGTGGATCAGGCCGACCACCAGGTCGATCGGCTTGGTGCCGTGCAGTGAGCCGTTGGCCTTGCCCCGGCCGCGCGGGGTGCGGATCGCGTCGTAGACGTACGCTTCGGTGGTCACGGTGGAGAGCCTTTCGGGGGTCTGACCGGGCGAGGGGGTGTCCGGGCGAGGAGGGTGTCCGGGCGAGGGGTGTTCGGGGCGCAGGCCGGTCGGCGAGGGGCGGACGACCGGCCGCGGCGGGAGCGGCGTCAGCCCAGCAGGGAGCGTCCGACGATCTCCTTCATGATCTCGGTGGTCCCGCCGTAGATGGTCTGGATGCGGCCGTCGGTGAACGCGCGGGCGACCGGGTACTCGCTCATGTACCCGTACCCGCCGTGGAGTTGGAGGCAGCGGTCGGCGGTGCGCTTCTGCAGTTCGGTGGCCCACCACTTGGCCATCGAGGCGTCGGCCGGGGTGAGCGCGTAGCGGTTGTGCTCGGTGATGCAGCGGTCCACGAAGGCGCGGGTCACCGCGCACTCGGTGGCCATCTCGGCGATCTCGAAGCGGATGTGCTGGAGCTTGGCGAGCGGCCGGCCGAAGGCCTCGCGCTGCTTCACGTACTCGGTGGTGATCTCGACCAGGTACTCGGCCCCGGCGATCGCGGCGGCCGCGATGGTGAGCCGCTCCTGCGCGAGGTTCTGCATCAGGTAGTGGAAGCCCCGGTGCTCCTCGCCCAGCAGGTTCGTCTTCGGGACGCGGACGTCCTCGAAGAACAACTCGGCGGTGTCCTGGGCCTTCTGGCCGATCTTGTCGAGGTTGCGGCCGCGCTCGAAACCGGGCATCCCGCGCTCGACCACCAGCAGGCTCAGACCGCGCGCGCCGCCCTCGGGGGTGGTGCGGGCGACCACCACGACCAGATCGGCCAGGATGCCGTTGGAGATGAAGGTCTTGGCGCCGTTGAGCAGGTAGTGGTCGCCCTGGTCGACGGCGTGGGTGCGGATGCCCTGGAGGTCGGACCCGGTGCCGGGCTCGGTCATCGCGATGGCGGTGATCAGTTCGCCGCCGCAGAACCCGGGCAGCCAGCGGCGCTTCTGCTCGTCGGTGGCGAGCGCGGTGAGGTACGGGCCGATGATGTCGTTGTGCAGGCCGATCGCCAGACCGGAGGCACCCGCGCGGGCGAACTCCTCGGCCAGCACGGCGGCGTAGCGGAAGTCGGCGGCGCCCCCGCCGCCGTACTCCTCGGGGACGGCGAGCCCGAGCAGGCCCTGCCGGCCGGCGGCGAGCCAGGCGGACCGGTCCACGATGCCGGCCCGCTCCCAGCGGTCGTAGTGCGGCAGCACCTCCTTGGCGAGGAAGGACCGGACGGTCGCCCGGTAGTCCTCGTGCTCCTCGGTGTAGATGTCGCGTTCCACGGCAAGCTCCTTATCGGGCCTCGGCGTCCGGGGTGGTCCGGGCGTCCGGGGTGGTCCGGGCGTCCGGGGTGGTCCGGGCGTCCGGGGGCAGCAGGGCGGGCACGCCCCAGTCGCGGGCCACCGCCGCGGTGTCGGCGCCCGGCCGGGCCGGCGGCCGGCGCAGCGTGCCGGGGGTGGCGGAGAACCGGGGCGCGGGGGCGGGCTGGGTCACGCCGTCCGCCTCGACGTACGTGCCGCGGGCCACCAGGTGGTCGTACGAAGCGGCCTGACGGAGCGTCAGGACCGGTTCCACGCAGGCGTCGGAGCCGGCGAAGACGGCCTCCCACTCGGCGCGGGTCCGGGTGGCGAAGCGGGCCGCGATCAGCTCCCGCAGTTCGGGCCAGCGGGCCACGTCGTACTGTCCGGGCGCGTCCGGTCCGAGCCCCAGCAGCCGGGCGAACTCGGCGTAGAACCGCGGCTCCAGCGCGCCGACGGCGAGGTCGCCGCCGTCCTTGGCCCGGTAGACCGCGTAGCAGGGCGCGCCGCCGTCGAGCAGGTTGACGCCCCGGCGGTCCTGCCAGCGGCCGGCCGCGAGCAGGCCCCAGAGCACGGTGGTGAGGTGGGCGGCGCCGTCCACGATGGCCGCGTCGACGACCTGGCCGGTGCCGGTCGCGCCGGCGTGGTGGAGGGCGGCGAGCAGACCGACGACCAGGTAGAGCGAGCCGCCGGCGTAGTCGCCGAGCAGGTTGGCGGGGACGGCGGGCGGCTGTTCGGGGGATCCGATCAGGCCGAGCACCCCGGCCACGGCCGCGTACCCGATGTCGTGACCGGCCCGGGCGGCCAGCGGGCCGTCCTGGCCCCAGCCGGTCATCCGGCCGTAGACCAGGGCGGGGTTGCGGGCCAGGCAGGCGTCCGGGCCGACGCCGAGGCGTTCGGCGACGCCGGGCCGGTAGCCCTCGATCAGCAGGTGGGCGCGCTCGACGAGGTCGAGCACCTGGCCGGGCCCCCCGGGGGACTTCAGGTCGACCAGCACCGAGCGCTTGTTGCGGTTGGTGACGTCGTAGGCCGGATCCTGGGCCAGCGGCGAGGGGTCGGGCCGGTCCACCCGGACCACGTCGGCCCCGAGGTCGGCCAGCAACATGCCCGCGAAGGGGCCCGGGCCGATCCCCGCGAGCTCGACCACCCGGACGCCGGCCAGCGGGCCGGGGCTGCTCGGGCCACGCACGGGCCACCACCCCTTCGGGGTTTGACAGTAAAGCTGTAACACTCGCGATGATAGGGATGCGACCCGCCGGTAACAAGACCCTTCGCCCGCCGACACGGCCCTGGCGCTTCCTTGGCGCGGACCGTGCAACCGGGGTGACGGAGGGTGCGTCGGTACACCTACGGGGCGGGCCGGTACGGTCGTCCTGCTGTCAAAGGGGTTCTGACCTCTCGTCGGAGGAAAGGAAAGAAGACGCACATGGTTTCCCCAGGGTTCACCACCGGGCCGGTCCAGCCGGCCTCCCCGCCGGGCGCACCTCGCAACCCGTCGCCGGACACCATCATCCCGATCTCGGCACCGGGCACGTCCCCGTTCGCGGCCGGGCCCACCCCGAATCCCGCCCCCGGCCCGCCGCCGTCCGCCCCCACCACCCGGCTGGACCGGCCGCACGAGCTCAACGCCTCGGCCGGCATCGCCCGGCAGATCGCCACCGACCTGGACAGCGCCAACGGCAAGGGCGGCAACAACCTCGCCGAGCACGCGAGCACCGCCGCCACCAGGATCCGCGGCTTCTCCTTCGGCGGCGCCCTCACCGGCTCCACCGAACGCTGGCTGCAGCAGTGCAAGAGCCTGCACGACAAGCTGACCGCCACCGCCGACAACCTCGACACCACCCAGCGCACCTACCAGGCCAACGAGCACGCCACCGCCGGCCAGTTCGGCCACTGAGCCCCCGGCCCCGAGAACCGAGAACTGACAGAGGAGCCCCAGAGGCATGGTGTCCTTCAAGGAACTGCACGAGGCCGACTTCTCCGGCGTCACCGAGACGGCCGAGGCCTGGACCAACATGGCCAAGGCGCTCACATCGCTCGACACCCGGGTCGGCACGGACCTCACCAACACCCCGCAGCGGGCGGGCTGGCAGGGCGCGGCCGCCGACGACGCGGGCCGCACGCTCAAGACCATCGACACCGACTTCACCCAGGCCTCCGGCGTCGCCACCGCCCTCGCGGCGATCATCCGCGACGCGGCCTCGGACTTCACCGCCGCCCGCAAGGACCTGGACGCGGCGCTCCACGACGCGGAGGGGCAGAAGCTCGCGGTGGCCGCCGACGGCACGGTCAGCTGGCCGCCGATGCCGACCGACTCCACCTCGCACAACGACCCCGACTTCCAAGAGGCCCAGCGCCAGTACCAGGGCGACATGAAGGGCAAGGCCCAGGGGATATCCGACCGGCTGACCAGGGCCGTCGAGAAGGCCACCGCGGCCGACCAGCGCGCCTCGTCCGCCCTGCAGACCGATGTCGGCACCAGCACGACCGCCTTCAACGCCAGCCCCTACGGCGGCGGCGACGTGGCCGACGCGAAGCGCGCCACCGACCTGCTGAGCAAGGCCGGCAGCCTCTCCGACGAGGAGCGCCAACGGCTGCAGAACCTGATGGCCGCCAACTCCGGCTCCAAGGACTTCTCCACCACCCTGCTCAACGGCCTCAAGGCGGGCGACAAGACCGGCCCGGACGCGCTGCTGGTGTACGCCAAGACCTACGGTGACCTCGCCCACGGCGACCGCAACGCCAAGGACTACCAGGACATCTACGGCAACCTCTCCCAGGTGCTCGCCACCGCCACCAAGGACGGCGGCATGGGCAAGGAGTGGCAGGACAACCTGCTCAAGGCCGCCCGCAAGCCCGGCGGTTCGGCCGCCGGGTTCAACGACAGCTACCCGGCCCTGACCGAACTGATGGGCGCGAAGGGCGACTACGACAAGGCGTTCCTGGAGAAGGTCGGCAACGACCTGGTCGACTACGAGAAGAACAGCAAGACCAAGGGCGAGCAGTTGTGGGGCCCGCTCTACAGCGGGGTGATGGACAAGCAGGGCGACCCGATGGGCGGCCTGATGCGGGCGATGAGCCGCAACCCGGAGGCGTCCAAGGAATTCCTCGACCCGGGCGCCAACAAGAACCTCGACTACCTGCTCAAGGACCGCACGTGGCCCAATCAGGGCTACGAGGACAAGCAGCTCGACAGCATCGCGCGCAACACCTCCCGCGGCGCCTTCGGCGACGCCCTGGAGGCCGCCGCCACCGGCCGTGACCCGCACGGCAACCAGCCGCCCGCCCGGCCCCACGACGAGGCGATGGCTCGGATCATGTCCGACACCATCACGCATCTCGGCGGTGACAAGGCCGGCCACGAGAACGAGCTGCCCGCAGGCCTGCGGCGCCCGCTCGGCAACATGATTGCCGACTACGCACCCGACACGTACGAAATTCTGGGCAAGAACGTCGGGGGCACCTCGGAGACAAGCAAGCTGACCATCGACCGTGATCAACTGATCCGGACCATCCGGGGAGTGGCCGAGGACCCCGAAGCGTTCAAGGCCATCCACTACGCGGAGACCCAGGAAGTCGCCCGTCGACTCGACACCTACCCGGCCGAGGCGTTCAGGCCTGACAGCACCGGCCGTCCGAATCACACGATCGAGGGATTCACCCAGGAGGCCGGTCAGGTCATGGGCGTACTCAGCGGTACCCGGTCGGATGTCATCACCGACCACCGCGACGACGAGGTCTTCAAGAACAATTGGCGCGCCAAGCTCGACTATCACGTCATTGGAACCCCTCTTACCGCCATACCCGTCGCCGGCGACCTGATCCAGCGACTCGTCGACGTCGGCACCTCCGACTACGCGAACGGGCTGAACGCCGAGGCCGACCTGAAGACCCAGGAAGAGCTGTCGAAGACGTTCTCGGGGGGCTACAACCAGCTTGATGCCATGATCCGGGAGCGGGCGAGCATCGCCGGGCTCTCGGACCAGGAGATCAAGGCCACGGGCGGCGTCACACAGTCCCTGCTCCATCAGACCGACCTCAGCTACCACACCGGGGTCAACGAGACCTACCGTAATGCACTGGGCCGGAGCTGAGATGAAGCACGCGGATCACCACGACGACCCGTCCGTCGACTGCGGGCAGGGCGAAACGCAAGGAGTCGGCACTCGGCTGGACACTGCGCTGACAGCCCGCGGCTTCACCACCCGGCGGCTGCGCCTTCGGGCGGCGGCCGTGATCGTGGCGATCACGGCCGGCGTCTCGGGGGTGCTGCTGTACAACCTGACGAACGTGCTGGGACCGGACAGCGTGTGCGGCGGTGCCGCGACGGCGGACGAGGTGCACGCGGCCCTGGGCCCCGGACGGATCAGCGAGGAGAAGAGCGACGGCTGGTCGCCCAGCACCTACGACGGGCCGGGATCGTGCGTAGCAACGGTCAGCTCCGGTCTGTTCGGAAAGTCAGAACGGTCCGCGTCCTTCCACATCGCTTTCGACGCGAAGACCGCAGACGGCCCGGCGGCGCCGGACGCGCGTCTGTTCTCCGGCGACGCGGTCGGTGGTGTGACCGGTTCCAAGGCCTGGGCGGTGCTTCCCGAGGGTTGTACCAAGGGGTTGCGGGCCGAGGTGGGCCTCAGCGACGACAGCGACAGGGTCGAAGGCCTCGCCCGGCTGGCCGTGGTGTTCGCGAACACGGCCGCCAAGGAGAGGAACTGCGGGGACGGAAGGACACTCGCGGTGAAGAGCCTGTCGGCACAGGGCGCCCGGATGCCCGTCGACTTCGCCGGGCTCTGCGGGCTCCCCGGTATGGCCCCGGCCAAGGCTCCCGACGCGAAGAACACCTACCGACAGCAGGCGACCACCGCGTTCACCCCGGTCTGGTCGTGCGCGATCACCAGCGACGAGACGTCCCGCCCGGTCGAGACCTTCTCGATCACCACCGAGCCCAGGGTCACCGGCGACCGCCCTGAGTACAGCATCGAGGCACCCGGGTTCGGGCGGGCGCGCTGGACTGCCGACCGCGCGAGCCGCGCGCTGGTCGTGACCTGCCAGGGCAAGCCGGTCTACTTCTCCATGGGCGACGGCTTCGCACCGGGGGTGGCGACGCACTACCTGTTCCCCGACCGGACCGACCTCTGGAAGCAGTTCCTCACCGCCGGCGGCACGGCGATCGGCTGCGAGCCGATCATTCCCTAGCCCGTCGCGGCCACCCGGCCCGGGTCTCCAGGGAGGAGACCCGGGCCGGCGGCTCCCCCCGGCGGGGGAGGCGGATCGTCGCCGGGACGGACGTCCCCGGCCGGCGCCGGGCGATGCCCGGACTGCTCACCCTGGTGCAGTCCGTCCAGGTGGTGGCCGGGCTGCTGGTGCTGGTGGTGGGCACCCTCGCCCTGGTCGAGCGGGCGGCGGCAAGCCCCTCGGGGGCCAAGGCCGCTGACGTAGAGTCGGCCCGGTGAACACGGGGGCGGGCACGGGACGGTGGGGGCCGCGGCGCGCCGGGAGCGCGCTGGCCGGCCGGCGGGCACGGCTGCGCTGGGTGCACCTGGTGCTCGGCGGCGCGCTGCTGATGCCCTACTGGATGCTGTCGACCGTGCTGCTCGGCGCGCTGAACCCGGCGCACGGTCCGGTGGTCCAGCTGCTCCTCTACTTCGCCGCGCTCGGCCTCTCGCTGCCGATGGCCGCCGTCACCGCCCTGGTCCCGACCGTCCGGGCGCTGGAGGGGGCGGCGGCCCGGGCGCTCTGCGCGCCGCACCGGGCCGAGGAGGTCGCCACCGGACCGGCCCGCTCGTGGGCGGCCCGGCGCCGGACCGCCGTCTGGTACGTGCTGCACGTGCTGTTCGGCGGGGTGGTCAGCGGGATGACGCTGGCCGGGACGCCGTTCGCGGTGGTGCTGGTGATCTCCCCACTGGGCGGGCCCGCGACGGACGACGTGGTGCGTTTCTGGCAGGACCGCGGGTTTCCGTCCTGGCTGCCCGGACCGCTGCTGGGCCTGTCGCTCCTGCTGCTGATCCTCGCCGTCAGCGCCGGGCTCGGCGCCCTGCTCGCCCGGTGGGCGCCCGTGCTGCTCGGCCCGGCCCCGGAGGAGCGGCTGGCCGCCGCCGAACGCCGGGCCACCGTCCTCGCCCAGCGCAACCGGCTCGCCCGCGAGCTGCACGACTCGGTCGGCCACGCGCTCAGCGCGGTCGGCATCCAGGCCTCGGCGGCCGCCCGGGTGCTGCGGTCCGACCCGGACTTCGCCGCCGAGGCGCTGCGGGCGATCGGCGAGACCGCACGGGCGGCCGTCGCCGAGCTGGACGCCGTGCTCGGCCTGCTGCGCGAGGAGGACCGGACGGACGCGGAGCCCGCCGGGCCGACCCTGGCCGGGCTGGACGACCTGCTGCGCCAGCTCGCCCGCACCGGCGTCGCGGTCGATGCCGAGCTGGCCCCCGGCCTGGACCGGCTGCCCGCCGCCCTGTCCCGCGACGCCTACCGGATCGTCCAGGAGGGGCTGACCAACGTGCTGCGGCACGCCGGGCCGGCGCCCGCCGGACTGCGGGTGGGGCGGGCGGCCGACCGGCTGGAGATCGAGCTGACCAACCCGCTGGGCCCGGCCCGCCCCAGCCGCCCCGGCGGCGGCCGGGGACTGCGCGGGATCGGCGAGCGGACGGCGGTGCTGCGCGGCGGGTACGCGGCCGGTCCGACGGACGACGGCACGAACTGGCGGCTGGCCGTCTGGCTGCCACTGGAAGGGGATCGATGAACGACACGACCGGAGCCGTCCGCGTGGTCATCGCGGACGACGAACGACTGGTGCGGACCGGCCTGCGGGTGGTGATCGACGCGGAGCCGGACCTCACCGTGGTCGGCGAGGCGGCCGACGGCGCCGAGGTCGTCCCGCTGACCCGCGCGCTGCGCCCGGACGTGGTGCTGATGGACGTCCGGATGCCCGGCATCGACGGCATCCGGGCCACCGAGCAGTTGGTCGGCGGGATGGCCGAGCCGCCCAAGGTCCTGGTGGTCACCACCTTCGAGCACGACGACCACGTGTACGACGCGCTGCGGGCCGGCGCCGCCGGGTTCCTGCTCAAGCGGGCCAGCGCGGAGGAGATGGTGCAGGCGGTGCGGCTGGTCGCGCGCGGGGACTCGCTGCTCTTCCCGGCCGCCGTGCGTGAGCTCGCGCTGCGCCAGGTGCCGGCCGGGCGGCGGACGGCCGGCGCCGGGCGCGGGCCGATCGACCGGCTCACCGAGCGGGAGGGCCAGGTCCTGCGGCTGATGGCCGCCGGGCTGAGCAACGGGGAGGTCGCCGGGCGGCTGGTGCTCAGCCCGGAGACGGTCAAGACGCACGTCGGCAGCGTGCTGGCCAAGCTCGGGGCCCGCGACCGCACCCAGGCGGTGATCGCCGCGTACGAGTCGGGTTTCGTCCTGCCGGGGTGACGGCCGAGGCCGGTGGCGGGCGCGCGGGCGGGCCGGCAGGCCGGCGGCTGAGCAGGCGGCAGGCGGGCAGGGCCGGTGGCGGGCGGGCAGGCGCCCACCACCTGCGGTGACGTTTCTTCCGTCCCGGCCCTACCAGCGAGTAGAGTGCGACCTTCCCCCCTCCACCGCCCGATACCTCCCGTATCGCCTGAAACGAACTGGTGACCGCATGTCAGTCCGGACCAGCCCCGCGCTCTGGTGGCGCATGGGCATCGTGCTCTCGGCGGGCCTCGGCCTGACCCTCCAGACCGCCCCGCTGGTCTACTTCACCGTCCAGAGCAACGTGATCGTGCTCGGCTACTTCATCGGCGCGGTCTACTGGATGGTCAAGCGCGGCACGGTGGACGCGCCCGCCCCCCGGCTGCGCGGGGCCGCCACGCTCTACATCCTGATCACCGGACTGGTCTCGCACATCCTGCTGGAGCACGGCGCCAACCCGCTGCCCGGGCTCTTCGACGGACCGGACAAGCTGCAGCACTGGTCGTCCTTCTTCCTCCACTACGTCACGCCGGTGATGGTGATCATCGACTGGCTGACCCTGAAGCCGCGCAACGCCTCCGCCTGGCGTGACGTCCCGCTCTGGCTGGCCTTCCCGCTCGGCTACGCGGCGATCGTGCTCGCCCGCAACGCGCTGTTCTCCAACTACCCGATGCCCTACCCCTACTTCTTCTTCGACCCGACGACCAAGGGCTACGGCTACGTCTGGGGCCAGATCGCGCTGCTGACCGTGGAGTTCGTCGTCCTCGCGGCGACGGTGATCGGCCTGGACCGGCTCGGCACGCTGGTCGCCGGCAAGCTGCGGCCGGCGACGGAGCCCAGCGGCGCCTGACCCCGCCCGGCCGGAAAGCCGGGTTGAGCCCCGGCCGAACCGGCCGAACCGGACCAGCCCGAACCGACCGAGCCGGCTCGAACCGAAACGGCCCGGACCGGCCCGGACCGGCCAGAAAGCCGGACCGGACACCGCAGCCACCACGGCTACATCGGCTCCACCGGCCGCAGTTCGCCGTCCAGCTCCAGCCAGCGGGTGATCCCGAGGCCGCGCAGGAACGGCAGATCGTGGCTGGCGACGATCAGCGCCCCCTGATAGGCGGCGAGCGCCTGGGTGAGCTGGCGGACGCTGGCCAGGTCGAGGTTGTTGGTCGGCTCGTCGAGCAGCAGGAGCTGCGGCGGCGGGTCGGCCAGCAGCAGGGCGGCCAGCGTGGCGCGGAACCGCTCGCCGCCGGAGAGGGTGGCGGCGAGCTGGTCGGCCCGGCCGCCGCGGAACAGGAAGCGGGCCAGCCGGGCCCGGATCGCGTTGTCCCCCGCCGAAGGGGCGAACAGCTTGACGTTCCCCGCGACGGTGAGCCCGTCGTCCAGCAGGTCGAGCCGCTGCGGCAGGTGGCGCAGCGGCACCGGGGTGGTGATCTCCCCCTCCAGCGGAGCGAGTTCGCCCGCGATGGTGCGCAGCAGGGTGCTCTTGCCCGCGCCGTTGCGACCGGTCAGGGCGATCCGCTCGGGCCCGCGCAGATCGAGGTCGGCGGTGGTGCCGTACGCCAGCCGGACCTTCTGCAGGGTGAGCACGGTGCGCCCGGCCGGCACCGCGGTGCGCGGGAGGTCGATCCGGATCTCGGCGTCGTCCCGGACGGCCTCCTCGGCGGCGGTGAGCCGCTGTTTGGCGTCCTCCAGCCGTTCGGTGTGCATGCCCTGGAGCCGCCCCGCCGTCTCCTGGCCCTGGCGTTTCAGCTTGCCGGCGACGATGTGCGGGTCGTTGCGGGTGACGGAGCGCTTCCTGCCGTAGCTGGCGCTGCGGTCCAGCTTGCTGCGGGCGTCGACCAAGTCCCGCTTCTGGCGCTGGACATCGGCCTCGGCATGGCGCAGCAGCCGCTCGGCGGTCTCCTGCTGCGCCGCGACGGTGTGCTCGTAGTCGGCGAAGTTGCCGCCGTACCAGCTGACTTCACCGTCCCTGAGGTCGGCGATCTGGTCCACGTGCTGCAGCAGCTCGCGGTCGTGGCTGACGATCACCATCACGCCGCTCCAACCGGCCACCGTCTCGTACAGCCGCTCGCGGGCGGACCGGTCGAGGTTGTTGGTCGGCTCGTCGAGCAGCAGGACGTCGGGGCGGCGTACCAGCAGGGCGGCCAGCCGCAGCAGGACGGCCTCTCCGCCGGAGAGTTCGCCGGTGGTGCGGTCGAGGGCCAGCCGTTGCAGGCCGAGCCGGTCGAGGGTGGCGCGGGCGCGCTCCTCGACGTCCCAGTCGTCGCCGACGGCGTCGAAGTGGCGCTGGTCGGTGTCGCCGGACTCGATGGCGTGCAGGGCCTCGCGGGTGGCCCGGATGCCGAGCGCCTCGTCGACCCTCAGCCCGGTGTCGAGGGTCAGGCCCTGCGGCAGGTAGCCGAGTTCGCCGCCGACCTTGACGGTGCCGGCGGTCGGGGTGAGCTCCCCGGCGACGAGGCGCAGCAGGGTGGACTTGCCCGCGCCGTTGAGCCCGATCAGGCCCGTCCGGCCGGGGCCGACGGCGAGGTGGAAGCCGTCGAGCACGGTCGTGCCGTCGGGCCATTCGAAGCCGAGGTCGGTGCAGAGGACAGCGGTGCTGGGTTGTGCCATGGAGGCCTCCCGGGTGGTTGCGAACGATCTGGGGAGCAACACGGGAGACACCGCGGGCGGTACGCGGGGAGCCTGGAGGGGGCCGGGGGCCTTCGAGGGAATCGGGCGAAGGGACGCCGGGCCGGCTCACCACTGAGATCGCGCACTCGCACACGCACACACCGCGCGCAGCAGGGCTGCGGGGCGGCGGGGGGCGGTGTCTCGGGACCTCAGTAGAGCAACGGCCTTCTCCTGTTCTGGCGGGTGACTCGGATCACGCTACGGAGGCCTCCGGGCCCTCGCAACCGATTAATTCGGTGCGGATCACGTGCCGATCCCGTGACAGCTCCGTTCCGGTCCGGTCCGCGGGCGGGGTCGCCTTTGCCCGCGTGGCAGACTCCTCACCTGCCACGCCTGCGGTTCGGGCGGTACGGCGTGTATCCACAGGGGGAACTGAACTCATGTCACCGATATCCCGGACGACGCGTGCCGCGCTGGGCGCCTCCGTCGTCGCGCTGACGATGGTGGTCGCGACCGCGTGCGGTCCGGACAACAGCGACGCCACCGGGGCCCAGACGGCGGCGCCGACCACCGCCGTGACCAGCGCCGCCGGTACGCCGGGCGCCGCACCGGTCAAGCTGCCCACCCTCGACGAGCTGAAGAAGTGGAAGTTCGAGGACTGGGACAAGTGGGCCCAGCAGAACGTGATCACCCCGGCCGTGCAGGGCTTCTGGGACCTCCAGAAGATCCTGAAGGCCAAGCCGGTCAAGCCCGGTCCGGGCGACTCGCCCACCGGCCGGCCGACGGCCCAGCCGACCGGGGCGGCGCCGAGCGGACCGGCCTCCCAGCCGCCGGCGGACAACGGCAACGACCCGTTGCCGAAGGTGGTCCAGGAGAAGCCCGTCCCGCACCCGTACGCGAAGAACTACCACGTGAACGGCAAGCTGTTCTTCCAGGACGGCAACCAGGACTACGTCTGCTCCGGCACCGTGGTCTCCGACCCGGCCAACCCCGGCAAGAGCAATCTGGTGTGGACCGCCAGCCACTGCCTGCACGGCGGCAAGGGCGGCAAGTCGCACACCAACATCACCTTCGCCCCGGCGTTCAACAGCACCGGCGCGGTGAGCGGCGGCAAGCAGGCCGCGCTGCCGCTGGCCGAGCCGTACGGCGAGTGGGGCGCGGTGGCCGGCATCGTCTCCCCGACCTGGGCCGACGAGGCCGACCCGGAGTACGGCGGCCCGTGGAGCCAGTACGACTTCGGCATCATCCGGGTGGCCAACCCGGACGGCAGCAACAAGTCGCTGGAGGAGGTCGTCGGCGGCTCCGTGCCGGTCTGGTTCAACGCCCCGCGCGACCAGATCACCGGCGTGAGCAGCTTCGGCTACCCGGCCGGCAAGCCGTTCGACGGCATGGAGCTGGAGCACTGCGACAGCGGCAAGCCGGTCCGCCACACGATCGACCCGAGCCGCCCGGCGATGCTGACCATCGGCTGCAACGGCACCGGCGGTGACAGCGGCGGCGGCTGGTTCGCGGCCAAGGACGGCAAGCAGGTGCTGGTCTCGGACACCTCGATCGGCGGCAACGACAACACCTGGGAGGCCGGCCCGTACCTGGACGACGTCGCCCAGCACGCGCTGGAGTACATGTCCAAGCGGAAGTGACCCCGGTCACGTCCTGGCCGGCCCGGCGGGCCGGCCGGCTCGTGACCCGGGCGGCCCGCCGGACGGGGTCCGCGGCCCGCGCGACCGCCGTCCGGACCCCCGGGGCCCGCGGCCTTCCCGCCGCGGGCCCCGGGGCGCTCTCCCGCTCTCCTAGAATCGGAGACATCATGAGCGCCACACTCGTAGTCAAGGACCTCGTCGCCGGCCACGGCGACCGTACTCTCTTCTCCGGCCTGGACCTGGTCGTCGCCCCCGGTGACGTGATCGGGCTCGTCGGGGCGAACGGCGCCGGCAAGTCGACGCTGCTGCGGCTGCTGGCCGGGCTGGACACCCCCGAGGGCGGTTCGCTGCGGCTCAGCCCGGCGGGCGCCAACATCGGCCACCTGCCGCAGGAGCCGGAGCGGCGCGAGGGCGAGTCGGTCCGGGACTTCCTGGCCCGGCGCACCGGCGTGGCGGCCGCGCAGGCGGCGCTGGACGAGGCCACCGAGGGCCTGGTCGAGAGCCGCCCCGGCGCCGACGACGCCTACGCGGCGAGCCTGGACCGCTGGCTGGACCTCGGCGGCGCCGATCTGGAGGAGCGGGCCGAGGAGGTCGCCGACTCGCTCGGGCTGAAGGTCTCGCTGGATCTGCCGATGACCGCGCTCTCCGGCGGCCAGGCCGCCCGGGCCGGCCTCGCCTCGCTGCTGCTGTCCCGCTACGACGTCTTCCTGCTGGACGAGCCGACCAACGACCTCGACCTGGACGGCCTGGAGCGCCTGGAGTCCTTCGTCAAGGGCCTGCGCGCGGGCACCGTGCTGATCAGCCACGACCGCGAGTTCCTGGCCCGGACGGTCACCCGGGTGCTGGAGCTGGACCTCGCCCAGCAGCAGGTCAACCTGTACGGCGGCGGCTACGAGGCGTACCTGGAGGAGCGCGCGACGGCCCGCCGGCACGCCCGCGAGGACTA
Source organism: Kitasatospora sp. NPDC091207 (assembly GCF_044768625.1). Taxonomy (NCBI): domain Bacteria; kingdom Bacillati; phylum Actinomycetota; class Actinomycetes; order Kitasatosporales; family Streptomycetaceae; genus Kitasatospora; species Kitasatospora sp. NPDC091207. The sequence goes on from NZ_JBIVVS010000002.1 coordinate 125,560, forward strand.
CGAGGAGTACGCCGACACCAAGTCGGGCCTGGAGGCCCGGGCGCGGATGCAGCGCGGCTGGATGGAACACGGGGTGCGCAACGCGCGCCGGAAGTCCTCCGACAACGACAAGATCGGCCGGGCGATGCGGACCGAGTCGACCGAGAAGCAGGCCTCCAAGGCCCGGCAGACCCAGCGGATGATCGAGCGGCTGGACGTGGTCGACGAGCCGCGCAAGGAGTGGGAGCTGCGGATGGAGATCGCCACCGCGCCGCGCTCCGGCTCCGTGGTCGCCACCCTGCGCTCGGCCACCGTGCGTCGCGGCGACTTCGCGTTCGGCCCGGTGGACCTGCAGATCGACTGGGCCGACCGGGTCGCGATCACCGGCGCCAACGGCGCGGGCAAGTCCACGCTGCTGGCCGCGCTGCTCGGCCGGCTCGAACTCGACGGCGGCAACGCCGTCCTGGGCTCGGGCGTGGTGGTCGGCGAGGTGGACCAGGCCCGCGGCCTCTTCCTGGGCGGGGAGCCGCTGTCGGACGCGTTCGCGGCCGCCGTACCGGAGTTGACGCCGGAGGAGGTGCGGACCCTGCTGGCCAAGTTCGGGCTGAAGGCGGCGCACGTCCTGCGGCCGGCCGCCACCCTCTCCCCCGGCGAGCGCACCCGGGCGGCGCTGGCGCTGCTCCAGGCCCGCGGGGTGAACCTGCTGGTGCTGGACGAGCCCACCAACCACCTGGACCTGCCGGCCATCGAGCAGTTGGAGTCCGCGCTGGCCTCGTACACCGGCACGCTGCTGCTGGTCACGCACGACCGGCGGATGCTGGACACGGTGTCGGTCAACCGGCGGATCGAGGTCCGCGGCGGGCGCGTCCACGAGAGCTGAGTGGTCTGGTCCATTCGGGCGGTCCGGACCCTTCCCGGACCGCCCGTCATGTGCTGTGCTGTCGGCCATGGTTGACAGTGCAGAGGCAGGGACGCCGTACCCGACCGTCCCGCTGACCCCGATGACGGTGCCCGCCCACGAGGCCGAGGCACGCAGCAGGTCCTTCCACGACGTGATGGCCCGGCGCCGGACCGTCCGCGACTACGCGACCCGCCCGATCCCGGACGGCGTCGTCGAATGGGCGGTCCGCACCGCGAACACCGCGCCCAGCGGCGCGCACGTCCAGCCCTGGCGGTTCGTGGTGATCACCGATCCGGAGCGCAAGCGGCGGCTGCGCGAGGCCGCCGAGGCCGAGGAGCGCGAGTTCTACGCGCACCGGGCCTCCGAGGAGTGGCTGGCCGCGCTGGCGCCGATCGGCACCGACTGGCAGAAGCCGTTCCTGGAGGACGCGCCCGCCGTGATCGTCGTCTTCGAGGTGCACAAGGGCCCGGGGTCGCCGCGCCCCTACTACACCAAGGAGTCCGTCGGCATCGCCGTCGGCCTGCTGCTCGCCACCCTGCACCAGGCGGGCCTGGCCACCCTGACCCACACCCCGAGCCCGATGAAGTTCCTCAACGAGGTGTGCGAACGGCCGGCCGAGGAGCGGGCCGCCTACGTCATCCCGGTGGGCTACCCGGCGGAGGGGGCGCGCGTCCCCGACCTGCGGCGCAAGGAGCTCGACGACGTCCTGGTACGCCTCTGACACGCCCCGGGGCGGCGCCGGCGCCCCGGCGGTTCGCCGGTGGTCGGCGCTCCGGGGCGCGCCCATAATCGCTGTCATGACACACGTCACGCCACCACCCAGCGAGGACGTCCGCCACCCCGGCCCCGCCACCCGACGGCGCGGGCCGGCCCCGGGCGAGATCTCCACCGGCCGGCCGCCGGAACTGCTGCGGCTGGCCGGCGGGATCTCCCTGCACCGCCGCTCAACCGCCTACGCGCGTGCGCTCAACGCCGCCGTCCGGAGCGATCTGGAGCACCTGCGGCCCTGGCTGGAGTGGGCGGCCGAGGCCCCCACCCTGGCGCAGACCACCGAGCTGGCCCGGGCCGGCGCGGCCGCCTGGGACGCGGGCACCGATTTCCTCTATCTGGTCGGCCTGGACGCCGAACCCGGCAGCGTGATCGGCTCGTTCGGCCTGCACGGCCGGATCGGACCGGGCGCGCTGGAGATCGGCTACTGGGTGGGTTCGCGGCACGGCGGCCGCGGCATCGCCACCACCGCCGCCGGGGCGCTGGCCGGGGCCGCGCTCGCCCTGCCCGGGGTCGGACGGGTGGAGATCCGCTGCGACCAGGCCAACGCCGCCAGCGCCGCCGTGCCCCGCAAGCTCGGCTTCCGGCTGGACCGGATCGCCGACGCGGTGGTGCGGGCACCCGGCGAGACCGGCCGGCAGCTGGTCTGGGTCAAGGAGGGCTGAGCGGGTCGAGCACGGCGGAGCGGGGGCCGAGGAGGGCGGAGCGGGGGGCCGCGCCGGTGCGGCCCGCCCGCCCCCGCCGGGCGGTCAGTGGCGCCGGACCGTCAGTAGCGCCCGCCGGTCGGCGCCGGCAGCGCGTCCAGCTCGGCCAGGTCGGCCGCCGGGAGCAGCACGTCGGCCGCCCCGGCGTTGTCCGCCAGGTAGCGCGGCGTCTTGGTGCCCGGGATCGGGAAGACGTACCGCCCCTGGGCCAGCACCCAGGCCAGCGCGACCTGCGCGGGCGTCGCGCCGACCCGTCCGGCGACCTCCCGCACCTTCTCCACCAGGGCCAGGTTGGCCTGCAGCGCCTCCTGCTGGAAGCGCGGCAGCGAGCGCCGGAAGTCGTCCGCCGGCAGCTCGTCCGCAGAGGAGATGCTGCCGGTCAGGAAGCCCCGGCCGAGCGGCGAGAACGGCAGGAAGGCGATGCCCTCGGCCTCGGTGTACGGCAGCACCTCGGCCAGCGCGTCCCGGGTCCACAGCGACAGCTCGGACTGCACGGACGCCACCGGGTGCACCGCCTGCGCCCGCTTGATCTCCTCGACGGTCACCTCGGAGAGCCCGATCCGCCGCGCCTTGCCGGCCGCGACGGCCTCGGCGAGCGCGCCCCAGGTCTCCTCGATCGGCACCTGCGGGTCGACCCGGTGCAACTGGTACAGGTCGACGTGGTCGGTGCCGAGGCGGCGCAGGCTCTCGTCAATCGAGCGCCGCACGTGCTCCGGCCGCCCGTCGTTGCCCACCCGCCGGTCGCCGGTGCCCGGCACCAGGCCGACCTTGGTGGCCAGCACCGCGCGCTCCCGGTACGGGCCGGCCAGGGCGGCGCCGACCACCTCCTCGTTGCTGTACGGGCCGTAGATGTCGGCGGTGTCGATCAGGGTGACGCCGAGGTCCAGCGCCTCCCGGATCACCCGGACCGAGGTCTCGTCGTCGCGGTTGCCCGGGTCGTAGGCCCAGGTCATCCCCATGCAGCCGAGCCCGACCACTCCGACCTCGGGGCCCTGCTGACCAAACGTGGCGGTACGCATCTTCCGGTGCTCCTTCGTGTCGTCGATCAACGGCACCAGCCTCTCCCTTCGAGTGCGCTCAAGGTCAAGCCCACTCGCCGCCCACCCACCCGGGCCAGCCGCCGGACAGCACGAGCCCGGCGAGGAACCGGTAGCCGGCGGCGCCCGGATGCGCCCCGTCGCCCGCCAGCGCCTCGGCCGCCCAGCCCGGGTGCGCGGCGACCGCGGCGGTCACGTCGACGAACGGCACACCGCGCCCGGCGCACAGTGCCGCGAGCTGCCCGGCGAGGTCCAGCAGGCGCTCCAGATGCTCCTCCCCCCAGCCGACCACCGGCGGCGGTCCGACCACCAGCACGCCGAGCCCGCGCTCCCGGGCTCCGTCCAGCACCGCGGTCAGGTTCGCCAGACAGCGCTCCGGCACCACGCGGGGCGCGCCGTCCTCCAGCGTGGCGTCGTTGCTGCCGACCGAGACCACCAGCCGGTTGTCCGCGTCCGGCCGGGTCCGCGCGTCGACCTCCGGCCAGATCCGGCGCAGCACGTCCGAGGAGGTGTTGCGCCGGACGCCCAGGTTGAAGGCGGTGAGCCCGGCGGGCTGCGCCAGGCCGGTCTCCTGGAGCACCCGGCCGACCCAGCCGCGGAACTCCGGATCCCCGATGCCCTGGGTGAAGGAGTCCCCGATGAAACAGATACGCAGGTCCTTGGTCATCGGGTCACCGTAGGGAGCCGCCGGGCGGCGGCGCGGACCTTTTCACAGGGCGGACAGCTCCGGCAGGCACGCGGACCGCGCCGCCGACGGGGAGCGTACGAAGCGGGACCGGGGCGCGCGGATGGATCGTGTGCAACGGCGGTCCGGCGCGGCCGCCCGCCCCGACGGCCCGCCGCACGCCGCCGCGCGGCGGGTCGTCCGTCCGGGCGCGGGGCGAAGCTCCTGGCCAGGGGCCCGGACGGGCGCGGCCGCGGGCCCGCGCCGGGCGGCGGCCCGGCAAACCGGCGCGCGAAAGCTCACCCGCCTCGCCCCGCACCACGAGGCGCCCGCGCCCCAGCCTGGCCCCGCCTCGCCGGGGGCCCCGACGATGAGCGCTGTCGGGCCCGGTCCGGGCTCCGCCACCGCTTCCACCCGGGAGGTCCCCATGTCGGTCCCGCGCACCCGCACCGCCGCCGTCGTCGCCGTCCTGCTCCTCGGCGGCGTCGCCGCCTCGACGGTCCCCGCCCAGGCCGCCGGCACCGCCGACCGCGCGGCGGCCCAGACCCGGGCCCTGAGCCGTTTCGACGACGGCAGCTTCGAGACCCCGAAGATCGCGGCGAACACCTTCGTCGACCTCACGGCCGGACAGTCGATCGGCCCGTGGCGCGTCACGACGGGGAGCGTCGACCTGATCGGCGCCGGCTTCTGGCAGGCCGCCGAGGGCGACCAGTCCGTCGACCTGAACGGCGGCGGCCCGGGCGCCGTCGCCCAGACCTTCACCACCACGCCGGGCGCCACCTACTCGGTGACGTACTCGCTGGCGGCCAACCCCGAGGGCGGACCGGCGGTCAAGACCGGCCGGGCCCTCGTCGACGGCCAGGACTTCCAGGACTTCTCCTTCGACAGCACCGGCAAGTCGCGGGCCGCCATGGGGTACGTGGGGCGCCAGTTCACCTTCGTGGCCGCCAACGCCTCCACCACGCTCGGCTTCGCCAGCACCACCGCCACCGGCTCCTACGGCCCGGTGGTCGACAACGTCCAGGTCCAGGAGTGCAAGCCCTGTCCCACCTGCTGAGCGGGGCGCGGGGCCCGGCGGCCCGGCAGGCCCCGGGCCGCCGGGCACGCGCGCGAGGAGGGCCCCGCTGTCCGGTCCGGGTGACGTCGAGCGGATGTCCGGTCGCGGCGGCCCGGGCGGCGGCGACTTCTAGGATCTGTGCATGGCAACACGACTTGTGCAGATCAATATGAAGGCCCTGGACGACTCGGCGCTCGGCCGGTTCTGGGCGGAGGCACTGGGCTGGGGCGTCGACAGCGAGGGACCGGGCGTGACCAACCTCGAACCCGTGGGCTTCGCCTACCCCGACCCCGTGGCCGTCTGCATCGACATCATCGCCCGCCCGGAACCCAAGACGGTGAAGAACCGGGTGCACCTCGACCTGGCCACCACCTCGACCGCCCATCAGGCGGAGTTGGTCACGCGCCTGAAGGACCTCGGCGCGACGCTCGCCGACGTGGGTCAGGGCGACGTCCCCTGGACGGTCATGGCCGACCCGGAGGGCAACGAGTTCTGCGTCCTGGAGCCCCGTCCGATCTACCGGGACACCGGACCGATCGCCGCGGTGGTCGTCGACTGCGCCGACCCGCGAGGGATGGCCCGGTTCTGGGACGAGGCGATGGACTGGACGCTGCACGAGGTCGCCGACGACCACGCGACCATGCGTTCCGCCCAAGGCGTCGGCCCCTACCTGGAGTTCGTCCGTACCCCCGACACCAAGAGCGGGTGGAACCGCGTCCACCTCGACGTCCGCCCCTACCCCGGTGACGACCTGGCAGAAGAGGAAGCCCGACTGCGCGCCCTGGGCGCCCACGACCCCGGTATCGACCGGTCCGCGATCTCCTGGACGGTTCTGGCCGACCCGGAGGGCAACGAGTTCTGCCTCCTGAGCCCTCGCTGAGCCCTCGCTGACCCTGCGCCATGGCTCCGGCCGCAGCGCAGGCTCCCCACCTCCACGTCCGTGACCGGGAGCCGGCGCCGCGGAAGACGCACGCGCGGACCGGACACCCGCCCGGGAGGAGGGCCCGCCTTAAACCGTTCCTAAAACCTTCCCCGCAGCCGCCTCTGATGTGCCGAAGGTGCTTGACGTGCACAGCTGGTCTAGTCCAGTTTGAAGCTGCACCGCGCACCTCCCCGCACCGGACCACGCCCCCACCGCCCCCACCGCACGCCCGCGCTCCCCCTCGCGTGGCGAGCCGCGGGGGCACCGTCCCGAGAGGCACCCCCATGCCACGCGCGCCCCACGACGCTCCCGCGCCCGACGCCCCCGCCCGGCACCGCCGCCCCGCCGGCCGGGTCAAGCTCCTCAGCCTCGCCGCCGCCACCGTGCTGGCCGCCGGTGGGCTCGCCACCCTCGCCGGGAACGCCGGCGCGGCCGACGGCAACCTGCTCGCCAACGCCGGCCTGGAGAGCGGCTCGGCGAGCCCCTGGAGCTGTTCCGGCACGACCGGCAGCATCGTCAACACCGGCGCGCACAGCGGCTCGTACGCGCTGAAGGGCGCCGTGAGCAGCAGCGACACCGCGCAGTGCGGGCAGACGGTCGCCGTCCAGCCCAACACCAAGTACACGCTGAGCGCCTGGGTCCAGGGCCAGTACGTCTACCTCGGCGCCACCGGCAGCGGGGTCACCGACCCGGCCGTCTGGACGCCCGGCGGAGCCTCCTGGCAGCAGCTCGCCACCACCTTCACCACCGGCGCGGCCACCACCAGCGTGACGGTCTACCTGCACGGCTGGTACGGGCAGGGCGCCTACCTGGCCGACGACATCACGCTCACCGGCCCCGGCGGCAACCCGACCACCCCGCCGCCGACTTCGGCCACCCCGACGGCGACCCCCACCCCGACCGCCACGGCGACGTCCACCACCCCGCCGCCGAACACCGCCGTCCCGGTGGCCCCGTACATCGACATGGGCGCCTGGCCGACCCCGTCGATGCCCGCGATGGCCCGGGCCGGCAACCTGAAGTCCTTCACCATGGGCTTCGTCACCGGCGTCGGCTGCAAGGCCAGCTGGTTCAACGCCTACGACCCGCGCACCGGTTGGGCCAAGGACCAGGTGGACGCGCTGCGGGCGGCCGGCGGTGACGTCAAGGTCTCCTTCGGCGGCGCCAGCGGCACCGAACTCGCCGCCGCCTGCACCACGGTGGACTCGCTGTTCGCCGAGTACGACGCCGTGGTCAAGGCCTACAACCTGCGCTACGTCGACTTCGACATCGAGGGCGCCGCGATCGCCGACACCGCCGCCAACGACCGCCGCTCCGCCGCGCTCGCCAAGCTGCAGAAGGCCAACCCGGGCCTGAAGGTGTCGTTCACCCTGCCGGTGCTGCCCGAGGGGCTCACCGCCGAGGGCGTGGCCATCGTCCGCTCCGCCCGGGACGCGGGCGTGAACGTCGACCTGGTGAACGCCATGGCGATGGACTACTACCGCGTCGGGGCCGACTACGGCGACGCGGCCGTGCAGGCGGCCCAGGGCCTCTACGGCCAGCTCAAGGCGCTCTACCCGGCGAAGAGCGACGCCCAGCTCTGGGCCGCGGTCGGCATCACCCCGATGATCGGGGAGAACGACGACCACCAGATCTACGACCAGGCCGACGCCCGGCAGTTGGTGGCCTTCGCCCAGCAGCACCACCTCGGCGAGCTGGCCTTCTGGGACGCCACCCGGGACGCCAACGCCTGCACGGGCGCGCTCTTCAAGTGCACCAACATCGCGCAGCAGCCGTACGAGTTCGCGAAGATCTTCGCCCAGTACGGCGGCTGAGCCCCCGTTCCGGCGGCTCCCCGAGGTGCTCAGGCCCCCGGGGAGCCGCCACCACCACAGCGGCAGCCGACCCCGACCCACCCCGCACAACCCACCGGCGCCCCCTGCCCGACCCGCAGTGACCGAGCACCCGGACCCCGGGGTCCTGCCCGCACAAAACCTCCCCGCCCGGCCGGCCCGACCAGCGCCCGGTCACCCTGGTCGGGCCCCCTCAGGTCGCCAATAATGTGATCCCACTTCTCCGGCGCAGTCGGTACAGTCCCCAGGCATCGCAGCACAGCGCACGAGGGGGCGGACATGACGGTCCGGAGCAACGACCACATCGCGGCCGACGAGGTCACCGCCGACGAACTGGCCGCCTTCAGCCGCACCCTCGGACGCCTGCGCGCCCTCCCCGCCGACAGCCGCGCCCGGCTGCACGCCGAGCGGCAGCTGAAGTCCTTCGTCAACGAGAGCCGCAAGCGCCGCCGCCAGGGCGCCAAGGACGAGGCCCGGCAGGCCGACGCCGACCTGCTCGCCGCGACCGCCACCGGGGCCCGCGACCGCCGCGAGGACGCGCCGCTGGCCGACGCCCCGGCCGGGCCGCTCGGCGAACTCCGGCTCGGCCGCCGCTGCTACGTCTGCAAACAGCGCTACCACCAGGTGGGCGCCTTCTACCACATGCTCTGCCCCGGCTGCGCCGCCGACAACACCACCCGTCGCGCCCTCGCCACCGACCTGCGCGGGCGCCGCGCGCTGCTCACCGGCGGCCGGGTGAAGATCGGTTTCCAGCTCGCCCTGATGATGCTGCGCGACGGTGCCGAGCTGATCGTCACCAGCCGCTTCCCGCACGACACCGTCCGCCGCTTCCACGCCGCCGCCGGCAGTGCGGAGTGGCGCGACCGCCTCACCGTGGTCGGCATCGACCTGCGCGACCCCCGCCAGGTACTCGGCCTCGCCGAGCGGCTCCGCTCCGACGGACGCCCGTTGGACATCCTGGTCAACAACGCCGCGCAGACCCTGCGCCGCCCGCCCGGGTCCTACGCGCTGCTGGCCGCCGGCGAGCGGGCCGCGCTGCCCGCCGCGTCCACGGCGGTCGTCCACGCCCCCGGCTTCCGCCCGATGCCCGCCCTCTCCGCCGCCTGGCCCGCCGCCGAACTCGCCACCACCGCCGATCCGTCGGCGTGCGGCCCGCTGCCGGAGCGGGCCGACGAGGCGGGTCTGCTGCCCGACCTCGCGCCGGCCAACTCCTGGTCCGCCCGGCTCGGCGCGCTGGACCCGGCCGAGGTGCTGGAGACCCAGCTGGTCAACGCGCTCGCGCCCGCGCTGCTCTGCGACCGCCTGCTGCCCCTGCTGCTGGCCTCGCCGCACCCCCGCCGCTACATCGTCAACGTCACCGCGGTGGAGGGCCGGTTCGCCGTCCGCAACAAGACCGCCGGCCACCCGCACACCAACATGGCCAAGGCCGCGCTCAACATGCTCACCCGCACCAGCGCCGACGAACTCGCCGCCCAGGGCGTCCACATGTGCGCGGTCGACACCGGCTGGATCACCGACGAGAACCCGGCCCCCAAGAAGACCCGGCTGGCCGCCGACGGCTTCCGCACCCCGCTCGACATCGTCGACGGCGCCGCCCGGGTCTACGACCCGATCGTCCGCGGCGAGGCGGGCGCGCCGGTGTCGGGCGTCTTCCTCAAGGACTACCGCGAGGCGGCCTGGTGAGGCCGGGCGCCGCCACCGGGTCCGGCACCGGGTCCACGCCGGGGCGCCGCGGGTCTGGGCAGGACGGGCCGGTCTCCTCACAATGAGCATGCCGGTGTCGTGCACCGGCCCACCACACCCGACGGGGGTACCCGACCGTGTCCGTGACCACGCGCACCCCGAACACCCGGGAACCGGCCGCGCCCACGCCGGCCGGGCAGCCGCCGATGAGCCGGCGCGCCTTCACCCGGACCGCCCTGCTGGGCGCCCTCACCGTGGCCGGCCTCGGGGCGACCGCACCCCGGGCGTCGGCGCTCGGCGTCCCGGCGGGGGCGGACTGGCTGGCCGCCGTCGACGCCCGGGCCCCGCTCGCCCGGCTCACCCTGCCCGGCACCCACGACAGCTGCGCCCGGTACGGCGGTGCGCTGGCCCAGACCCAGACGCTCGCCCTGCCGGACCAGTTCGCGGCCGGTGTGCGCTTCCTGGACATCCGCTGCCGCGCCGTCGACGGCGTGCTCGCGATCCATCACGGACCGGTCTTCCAGCAGACCTTCTTCGGCGACGTCCTCAACCAGTGCCTGGCCTTCCTCGGCGCGCACCCGGACGAGACCCTGGTGATGCGGGTCAAGCAGGAGTACTCCACGGTCTCCGACACCGAGTTCGGCGCGCTCTTCGCCGGCTACCAGGGGCGCTGGCCGGGCCTGTTCTGGACCGAGGACCGGCTCCCCCGGCTGGGCGAGGTCCGCGGCCGGGTGGTACTGCTGGCCGACAACTCCGGCCTGCCCGGCCTGCGCTGGGGCGGGCCCCGGACGGACGTCGAGGACGACTACGACATCGGCACCGTCTTCGAGATCGACTCCCGCAAGTGGCCCGAGGTCTCCGCCCACCTGGACGCCGCCCGCGCCGCCGGTGACCCGGGGCGGCTGTTCCTCACCTTCACCTCCAGCTCCGGCTGGGGCCTGTGGCCGCGCCAGGCCGCCGACGCGATCACCCCGAAGCTGCGCTCCTACCTCGGCGCCCTGGACCGCGCCGCGCGCCCGGTCCTCGGCACCGTCCCGCTGGACTTCGTGACCCCGGACCTCGCGCGCTCGCTGTACGCGCTCAACTTCGGCTCCTCACCCGGTGCCTGACCCGGCGCCCCCGGCCGGCCCGGTGCGGCGCCGCGCGCACGGGCCGGGCCCGCCACTCCGCCGCCGCGCGCGGGTCAGGCCCGCCCCTCCCGCCGCGAGCGCGCGCCGGCCCGGGCGAGCGGGCCCGCGAGCAGGCCGATCCCCGCGCCGAGGGCGAGCCCGGCCAGGTTGTCCCGGACGTCCCGGGCGTCGCAGGCCCGGCCGATCGCGGGCACCGCGTACTGGGCGAGTTCGACCGCGAAGGGCAGCGCCGCCGCGCCCAGCAGGACGACCGCCGCCCGGCGCCGGGTGCCGGCCAGCGCGGCGGCGAGGCCGACCGGGACGAACAGCGCGACGTTCAGGTCGGTGTGCCGCGAGGTCAGCCGGCCACCCGGCGCGCGCAGCCCGGCGCCGTCGAGGGCGCAGTGCCGGACGGCCGCCCGGGAGAGTTCCCGCACCGGCCCCTGGGCGTCGGGCAGCAGGGTCAGCGTCAGCACTCCACCGAGGGCCAGCAGCAGCAGGAACGCGACCGCCCAGTGCGCGCGCAGCAGGCGCCCCACCGGCTGGTTCAGCAGCGCGGCCGGCACCAGCGAGCAGAACAGCCCGGTCCAGAACATCGGCACGGAGCCGAGGACAGCTTTGATCACGCCTGAACGGACGCCTCGAACGCCCGCCCGGTTCTGGCCCGGCCGCCCCAACCCCCGGCCGCCCCCGGCCGCCACGGGGGCCGCCTTCTCCCGGCTCGGCCGGAGGCGCCAACTCCCGTATTTCGCATGACAATCATCTATCTCGCTCGATCGAGCGAACTATCTGCCTTATCCACATTTCCGCCTCCTGGTGGGGGAACATCAGCACGTCCGCGCCCGAACGATCCCCGGTCGGGCGGCACCAGCTCCGGCCTTTTGGATAATCCCGTGACTACCTCCGCCCCCGTGTGGGACTGCCCCTTCAACCACACCGAAGGCCTGGAGTTCGACCCCCTCCTCAAGCAGTTGCTCACCGAGGACCCGGTCGCCAGGATCCGGCTGCCGCACGGCGAGGGCGAGGCCTGGCTGGCCACCCGCTACGAGGACGTCCGTGTCGTCACCACCGACCGCCGCTTCAGCCGCGCCGCCGGCATCGGCCGCGACCTGCCCCGGATGACGCCCGCCCCGATCGCCCAGGTCGAGGCGATCAACCTGATGGACCCGCCGGCCCACAACCGGCTGCGCCGGCTGGTCGCCAAGGGGTTCACCAACCGCCAGGTCGAGCAGCTGCGGCCGAAGACCCAGCGGATCGTCGACGGCTTCCTGGACGACATGGAGGAGCACGGCTCGCCCGCCGACTTCGTGCACCACCTCGCGAGCCGGCTCCCGCTCGTCACCATCTGCGAGCTGCTGGACATCCCCGAGGAGGACCGCGCGGAGCTGCGCGGCCACGCCGTCGCGATGATGGCGATGGGCCCCGGCAGCGGAGCCGGCCAGGTCGACGCCAAGGCCGCGCTGCGCGCCTACTTCTCCGAGCTGACCGCCGCCCGCCGCCGCTCCCCCGGCGAGGACCTGATCAGCGCCCTGGCCACCGCCCGGGACGAGGAGGAGCTGCTGGACGACCAGGAGCTCGCCGTGATGGCCATGGTCCTGCTGGTCACCGGGCACGACACCAGCACCTACCAGCTGAGCAACATCACCTACACCCTGCTGACCCACCCCGAGCAGCTCGCCAAGCTCCGCGCCCAGCCGGAGCTGCTGCCGCGCGCCGTCGAGGAGTCGCTCCGCTTCATCCCGTTCCGCCAGGGCGTCGGCATCGCCCGGGTCGCCACCGAGGACGTCGAACTCGGCGGCGTACTGATCAGGGCCGGCGAGGCCGTCCACGTCTCCTACCTCGCCGCCAACCGCGACCCGGCGATGTTCGAGCGGCCCGACGAGCTGGACCTCGACCGCGGCTCGGCCAACCACATGGCCTTCGGCTACGGGACGCACCACTGCGCCGGCGCCCACCTGGCCCGGATGGAGCTCCAGGTGGCCATCGGCACCCTGCTGCGCCGCTTCCCGGACCTCCGGCTCGCCGTGCCGGCCGCCGAGCTGGACTGGCGGACGGGCTCGATCTGGCGCTACCCGCGCACCCTGCCGGTCGCCTGGTGACCACCTCCCCGCCGCGCCGGCCCGGCGCCCGTCCGACGCATCCGTAGGCCCTCCAGGGGAGACCCGTACCCATGGCAACACTCTGCCGACCCGCCATCGCCGTCCCCGAACACGTCATCACCCTGGAAGAGACCCTCGACCTGGCCCGCGACCTGCACGCCGAACACCCGCAACTCGGCCTGGCACTGCGCCTGATCGAGAACACCGGGGTCAGGACCAGGCATCTGGTCCAGCCCATCGAGGAGACCTTGCGCCACCCCGGCTTCACCACCCGCAACGCGGTCTACGAGCGCGAGGCCAAGGAGCGCGTGCCCGAGGTGGTCGAACGCGCCCTCGGGTACGCCGAGCTGTCCGCGCGCGAGGTCGACCTGATCATCTACGTGTCCTGCACCGGCTTCATGATGCCCTCGCTGACCGCCTGGCTGATCAACCGCATGGGCTTCCGCTCCGACACCCGCCAGGTGCCGATCGCCCAGCTCGGCTGTGCGGCGGGCGGCGCGGCCGTCAACCGGGCGCACGACTTCTGCCGCGCCTACCCGGGCGCCAACGTCCTCATCGTGGCCTGCGAGTTCTGCTCGCTCTGCTACCAGCCGACCGACCTCGGGGTCGGCTCGCTGCTCTCCAACGGCCTGTTCGGGGACGCCGTCGCCGCCGTCGTGATGCGCGGCCGCGGCGGCACCGGCGTGCACATCGAGCGCAACGGCTCGCACCTCGTCCCGCACACCGAGGACTGGATCTCGTACGGCGTCAAGGACACCGGCTTCCACTTCCAGCTCGACAAGCGCGTCCCCGGCACCATGGAGATGCTCGCCCCCGCGCTGCGCACGCTGGCCACCGAACACAGCTGGGACATCTCGGGCCTGGGCTTCTACATCGTGCACGCCGGTGGCCCGCGGATCCTCGACGACCTCTGCCACTTCCTCAACCTGGAGCCCGCCGCCTTCCGTTTCAGCCGCGCGACCCTCACCGAGCGCGGCAACATCGCCAGCGCGGTCGTCTTCGACGCCCTCGCCCGGCTCTTCGAGGAGGGCGGCGTCCCGGACGGCACTCACGGGCTGATCGCGGGCTTCGGTCCGGGCATCACCGCCGAGATGTCGCTGGGCAGTTGGGTCGGCGTCCCACTTGAGGCGACCATCCCGCGCCGCCCCCGGGCAATCGACGCGGCCGACCTCGCACTCGTCCAGGCGACCACGCCCCTGCTGCGTCCGGCCGGGACTACGATCACCGAATGACCGATACCACGGACCGGCCGGACATCTCCGACAGAGCGGCCCAACTGGCCGCACGCTTCCCCGCGTTGCACGCTCCGCAGTACTGGACGTGGGGCCGCTACGACGCCCAGTTCTCCACCGCGATGCCGCCGGACGAGCTCATCACCAACATCCACCTGGTGGGCTTCTCCGACGGGCTGGTAGTGCTCTGCCGGGACGACCGCGACCACTGGTTCCTGCCGGGCGGCACGCGGGAGAGCGGCGAGTCGATCGAGTCCTGCCTGGTCCGTGAGCTGCGCGAGGAGGCGGGCGCGCGCCTGCTCGGCGAGCCGTCCTGGCTCGGGGCCCACCGCTGTGTGACGGACAACCCGGAGCCCTACCGGCCGTGGCAGCCGCACCCCGAGAAGGCCTGGCTCTGGGGCTGGGCGGAGGTCTCGGTGGACTCCTCCCCGACCAACCCCGACGACGGCGAGCAGGTGGTCGAGGTCCGGGCGATGGAGCCGGCCGAGGCCCGGCGGCTGCTGGTCGGCGGCCATGAGGAGTGGTGGGGCGAGCTGATCGGCCTCGCCGTGGAGCTGCGCGGGCGATCGTCCACCGGCTGAGGGCGGGCCCCGGCTCCACGCGCCGGGCCGGCCCCGGGGGGATCTCCCTGACCGGAGGACGACAGCCGGAGCACGACCACCGGGGCACGACAGCCGTACGGCGGGCGGTGGACCACGTGTCCACCGCCCGCCGTACTGCTGTCACCGCCCTCGGCGGCCCGTTCCGCCGCTCAGCGGCGCCCGGAGCGACGGCCGCCCTCGGAGCCGGACCCGCCGGCCAGGCCGGCCCGGCGCAGCGCGTCCGCCATGGCGCCGTTGCCCAGCGGGGCCTGGCCGCCCGAGCCGGACCCGCCGCCGGAGCCCGCAGCGGAGCCGCCACCCGGGCCGCGCCGGTCCTGGCGCGGCGGACGCGCCTGCCGCCCGCCCCGGTCCCCACCGCGCTCGCCACCGCGGTCCCCGCCCCGGTCCCCGCCGCGCTCCGCGCCGACCTCGTCGTCCAGCCGCAGGGTCAGCCCGATCCGCTTGCGCGGCACGTCCACCGTGGTCACCCGCACGGTGACGATGTCACCCGGCTTGACCACCTCGCGCGGGTCCTTGACGAAGTTCTTCGACAGCGCCGAGACGTGCACCAGACCGTCCTGGTGGACGCCCACGTCCACGAAGGCGCCGAAGGCCGCGACATTGGTCACCACGCCCTCCAGCACCATGCCGGCCTCCAGGTCCCCGATCTTGTCGACGCCCTCCTTGAAGGTGGCCGTCCGGAAGGCCGGGCGCGGGTCGCGGCCCGGCTTGTCCAGCTCGCCGAGGATGTCGGTCACGGTCGGGATGCCGAAGGTGTCGTCGGCGTAGTCCCCCGGCCGCAGCGCCCGCAGCGCGGCGCTGTTGCCGATCAGCCCACGCAGCTCCCCGCCGGTGCCGGCGAGGATCCGGCGCACCACCGGGTACGCCTCCGGGTGCACGCCGGAGGCGTCCAGCGGGTCGTCGCCGTCCGGGATCCGCAGGAAGCCCGCGCACTGCTCGAACGCCTTCGGGCCGAGCCGGGCGACGTCCTTGAGCGCCTTGCGGGTCCGGAACGGGCCGTTGGCGTCGCGGTGCGCGACGATGTTGTCCGCGAGCGTGCCGGTGATGCCGGACACCCGGGTGAGCAGTGGCGCGGAGGCGGTGTTGACGTCCACGCCGACCGCGTTGACGCAGTCCTCGACCACCGCGTCCAGCGAGCGGGACAGCTTCACCTCGCTCAGGTCGTGCTGGTACTGGCCGACGCCGATCGACTTGGGGTCGATCTTGACCAGCTCGGCGAGCGGGTCCTGGAGGCGGCGGGCGATGGAGACCGCGCCGCGGATCGACACGTCCAGCTCGGGCAGCTCCTGCGAGGCGAACGCGGAGGCCGAGTAGACCGAGGCGCCGGCCTCGCTGACCATCGCCCGGGTGAGCTTCAGCTCCGGGTGACGCTTGATCAGGTCCTCGGCGAGCTTGTCGGTCTCGCGGGACGCGGTGCCGTTGCCGATCGCCACCAGGTCGACGCCGTGCTTCTTCGCCAGCGCCGCCAGCGTGGCCAGGGCGGCGTCCCACTTGTTGGCCGGCTGGTGCGGGTAGATCGTGTCGTACGCGAGGACCTTCCCGGTGGCGTCCACGATCGCGACCTTCACACCGGTCCGGAAGCCCGGGTCCAGACCCATCGTGGCGCGGGTGCCCGCCGGGGCGGCGAGCAGCAGGTCGCGCAGGTTGGCGGCGAAGACGCGCACCGCCTCGTCCTCGGCCTCCTGGCGCAGCCGGCCGCGCAGGTCGATGCCGAGCCGTACCAGGACGCGGGTGCGCCAGGCCCAGCGGACGGTGTCGCCGAGCCACTTGTCGCCCGGGCGGCCGTGGTCGGCGATGCCGAAGCGGGCGGCGATCCGCTGCTCGTAGTCGCTCTCGCCGGGGAGGTCGCCGCGCTCCTCACCGTCGAACGGGGAGAGGTCGAGGTCCAGCACCTCCTCCTTCTCGCCGCGCAGCATCGCCAGGATCCGGTGCGAGGGGAGCTTGGTGTACGGCTCGGCGAAGTCGAAGTAGTCGGCGAACTTGGCGCCGTCCTGCTCCTTGCCCGCGCGGACGGTGGCGACCAGCCGGCCCCGCGTCCACATCCGCTCGCGCAGCGAGCCCACCAGGTCGGCGTCCTCGCCGAACCGCTCGACCAGGATGGCCCGCGCGCCCTCCAGCGCGGCGGCCCGGTCGGCCACCGTGTCGTTCAGGTAGGCGTCCGCCACGGTCGCCGGATCCCGGGTCGGGTCGGCGAGCAGGGTGTCGGCGAGCGGCTCCAGACCGGCCTCACGGGCGATCTGCGCCTTGGTGCGCCGCTTCGGCTTGTAGGGGAGGTAGATGTCCTCCAGGCGCGCCTTGGAGTCGGCGGCGAGGATCTGCCCGCGCAGCACGTCGTCCAGCTTGCCCTGCGCCTCGATCGACTCCAGGACGGCTGCGCGCCGCTCCTCCAGCTCCCGCAGGTAGCGCAGCCGCTCCTCCAGGGTGCGCAGCTGGGTGTCGTCGAGCGAGCCGGTGGCCTCCTTGCGGTAGCGGGCCACGAACGGCACGGTCGCGCCGCCGTCGAGCAGGTCGACGGCGGCCTTCACCTGCCCGCCGCGGACGCCCAGTTCCTCGGCGATCTTCCGCTCGATCGCCTGCTGGGCCTGCTGGGCCACCTGTTCGTCTGGCGTGCTCACGAAGCCGGTCACCTTCTCCAGAGTTGCTTTCCCCGTACCCCCGCATTCTGGCACTGCGCGGCGACACCGCCCGGCTGCCCCCGCCGGGAGGTGAGGTGATGGCGGGGTCGAGCAGTCGGCCGACGGCCGTCCCGGCCTCAGAAGGCGTCGACGACCGTCCGCTCCGGCCGGCCGTCGGCGCGGACGCGGATCAGATGGGACTCGTGGTCCGTCACCAGGCGGAGTTGGTCGGGGCCGGCCCAGCTGATCTCCCTGAGCGAGTTCCAGTCGCCGTTGACGAAGGCGACCGGCCAGCGGCGCGTGCCCAGGCCCGCACCCTCGTCGACGTAGACCCACCAGAGCGGGTCGATCAACGCGGCGCCCTCCTTGACCACCAGCCGGCGGTCCGTCCGGCCGGGCGCCGCCTCGGTGCGCGTCGTCACCGGATCGTCCGCGAAGATCCAGAGCGGCACGGTGCCCAGGCCGAGGGTCAGCACCACGGTGCCGAGCACACTGCGAATCCAGATCCTCCAGGGAACGAACACCAGCGCCACGAAGAGCAGGACGAGGATCGAGGTCCCGAGCAGCAGCGGCTCGTCGAACCACTCCTGCAGGACCACCAGCCCACCCGGCCTCCGGCCGACGCGGCCGGCCATCGCGGCGGCCATGAGTGCGGCCACGCCCCCTAGCGCCCCCCACACGACCCAACGCTCCCACGAAGTCCTCACGGCCCCACCCTAGTGTTCGAAATACCGCAGAAGGCCGGGGAGCCCGGGAGTACAGTGCCGGGCATGTGCGCTGCCGCTCGGATGCACGACCGCCTGCACGACGACGAACCGGACATCGACACCGCCCTGGTACGGCGGCTGCTCGCGGCCCAGTTCCCGCAGTGGAAGGGGCTGCCCCTCGAACGCGTCGCCGGGGCGGGGACGGACAACGCGATGTTCCGGCTCGGCCCCGAACTCGCCGTCCGGCTGCCCCGGGTGGGCTGGGCGGCCGAGAGCGTCGGGCGCGAGCACCGGTGGCTGCCGCAGCTGGCCCCGCAGCTGCCACTGCCCGTGCCCGCCCCGCTCGCGCTGGGCCGGCCGACCGCCGGCTACCCGTGGGAGTGGTCGGTGCTGCGCTGGCTGGACGGCGCCAACCCGGTCGTCGGGGCGACCACCGCTCCCTTCCAACTCGCCCAGGACCTGGCCGGGTTCGTGACCGCGCTCCGCACGGTCGACCCCACCGGCGGCCCGCCGGCCCCCCGGGGCGTGCCGCTGGCCGCGCGCGACGCCTCCACCCGGGCGGCGATCGGCCGGCTCCGCGGCGCGATCGACACCGAGGCGGCAACGGCCGTGTGGGAAAAGGCACTTCGGCTGCCGGACCACGTCGGAGGGCCCACCTGGATGCACGGCGACCTCTCGCCCGGCAACGTCCTGCTCAGCCGTCAACACCTCACCGCGGTGATCGACTTCGGCCTGATGGGCGTCGGCGACCCGACCGTCGACCTGATCGTCGCCTGGAACCTGCTCCCCGCCACCGCCCGCCCGGTCTTCCGGGCCGCCCTCACCGCCGACGACGCCGCCTGGGAGCGCGGCCGTGCCTGGGCGCTGTCCATCGCCCTGATCCAACTCCCCTACTACCGCACCACCAACCCGGCCCTGGCCGCCAACGCCCGCCATGTGATCCGGGAGGTCCTGGCCGACCGCAGCGCGTGAGCACGCTGCCGCGCACCTCCGACCGCGACCGCCAAGGGCCTTTCCCCGCAGGGCTTCCGGCACGGCTATATTCCCCGCTGTGACTGACGATCTCGGGCAGGTACTGGCAGGGCGGTACCGGTTGACCGGCGCGCTGGGACAGGGCGGCATGGGAGCGGTCTGGCGCGCCCACGACCACCGACTGGCCCGCGACGTCGCGGTCAAGGAACTCCGCTTGCCGGCCCACCTCACCGACGGCGAACGCGCCAACTGGGTCGCCCGGCTGGACCGCGAAGCGCGCGCCGCCGCCCGGCTGAAGCATCCGGGCATCATCACCGTCCACGATCTGATCACCGACGAGGACGGCCGCCCCTGGATCGTCATGGAGCTGGTGCACGGCCGGTCCCTCGACGACCTCCTGAGGGAGAACGGTCCGCTGCCCCTCGACCAGGTGGTCCACATCGGACTCCAGGTGCTCGACGCGCTGCGAGCCGCACATCGGGCGGGCATCACCCATCGGGACATCAAACCCGCCAACATCCTTCTGGAACGGAACCGGGTCGTCCTGACCGACTTCGGCATCGCCACGCTCGAAGGCGACGCGACCCTGACGGCCTCGGGTCTGCTGATCGGCACCCCTGCCTTCATGGCGCCCGAGCAGGCCCGGGGCCTGCCCGCCACGGCCGAGTCCGACCTCTGGTCGCTCGGTGCCACGCTCTACACCGCGACCGAGGCGCGTCCCCCGTTCGTCGGCACCAATCCGGGCGCGGTGCTCGTCGCGGTCGCGACGGAGGAACCCGCCCCAGCCCGACGTGCCGGCCCGTTGGAACCGGTACTCGCCGGTCTGCTCCGCAAGGACCCGGCCGAGCGACCGACCGCCGACCGCCTTCATGTCCTCCTGACCCGACTCGCCGACGCCCTGCCGCCCCCCGCCACCGTGCCCGAGCGTCCCGCCCGGTCCGAGAGACACGATCCGCCGACTGCCGACGCCCTCCCGCCGCCCTCGGCCGCGCGACCGGACGACGCGCCGCCCACGCCACGGCGCGGCAGGCCCGGCCGGCTCGCCCTGACCGCAGCCGCCGTCCTCGCCCTCGCGGTGGGCGCGTGGACGGGCGGCGGCGCCCTGTACGACCGCGGGACGGCCGACGGCAAGGCAGCCGTTCGCAAGGACGACCCGGCCGGATCCGACGCCGCGGCCTACCCGGCCAACCTCCTGGCCGCCCGGGAGTTCGGGACGCCGTTCGGCTTCGCGCGGACATCCGAGGCCAAGGGCGGCGACGGGAGGGCCGTCATGACCTACGCGTCACCCGACACGTGCGTCAACGGCTGCCCGGACAAGGTCAACATCGTGGTGAGGTGGCTCCGGGAACAGGTCGGCGTCGCCGGCGTCCTCGCCCCTTCGACACCCAGCTTCGACGGCTGCACGGTCATGACGACGTGCCGACTCGACGTCACTCCCGCCCGTCGGCCGGCGATCATCGACGCGCGCATCTACGTGGACGGGACGCGCCCCTTCCTCCAGGTCGACGTCGGCTGAGCCCAGCCGGACGAGACACCTCAGAGCGCGCCACGCGCCTCGTCGATCGCGTCCAGGACGGCCTTCGCCCCGGCGGACGCGGCGAGTTCGGCGGCCTCGTCGAGCAGCGCGCGCGCGTCGCCGGGGCGGCCCTCGGCGACGGCGATGTACCCGAGGCCGACCAGATTGGCGGCCACACCGTCCGGGAAGGCGAGTGCGCGGCGCAGCCGGGTCGACTCCTCCAGCAGCGCGCGGGCGGCGGGCAGTCGGCCCGCCTTGTGCTCGGCGATGCCGAGGTGGCGCAGGGCGTAGGAGAGCGTGAGGTCGTCGCCGGCGGCGGTGGCGAGCTCGCGGGAGCGCTGGAGGGCGGGCAGCGCGGCGTCGTCGTCAGCCTGGACGACCTGGTGATAGATGCCGATCCAGAACTGCGCCTCGGCCTCGCCGCGCCCGTCCCCGAGGCTCCGGTAGAGGTGGGACGCGTGCTGGAAGAGCTCCAACTCGCGCTCGTCCGAAATGCGCTGCTCCAGGAAGCGGGCGTGCAGGATCCGGCCGCGGATCAGCGTGAGGTCGGCCTCGACGGCGTCCAACTCGCGGTCGGCGACGGGCAGGACGTCCGTCTCACCCCCGAACACCGCCTGGTGGCAGAGACGTCGCGCGTGCTCGATTCGTTCGTCCATGGACCTGACCCTATGCGGCGGGGCCCGGCGGCGGGTCGAGCTGCGCCCAGACGAGGCTGGTGGTGAGTTCGCCCTCGCTCACCTGCTCGCCCCAGGCGGAGCAGAACTCCCGGACGAGCCCGAGCCCGGTTCCCGCCTCCGCGCCGCCTCTTGGGCGCCGGCCCGGGTCGGCACGCCCGATGTCGTGCACCTCGATCCGCAGCCCGGAGGGGACGGCGTACTCGAACAGCACGTCGATGAGCAGGTGTTCGGGCACCCGCGGACGCCGCACGGTGTGCGCGACCAGCTCCGTCACGATCAAATCGGCCGCCTCGGCGTAGCGTTCACCGTCCTTGAGGTCGGACAGGAAGCCCCGCAGGACGATCCGCGCGGCGGAGGCGGAGGAAGGATGACGCGGGAGCGAGCAGAGCTGGTCACTCGGGGTGCTGTCAAGCGGTTCGGGCATGGCGGGGCCACCTTCTGATGCATGGGGGGGTTCCGTGCGCGGGCAGGGCGCTTCGTGCACTCACCGAAGGCGAGCGCCTGCCTCATTCCCTCCACAAGCATCGTTCATTGCAGCTAGCGTGACGAGAACTCAGCTGTTTCCAAGGCACGTTCTGGCACGAGGGGAAACACACCATGTCCCAGAGGAAGTCGACCAGCACAAACCTCCGAGCGAGCGCCGGAGCCGTGTTTGGCGCCGTCTTGCGGCGGCATCGGCTGAGCAAGCAGATGTCGCAGGACGATCTGGCGGAACTGGTGCCCTGCAGCCGCTCCCAGGTCTCCCGAATCGAGTCCGGTACTCGCACCCCCCAGGAAGACTTCGTCACCGCTGCGGACAGGTGGCTGGAGACCGGTGGCGAGTTGATGGAGCTCTGGCGAGAGATCGACTGGTACACCAAGGTCGACCACCCCGACTGGTTCCGTCGCTACGCGCAGATGGAGGCGAAGGCGGTCAAGGTCCAGGAGTATTGCGCCACCTGGATCTCCGGCCTGCTTCAAACCGAGGAGTACGCCAGAGTCCTGTTCGAGAACGGAGACGCGAAGGGAAACCAGGAAGAGGTCGAGGACCGCCTTGTCGCCCGACTGAGTCGGCAGCAGCGGTTCCTGGAGCCGGGTGGTCCGTTGCTGGTCAACCTGCTCTCCGAAGCCTCGCTACACATCAAAGTCGGAGGTGCCGCAGTGATGCACAGGCAACTGGATCACCTTTTCGAACTGACCCGGCACCCGAACATGTTGATTCATGTCGTTCCCTACGCACTCGGCGAACGGATCCCCTTCAGCACCGCGATCACCCTTATCACAACCCCGGACGGAAGGGTGCGCGCATACTCCGAAAGTGCTAACCACGGGAACTTCATGGAAGACCCGCGCGAGGTTCGCCGCCTATCCCGGGACTATGATCTGCTCCAGGCTGGCGCGCTCTCGGTTCGCGAGAGCGCTTCCCTGATCCGCAGGTTGAGGGAGAGGTATCTCAATGACCACCACGAAAGCCGCCTTCTCCAACATCAGCTGGCGCAAGTCCAGCTACAGCGGCGCCAACGGCGGTCAGTGCATCGAGGTGGCTGACCTCGCGCCCGGCCACCTCGTCCGCGACTCCAAGGACCCCGGGGGCCCCGTCCTCTCCTTCCCCTCCGCCGCCTGGCAGGCCTTCGTCGACGCCGTCCGCGCCGACGCGTTCCCGGCCCCCGGCTGCTGAACCGCCACCCCCGAACTCCCCTCCCCGGCCGGCCGGGGAGGGGATCTCCGCATGCCCCGCACCGCTCGCTAGGGTGCGTCCATGACACGGCACATCGCCTTCGACTCCCTGCACAACTTCCGCGACCTGGGCGGCTACCGGACCTCTGACGGACGGTCGGTCCACTGGCGCCTGCTCTACCGGTCGGATTCGCTCGGCAAGCTCTCCTCGCCCGCCGACCTCACGGTGTTCCGGGACCTCGGCATCGGCACCGTGATCGACCTGCGCTACCCCTGGGAGATCGCCGCCAAGGGGCGGATACCCGTGCTCGACGGGGTGGCCTACCACAACCTCTCGATCGAGCACCGGCCGTACGACCAGGCGGAGATCGACCCGGACGTCGACCCCTGGCGCTACCTGGCCGACCGGTTCGCCGAGGTGACCGAGGACGGGGTGGTGGAGATCCGCCGGGTGCTCGAACTCATCGCGACGGCGGACCGCCCGCTGGTGTTCCACTGCGCCTCCGGCAAGGACCGCACCGGGCTGATCGCCGCCCTCGTCCTCGCCCTGCTCGGTGTCCCCGAGGCCGACATCGCGGCCGACTTCGCACTGACCGAGCTGGCCACCCCGCACCTCGTCGCCGACTGGCACGCCGCCAACCCCGGGCGCGCGCTGCGGTGGCCCGGGTACGGGCGCGCGCCGGAGGACGTGATCCGGCACGTGCTCGCCGACCTCACCGCCGCGCACGGCTCGGTGCGTGCCTATGCCACCGGCACACTCGGTGTCGACGAGGAGTTGATCGGCTCGCTGCGCGCCCGGCTGCTCTCCGCCTAGCCGATCAAGGACGGAAATCGGCCAGGCCCCAAGCGGACTGACTATCCCACTGAATCAGATCCAAACAGTTCGCCGGTCACCAGTGGACATCTCCGAAAGGGCCGTGCCGATTCTCCTTCCGTCACGTACATAATTGACCACTTGGAATCACCGGCTTGCCAAGCCATGGCCTCACCACACCACCCTCCGAATGGCCGGAAATAATAGTTCTGGCCGGCTGTTCGTGCACGCTAAGGTCATTCCCGCGGCGGCTCGTCCGATCGGGTGATCATGGCCGATGGCAGTCGAACCTCCGCTCGCTTCTTTTTGCCTGCATGACGCCCGCGTGGCGTCACCGAAAAGATCGGACGGGATATGCACGCAAAGCACCGCACCCTCGTGCGCGGCATTCTGGTGGCCGCCGCACTGCTCGGATTCGCCGGCGCGACGCCGGCCCTCGCGGAGGGCTCCTGGACCTCCCACATCAACAACTGGGGCCCCGGCTCGGAGTCCCGCCGGTGGGCGGACAACGACCGCGACGACACCCTGACGACGGTGTCCTTCAAGGGCTGCACCACCGACACCAACGACTTCAAGAACGCCGACCTCCAGCTCTACAAGGACGTCTTCGGCCCCGACAAGTCCTACGGCTACCGGCTGAACCGGTGCGACACCTCGGTCTGGGGCGATCAGAGCTCCGGCGATTACTACTTCGCGCTGGAGGGCGTGCGCTCCGGCGGCAAGCTCTGGGTCGACTCGGTGACCACCCAGTACTGAGCCCGGCCCGCACCCGGTCCGCGTCAGGCCCGCACCCCGCGTTCCCGGTGTGCCGGAGGCCCCCGCTCCGGCACACCGCTCTCCACCGCATCCTCCCTCCGCATCGCCCCCGCACCCACCGAGCGAAATGCGTCGACCCCGCCATGACCCTTGAATTCCACGGCATCGATTTCCAGTACACCCGGAAAGCCGGACTCTTCACCGGCTTCGGTCTGCGGATCGACAATCCGGCCACCGTCCTGCTCGGCCCCAACGGTGCCGGGAAGTCCACCCTGATGGCGCTGGCGGCCTCCCAGCTCGCCCCGCGCCAGGGCTCGGTCTCCTGGCGCGGGCGCACCCCGGCCGGGCCCGGGGGCCGGGCGGCCTACCGGCGGGCGGTGGCATGGCTGCCGCAACAGGTCACCCCGGTGCCGGGGCTCAGCGTGCGCGAACAGGTCGCCTACTGCGGGTGGTTGAAAGGGATGTCGCGCGCCGAGGCCTGGCAGGCGTCGGCCGGGGCGCTGGAACGGGTCGGGCTGGCGCCACTCGCCGACCGCCGGAGCCACCGGCTCTCCGGCGGGCAGCTGCGCCGGCTCGGCATCGCCGGCTGCCTGGCCCACCGCAGCGAACTGATCCTGATGGACGAGCCGACCGCCGGGCTCGACCCGGCCCAGCGCGGCATGTTCCGCACCCTCGTCGAGGACCTGACCGACGAGGTGAGCGTGCTCGTCTCCACCCACCAGACCGAGGACCTCGCCGCGGTCTACCGGCACGTGGTGGTGCTGGACCAGGGCCGGGTCCGCTTCCAGGGCGGCATCGAGGAGTTCCACGCCCTCGCCGACGGCCTCGGCTCCGGCGCCGAGGCCGCCTACTCGCGCCTGGTCGAGCGGGAGGCCTGACGTGCTCCTGGCCACCGTTCTGCGCATCTCCGCCGGCCTGCGGGCCCTGCCGTTCCTGCTCGGCTTCGTCCTGGTCGCGCTCGGGGACGAGCTCACCGCCTGGGTCACCCCCGCCTACGGCCTCTCCGCCGCCGGGCACGCCGGCCTCGCGCTGCCGTTCGTCTGCGCCGCCTGCGCGGCCGCCGGGGCCTGGGAGGGTGCCCGGCTGCACCGGGGCCGGGTCTTCGACCGTTCACCGGTCCGGTCACCGCTGGCGATCACCGCGCCCGTCCTGCTCCCGGTGGCGGTGATGGGCGGGCTCGGCATGGTCACCGCCCTCGGCGTCACCGCCCTGGCCGGTGGCACGGTGACCGGCGTTCCGCAGCCGGGCGTGTTCGCCGTCTGGGCCGGGCTGCTGCTCGCCAACACCCTGGTCGGCTCCATCGTCGGGCGGGTCCTGGCACCGGTGGTCGCGGTGCCGCTGGCCCTGGTCAGCAGCTTCGTCCTCAACGCCTACCCGGCCTCCTTCGACGCCTACTGGCTGCGGCACCTGGTCGGCGGCGGACTCTCCGACTGCTGCGCCGTGGACCAAGTCCTGGACCACCGGGCCGTTCTGAGCTCCCTGGCGTTCTCCGGCGCGGTGTGCGCGGCAGCCGTCCTGGTGATCCGGTACCGGGGCGCGCCGGCCGCGCTCGCCGCCGGACTGGCGGTCACGGCCGGCGGCGTGGCGCTCGCCGCCCTGCCGGCCCGGGGGCTCGGCCCGGAACCCGTGGCGGACCGGTCCGCCACGGCGCTGGTCTGCGACCACGGCCGGCCGAGGGTCTGCCTCTGGCCGGAGCTGGGCACCACCCGCGCCGGCCTGATCCGTGAGGAGGCCGGGCGGGTCGTCAACACCCTCGCCGGGAACGGCGTTCCGGTCCCGGCGACCCTCACCATGGCGGCCCGACCGGGGCCGGGCGAGGCGAAGCTGGGCCTCCCCACCACGGCCCGCGTCCGGGACGTGACACCCGGCGTGGTCTCCGGACTGCTCCCCCGCACCCCGGACTGCGCCCGCACCGGCGCCCCCTACCCGGCGGGCGCCGCCACCGGGGCGGTGACCGCCTGGCTCACCGCGAAGGCCTCGCCGGCCGGGGCGGCACCCCGCGCCCGAGGGAGGTTCGGCACCGAGGACGCGGCGGTCGCCGAGCAGGTGCTGCGGCTGCCCCAGGAGGCCCAACTCGACTGGTACCGGGCCGTGACCGAGGCCCTGCGCCACTGCGACACCCCCGCACCGGCACCCGCACCCGCACCTCCCACGGGCGGTGCCGGGTGATCTGGTGGTGCAAGGCCCGCGCGGTGCCCGTCGTCCTCACCGCCCTCGCCGCGACCTTCGCGCTGGGCCTGCTCATCGGCGACGGCGAACTACCGGTACCCGCACTGCGCGGTCACGCCGGCCACTTCCTGGTGGCACACGTCGTCACGCTGCTCCCCGCGGTGTTCCTGCTGCACGGCCTCGGCCGGGGCGACCTGCGGTCCGAGGCGGTCGCCGGACGATTCCTGCGCGGGCTGGACACCGGACTCGTCTGGGCCGTCGCCGCGGCGGGCGCAGCGGCGGGTCTGCTCGCCCACGCGACCGGCCAGAGCGACCTCGCCCTCGTCCTCGCCCGCAACATCGCCGGCTACCTCGGCACGGCGTTGCTGCTCCACCCCCTGATCGGCCACCGCCCGGCCGCCGCCGTGATCGCGGCCGTCCCGCTGCTCTGCTCGGCGGCCGGCTGGCACCCCGACGGCCGCCCCCAACCCTGGGCCTGGCCCCTCCACCCCGCGTCCTCCCCACCCGCCCTCGCCGCGGTGGCCCTCACCCTCCTCGCCGGCACCACCTGCGCCCTGCTCCGCCACCGCCCACCGGTAGACCTGCACGTCCTGACCTGACCACCCGTACGTGGGAAGTCGGCGGGCCCGACTTCCCACGCGGCGATCCCTGCTGAGGCGAAACGTTCCTCCACCTCACCAAGACACAACACGTACCACCCCCGCATAGGAAGTCGGCCCATCCGACTCCCTACGCACGACCGAACAACACACACCCTCCCCAACCCCGTGCCATCGCCACCACCCCACCCCCGCACCGGAAATCGGCGCACCCCGACTTCCCGCGCAAGGAGCCCAGCCGAGGCGAAACGTTCCTCCACCTCACCGAAGCGCAACACCTACCAACCCCGCGTAGGAAGTCGGCCTGCCCGACTTCCTACGCTGCCACGACGGCTCGGGCGGTTGGCGCAGTTGGCCATCGCCGGGGCTGACGCATCGGTCAATCCGCACCAGAAGTCGGCCTGCCCGACTTCCTGCGCGGGGCCGTAGCAGCGACCGGTAACTGACCGCGTGTCGGCGGCGGGTGGCGCGATCGCCTCGGAAACCGATGAAGAGCAGACCGCGCGACCGTACATCTCAGCCGGTTGGTGACCACGGGTCACAGAGTTCGGCTCGCGGAGACGTGATCAGTAGGGTGTTCCCGGCCTCGCACCACACGAATGTTCGGCGGAGCCTCTGCCCGCGCTGTCCGAGAGAGGCGTTGCCGATGCACCCGAGTGTTGCCCGGTTGGCCGGGATTCTGCCGCCGCATTCCGGGGCCGGCGATCTCGTCGACTGGGGCGAGGTGGCCCACCGGTGGGTCACTCCGCTTCCGGCGGACTACCGCGACTTCGTCTCGGTCTACGGTGGCGGGTCGATCAACAGCTCGTTCTCCATAGCCCTGCCACTGAAGGTCGCCTCCCCCGACCCCCTGGAATTCGAGGCGTTGCTGGACTTCGAGGCGGTGATCGAGTGCGGGTACGAGTTGCTCGACCTGGACCCCGCCGACGGCCCGGCGCTGGCGGGGAGGATCTCGTGGGCCGTGGATTGCAGCGCGAGTCAGGCGTTCTGGGACACCACGGATCCGGATCCGGACCGGTGGACCACCCTCGTACTCACCCGCGACGGTGACTGGGTCGCGTACGACTGCGGCATGGCCGACTTCCTCGTCGGGTTCCTGACCGGCGAGATCCGTCCTCAACCCATGGGCATGTTCTCCCCGGAGCAGCCGGTCTTCCTGAACTGGCGGGAGGAACGACGTCTCCGGGAGACGGGCATCGATCCCTGGCCCCACCTCTGACCGTCCGAACCGACCAGGCCAGGCCAGGCGAGGGTCAGCCGCGGTCAGCCGCGGCGCGGTCGGCCGCCCGGGCCGCCCGAGCGGCCGGAGCGGGGCTTGCGCGGCCCCCGGCGTTCGGCGGCCGCCGGGGCGCCGGTGGCCGAGGCGACCGGGGCGGCCGTGGTGGCCCAGTGGCCGGGGCGGGTGAGGGCGGGAGGCAGCTTGGCGGCGGCGTCGCCGCGGGCCGCGTTGAGCTGGGCCTGGGTGAGGAAGAGCGCCCCGGTGAGGTCGGCGCCCGCCAGGTTCGCGTCCCGGAGGTCGGCGCCGATCAGGTCGGCCATCCGCAGGTCGGCGCCGGAGAGGTCGGCCGCGACGAGCAGCGCGCCGCGCAGGTTGGCGCCCCGCAGGTCCGCGCCGCGCAGGCGGGCGCCGAACAGGTCAGCGCCCCGGTGCTCCTTGCGGCGCGGGACGGCGGCCCGGACCAGCTCGCTCGCCTTCAGCAGCAGTTCGCTCACCTCCTGGCGGTGGGCGGGCACGTCCACCGCCAGGATCTCCGCCGGGGTGCCGGCCGCGAGCCGGTCGGTCTCCGCCCGGGCCCGGCTCAGCTCGGCGTGGACCGGGCGGGCGGGCTCGTAGGAGAGCGCCTCGGTGAGGTACCAGAGAAGTTCGTGCAGCTGGCGCACCACCGGGAACACGTCGGCCATCCGCCGGGTGTCCTCCGGTGCCTCGCGCCAGCTCCGGCCGCCGAAGGTGACCTGGGAGACGCGCTGGCCGGCTCCGAAGCAGTCGTAGACCGTGCAGCCCGGGAAGCCGCTGTCGCGCAGCCGGGCGTGGATGCCGCAGCCGAAGTCGGCCTGGAGGTTGCGGCACGGGGTACCGGCCGGCTTGTCGACGGCGAAGTCGGCACCGGCCGCGAACGGCAGCGCGACGCAGCACAGCCCGAAGCAGCTCCCGCAGTCGGAGAGCAGGCTGATCGGGGCGGGCGTGGGCTCGGTCACTGTGCTGGTGATCCTCCGTACGGGGGCGCCCGGGCGGTCCGGGCCCACGGGGTGGCAGGGGCAGCAAGGGTTGCCGGGGCTGCCGGGGGCTCGTGAAGGGCCTGCCGTAGAGCGTACCGACACCATCACCGGGCCCGGGGCCGCCCGGGAACCGGGAGACCGGGAACGGCAGTCCGTTAGTGTGGTCGGCCGGTGTCGGTTCGGGGTCCGTACGAATCGGGGGCACCGCAGGCACCGAGGCAACCGAACAGTGGAGGAAGCAGGCATGTCCCGGCACGACGTGACGGCGTACCCGGACACCGAGGGCGGCGAGGATGCCGGGAGCGCCTCGGCGGCGCCCGCGGACGGCGCGGCCCCTCCGGAGGCCGGGGCCCCGCGCTTCCCCCGCCGCGCCCGCACCGCCGCCCTCACCCTGCTCTGCTTCGCCGTCTGCCTCGCGATCGGCGCCCAGCAGTGGGCGACCGCCCAGCTGGGCGGCTTCGACCTCGGCATCTTCGACCAGGGGGTGCGCGGGTACGCGCACTTCGGCCTACCGGTGTCGACGCTGAAGAGCTTCCACCACGAGTTCCCCCCGGATTTCTCCCTCCTCGGCGACCACTTCTCCCCGGTGATCGCGCTGTTGGCGCCGCTGTACTGGCTCTGGGACGACCCGCGCTCGCTCCTCGTCGGCCAGGCGCTGCTGTTCGCGGCCGGGGTGCCGCTGATCCGCCGGATCGCCGACCGCTGCTTCGCGGACGCCGACCCGCGCACCGCCCGCCGGGCCGCCGACCTCGCCGCGCTCGCCTACGGGCTGGGCTGGCCGCTGCTGGTGGCCTCGCGCGGCGGCTTCCACGAGGTCGCCTTCGCCGTCCCGCTCACCCTGCTGATGCTGGAGCGCGGACTGGCCCGCCGCTACGGCACGGCGGCGCTGGCCGGTCTGCTGCTGTGCTGCACCAAGGAGGACCTGGGGCTGGCGGTCGGCGCGTACGGGCTGGTGCTGCTGCTGCGGGCCCGCCGGGACGAGGACCGCGACCGGCGCCGGCAGACCGCCCGCTGGGGCGTCGGCTTCCTGCTCGGCGGACCGCTCGCCTCGGTGCTGGCGATCGCCTGGCTGGTACCGGCGATGGGCGGGGTGCCGGGCTACTACTGGAACTACGCCGCACTGGGCGAGGACGGCGGCGACGCGGTCTCCCACGTGCTCGGCAACCCCACCCTGCTGGTCTCGACCCTCTTCGACGCGCCGCTGAAGCCGCTGCTGCTGCTCTGGCTCTTCGGCACCCTCTTCCTTCTGCCGCTGCGCTCCGCGACGGTGCTCTGCGCCCTGCCGCTGCTGGCCGAGCGGGTGCTCTCCAGCAACCCGAACCACTGGTCGATCGCCCGCCACTACGACGCGTTCCTGTGGCCGATCCTGCTGGTCGCGGCGCTGGAGGTACTGGGCCGACGACACGACGTCGCGCGCACCCGGCGGCTCGGCGTGGCGGCCGCCGCCCTGACGGTCGCGGTCGCGCTGCCGCTCGGGGCGGCCAACCTGTTCGTCCCCGCCTACTGGCAGCCGAAGCCCAGCGAGGCCGCGCTGATCCGGGGCGCCGGGAAGATCCCGGACGGCGCCTCGGTCGAGGCCGACAACCAGGCCGCGCCCCGGCTGACCGCCCGCACCGACGTGGTGCTGGTGGACGGCACCCCGCGCGGGCGCGAGTACGTGCTGATCCGCTCCGACAAGCGCGCCTTCCCGTTCAAGACCGACCGCGAGCAGGCGGCCCGGATCGAGCTGCTGCTGGCGCACGGCTACCGCCAGATCTGGGCCGAGGACGGCGTCGTCCTGCTGCACCGGGAGAGCACCGAGCCGATCCCGGGCGAGCACGTGCCCGGGCCCGACAGCACGGGGTACCAGGACGAGGTGCCGTCCGACGTCGGCCACAACCTCTTCCGGGGCTGACCCGGGGGCAGGGTTCCGGACGCCGGGCCTGCCCAGTCGGTGCCGCGCCCGCCCGTCGGGCGGTACGCGGGCGTTCGGGTGGCGCCGGCCGCCTTGCGGGACGACCCGACGGCGGCGGGTGACCCGTACGCGGGTGACCTGCGGGCCGGCCACGGGTCACCCGGAGTCCGGAGGTCTCACGCGAAACCCCCGCGCCGGCACACCGGCCCCGAAGAGCGTCTCGGACCCAGCCGGCCGTCCGCCCCTCCTCCAGAAGGGCCGGCACGAATCCGTCGCACCGGCACACCCGCCCCCGGAGAGCGCCCCCGACCCGGCCGGCCGCCCCTCCCCCCAGGAGGACCGGTAGCGGCCGAACTCTCCGGTGTACCCCGCCCGGTCCGCTCAGCCCTCGTAGGGCAGCAGCTCGGCGCGCTTCGGCGGCCGGCCGTCGCCGGAGGAGCGGCCGGTGAGGCGGCGGCCGACCCAGGGGCCGAGGTGGGTCCGGGCCCACCGGGCGTCGGCGGCCAGTTTCTCCGCCCGGCGCGGCGGGGCGGCGGCCGTCAGCGGGGCGCGCCAGTCGAAGGCCGCGGGGCGGCCGAGCGCCTCCAGGACGGCTTCGGCGACCCGGCGGTGCCCCTCGGGGGCGAGGTGCAGGCGGTCCTCGGCCCAGAGGCGGCGGTCGTCGAAGCAGGGGGCGGAGAAGAGGTCGACCACCGCGATGCCCGGGGCCCGGCCGAGCTCGTGCACGAAGGCCTTCATCCGCAGGATGGCGGGGAGCAGCCGGGCACTGCCGGCCATCCGGCGGGTGGGGTCGGTGCTGGTGAACATCACCACGGTGGCGCCGGTGGCGCGCAGCGCGGTGGCGGCGCGGCCGAGCAGGTCCTCGACCTGGGCGATGTCGCAGCGCGGCCGCAGCACGTCGTTGAGTCCGCCGGCCAGGGTGACGAGGTCGGCGCGCATCGCGGCGGCGGTGGTCAGCTGCTCCTCGTGGATCTGGCCGATCAGCTTGCCCCGGACGGCGAGGTTGGCGTACCGGAAGGTGCCGGTCGGCTGCTCGGCGGCGAGCCGGTCGGCGACCCGGTCGGCCCAGCCGCGGTAGTGGCCGTCGGGCAGCAGGTCGTCGCACATGCCCTCGGTGAAGGAGTCCCCGACGGCGACGTAACTGGTGTACCCGGTGGGCTCGGTGGGCGCGCTCTGCTCCGTTGTTCTCTCCATGGCCCGACGATCGTACGCGCAGCTCCGGTCGGCCGCCGGGGACACCCCCGGCGTCTCCGGTCCGCCCGGCGGGGGCCGCCGGGCCCGGATCAACGGCGGCGGCAACAGAACGGCGACCGGTCGTTTATCGGCCTGCGGCACAGTGGGTCGGGCCGGGAGGGGACGCCCGGCGAGCACCGCCCACCGGGGTACGGCACCCGGGCGGCGCCGGCGGTCGTCGGCCGCGCACCGTCGCGACCACGCCCTCCGGGCCGCCCGGCGACCGGCGCGGACCGACGACCAGCAACGGGGGAGCTGGTCGCCGGAGTCCGGGTCGGAGCCGTCGCCGGTACGGAGGGGTCCGCGCGGTTCTCCGGGGAGAGCCGCGCGGACCCGCTCCGCAGCGGACAGCCGTGCGGGACAGCCGTGCGGGACAAACCTGCCGAAGAGCCCTGCCGAACAGCCCTGCCCGACAACCCTGCCGCAGCACCGGGGCCGCCGCCCGTGCTCAGGCGGTCGGCGGCTCGTACGCCTGCCGCATCGTGAACGCCTCCGCCGTCGGGCCCTGCGCGCGCAGCAGGGTGAGCCGCTGCTCGGCCTCCTGCGGGGTGGGGCGGTGGCCGGCCGGCACCCACCACAGGACGGTCATCGCCTCGACCGGCCGGCTGAACCACTCCCGCCGCCGGCGCATCACGGCCCGGTGCTCGGGGTGGAGGACGAAGGCGTCGAGAGCCTTCGGGTCGCGCCAGACCGAGAGGTTGACCAGCAGCCACTCGTCGTCGAAGATCCGGAACCCGGTGGCGTAACCGCCCTCCTCCTTCAGCCGCCAGACGAAACCGTCCGCCTCGTCGGCGAGCGCGTTGACGGGTCCGAGGGCGGCGACGAAGTCCGCGAGCAGCGGGCTGTCGATCGGTTCGAGCATCCGCGAGATGTTCACCTGGGCGAGTTCGTAGGAGGTCATCCGCCGGACTCTAGCCCGTCAACACGGCTTCGTCCGACGGGTTTTCGAACCGGTCCGCCACCTCGGAGACATCATCGGGAGCGCCCTCGGGGCTGCCCCCGGGAACGCCCCCGGCCGCGCCGGCCGGCCCGGTGACCCAGTGCTCCCGCACGGCGTCCGTCGGCCGCTGGTCGCCGAGCAGGCCGAGGCCCCAGGCGCCCAGTGCGTCGACCACCCCGCTCAGCGTCGCGCCCTGCGCGGTGAGCTCGTACACGGTGGCGTTGGCGGGCCGCTCCAGCCGTCGGCGCAGCACCAGGCCCTCGCCCTCCAGCTGCTTGAGCCGGGTGGCGAGGATGTCGGTGGAGACGCCGGGCAGGTCGGCGTGCAGGTCGGTGTAGCGGCGCGGGCCGGCGAGGAGTTCACGGACGATCAGGAGACTCCAGCGCTCCCCCACCGCGTCCAGGGCGCGGGCGACGGCGCAGTACTGGTCGTAGCTTCGGCGTGACATGTGGATCAGCATAGCCAAAAGGTTGGACTTTCCAAGTGCTTACTTGGTAGAACAAAGCAACCAGAACGTGCGGGGTGACCGGTCGGGAGGCCTCAGATGGAGTTTCGGCAGTCCAGCAAGCTGCAGGACGTGTGCTACGAGATCCGCGGCCCGGTGGTCGACCGGGCCAACGCGCTGGAGGAGGCCGGGCACAGCGTGCTGCGGCTGAACACCGGCAATCCGGCCACGTTCGGCTTCGAGGCGCCGGAGGAGATCCTCCAGGACATCATCCGCAACCTGCCCAACGCGCACGGCTACAGCGACTCGCGCGGCATCCTGCCGGCCCGCCGCGCGGTGGTGCAGTACTACCAGCAGCGCGGTGTGGCCGGAGTGACCGTCAACGACGTCTACCTCGGCAACGGGGTCTCCGAGCTGATCCAGATGGCCGTCACGGCCCTGGTCGACAACGGCGACGAGGTCCTCGTCCCGATGCCCGACTACCCGCTCTGGACGGCCGTGGTCCGGCTGGCCGGCGGCAAGGCCGTCCACTACGCCTGCGACGAGCAGGCCGAGTGGTACCCCGACCTCGACGACATCGCGGCCAAGATCACCCACCGCACCAAGGCCATCGTCGTCATCAACCCCAACAACCCGACCGGCGCGGTCTATCCGAAGGAACTGCTGGAGGGCATCCTCGACCTCGCCCGGCGGCACCAGCTGATGGTGCTGGCCGACGAGATCTACGACAAGATCCTCTACGACGGCACCGAGCACCACTGCCTGGCCGCGCTCGCCGAGGACGTGCTGACCCTCACCTTCAACGGCCTCTCCAAGTCCTACCGGGTGGCCGGCTTCCGCAGCGGCTGGCTGGTCGTCTCCGGGCCCAAGCAGCACGCCACCGACTACCTGGAGGGCCTGACCATGCTCTCCGGCATGCGTCTGTGCCCCAACGTCCCGGCCCAGTACGCCGTCCAGGCGGCGCTCGGCGGCCACCAGTCCATCAACGACCTCGTCCTGCCCACCGGCCGGCTCGCCGAGCAGCGCGACGTCGCGTACAAGGCGCTGAACGAGATCCCCGGCGTCAGCTGCGTGAAGCCCAAGGGCGCGCTGTACGCGTTCGCCAAGCTGGACCCGGCGGTGCACCGGATCGTCGACGACGAGCAGTTCGTGCTGGACCTGCTGCTGCGCGAGAAGATCCACGTCGTCCAGGGCACCGGCTTCAACTGGCCGCGCCCGGACCACTTCCGCTTCGTCACCCTCCCCCGGGCCGACGACCTGGAGACGGCGATCAACCGGATCGGACGGTTCCTCACCACCTACCGGCAGGCCTGACGCCCCCTCGCCCCCCTGAGCCCCCGTGGCCCCCGTGACCCTGCGGGGCCCCACCGGGCCCACGCGGCCCCGGCATACCATCGACCCGTTACCGGATCGAGGGGGACGACCGTGGACACCCACGACTGCACCGAAGTCACCGACGCCGCCGAACTGCGCGCCCTGCTCGGCGGACCGAGCGCCCGCGACGCCGCCAAGGAGCGCCGCACCCTGCACGAGCACGACCGGGCCTTCATCGCCGCCGCGCCGTTCTGCGTGATGGCCACCGCCGGGGCGGACGGCACCTGCGACGCCTCGCCGAAGGGGGACCCGGCCGGCTTCACCCTCGTGCTGGACGAGCGCACCATCGCCGTGCCGGAACGGCCGGGCAACCGGCGGGCGGACGGCTTCCAC
Source organism: Kitasatospora sp. NPDC091207 (assembly GCF_044768625.1). NCBI lineage: Bacteria > Bacillati > Actinomycetota > Actinomycetes > Kitasatosporales > Streptomycetaceae > Kitasatospora > Kitasatospora sp. NPDC091207. The sequence continues at coordinate 161,066 of NZ_JBIVVS010000002.1, forward strand.
AACATCCTGGCCAACCCGCACGTCGGACTGCTGTACCTGGTCCCGGGCCGCGGCGACACCCTGCGGGTCAACGGCCGGGCGAGGCTGGTGCGCGACGCGCCGTTCTTCGACCGGCTGGCCGTCGAGGGGCACCGCCCGCGGCTCGCCGTCGTGGTCGAGATCGAGGCGGTCTACTACCACTGCTCCAAGGCCTTCCTGCGCTCCGCCCTCTGGAAGCCGGAGACCTGGAACCCGGACGCCGCGCCCTCCCGCGCCCGGATCGCCAAGAGCCTGGAGCGCCAGGACGAGCCGCTGGCCGCCCTGGAGGAGTACTACGGCCCGTCCTACGGGGGCGACCTCTACGGCTCGTAGGCTTGCCGACCATGACCGTCCTGCGCTCCGCCGCCCTGTTCGCCCTCGCCGCCCTCGCCGAGATCGGCGGCTGCTGGCTGATCTGGCAGAGCGTGCGCGAGGCACGGCCGTGGTGGCTGGCCGGCCTGGGCGTGGTACTGCTCGGCGGGTACGGCTTCGTCGCCGCGCTCCAGCCGGACAGCTCCTTCGGCCGGGTGCTGGCCGCGTACGGCGGGGTCTTCGTGGCGGGTTCGCTGCTCTGGGGCATGGCGGTGGACGGTTTCCGGCCCACCCGCTACGACGTGGCCGGGGCGCTGGTCTGCCTGGCCGGGGTCGCCGTGATCATGTACGGGCCCCGGCGCTGAGCGACCGCCCCGAGCCACCGTCCCGGGGCGGCCCCGGGAGGGCCGCCCCGGGCGCGCGCTATTTGACGCCGGCCGCCTCGCAGGCCTCCGCGAACGGCGCGGCGCAGATCTCGGACGCCTTGTACAGGCCGCCGCCGACCACGGTGGCCTGCACCTTCGCCCTGGTCACCACGATCGGGGTGAGCAGCAGCGAGGGGATCCGCTGCCCGCCGCTGTCGACGCCCGCGTTGGCCGCCGCGTTGATGTCCATCCCCTTCAGCAGCTGGACGGCGATGCTCCCGGCCGCGTCCGCCTCCGGCTTGTACGGCTTGTAGACGGTGTAGGTCTGCTCACCGGTGAGCACCCGGCGCACCGCGTCGATGGAGGCGTCCTGGCCGCCGACCGGGACGTTCTTGATCCCGGACGCCTTCAGCGCCTCGATGACCGAGGCGGCCATGCCGTCGTTGGCCGCGTACACGGCCTGGAAGCCGTCCTTGCCGAGGGTCTTGATGGCCTCGTTGGTCTTCGCCAGGGCCACCTCCGGCTTCCACTCGCCGGACTGCTCGTAGGCGATCTTCTTGACCCGCCCGTCGAGGGCCCGGTGCGCGCCGGCCTTGAACATCGCGGCGTTGGGGTCGGACTCGGCTCCGTTGATCATCACGACCGTCGCGGCGGCGGCCTTCGGACCGAGCGCGTCCAGCAGGGCCTGGCCCTGGATCTCGCCGGTGCGCTGGTTGTCGAAGGAGACGTACGCGGCGACCTTGCCCTCGGCCAGCCGGTCGTAGGCGACGACCTTCACGCCCTTGGCGGCGGCGGCCTCCACCCAGGAGGCCGTGATCTTGGCGTTCACCGGGTCGAGCAGGACGACCTTGACGCCCTTGGCCAGCAGGTCGTCGAACTGCTGCTTCTGGCGGGTCTCGTCGCCGTCCGCGTTGGCGTAGTCGACGACGCACCCGGTGCAGAGGGAGGCCACCGTGGACTCGATCAGCGGCTTGTCGAAGGCCTCGTACCGGGTGGAGGAGGTCTTCTCGGGCAGCAGCAGACCGATGGTCGTACTCCCGACACCGCCCGACTGCGGCGCTCCGTCGCTCTGACCGCAGGCTGCGAGGGTGAGGGACAGCGCCAGCGCGCCGGTGCCCGCGGCGGCGCGCCGGGTCGTTCTGTTCATGGTGGGTGGTGCCTCCTGACTGCGCCGCGGCATTGCGGCAGAGGACGGAGTAAAGCCCGCGCCGACGATTCCGTCAATAACTGAAGGGAAACTCGGAGTGTCACTGCTTGATTCGTTATGAAGTGAAGAGCTTGCGTGCATTCCTGCACGACGTCCGCGAAGTCTCCGAAGATCGGCATCAACTCTTCAACGACAAAGGAGCGGCAACCTCCCGGCCACCGTGCCCGGGCATAGGGTGGCGGCGACCGCGCCACCCACCCGAAGGATCGGACAACGATGGCGAAACCACCCGAAGTCGGCTCCCCCGCCCCTGAGTTCACCCTGCCCGGTCTGCTGCTCGACGAGGAGGCCGACACCGCCGAACGCCGCGAGTACCGCCTCACCGAGGCCAAGGGCAGCCCGCTGGTCCTGGTCTTCTACCCCGGCGACGACACCCCCGTCTGCACCAAGCAGCTCTGCTCGTACAGCTCCGACCTGGACCGCTTCCGCGGACTCGGCGCCACCGTGTGGGGCATCAGCCCGCAGGGCCTGGACAGCCACGAGCGGTTCGCCCGCAAGCACCACCTGGGCTTCCCCCTGCTCGCCGACCCGGACCGGACCGTCGTCCGCGCCTACGGCATCGCCGTTCCCGGGCTCGGGCTGCGCCGTTCGGTGTTCGTCCTGGACGGCGACGGCACGGTCCGCTGGAAGCACGTCGCCCTCGCCGGGCTGACCTTCCAGCACAGCGACACCCTCGCGGCGCAGCTGGCCGCACTCGGCTAGACCCGCCGCCGCAACCCCGCCGCAGCAGCCCCGCCCCGACCGGCCCGCCCCGACCGGTCGGGCCCGGACACGCCGGTGGCCCGGCCGGGGACTCCCCGGCCGGGCCACCCGAGCGTGGCGGAGCGGACTACCAGCCCCAGCCGCCGCCCTCGCCGTCGTCGTCGGTCGCGCTGTCCCAGCCCTCGCCGACCTTCCGCACGATGGTGTAGTGGTCGACCTGCGTGCCGTTCTCGGCGAGCGCGGTCACCTTCATCGAGGACTTCTGGCCCAGGTGCGCCGGGGTGACGTCGACCTTGATGAAGGAGTAGCCGGTGTACCGGACCCGGGACCACTCGACCGTCTCGGTCACCTTCACGCCGCCCTTGGCGAAGTGGTAGGTGTTCACCGAGTCGAGGTGGTTCTCGTGACCCTCGTAGGTGTCCGGGGCGTCGAAGCTGTACAGGCTGCGGCCGGCCGCGCCCGCCGTCACGTACACCACGCCGTCGGTGGCCGGCTCGACGGTGGCACCGCTCGGCACCGCCTTGGAGACCTTGTTCCCGAGGATCGCGTCGGTGCGCTCGTAGACGTGGTTGTGACCGTTGATCACCAGGTCCACCCGGTACTTCTCGAACAGCGGCACCCACGCCTCGCGCACCCCGCCCTCGGAGGCGTGCTGGTGGGTGGTGGAGAAGGCGCAGTGGTGGAAGAAGACCACGACGAAGTCGACGGTCTCGTCGTTGCGGAAGTCCTTCAGCGTGCGCTGCAGCCACTTGGTCTGCTTGCCCGCCGAGATGCCCAGGTTGGCCGGGATCTCGTAGGAGACGTCGTTGGCGTCCAGCGAGATGACGCCGACGTTCTTGTAGCGGAAGCTGTAGACGCCGGGGACGGTCCGCGGGTCCGGGCCGTTGTCCGGCAGGTAGAAGCGGTTGTTCTCGCCGCCGTACCCGTTGTGCGAGTACCAGGCCTCCATGTCGTGGTTGCCGTAGGAGACCATCCACGGGACCTTCGAGGCCACCGTCTCGGTCTGCGCCAGGAAGGCGTCCCAGGTCTTGGCGTTGTACGAGGTCCTGTCGGCGTCCTGGCCGGAGCCGGCCGGGTCGGCGTAGCAGATGTCGCCGGCGTGCAGGTGGAAGGCCGGGTTCTGGGCCAGGATGACGCTGTCGTTGCCGGCCGCGTGGGCGCTGACGCCCTGGTCACCGAAGGCGGTGAAGGTGAACGGCTCGTACACCTTGCCCCAGCGGTGGTCGCGCGAGGGCGCGGTGCGGAAGGTGCTCAGGGCGGAGACCGCCTGCTGCGAGGCCGGGTCGAAGCCCTGGTGGCCGACGCCGTAGTAGTACGTGGTGTCGGGCTGGAGGTCCTCCAGCGCGACGTGCAGGTAGTACTGGTCCACCGGCTGGCCGGTCGGCGTCAGCGCGGGGGTGTGCAGGGTGCGCACCTCGGCCTGGACCTTGTGGCTGAGGTCCCACGGCTGCTTGCCGTAGCGCAGGAACGGCTTCTTCACCGGCGCCGGGACCTGCCAGGAGACCCGGAACTGGGTGTCCGGCTCGGGACCGAAGGCGAGGTGCCGGCCGATCGGGGCGACGAGCGCGCCGTCGATGCCGTCGGTGACCCCGCCGGCCAGCAGCTGCGGGGAGGCGGGCGCGGCGCTCGCGGTGCCGCTGCCCAGCGCACCGCCCACCGCCAGGGCACCGACGGTGACGGCGCCGGAGCGCAGCATCCGGCGGCGGGAGAAGCGGGCCCGCAGGTACTCGTGCTGCTCGGCCATGCTCATGCGGTCGGCGAGCTTCGCGGGCACGCCCATGTTGGGGATATCCATGGGCGGGACTCTTCCAGCGAAGCGTTGACCGCACACGGACGCCCGGTGAACGCGCACCGGCGTGCCGGTCAGTCGAACGCCAATGTTCGACCATGTCTCGGCAAAGCCGCTCCGGGCACCCGGGGACCGCGGGGATCATCCGCCCCGGGCCGCCGGGTCCTGACGCACTGCCGCCGTCCGAAGGAACGGCACTCGGCTGAGCGGGACTCAGACAGCGGGCCACAGCGGGGCGGGGCGCTCAGCGGGGCGGCGGGGCGATCTCGTCCCAGCTGGACGGGGCGCGGTTGCCGGTGCCGTCGCAGGTGCGGCAGACCTCGTCACGGTAGGCGTGCTTGGCGCCGGCCGCGTCGACCCGGTAGCGGACGTAGACACCGGTGCCGTCGCAGAGGAAGCAGTTGCCGCCACCGCCGCCGACCTCGGTGGTGCCGGTGCCCTGGCAGGTGCGGCAGCTGAGACCGGCGGTGCGGCCGGTGCCCGCGCAGATGCGGCAGACCGTGGTCACGTCGTGATTCCTCCCAAGCCGGGGCGCCCGGTAAATGGTAGTGCCCCGGCCCGCCCCGCGGACCGCCCCGGCGGAGGGCGCTCCGCGGGCCCGGCTCCCGAAGGCCTCAGCCCGGCAGGCCGTCGCGGACCCGGCGGGAGACGGTGACCTGCTGGAGGTCGAGCAGCCCGGGCGGCTCGGCCAGGCCGGGGCCGCCGGCGTGCACCCACTCGGCTATCTCCTCGACCATGTCGTCCGCCAGGACCCAGCCCAGCCAGACCGGGCGGCCGCCCGCCGCCCGGCCCTCGCTCGACGGGCCGACCACCACGACGTTGGAGTGCGCGCAGGCGTCCAGGCACTTGACCGCCCGGACCTTGCCCGCCGCGCCGACGGCCTCGCGCAGCCGCTCGTACTGGCCCGCGTGGTCGACGTCCGGGTGCTTCTCCCGGGTGCCGCAGCAGCAGCCCCGGCAGACGGTGACGGTCACCGGGGCCGCGGCCCCCTTGGTGCCACCGCGCTCACGGTCTCGACGGCTCATCGGCTCAGCACTCCTCGTGGTTCGCGGCCCCGCCGTTCGGGGCTTCCTGTCGGAGGGCCCGCAGCCACGCCCGTTCGCGCAGCAGCCGCAGCCCGTTGAGGCCGACGATCACGGTGGAGCCCTCGTGCCCGGCGACACCGAGCGGCAGGGGCAGCGTACCGGCCAGGTCCCAGAGCACCAGGACGGTGATGAAGGTCCCGGCGATCACCAGGTTCTGCACGACCAGCCGGCGGGCCCGCCGGGACAGCGCCACCACGGCCGGGACGGCGGTCAGTTCGTCGCGCACCACCACCGCGTCCGCGGTCTCCAGGGCGAGGTCGGAGCCGGCCCGGCCCATCGCGACCCCGCTGTGCGCGGCGGCCAGCGCGGGGGCGTCGTTGACGCCGTCGCCGACCATCAGCACCCGGTGCCCGCGGTCGGCCAGGTCACGGACCGCCGCCACCTTGTCCTGGGGCAGCAGCCCGCCCCGGACGTCGGTCAGGCCGACCTCCCGGGCGAGGTGCTCGGCGGCGAGCCGGTTGTCGCCGGTGAGCAGCACCGGCGGGCGGGCGGTGAGCGCGGCCAGACCCCGGACTGCGGCCGCGGCCTGCTCGCGCGGGCGGTCCGCGAGGCCCAGCACGCCGACGGGTTCGCCGTCGCGCAGCACCAGGACGGCGGTACGGCCGGCCTCCTCCAGCGCGGTGACGGCGGGGTGCGCGCGGTACGGGCCGGGGGCGCCCACCGCGACGACCGCGCCGCCGACCACGGCCCGCACGCCGATCCCCGGGGTGGCGGTGAAGTCGGTGGCGGCGGGCGGCGTCAGGCCGCGCTCGCGGGCGGCGGCGACCACCGCGCGGGCCAGCGGGTGCTCACTCGGGTGTTCGGCGGCGGCCGCGAGGGCCAGCAACTCGCCCTCGGTGACGCCCAGCGGGCGCAGCTCGACCACCCTCGGCGTGCCCTCGGTGAGGGTGCCGGTCTTGTCCAGGGCGACGGCGTCCACCTGGCCGAGCCGCTCCATCACCACGGCGGACTTGACCAGCACGCCGTGCCGGCCGGCGTTGGCGATGGCGGAGAGCAGCGGCGGCATGGTGGCCAGCACCACGGCGCACGGCGAGGCGACGATCATGAACGTCATGGCGCGCAGCAGGGTGCCGGTCAGCTCGGCGCCCAGCGCGAGCGGGACGGCGAACAGCAGCAGGGTGGCGGCCACCAGGCCGGCGGCGTAGCGCTGTTCGACCTTCTCGACGAACAGCTGGGTGGGGGCCTTGGTCTCGGAGGCCTCCTGCACCATGGCGACGATCCGGGCGATCACCGAGTCGGCGGCGTCGCGTTCGACCCGGATCCGCAGCGCGCCGGAGCCGTTGAGCGTGCCCGCGTACACCTCGTCGCCGACGGACCGGGCGACGGGCAGCGGCTCGCCGGTGATGGTGGCCTGGTCGACGTCGCTGCGGCCGTCGAGGACCCGGCCGTCGGCACCGATCCGCTCACCGGGGCGGACCAGCACGGTGTCGCCGACGGCGAGCGCGGCGGTGGGGACGCTCTCCTCCCGGCCGTCGGCGGTGAGCCGGCAGGCGGTGGCGGGGGCGAGGTCGAGCAGGCCCCGGACGGAGTCGGCGGTGCGGGCGGTGGCCAGCGCCTCCAGGGCGCCGCTGGTCGCGAAGATCACGATCAGCAGGGCGCCGTCCAGCACCTGGCCGATGGCGGCGGCGCCGACCGCGGCGACCACCATCAGCAGGTCGACGTCGAGGGTCCGCTCGCGCAGTGCCCGCAGCCCGGCCAGGGCGGGCTCCCAGCCGCCGGCCAGGTAGGCGGCCGCGTAGAGCGTGCCGCGGGCCCAGCCGGGGCCGTCGAGCAACTGGAGGGCGAGTGCGGCCAGGAAGGCCGCGGTGGCGGCGGCCGCCCAGCGGGCCTCGGGCAGGGCGAGCACCCGGGTGCGGCGGGGCGGTGCCGTCGCGGGGGCGGCGGCGGCCGCCGGCCGGGTGAGCAGGGCACTGGAGACGGGCGTCGCGGACATGGCCGTCACCATACAGGAACACATGAACAAGCTTTCATCCATCGGCGGCGGCTGCCCGTAGGATGCCCCCATGGGACACGCAGCCGCCGAGAACACCGTGCCGCAGATGCGCCTCGACGCGTCCAACGCGGCCAAGGTGGCGAGCACCCTCCAGGCCCTGGCCACCCCCTCCCGCCTGCTGATACTCGCCCAGCTGCGGGAGGGCCCGCGGGGCGCCACCGAACTCGCCGACGCCGTCGGCATGGAGCAGTCCGCCTGCTCCCACCAGCTCCGCCTGCTGCGCAACCTCGGCCTGGTCGTCGGCGAACGCCGGGGCCGCTCGGTGGTCTACTCGCTCCACGACCACCACGTCGCCGCCCTGCTCGACCAGGCCGTCTACCACGTCGATCACCTGCGCCTCGGCCTCACCGACGACAACTAGGGTCCGGCCGGCCCCGTCCCGGCACCCACTCGACCAGCCCCGTCCCGACACCCGCCGGATCCGCCGACGGCGCCGCGCCCTAAGGTGTGGCCCGTCCCAATGGATCAAGGAAGGACGGTTGACGATGGCGGGTCCGAAGCGGTGGCCACTGTGGACGTCGGTCGGAGTGGGGGTGGCGGGTCTGCTGACGGCCGCCTTCGGATGCGCCCTGCTGGCGTTCGGCTACTCCGTACACAACCTGCCGAGCCAGGCGATGGCCCCGACCCTGGTGCAGGGCGGCCAGATCATCACCGAGAAGGTGCGCGGCGACGAGGTGCGGCGGGGCGACGTCGTCCTGGTCGACAGTCCCTGGGGCCTGCGGGGCATGGTCGCCAAACGCGTCGTCGGCCTCGGCGGCGACCACCTCGCCTGCTGCCCGCAGGGAGGCCTCACCCTCAACGGGCAGCCGCTCGCCGAGCCCTACACCTACCAGGGTTCGCCGAACGGCACCTTCGCGCAGTACGACGCCGTCGTCCCCGCGGGGCGGCTCTTCCTGCTCGGCGACAACCGCGTCGACTCGCTCGACTCCCGGATGTACCTGACCGACCAGCAGGGCAGCGTCGACGCCTCGGCCGTCCGCGAGCGGGTGGTCTGGCACAACGGCGCGGACTCGGCCGCCCTCCCGGGGAGGCTGCTCGGCGCCCTGGCCGCGATCGGCGGGGGCGGGCTGCTGTTCCTCGCCGGGGCGATCGGCGCGATCGTCGCCGCCGTCGTCGGGGCCCGCCGCCGGCGACGGGCGCCACTCCCGGCCTGACCGGGGGTCGGACCCACTCCCCCAGCGCCTCCAAGCTGGGCAGCAGGGTGCGACCCGGCGGAGTCAGGGCATACTCGACACGCGGCGGAGCCTGCGGATAACTACGGCGCTCCACCGGACCGTTGAACTCCAACCGGCACAACGTCCCGCCCACGGACGCCGCCCCGGCACGACCGGAGGTCAGCCCCGCTCCAGCGCCCGGTCCTGGGCCTCCAACACCGCGTCGCCGTGCCGGAAGCCCCACTCCCCCAGCGCCTCCAGACTGGGCAGCAACGTGCGGCCGAGCGGAGTCAGGGCATACTCGACACGCGGCGGGACCTGCGGATAACTACGGCGCTCCACCAGACCGTTGAACTCCAGCCGGCGCAGCGTCTCGGTGAGGACCTTGGCGCTGATGCCGCCGATCCGCGCGCGCAGCTCGCCGGGGCGCTCGGGGGCGTCGCGCAGGGCCCAGAGCACCACCGAGTTCCAGGTGTTGGCCAGCAGATCGAAGGCCAGCCGGGCCCGGCAGTCCGCCAGGAACACCCCGCCCCCGACACCCGCACCCGCACCCGCACCCGCACCCGCACCCATCACACCGTCCGCCGTCATCGACGCCCCCATTCTCTCCGGCCCGGCACGCACCGATCGGTAACCATCGCCGTTCCTAGAGTCATCCCGAACCGGCCGACCGGGCCGGCGCAGGAGGGGATCTCAGATGCGGGTCGGCATCATCGGAGCGGGCAGTATGGCGCGGGCGCTCGGCGGGCAGTGGGCCCGGGCCGGGCACGAGGTGGCGTTCGGCGCCCGCGACGCCACCCGCGCCGCGGCGGCGGCGCGGCAGCTGGGCGAGGGCGCGCGGGCCCTGGAAGACCCGGCGGCGGCCGCGGAGTTCGGCGAGGCGGTGCTGCTCGCCGTACCGGCCGACCAGGTGGAGCGGGTGGTCGCCCGGGCGGCCCCGCCGGCCGGGCGGGTGCTGATCGACTGCACCAACCCGATCGCCGGCGGCACGCTCACCCTCACCACGGCCGGCGGGCCGTCGATGGCCGAGCGGATCGCCGCCGCCGCGCCCGGCACGCACGTGGTGAAGGCGTTCAACCTCTGCCACGAGAGCGTCTGGCGGCGCACCCCGCCGGTCTTCGACGGGCGCCCGCTGGCCGTCCCGCTCTGCGGGGACGACCGGGCCGCGGTGGCCCTGGTCGGCCGGCTGGCCGCCCACCTCGGAGCCGATCCGGTGCCGGCCGGCGGCCTGGACCGCGCCGGGCTGCTGGAGGCGACGACCGCCTTCATGATCGGCCTCTGGTTCGCCGGCCGGGACGCCCAGGCCGTCCTCCCGCCGCTGGCGTACGCGGGCGGGGCGGGCTGAACGGGGCCCGGGATCAGGGCATCCGCCACTCCTGGTACTTGTTGCCCGGAGTGCAGGCGGTCATGGTGACCTGCTTGCCCGCGCCGTTGTCGGTCAGACAGGTCGACCCCATGTAGTCCTTGAGGTAGTAGGCGCCCGAGGTGCTCGCGCCGACCACCGACCAGTTGTTCATGAAGCTGAACCCCGGTGAGAGCAGCACCTTCTGGCTCACCTGGTTCGAGAAGTCGACGTCCTGGACGAGGGCCGGGCCGCTCAGGCTGCACGGGTAGATCTCGTACCAGCCGCCGGGGTTCGGCGCCGAGCGGACCCAGCCGTAGGCGGTCGTCCCGCCCATGACGGCCGCGGCGCCGGGCGCCGGGCTGTCGGTGGACAGGCCGAGCTTCTGGCCGTCGGCCACATTGACGATGGCACCCCAGTTGGCGCCGCCGCACCCGGCGGGCACGGCCGGCGCGGGCGGAGTCGACGGGGTCGGCTTGGGCGCGGGCTGGTCGGGCGCGGGCACCGACGGCGCGGGCTGATTGGGCACCGGGGCCGGCTGGTTGGGCGCCGGGGCCGGCGGCGCCGGCTGGTTGGGTGCGGACGCCGCCCCGCCACCGCTACCGCCGCCGCTACCGCTACCCGCCTTCGGCGGAGTGGCGGCGGACCCACCGGACGAACCGCCCGACGAACCGCCCGACGAACCGCCCGACGAACCACCGGACGAACCACCCGACGACCCGGTGCCGCCCGTCGTCGCCCCGCCGGCGGGGTTCGGCGCCGGGGCCGCGGGCTGCCCGCCGGTGGTCGGCGCGGGGGTGGCCCCGGGCTGGTCCGGCGGCGGGGTGCCGGGCGTCGTCTCCGCGCCCGACGGCGTGGTCGGGACGGGCTCGGCCGTCGGCGTGCCGGCCGTCGGCGGGTCGGTGATCACGGTGGCGGACACCGAGACGGCGGGCTGTGCCCCGGGGGTCTGCCCCTGCGCCTGGAACGGGCTCCGGTCGACCAGCAGGACCGTGGCGGCGCCGGTGGTGATGATCACCGGGACGACGACGGGCACCAGGAAGCGGCGCCAGGTCCGGCGCGCGGGGGGCTCGGGCGTGGTCCGGGGCGTCACCCGGGCGACCTCGACCGCCGGGCCCGCCGGCACGACGGGGGGAACGGCCCGCACCACCGCGGCGACCGGCGCGGACCGGTCGCCGACGGCCGCCCTGGCCGCGGCCGCCATCGCGGCGGCGTCGGCGAACCGGTCCCCCGGCTGCTTGGCCAGTGCCCGCGCCACGAACTCCCGTACCGCCGGCGGGAACTCCTCCGGCAGTTCCGGTGCGGGCTGCTGGACGTGCTTGAGCGCGACCTCGACCACACTCTCGCCGGTGAACGGCGGTAGGCCGGTGAGCAGTTCGTAGCAGACCACGCCGAGCGAGTAGAGGTCCGAGGCCGGTGTGACGCCCCCGCCGCCGGCCTGCTCGGGCGCCATGTACAGCGCGGTGCCGATCACCACGTTGGTCGCCGTGAGCGTGGTGCTCACGAGCGCCCGGGCGATGCCGAAGTCCGTCACCGTCACCCGGCCGTCGGCTCCGACCATCAGGTTCGACGGCTTGACGTCCCGGTGCACGATCTCCTGCCGGTGCGCGGCGTGCAGCGCGTCGAGCGCCGTGGCGAGCATGCTCAGCACCCGCTCGGGCGGCATCGGCCCGTCCTCGGCGAGGACCTTGTCCAGCGGCCGCCCGTCGACGAGTTCCATCACGATGTACGCGATCCGCTCGCCCTCGGCGCCGCCCTCGCCGCCGCTCTCCCCGTAGTCGTAGACGTCCACGATGCCCGGGTGGCTGATCGCGGCGAGCAACTGGGCCTCGCGCCGGAAGCGCCGGGCGAACGTCCCCTCCTCCAGCAGGCCCGCGTGCAGCACCTTGACCGCCACCTGCCGCTCCAGCACCCCGTCGTCGGCACGCCAGACGGCGCCCATGCCGCCGCCACCGATCCACTCGGTCAGCGTGTAGCGACCTCCGAGTACGGCCCCCCGACCAGTCATGCCCTGCCCTCTCGCGATGCGTCACGCCGACGGGTTGTCGACCACCCGTCAGATCCTGCCCCCAGTCTTCCTCACCGGCCGCCCCGTCGGTACCGGTCGCACCGGTCACATCGGGCGGCTCGGGCCGCGGCGGGCCGCCCCGCGTCCGGGCACCCGTCACCGCCGACCCCTCCGGCCCGCGCGGAACCGAGGAGCCTCGCCGGACCAGGGCGCTCCTTCCGGCCCGGCTGCAGGCCGCCGCGCGAGCCCGCCCCCTACCGCCGCGCGAGGGCCCGCCCGCTACGCCGTCGCGGCCGCCGCCGCCCGGCCCGCCGTGCGGCCGGAGAAGAGGCAGCCGCCGAGGAAGGTGCCCTCCAGCGAGCGGTAGCCGTGCACGCCGCCGCCGCCGAAGCCGGCCGCCTCGCCGGCCGCGTACACGCCCTCCAGTACCTCGCCGCCGGGCCGCAGCACCCGGGCGGAGAGGTCGGTCTCCAGCCCGCCGAGCGACTTGCGGGTCAGGATGCTCAGCCGGACGGCGATCAGCGGGGCGGCGGCCGGGTCGAGGATCCGGTGCGGCGCGGCCGTGCGGATCAGCTTGTCGCCCAGGTAGCGGCGGGCCCCGTGGATGGCGGTGACCTGGAGGTCCTTGGCGAACGGGTTGGCCAGCTGGCGGTCCCGGGCCTCGACGGTGCGCCGCAGCTCGTCCGGGTCGATCAGGGCCTCACGGGTCCGGGCGTTCATGCCGCGCGCGAGGTCCGGCAGGTTGCCGGCGACCACGAAGTCGGGGCCGTGCCGCAGGTGGGCCCGGACCGGGCCGGGGGCGCCCGGCAGGGCCCGGCCGAGGACACCGCGCAGCGAACGGCCGGTCAGGTCGGGGTTCTGCTCGGAGCCGGAGAGGGTGAACTCCTTCTCGATGATCTTCTGGCTGAGCACGAACCAGGTGTGGTCGTACCCGGTGGTCCGCAGGTGTTCGAGGGTGCCGAGGGTGTCGAACCCGGGGAAGAGCGGGACGGGCAGCCGGCGGCCGCGGGCGTCCAGCCAGAGCGAGGACGGGCCGGGCAGGATGCGGATGCCGTGCCGGGCCCAGATCGGGTCCCAGTTCTCGATGCCCTCGGTGTAGTGCCACATCCGGTCGCCGTTGATCAGGTTGGCGCCGGCCTCGCCGGTGATCCCCAGCATCAGTCCGTCGACGTGCGCGGGCACCCCGGAGAGCATCCGGTCGGGCGGGGTGCCGAGCCGGGCCGGCCAGGCCTTGCGGACCAGGTCGTGGTTGCCGCCGATGCCGCCGGAGGTGACGATCACGGCCTGGGCGCGGAGTTCGAAGTGACCGGCGACCTCGCGCGAACTGGCCGTGCCGCGGGCCGCGCCGCTGGGCACCAGCACCTCGCCGGCGACCGTGTCGGTGACGCCGGCGTGCGCGGACAGCCCGGTGACCCGGTGGCGGAACCGCAGGTCGACCAGGCCGCGTTCGGCGGCGGCCCGGACCCGGCGGACGAAGGGTTCGAGCAGACCGGGCCCGGTGCCCCAGGTGATGTGGAAGCGGGGGACGGAGTTGCCGGGCCCGTCGGCCAGCAGCCCGCCGCGCTCGGCCCAGCCGACGACCGGGAAGAACCGCACGCCCTGGGCGCGCAGCCAGGCCCGCTTCTCCCCCGCCGCGAAGTCGACGTACGCCTCGGCCCAGCGGCGCGGCCAGGCGTCCTCGGGGCGGTCGAAGCCGGCGGTGCCGTGCCAGTCCTGCAGGGCGAGCGCGTGCGAGTCGCGGATCCGCATCCGGCGCTGCTCGGGCGAGTCGACCAGGAAGAGGCCGCCGAAGGACCAGTGCGCCTGCCCGCCGAGCGAGGCCGCCGGTTCCTGGTCGAGCAGGATCACCCGCCGTCCGGCGTCGGCGAGTTCGGCGGTCGCGGCGAGGCCCGCGAGGCCGGCTCCGATGACGATGACATCGGCGTCCAGGGCCATGCGCTCTCCTCCATCAGTGATCCGGCGGTGCGGCCGGTGATCCGGCGGTGCGGCGTGCGCCCGATACTGCGGCCTGCGGCGGGGCGCGTCAACCGGTGGGTAACAAGCTACTGCGGGAATTCCGCTCCGGGGCGTTTCGGAAATACCTTCGATACACGGTGGAGCGTTATTCCGAAATGCTTCTGACGGTTTTTCGGGAATTTCCGCGCCGCGCATGGACGGATTCGAAACCTGGCAGTAACTTACCTGTCGGTAGTAAAGCTGTGGCCCGGCTCGCACGACCCCCACTCGTTCTCTCTCCCCCAGGAGGAACCCGTGCTCAGCCCTGCCCGGAATCGCCGCACGACCCGCACCTCCCGGAAGTCCGCCCTGCTCGGCGCCGCGGCGCTGGGCGCGGTCCTCGCCCTGACCTCCACCAGCGCGCAGGCCGCCACCCCCGCCCCCCGGCACTACGTGGCCCTCGGCGACTCCTACGCCGCCGGGGCCGGGGTACCCGGCCAGTCGGCCGGCCTCTGCCTGCGCTCCGACCGCAACTACGGCCACCTGGTGGCCGCCGCCCTCCAGGCCAAGGCGTACACCGACGTCACCTGCTCCGCCGCCAAGGTGAGTGCGATGACGCAGCCCCAGTACCCCGGCCTGCCGTGGGGCGGCGCCGCCCAGCTGGACGCCGTCACCGCCGACACCGACCTGGTGACCCTCGGCATCGGCGGCAACGACCTCGGCGTCACCCCGCTCGGGATCGCCGAGGTGATCGCCACCTGCATCGGCGGCGCCGTGGTCAACCCGCTCGGCACGCCCTGCAAGGACGTCTACAACCACGGCCACTGGGACTGGTCGAGCTGGTCCTGGCAGTACGGCAGCGACGACCTCACCGACCGGATCAACGGCGCCGCGCCGCAGCTCGCCGACGTTCTGCGGCAGATCCACGCCAAGGCCCCCAAGGCCCGCGTGCTGGTGGTGGGTTACCCGTCCGTGCTGCCCGCCGACGGCTCGGACTGTTTCCTCGCCCAGCCGGTCACCTCCGGCGACGTCGAGTACCTGCACGGCGTGCTCGGCAAGCTCAACGGGATGCTCAAGGCCACCGCCGCCGCGGGCGGCGCCACCTACGTGGACACCGCCACCCCGACCAGGGGTCACGACGTCTGCTCGGCCGACCGCTGGATCGAGGGCGCGCTGCCCGGCACGCCGGCCGTCCCGTTCCACCCCAACGCCACCGGCGAGAAGGTGATGGCGGACGCGGTGCTCGCCGCCCTCAAGTAGCCGCGCGACCCCGAGGGGGCGGTGACCGGACACCCGGTCACCGCCCCCTCGGTCGTACCGCGGGCCCTACGGCTTGATACGGACCACCTGCGGGTCGTGGTCGCTCGCCTGGACGGCGAACTCGCTGTTGATGTGCACCACGTCGTACTTGGCGTACCCGACCTCGGGGCTGACCAGGATGTGGTCCAGCACCTGCGAGTTGCCCTGGTAGACGTAGGAGTACTGCTCCGTCTCCGGCAGCTCGTTCACCAGGTCGCGCAGCACGCCGTCCTTGGTGAGCGCGGCCAGCGCGGGCGAGAACTGGTAGTCGTTGAAGTCGCCGAGCGAGACCACCTTGGCCTCCTTGTCGGCGGCCAGCAGCTTCGCGACGAAGGCCTGCTCCAGCGTGGCCTGCTTGGTCCGCTGCACCTCGGAGCTGCGGGCCGGGGCCTGGAACCGGCTGTCGATGCCCTGGTCGCCGCCCTTGCTGTTGAAGTGGTTGGCGATGACGAAGACCTTCTTGCCGCGGAAGGAGAACTGGCCCACCAGCGGCTTGCGGCTGTTCGCCCAGGCCTCGTCGGCCGGGGCGATCCGGCCGGGCGAGGCGGTCAGCGCGGTGGCCGCGCCGCTGCCGGCCACGTCCACGGCGGTGGTGGCGCTGCCGCCGGGGATGTCCGTGAAGGAGACCCGCAGCGGGTTGAAGAGGAAGCCCTGGCGGATGTTGCCGCCGGGCTCGCCGCCGTCCTTGCCGTCCTGCGGGTCGATCGAGCGCCACTCGTACGCCGGGCCGCCGGCCGCCTTGATGGCCGCGACGAACTTGGCGACGGTCTGGCTCGCGTCCACCGTGCCGTCGTTCTTGGCGCCGTTGTTGTCCTGGATCTCCTCCAGGGCGAGGACGTCGGGCGAGCGCAGGTTGGTGACCACGGCCTGGGCCAGCTCGGCGAACTTGGCGTCCGGGTTGCCGGGCGCCAGGTTCTCCACGTTGTAGGTGGCGATGGTCAGCTCGCGGTCGGCCGGCTGGGCCGTGACCTCGCGCTGCAGGTGGTTGTCCTGGAGCGCGCCCAGGGTGCCGGCGACCAGGGTGTAACCGCCGAAGCTGTTGTAGTCCAGCGGGCCGTCGGTGGTGCCGGTCAGCACGTCGCCGACGTTGGCGACCGGGAACGGCTGCTGGGTGACCGGCGCCTGCTGCTGCACCATCAGCCGGCCGACGTTGGGCTCCTGGTAGGACTCGTACAGCACGCCGCCGCGCCGGCTCTTCTGGTCCTGCTTGTCGGCCGCGACCCAGAGCTCGTTGTACTTGTCGGTCGCCTGGATCACCCGGACGTCCTTGACCTGGACGCGCATGCCCTCCAGCGACTCGTAGAAGTCCAGGGTGTACTTCTCCGGCTGGAGCGGCAGGGCTTCGATGGTGCCGCCGGCCGGGGCCTGCGGGGTGTAGGTGCCGGGGATGTTGCGGGTGTCGACCACGACCGCCGCCGGCAGCGGGTTGCCGGCGGAGAGCACGGTGACGGCCGGGTTGGTGAGCTGGGTGAGCGACTGCGAGCCGCCGTTGAAGTTCGGGTAGTACTCCGTCACCTTGCCGGTGACCAGCACCGAGTCGCCGACCTTGACGGTCGGGGTGGCGCTGCCGGTGTAGACGAAGACGCCCTCGCTGGTGGCCGGGTCGGCGTCCGGGTTCGGGTCCTGGATCCAGAAGCCCTTGGAGCCGTAGCCGCGTACGCCGGTGACGATGCCGGGCACGCCCGCGACCGTCGTGCCGGTCCGGGCCGAGACCCGGGTAGTGCCCTGGATGTCGTGGATCCGGACGGTGCCCGGCTCGGTCGGGCCGGTCGGGGTGGAGCCCTCGGCGACCTCGCCCTTGCCGTTGGTCGGGGTCGGGGCGCCCGCGGTGAGGTCCGCCGCGTTGTCGTCGGTGTCGGCGAGACCCGCCTTGCGGGCCACCGAGGCGGTGTTGGAGGCGCCGGCGGCGGAGGCCGAGCCCTCGTGGACGACGGCGGTGCCGAAGCCGACCAGGTCCCGCACCCGCGGGTCGGCGGCGCAGTCGGCGGCGGTCCTGCAGGTCAGCGGGTCGGTGCCGCGGACCAGGGCGACGGTGCCGCTGGTGCCCGACAGGGCCAGCGCGCCGGCCGCGTCCGGGGTCGGCAGCTCGACGGTGCCGGCCGCACCGGCCGCCTCGGCGACCAGGTAGCGCGCACCGGGCGCGACCGCGCCGGTCAGCGGGGTGACGCCCCACTGGGAGGTGGCACCGGGCGTGCCGGATATGTACTGCACGCTCCAGCCGTCCAGGCCGAAGGCGGCGCCGCCCTTGTTGGCCAGCTCGATGAAGTCGTTCTTCAGCGTGGCACCCGAGTTGCCACCGCCGCCGTACACCTCGGCGATCACCGCGTCGGCCGAGGGCGCGGCCACCGCGGCCGGCAGCGGGACGAGCACCAGCGAGGCGGCCAGACCGGCCGGGAGGAGGGTCGCGCGGAGCAGGGCGCGGCGCGAACGCGGGCGGGGAGCGGGGGAGGTGGTCACCTGGACGGGACTCCTTGGTCTGTCGTGGCGCACGGCGGCACGGCAACGGGGGCGGCACGTTTCGTCCGGCGGTCGTGGGGCCGCCGGGACGTGAGGGTGGGTCAGGCAGGCGCGGACCGCGCGCTACCCGCGTAGAAGTGCAGGTGCGAGGATCCGGAACAGCCCCCGCAGCGCCTTAAGATACGCGCGTAGAAAATGACGCGACAAGCCCCCGGCGGTGAACAATCCGGTACCGGTGGGGAGATCGCACCCGAAGCTGTGACGCGCGCTACAGACTCGGCGCCGACGGGCGGACGGCGGCCGGGTCGGCGGACCGGGCAACGGACCCGACGCGGACCGGACCCGGACCGGACGGCGGACGTGTCGGCGGACCGGCCGGCCGGCCCAGGGCGCCGGCCCGCCCTACAGCCAGCCCCGCTGAGCCGCTTTCAGGCCCGCCTCGAACCGGCTGCCCGCGTCCAGCCGCTCCATCAACGCGGCCATCTGCCGGCGCACCGTCCGCACCGACACGCCGAGCCGCTTGGCCGCCGCGTCGTCGGTGAGCCCCGTGGACAGCAGCCGCAGCAGCTCGCGCTCGCCGGCGCTCAGGCCCGTCCCGGCGTCCTCGGCCCGCTGGGTGCCGAGCGGGGCGGCCGTCTCCCAGGTCTGCTCGAAGAGCGCGACCAGCGAGGCGACGATGCCCGGCTCCTCGGTGCACAGCGCGCCGAGCCGGGTGTTCTCCGGGTCGATCGGCACCACGGCGGTGGACCGGTCGAACACCAGCATCCGGGGCGGCAGCACCGGCGCGGTGCGCACCCTGCCGCCGAGCCCGGTCATCCACTGCGCGTACCCGAGGGTCTCCGGGTCGTTGCGGACGCTGTCCTGGTAGATGGTGCGCAGGCTCACCCCGCGCACCAGGGCGTCCTCGTCCAGCGGCCGGGAGGCGGCCAGGCTGGCCGCGGACTGCGCGCCGCCGGGCATCACGGCGAGGCACTCGGAGGTCAGCCGGGCGGTCAGCACCTCCAGCTTGGCCTGGATGGCGTCCAGCCCGACCAGCCGCTCACCGCCGTCCACCAGGGTGCTCGCGCGCAGCGTCGCGTACTCGGCCACCGCCCGTGCCACCGCCGCCTTGGAGACGGCCAGCTCCTGCTGGCGCCGGGCGAGGTCCTCCTCCTGACGGCGCAGCAGCAGCTCCAGGCCGCGCTCCGGGCTGACCGGCCAGAACGCCCCGGGGCGGTCGCGGGAGGCGCGCAGCAGGGTGAGGTCGGCGAGCCGGTCCAGGGCCTCCCGGACGGCGCGCTCGGGGAGGCGGAGCCGCTCGCAGAGCTCGGCGACGCCACCCTCGGGGTCGGCCAGCATCTCGCGGTAGACGGCCTCCGCGGTGGTGTCGAGCCCCAGCAGTTCCAGCACTTCCACGACCCCTGATCGTCGCAATGGGATTATCGGGCGATCCGCGGCTCGATCCTTGCGCCGCGACACCGGCGTCACAAGGCATGATCCGGTCAAGCGGCCCGGGTGTACACCGGCCCGCCCCGGGGAACCACGCCGACAGCCGCGCGGGAGCGCCGGCCGGGCGAGCGGCGGGCGCCGACGCAGCACCACCGGCAGCCGCCCTGGCGAGCGGCCCCGGCCGCCGGTCCCGCTGCCGTACCGGCGGGCCCGCGGGCCGGCCCGGCCGGCGGTCCCCGACCGGGCCGGCAGGCGCACCCGCGGCCGTTCCGCCAGCCGGTTGCAGCTTGCTGCCTGTCCTGTTGCTGCCCCCGGCCGCCCCTCCCGCCACAGGGCCGCCACCGGCAGGATTCCCCGTGCGTGCACCCTCCCCACGGTCACCGCCCCCGTGCTCGTCCACCGCCCCGCGCTCCGCCCCTTCGCGCCCTGAACCACTGTGCCCAGAACAGGACCCGCCGTGCCCAAGACCGTCCGGCTGCTCGCCGCCGCCGCCCTCGCACTCTCCCTCGCCACCGCCGCAGCACCCGCCTTCGCCGCCCAGCCGCCCACCACCGCCGTCACCGCCACCGCGGCCGGCGTGGCCGCCGGGAGCGGTATCGGCTGGGACTTCGCGCAGCCGGGTGCGATCGGCTGGGACAACCCCACCGGCACCCCGGGCATCGGCTGGGACTGACCAGTCGGTGTTCTCCGTCCACCTGACCCTTCTGGAGGTCTCCGCCGCGCCGACGGGCGAGGCGGGGGCCGCCGACGTCCAGGCAGCTCTGTGGGGGTGCGCGGGGCCGGGCGACGGACTGGAGCACGTCCGGGCCTGCGCCGTCCCGGGGGGCGTCGGCCTGGTGCTGTACGTCCGCGCCCCGGACCAGGGGGTGGCCGAGTTACGGGCGCTGGCCCTGCTCGACCGCACCCTGGCGGCCGGCCCGACCGGCCGCTTCGCGCCCGCGATGCCCTGACCGCGGCGGCCGGGCCGCTTTCCGGCCTTCCGTAGGGGTTTCCACCGATCCCCACCCTTCGCAACTTTGGCCGATTCCGGACGCTCGCCCGACCGGTCGGGCGGATTCCGGACGCCCGCCCCACCGGAGGGGCGTCACGACCGGGCCACCGCGGGGCGCCGCGGCACCGCCCGGGGAGACGACCCCGGGCCCGGCCGGGGGGGACGGCCGGACACCAGGCGGTCGGACAACCCCGGACCACCGGAACGGCGGGCCGGCCCGGGGCTCGCACCCCGGGCCGGCCCGCCGTTCGACTGTTCGGGCGCTCCGCTCACCGGCCCTTCGACTACTCGGCCTTCTCGGCCGCGGCCGCCAGGCCCGCCGACCACTTCTCCTCGACCCGGCCGAGCTTCCAGTAGGCGAACGCCGCCACCCAGGTGAGCACGAAGAGGCCGACGATCGCGTAGCCGACGAAGTTGAGGTCCAGCTCGCCGATCCAGGCGATCGGCCCGCTGGTGATGTCCAGCTTCTCGCCGAGCAGCCCGAGCAGCTCGATCGAGCCGATGACGAGCGCGACCAGCACCGAGAGACCGGTGACGGTCAGGTTGTAGTAGATCTTGCGGACGGGCTTCGAGAACGCCCACTCGTAGGCGAAGTTCATGAACGAGCCGTCGATGGTGTCCAGCAGGCTCATGCCCGCCGCGAACAGCACCGGCAGCACCAGCAGCGCGTACCAGGGCAGCTGGAACGCGGCCGCGCCGCCCGCCAGGACCAGCAGCGAGACCTCGGTCGCGGTGTCGAAGCCGAGTCCGAAGAGCAGACCGACCGGGTACATGTGCCAGGGCTTGGTGACGGCCCTGGTCACCCGGCCCAGGATGCGGTTCATGAAGCCGCGCTTGTCGAGCTGCTCCTCCAGCTCGGCCTCGTCGAACTCGCCCTCGCGCATCTTGCGGAACACCTTGAGGATGCCGTTGAAGGCGCCCAGGTTGATCAGGCCGATGAGCAGCAGGAACGTTCCGGAGACGGTGACGCCGATCAGCCCGGTCGTGTCGTGCAGGGTGGAGTCGTCGGACTCGACCTGCCCGGCCAGGGACTGGATGCCGAAGGCGAGCAGCGCGCAGAGGCCGAAGACGATCGAGGAGTGGCCCAGCGAGAACCAGAAGCCGACCGAGAGCGGGCGCTTGCCCTGGCCCATCAGCTTGCGGGTGGTGTTGTCGATGGCCGCGATGTGGTCCGCGTCGAAGGCGTGCCGCATGCCCAGGGTGTAGGCGGTGAGGCCCATACCGGCGCCGAACACCTGGCCGCCGACGTCGTAGTGCTCGGGTGCGATGACCGCGAGGAGGGTGAACCAGCCGATCACGTGCAGCGCGAGGATGAAGCCGCCCATGCCGGCCAGGCGGACCCACTCCTCACGGGTGAGCCGGTCGCGCCATCTGACGGCGGTGGCACCTGCGGCGGGGCTGGACATCGTGTCGTCCTTTCGGGGGAGCGTGCGGAGCTGGGCCATCTTTCCCTCGGGGAGGAAGTACTTGCAAGTCATGCGCAGGTACTGGTGGGGGGGCGGTCGAATACCCGACGGCGCACGAGGGGCGCGTTCCGGAAGCGCCCGGGTCCTCCCAAAGATCGTCATGCACCGTACAAAATCTCGTAACCTCCGGAGGCTTTCACCGCCCCCTCCTCCGCGCGGATACTCACGTTCTACGCGCGAATACTCGGGCGCCGAAACCTCAACTCCCCACGGAGGAACGGCATATGATCCGCATCAGAACGGCTGCCGCACTGGCCGCCGCGGCCCTCCTCACGGCCGGCGTGACCGCGCTGACCCCCACTGCCTCGGCGTCCCCCGCCGTCGCTCCCGCCGTCCCCGCGGCGAGCGCCGCCCCCCACCGGGTGCTGTTCGACAACAGCAAGGCCGAGACCGCCGGCAACGCCGACTGGATCATCTCCACCAGCCAGCCCGACCCGCTGGCCCAGAACGCCAACCCCAGCACCGAGAAGAGCTGGACGGGCGCGCTCTCCGCCTGGGGCGTCGCCCTGCAGAAGACCGGCCAGTACAGCCTCAAGACCCTCCCGGCCGGCTCCACCATCAGCTACGGCACCGGGTCGGCGCTCGACCTCGCCAACTTCGACACCTTCGTGGTCCCCGAGCCGAACATCCGCTTCAGCACCGCCGAGAAGGCCGCCCTGATCCGCTTCGTGCAGAACGGCGGCGGGCTCTTCCTCATCTCCGACCACACCCAGAGCGACCGCAACAACGACGGCTGGGACTCCCCCGCGATCATCAACGACCTGCTCACCAACAACGGGGTGAACAACAACGACCCCTTCGGCTTCAGCGTCGACGTCAAGAACATCTCCACCGACAACCCGCGCGCCGTCAACGACGCCGCCGACCCCGTCCTGCACGGCCCGTTCGGCACCGTCACCGGCTCGATCCTGCGCTCCGGCACCACCTTCACGCTGAAGCCCGCCGACAACCCCGCCGTCAAGGGCCTGCTCTACCGGACCGGCTACAGCGGCACCACCGGCGCCTTCTTCGTCACCAGCGGCTACGGCAGCGGCCGGGTCGCGATCTGGGGCGACAGCTCCCCGGCCGACGACGGCACCGGACAGTCCGGCAACACCCTCTTCGACGGCTGGAACGACCCGGCGGGCACCAACGCCGCCCTCGCCCTCAACGCCACCGCCTGGCTCAGCAAGGCGTGACCCCGGGGTCTCCCGGCGCTCACCAGGACATGGACGGCATCCTCCCCTAGGGTCGGACTGCTGACGCCCGCGGCGCGGGCGGGCCCCCGGGCCCGCCCCGCACCGTGGCCCGCCGAGCGGGAACCCCCGCCCCCGGGGCCCCGCCGATCCGGGACTCGATGGGAGCGGCCCATGCCCTCGCACTCCTACCGCACCGTCCGCGAGGACGCGCGCGTCCCACTCGCCGACGGCACCGAGCTGTACGCCCGGCTCTGGCGCCCGGTGACCGACGACCCCGTCCCCGTGCTGCTGGAGTACTCCACCGGACGCCTCACCGACCGGACGGCCTCCGACGACGCCCGCCGCCACCCCTGGTACGCGGGCCACGGCTACGCCGCGGTCCGGGTCGACGCCCGCGGCCACGGCAACTCCGGCGGCCGGCCCGGCGAGTTCCCGATCGCCGGGAACGACGGCCGGCCCGGCGACCGGGAACTCGCCGACGGCGCCGACCTCCTGCGCCGGTTCGCCGCCGAGCCCTGGTGCAGCGGCCGGATCGGGCTGCTCGGCACCGGCCCGGCCGGTGCCACCGCGCTGCGGCTCGCCGCCCACGCCCCGGAGGCCGTGCACGCCGTGGTCACCGCCTGCCCCGACGGCGGGCACCGCCTCGGTGGCGCCGCCCTCGCCGCCGACCTGCACACCCGCGCCACCGCGCGACTCGCCGACGCCGCCCTCCCGCCGGACCCGCAGTACGTCGGCGACGACTGGCGGGCGCTGTGGCGGGAGCGGCTCGACGCCCTGGAGCCGGACTTCCCCGCCCGGTTCGCCACCGGGTGGGGCGGCCTGCCGGACACCGCCGCCGCCCCCACCCTCGCCGTCGCCGGCTGGGGCGACCCGTCCTGCGCGGCGGTCCTGCGCCTGCTCGCGGGCGGCACCGCCGCCGTCCCCGTCCGCGCCGTCCTCGGCCCCTGGCCGCACGGGCTGCCGGACGACGTCCTGTCCGAGACGCTGCGCTGGTGGGACCACTGGCTCAAGGACACCGACACCGGCGCCCTGCGGACCCCGGCCCTGCGCAGCTGGATCAGCGGCCGCTGGACCGCCGACGACCCCTGGCCCTCGCCCGACGTCCGCGCCGTCCGCTACGGCCTCGACGGCCCGCTGCGCACCGCCGGCACCGCCTCCGACGACCGCCACGTCCACATCCGCTCCCCGCAGCACACCGGCCTCAACGCCGGCGCGTACGTCCCGCTCGACCGCCCCGCCGACCGGCCGCCGGACCAGCGGGAGGAGGACGGGCGCTCGGTCTGCTTCGACTCCCAGCCCCTGCCCGAACCGCTCGAACTCCTCGGTGCCCCGTCCCTGCGCCTGCGGCTCCGGCCCCCGGCCGACGACGGCGCCGACACCGGCGCCGGCCCGATCGTGGCCCGCCTCTGCGCCGTCGCCCCCGACGGCACGTCCACCCTGCTCACCCGGGGCGCCCTGCTCACCTCCGCCGCGGAGCCGGACGTCACCGTCGAACTCGCCGCCGCCGGCCTCACCGTCCCGCCCGGCCACCGCCTCCGGCTCGCCCTCTCCTCCACCTACTGGCCCTGGCTCTGGCCCGGCCCCGAGCCCGCCGGCTTCGGCCTCGACCCCTCCCGCAGCACCCTGACGCTCCCCGTCCGCCACCTCGCCGCCGACGTCGGCGCCGACCCCGTCGTCTTCGCCTCCCCCACCCTCCCGCTCCCGCCGCCCCTCCACCTGACCGAGCCGCTCACCGCCCGCCCCGAGCGCCTCACCGTCCACGACATCGCCCGCCACGAGTGGCGCACCGAGCTCTCCCCCGCCACCGACGGCACCCGTACCCACCCCGACGGCCTGGTCCGCGACGAGCACACCGTCACCGCCTACCGGATCCTCACCGCCGCCCCCACCAGCGCCCAGGCCCGCAGCGACCGCACCGTCCGCCTGGAACGCCCCGCCCTCGGCTGGGACGTCACCGTCCAGATCCGCACCGAACTGCGCTGCACCCCCACCCACTTCCTCGCCCGCACCCGCCTGACCGCGCTCGAAACGGGCAGTGTGGTCTTCACCCGCGACTGGCAGCAGCGGATCCCCCGCGACGCGGTGTGATCCGGGGGATCCGGCCCCACCGGACCAGACATCCGAGCGCCCGCGGGCCGGGCGCGGTCGGGCCCCGCGCCGCCGTCCCCGGTGCGGCGGCGCGGGGCCCGGGGGTCAGGACCGCCAGGCGGGGTCGGTGACGATCGCCTTGAGCTGGTCGAGGCTCAGCGCGGGCGTGCCGGGCCGGGCGGTATAGCCGTTCTCGCCGTTCTGCTCGGAGATCGACACCTGCCGGCCGTCCGGGAAGTACGCCGTGGCCACCCAGTGCAGGACCGGGTCGACGGCGGTCTTGCCGTTGCCGAACCGGTTGACCACCACCAGCGTCCCGTCGGCCAGCAGCTCGTGGACCTCCAGCGGCGTCGGGAGGCCCTCCTCCACGGCCTTCCGCTCCGCCAGCCCCCGCGCACCGGGCGGCTCCGCGAACACCGAGAGCAGGCTGCCGCGCTCCTCGAAGGCCACCAGCAGGTTGGCGCCCTGACCGCCCGGCACCACGGTGTGCGTGGCGCCCGGCGGGAGCAGCGGGGCCACTCGGGCGATCAACTCGGCTGCCGAAGGCCCCTGTTCGACACTCGGTGACGCGGCAGGGCTCGGCGGCTCGGGCGGGTTGGCCCGCGCGGGAAGCGCGTCCAGGACCCGCTCCCAGGCCGGCGCGGTCACCAGCGCGCGCAGCTGCTCGGCGTCCAGCGGCGGGTTCTCCCGGGTGGACGCGGACGGCTGGCCGTTGTGCTCGATGATCTGGACCCGGCGGCCGTCCGCCGCCGCCCAGGTCGCCCGCCACTCCCGGTGGCCCTCGCGGGTCTGGTCCCGGAGCTTGTCGATCACCACCGCGGACCCGTCGGGGGCCTCGGTGCGCTCGCAGGAGTCCTGCGGCATGCCGAACGGGTCCATGCAGACGGCGCCGGCGGCCGGCATCAGCTCGGTGCGGTCGACGGTGTAGGAGATCCAGCTCTCCCCCTTGCCGTCGTCGAAGGTGAGCGTGCCGTCGGTCCGGTACCGGTCGCCGGTCCCCCCGGGCACGCCGGGTGTCCCCGCGTACATCACCTTGACCGAGCCGGGCGGCAGCAGACCGCTCACCAGCTGCACCACCTCCTCGGAGGACATGTGCACCGCCGGCTCCGCCGGCCCGGCCGCGTCCGACCCTCCGGCGCCCACCACGAAGCCCCCGGTGGCCAGGACCAGCACCGCCAGCCCGCCGGCCAGTACCGACCGCCGCCGGTTCCGCCGCTGCCGGCCGCGCCGCTCGGCGCCCACCGCGAGCAGGTAGAGCGCCGGCTCCGGCGCCAGGGCGGCCGCACCGCGCAGCGCACGGGCGAAGTCGTCCCCGGAGGTGTCCGTGCGGCCGCCCTCGAACTCGTCGTCAACTGGCATGGCGAAGCACCGCCTTCTCGGTGGTGGGGCCCGGTTCGCCCGGCCCCGGGCGAACGGCGGCGAAGTCGTCGCCGAGCGTGTCGCGCATCCGGGCCAGCGCCCGGCTGCTCCGGGAGCGCACGGCCGTACTGCTCAGTCGCAGCGCGGCCGCCGTCTCCTCGACGCTGCGGTCCTCCCAGAACCGCAGCACCAGCACGGCCCGGTCCGGGGCCGACAGCTCCCCCAGGGCCCGCAGCAGCGTCAGCCGCAGCGCCGGGTCCGGTTCGTCGACGGCGATCTCGGGGACGGCGTCCACGACCCGCTCGGAGCTGCTGCGCCGGCGCCGGTGCGAGAGGAAGGTGTTGACCAGCACGGTCTGGGCGTAGCCGCTCGGGTTGTCGAGCCGGGCTATCCGGCGCCACTTCACGAAGATCCGGCCGAGCGCCTCCTGGACGAGGTCCTCGGCCAGGTGCGCGTCGCCGCCGGTGAGCAGGAAGGCGGTGCGCAGCAGGTGCCGTCCCCGGGACACGACGAAGTCCGGGAACTCGGGTGGCGCCGCCTTGGCCGCGGTGTCCGCGCTCGGTGTTTGGTCCATGCCCTTCTAACGCCGTTGACCCCTCGTCATGTGGCAGCCGCCGGGCGACCGCCTTCGGGGGCTGCCCGGCCGCACCACGCGGCCGGGCCCTCCGCCGGACGGCTGCGGAGCGGCGATGCCCGGCAGGCGACGGCGCGGGCTCCACGTGCACGACGGCTGTGTTCGAAACCGGCTGGACCGGTGGCGAACCACCGGAATCCACCCCACCGGAAAGCCCGCCGCCCGACGGGAGGAATCGGCCGAAAGACGGCCGGAACAGATCGATCGCCCAGGTAGTACGACTCGGCCGCGGTGGCTGGAACTCTTCCTTTCCGGCCGCCGACAGGCCGTGGTACGAATGATCGACACGTTCACGTCACAGAGGTCGCTCCGCCGTTCGGCCCGGGAATCGGGGCCGGTGGCCGTCCTCTCTCCATCGCCGACGCCGGGGGGCCGAGGCCGGTACGCCGTGTTCCGGCCACGCTTTTCCGTGTCACGCGGGTGTTCCACAAACGGGGGGATGAATCACCATGGGGGAATTCTCCGGATCGGGCCCGACGGGCGCGCCGGCAGTTCCGCTGCCGTCGCCGCTCCTGCCGGCCACCGGCACCGACCGACCCGCGCCGTTCGAGACGAACGCGCGGCGGAACCGACCCTCTGCCGCGTCTCCGCACCTCCTCGATCGTCAAAGGTAGGCACCATCATGTCTCTTTCGCGTCCACGCGCCGCATGGCTGACCGCGCTGTTCACCGCCACCGCCACCGGTGGGCTGCTGGCCGCGCCCACCCAGGCCGGCGCCGTCGTCGGCGACGCGGCGCCGAACGGCTCCTACGCGTTCACCGCCAAGATCGACATCGGCAACGGCCAACGCGCCTGTACCGGCGCCCTGGTCGACCAGTTCTGGGTGCTCACCGCCGCCAGCTGCTTCGCCGACAACCCGGAACAGCCGTCCAGCGTCCCGGCCGGCAAGCCCGCGCTGGCGACCACCGTCACCGTCGGCCGCACCGACCTCACCACGACCGCGGGCCAGGTCCGCGACGTGGTCGAGCTCGTCCCCCGGCCCGACCGCGACCTCGTCCTCGCCCGCCTGGTCAACCCCGTCACCGACATCACCCCGCTCGCCGTCTCCAGCACCGCACCCGCCCTCGGCGAGGAGCTCCAGGTGCCCGGCTACGGCCGCACCGCCACCGAGTGGCTGCCCGACCAGCTGCACAGCGCCGCCTTCACCGTCGCCGCCGTCAAGCCGACCGGCCTCGACATCGCTCCCAAGGCCGGCACCGCGGCCGCCCTCTGCAAGGGCGACACCGGCAGCCCGGCGGTCCGCACGGTCAACGGCAAGGCGGAGCTGGCCGGTGTCACCAGCCGCTCCTGGCAGAACGGCTGCTTCGGCAGCACCGAGACCGCGCACAGCGGCGCCGCCGACGTCCGCGTCGACGATCTCGGCGGCTGGATCCAGCAGGTCCGCGCGACCGACTGGAAGACCCCGCTGGTCAACACCAACAGCGGCAAGTGCCTGGAGATCGACAACTCGCAGCTGGTCAACGGCGCCCGCGCCCAGCAGTGGACCTGCTACGACATGCCCACCTCGCGCTGGATCTTCCACTGGGCCGGCGACGGCTGGGAGGTCGTCAACTCCAACAGCGGCAAGGCCCTGGAGATCGCGGACTCGCTGAAGACCGACGGCGCGCCCGCCCAGCAGTGGACCTACGCCGGCATCGCCACCCAGAAGTGGGACCTGGTCAAGGGCACGACCGGCTACGCCCTGAAGAACCGCAACAGCGGCAAGGCGCTGGAGATCGACAACTCGCTGAAGACCGACGGCGCCCTCGCCCAGCAGTGGACCTACTACGGCATCCCGACCCAGCAGTGGGCCTTCTCCTCCTGACATCGTTTGACGCCGTGTGCCCCGAGGCCGCCCCGGTCCCCGACCGGGGCGGCTCCGGCTACGGCCAACCCGTCGGCTTCTCCGTCATGGTGGCCCTGGCCTCGTCGATCGAGACGCAGACCCGCTTCACCTCCGTAGTGACCCAGCCCGACGGCAGCGGCCCCTGCGCCCTGAGGGCGGCGGCCCGGCGCTGGAGCTCGCGGAGCGCACCGCCCTGGGCACTGGACAGGCCCATCTCCTGGTAGTCCCCGAGGTCGCTGCCGCCGTCGAGGGACGTCTGCAACCAGGGCGTGATGCTCAGGACGCAGTCCGCCACGGGGCTCACCTCGGGCGGGCCGGCCGAGGGTCGGCCCGCCGAGGACGGGCCGGCCGTCGGTGGCGATGCCGTCGTGACGGCCGCTCCGCCGCACCCCGACACCGCCGCCACCACCACGACCAGACCGGCCACGAGCCTCATCCGCATGCCCGCAGTGTGGGCCCGGTCGGCCCGCCGCACCAGAGGCCGGACCGGCCCGGGCCCGCCACCGTAGACTCCCCCGATGAACGACAACCCCCTGGACACCGCCGCCGCGGAGGCGGCCGCGTGAGGCTTCCGCGGCTGGTCCACGACGCACAGCCGGAGCTGACCGCACGGTGGCGAAGCCGATGGCCCGCCGCCCCGCCGATCGGCCACCAGGTCAGCGACCCGTACGCGGAGGTGTGGGTGCGCTTCCACAGCCTCCCGGAGTCGAAGCGCTACCCCGACGACGAGGGCGAGTACGCGATCATCCTGGAGCGGTACAACACGGTGCTGGACGAGCTGTTCGCGGGGCAGGACGTCCACCTGGTCACGTCCGCGTGGACGACCGGACCGGACCTGCCACGGCGCCGACCGCGCGCGGACCACTGGCAGACGCTGCTGGTGACGGACGACCCCGATCCCAGGTTCCGCACCCACCAGCACCTCTTCGTCACCCGACGCACCTGGCAACGCGGCTGCCTCGACCGGCTGTTGCGCGCGGTCGCCGACGACGCGGTCGCCGATGTGCTGATCACGGACACCCGGATGCGACGCGTCCACCATCCCTACGACGGCGGCGCCGACGTCCTGCTCACCGGCCCCGAGGAACGCGACCGGCTCCGCGAACGGCACGCCGACTGGCTCTCCCGGCACCCGGACGGCTTCTGACGGGCGCGATCGGCCACGAGCCGCCCGGGGCCGAGGCCCGGGCGGCTCCGACGGCGTGCTCAGACCGGCACACCACGGGTCGGGCGACGTTCCTGCTCGGCACTCGGGCCGGCCGGGGGTTCGTGACCCTCCGAGCGGTGGGGCATCCGCAGGGTGGCGATCACGGACAGGGCTTGATCACACCTTCCGGTAGTCCCGCCACGCGTGCGCGGCGGCAACCATCCGGGCCGTCCAGGGGTCGGGGTTCTGCCCGCCGATCTCGTCCCAGACGTTGGCATTGGCGTTGGCGAACGCCGTGATCCCGTCGACGGGGGCGTACTGCCACGCGGGGACGCGCGAGGCCCAGTGTTCGGCCGATGCGGGTTCGTGCCCACCGGACCCGATCAGCCAGATCACCCAGTACCCGGCGTCCAGCCACGGGGCGCCCTTCGTAGCCCAGGCCCAGTCAACGACGTAAGCCCGTTCACCCCTCACGAGCACGTTCGTGTTGTTCCAGTCGGCTCCTTGGGGCGTTCCACATATCGTTCCAGGCGCTGCTCCGCCTGCCTCAGCTCGATTGGCGGGCAAGGGATTCGCCCCAGGCGGTGAAGCACGTCAACGACCTTCGGCAGGTCGGACGAGTCGGGCCGGTAGTCAGCGTGGTGGCCGTCGACCACTTCGAAGATCAGAAGGTCCCACCCGCTGGATTCGACGCGGGCGATCAGGGCGGGCGTGACCCCCGGACGTAGGGGTTCACTTCCGCTTCACGCCGCTGAGTCCAGACACGGCGGTGGTCAGCCCGGAGTCCCTTCACGTAGTACTCGCCGGTCTGAGAGACGAGCCGGGCGGCGATCGCGCTGTTGTATCCCTCGCTCGCCGACTCGACCTTCAGGACAGGACCGGTGTGCGATTCGACCGCCGCTCGCACGGTGGCCGGCAGCTCCGCGTAGGGGATTCGGGTGGTGGTCACAGTTGTCCGTTCGCTCTGTCGTGACGGGCCCCGGAAGGGCCCCTGTCTGAACGCGGCAGATCCGTCCGGGGCACGGTCACGCTGCCGGGTTACTGGTACGGGTTGTCGTCGCCGCAGCCCGGGACGGTGGCGACGCCGAAGGCGTCCATGTCGTCGATGAACGAGATCTCGTCGTCCTCCTCCGTACGGGTGGCGGTCATCTCGACCATGACAGCGGTCATGCTGCACTTCCCTTCTGTCCGTGCCGGCAGTAACTCCTGAGTAGTGCCTTCGCCTCCTGGTAGCGCTGAGCAAGCGGCCGGCACACCGAGCACTTCTCGGAGAGCAAACAGCCCGTGCAGCCACCGGTGCGAAGCATGAGCCGGTCAGCGATAGCGCCGAGCCGGGAAAGCCCGCGGGCTCCTTCGGTCATCAGGTTGATCTGTTCGTCCCTGCCGACCTTGCAGATACTTGCCAGGGCGTGCGGGTCGACGGGCAGAAACGTGTGACCGGCGTTGCAGCCCTTGAAGGGCTCGCGGGTGGTCAGGTGCTCGACCGACTGAGAGGTCAACGATTCAGCGCCGTCGTCGATGGTCGGCGACATGTGGGCGTACTCCTTGTCGCGGTGCGTGACAGCAAGAACCCGTCCGGCCCCGCGCTGGCCTTCACCGCTGCGGCCCACACGGCCTTCGTCACTGCTGTCACCGCCGGCGAGTTCGACTTCGACCTCCTCTGACAACGCCCCGACAGAAACGGTCCGGCGCGCCCGAGGCGCGCCGGACCGTCTGTGCGCCGGCCGCCGGGAGGGGCTCCGGGCGGCCGGCGGTCAACTACCGCCGACTCAGCTGGTCTGCACCGACGTGTCGTCGATGACGAAGCTGGTCTGCAGCGAGGCGTCCTCGGTGCCCGCGAACTTCACGGTGACCGACTGGCCCGCGTAGGAGGAGAGGTCGAACGTCCGCAGCTGGTAGCCCGCCGCCGCGTCCACGTTGGAGTAGGTCTTCAGCGCGGTGCCGTTCACGGTCAGGGCCAGCTTGTCGTACGCCGTGGAGCCGGTCTCCGCGGTGTCCACGTGCAGGTAGAAGCTCAGCGTCGCCTTGCAGCCGGCCGGGATGGTCACGGTCTGCGAGAGGTTGTCCGAGTGGGTGGAGCCGTAGCCGTTCAGCCAGGACTTCCACGACCCGCCGTGCGCGGCCTGCGAGGCGCTGTTGTCGACGACCCCGCTGGACGCCGTCCACGGCGCGGCGGTGCCGGTCTCGAAGCCGGCGTTGCCGAGCAGCTGCGCCGGGGTGCAGGTGCCGCCCCCGCCGCCGGAGACCGTCCAGGTGAAGCTCGCGGTGCCGGTCTTGTTGGCCGCGTCCTTCGCGGTCACGGTGACGTTGTAGGTGCCGGCGGTGGTCGCGGTGCCGGTGACGGCGCCGCCGGAGCCGATGGACAGCCCGGTGGGCAGGCCGGTGGCCGAGAAGGTCAGCGGGGCGGTGCCGCCGGAGGCGGAGATCTGCAGGTTCACCGAGCCGTTCAGCGCGGTGGTCTGGTTGCCCGGGTTGGTGACCGAGACGCTGCTGCCGGCCGGCTTGGTGAGCAGGCAGCCGCTGACGTTGAGGTCGATGGCCCGGCCGGTGCCGAGGCAGGTGGTGAACCAGTACGTCTCCTCGCCGTAGCTCTGGCCCTTGGTCACCTTGGTGGTGCCGTCGGCCGCCACCTCGCACGGGTTGTTGAGGGTGCACATCGCACCGTCGTCGTTACCGGTGTTGTTGATGCCGACGATCTTCTTCGAGGCGGCGTCGACGATCGGCGAACCGGAGGTGCCGTGCGTGGTGTTGCAGCCGGCGCTGTAGCGGAGCGAGTCGTGCCAGGTCCACTCGTCCTCGCGCAGGGTGTCGACGAACCCGTTGATCGAGCAGTTCCACACCTGCTTCCAGTAGGACGAGGGTATGTACATCGACGAACCGTCGACCGGGTGCGTGTCACTGATCGTCAGCGCCGTCGCGCTGAACTTCGAGGTGATGGACGCGAAGGTGTCGGTCAGCTGGTACAGGGCGACGTCGGTGCCGGTCATGGTCGCGTAGAGCACCTTGTCCGCCTGGACGGTGCCGAGCGAGCCGCCGGACGCGTTGAGCAGCGTGCCGCTGCGGCTGACGCTCTGGTTCTGGATGACCTGTCCGGCCGAGGGCATGGTCGGCAGGCAGTGGCCGTTGGTGAGCATCAGGGCCCGGTCGGTGTCGACCGAGGAGGGGTAACGCACCAGCGAGGCGGAGCAGTTGCTCAGCGCGATGGTGGAGGTCAGGTCACCGGCCTGGACCGCCTGGGCGGGTGAGGCGGCGAGGGTCAGCCCACCCGCGACGACCGCGCTCGCGCCGGCGATGGCGGCAAGTCTCTTGAACATGCTTCTCCTTGTGGGGGATTGCGGGGCGTACGACCGGTCGCGGACGCCCGCGCCGCACGAAAGTGCCATGGCCACTTCAACAAGGTCAACCGTGCCGACAGAACTCGCGCCATCGATTCCGCGCCGACCGGCCTCCCCCGCCGCCGTGTTCGCCGCGGCCGCGGTCCATCACCCGAGGTCGCGGCCGTGTGCCGCCCTGCGGCACCCCCCTCACGGCCGACGGGAGACCTGCGCCACACACTCACGCTCCGGCCTGGAGGCCGCGGCGGCGCGAGAAGCACCCTGGGCGGCACGGCAGCTGACGGTCCGCCGCGTGCGGCCGACGGCCCGTCACTTTGCAGGGCCAGTAACTCTTGACCGCCATGTACTTTGCGATGCAAAGTGAATGAGGCGCCGGGGGCGCCGGCCGTCCCGACAACGGCACGGCGCGACACGCAGGAGGACGACCATGGGGACGCTCGCACCGAACACCACCGCGCCCGGAAGCCCGTCAGGGCCCGCAGGGCTACTGGCCGACACGGAGGGCCTGCGCAGCCGGACCCGCACCCGTCTGGGGGGCTCCGGGGTGCCGCTGCTGAGCTTCGGTCTGCTCGCCCTGGCCGCCGTACCGTTCGCCCGGGAGGCCTTCAACTTCGGCGCCCACGGACGCAGCGTCGCCTCCTACCCGGTCTTCGCCTACACCGAGTTGACCGGTTCCTGCGTGTCGCACGCACCGGAGGTGGCCTGCCTGGCGGGCGAGTTCGACGGGGCCGTGCCGCGCTTCCTGGCGTGGGGGGTGTGGTTCGCACTGCTCCCGCTGGCCTGGCTCGCCCTGGCCGCCTGGTACCGGCGGCGCGGCGAGGCGCGGGGGATCGTGCCCCGCCGCGCCGCCTGGCTCGGCGCCGGCCTCGGCGCGGCGGTCCTGGTGACCGCCGTCCTGCTCGCCCTGTTGCTCGCCCGGCGGCAGGCCGCCGCGCTCGACGTCCTGGCGAACGCCTACGCCTCGCCCTGGTACGTGGTCGGCATCGGGCTGCTGGTGCTCGGCCTGGTCGAACGCAGCTGGACCGTCGTGGGCGCCGCCCTCGCCCACATCGCGCTGCTCACCGCCTACCTCGGGGCGTCCTGGGGCAGCGGCTGGATCCCGTGGGCGGAGTCGGACGGCGCCGGCTGGGCCGACGGCCCGCGGCTGAAGGCGTTCCTGCTCGCGGCGATCCTGCTGGGGACCGGGCTGGCGCAGTGGACGACCGACCGCCGACGGGCCGCTGCGGGCCCGGCCGCGTCCAGTACGGTCGCCTGATGAGCACGGCAGAGGCACCCGAGGAGCCGGACGGCGGCGCGCCGGACGAGAGCGACGGACCGCACCCCACGCAGGACCTGGACGACACCGTCCACCAGCGGGTGCGGCTCGGGGTGCTGACCGTCGCCCGGGAGGCCGACCGCGTCGAGTTCGGCTTCCTGAAGGGCCAGCTCGGGGTGACCGACGGCAACCTGTCCCGCCATCTGAAGGTCCTGGAGGAGTCCGGCCTGGTCGCGGTGGCCAAGGGCTACGCCGGCCGCCGGCCGCGGACCTGGATCAGCCTGACCCCGCAGGGCGCGCGGGCGCTGGACCGCGAGCTGCGGGCCCTGCGCGAGCTCGTCCGGCGGCTGGACTCCTACCGGCCGCCGACGGAGCCGCCGACAGCGTGACGAGCCGGGGCCGACGGCGGCGCGACGGTCCGGCCCCGGACCGGCCGGGACGACGCCTACGGCTGCGGGAAGGCCTCCTCGTCCACGTCGGTGGTCTTGGCGTTGCCGCCGACCGCCGGCTGGAGGGTGATGGACCACGAGGTGTAGGTGCGGCCGGTCTCGAAGGCCATCGAGTCGTCGAACTTGCTGAAGTCGCAGCTCTGGGTGAACGCCTTCAGGGTCGGGTCCCAGTCGACGCCGCCGGCGAAGAAGACGTCGTAGGTGCCGTCCTCGACGCCCTCGATGGACGCCTTCTTCCCCTTGCCGACGTAGACCGAGTGGATCGACTTGCCGTTCTGGGCGAGCGAGACCACCGCGTCGGCGCTGCCGCCGTTGTCGACGTTGAGGACGCCGTCGCCCTTGAGGCGGCCCGAGCGGACCATGGTGCCGCTGTCCAGGGACCGGGTCTGGAGCGGCGGCGTCTGGGGGGCGGCGAAGGTGGTGGGGTACCCGGCGGCGGTCATCTGGGCGAGGGCGGCGGGCAGCGCCTTGAGGCCCTCGGAGAGGCCCACCTCGGCGAAGGCCGAGGTGGTGGCGCAGACGTTCTTCGCCTTGATGTCGCTGCGGATCTTGGTCAGGTCGGTGGAGAGCTGGCCGAGGGCCGTCACCAGCTGGCGCCGCGCCGTCGTGACGGTGGCCGGCTCGCTCGCGAGGCCGAGACCGCTGCCCGCCGAGGACGCGGCGGTGGCCGCCTCCTGGAGGACGGTGGCGAAGGCGTCCAGGCTCGCGGAGGCGTTGAGCTTGGCGAGCGCGGCGTTGACCGGGTCGATGTAGCTCACCAGCACCGGGCCGTACGGCGGCTTGGTGGGCGTCGGGGTCGGGGTCGGTGTGGGGGTCGGCCTCGGGCTCGGGCTGGCGCTCGCGGACGGCGGGGAGCTCGTGCCCGGCCCCAGGCCGAAGGCGTCCGCTCCCCCCGATCCTCCACCGCTGGAGCACGCTGCCAGCAGCAGCGTCGCGCCCGCCGCCAGGCCCGCCTTGACGAAGGACTTCATGCCGTTCCCCTGGTGATCTCCCGTGCACGCTCCGTGCACTCCCCGCGGACATGATCCCGAGCCCGACGGACGCGGTCAACAGGG
Organism: Kitasatospora sp. NPDC091207; assembly: GCF_044768625.1. Classification (NCBI taxonomy): domain Bacteria; kingdom Bacillati; phylum Actinomycetota; class Actinomycetes; order Kitasatosporales; family Streptomycetaceae; genus Kitasatospora; species Kitasatospora sp. NPDC091207. The sequence goes on from NZ_JBIVVS010000002.1 coordinate 196,942, forward strand.
CGCACAAGAGGCGTATTGAGGCGCAGCCGGGGCGTAGAAGGGGGCGCACAAGGCGCCCCGTACGGTCAACTACGATCGGGCACGTGCTCAGGCTTACGGGACTCCCCCTCCAGATCATCGCCTCCGTCCTCGCGATCGGCGTCTTCGCCGCCACGATGTGGCTCTGGCCGAGATTCGGCGGGCGTAGCTGGAAGGCCTGGCTCGGACGGGTCGGCGCCTTCCTCGCCACCCAGATCTCGGTCCTGGTCGCGATGGGGCTGATCGCCAACGGCTACTTCGGCTTCTACAGCTCCTGGACCGACCTCCTGGGCACCAACGGCGGACCGGGCACGGTGGTCGACCACCAGCCGAACGCCTCCGTCGCCATCACCGGCGAGCAGAAGTTCTACGCCCAGCAGGGTTCCAACCCCGAGCGCGTCGGCCTGATCCACGACGTCTCGGTCAAAGGAGCCGGTAGCGGGCTGAGCACCGACGGGTTCGTCTACCTGCCGCCGCAGTACTTCCAGCCGGAGTTCGCGCAGCGGAAGTTCCCGATGGCACTGGTGCTGGCCGGCTACCCCGGCACCCCGGAGAAGCTCATCTCGCTGATGCAGTACCCGGCCTCCGCCCTGGAGGCGATCGACCAGAAGAAGCTCCCGCCGACCATCCTGGTGATGATGCGGCCGACCCTGGTCAACAACCGGGACACCGAGTGCGTGGACGTCCCGAACGGCCCGCAGGTCGAGACCTTCTTCACCAGCGACCTGCCCAAGGCGCTCGGCACCACCTACCGGATCGGCACCGACCCGACCAACCGGGCCGTGATCGGCAACTCCACCGGCGGCTACTGCGCGCTGAAGTTCGCGCTGCGCAAGCCCGACGCGTACCGGGCCGCCGTCTCCCTCTCCGGCTACTACACCGCGCCGATCGACGAGACCACCGGTGACCTCTTCGGCGGCAACGGCCAGTTGAAGCAGGAGAACGACCTGCTGTGGCGGCTGCAGAACCAGCCGGCCGCACCCGTCTCACTGCTCCTGGCCACCGCCCACGACGAGAACAACTACGCCGCCACCCAGGACATGGTGAAGGCCTTCAAGGCGCCGACCAAGCTCTCCACCATCACCCTGGACACCGGTGGGCACAACTTCCACACCTGGACGCGGGAGATCCCGCCGGCGCTGGAGTGGCTGGGCAAGCACCTGACGATGCCCCAGGCCGCCTAGGGTCCCGCCGGGCACCCGCGCCCACACCCGCACCCGGCGCGGCCCCCGAAGGCCGGGGTGGGCCGTCCGGGCGGTTTCCACCGGCTCCACCAGGATTAGAGGCGGCTCACAGCCCGGTCTCACGGTCCTCTCAGCCGGGCGGCCGAGCGTAGCGCCCATGACCACGACCAGCTACTCCCCTCCGGCCGGCGAACCGTGGCCCGAGGCCGCGAACTACCCGCCGCCGGAGGCGCCGCGGCCGGCCCCCGCCGCTCCCGGACCGGCAGCGGGCCCCGCGGCGGCCGACGCGCTCTTCCCCGAGTGCCCGCCGCCCGCCGCCGGCCCCAAGGGCCCGGCGTCCGGGGCCGGCCGGCTGCGCAGCCTGCCGGCCCGTTCATGGCGCGGCCGCGCCGACGACCCGCGCTGGGTACGGCCCGCGCTGCTGGCCCTGCTGGCCGCCACCGCCGTGCTCTACCTCTGGGGCCTGAGCGCCTCCGGCTGGGCCAACTCCTTCTACTCGGCGGCCGCCCAGGCCGGCAGCCAGAGCTGGAAGGCCTTCTTCTACGGCTCCTCGGACGCCGGGAACTTCATCACCGTCGACAAGCCGCCGCTCGCGCTCTGGCCGATGGCGCTCTCGGCCCGCGTCTTCGGCCTCTCCTCCTGGTCGGTGCTGGCCCCGCAGGCGCTGATGGCGGTCGCCACCGTGGCGACCCTCTACGCGACGGTGCGCCGTCGCTTCTCGCCGCTCGGCGGCCTGCTGGCCGGCGGCGCGCTGGCGCTGACCCCGGTGGCGGCGCTGATGTTCCGCTTCAACAACCCCGACGCGCTGCTGGTACTGCTGCTCACGCTGGCCGCGTACGGCCTGCTGCGGGCCGTCGAGGCGGCGGGCACCCGGTGGCTGGTGTTCACCGGGGTGATGTTCGGGCTGGCCTTCCTCACCAAGACGCTCCAGGCCTTCCTCGTCCTGCCCGCCTTCGCGCTGGTCTACCTGGTGGCCGCGCCCACCGGCCTCTGGCGGCGGGTGCGGCAACTGCTGGCCGCCGGGCTGGCCATGGTGGTCGCGGGCGGCTGGTGGGTGGCGGTGGTCGAGCTGGTGCCGGCCTCGGCCCGGCCGTACATCGGCGGTTCGCAGGACAACAGCTTCCTCTCGCTCACCTTCGGCTACAACGGCCTCGGCCGGCTCAACGGCAATGAGACCGGCAGCGTCGGCGGCGGCAGGCTCCCCGCCGGAATGGAGGCCCCGCCCGGCGGCGGCCGCGCGATGGGCGGCGGCTGGGGCGAGACCGGCATCACCCGGCTCTTCGACGGCGACATCGGCGGGCAGATCGCCTGGCTGATGCCGGCCGCGCTGATCCTGCTGCTGCTCGGCCTCTGGGCCACCCGCCGCTACGCCCGGACGGACAGCGCCCGCGCCGCCTTCCTGGTCTGGGGCGGCTGGCTCGTCTGCACCGCGCTGACCTTCAGCTTCATGTCCGGGATCTTCCACCAGTACTACACGGTGGCGCTGGCTCCGGCGGTCGCGGCCCTGGTCGGCATGGGCGTCGACGGGCTCTGGCGGGTCCGGCACCGGCTGCCGTACGCGGCGGTGCTGGGCGCCACCCTGGCGGTGACGGCGGTCTGGGCGTACGTCCTGCTCGGGCGCAGCGCGGACTTCCTGCCGTGGCTGCGCTGGGCGGTCCTGGTCGGCGGGCTCGCGGCCGGGGCGGCGCTGCTGCTGGCCGGACGGCTGGCGGCCCGGCTCGCCACGACCGTCGGGCTGGTGGGCCTGGCGGCGGCGCTGGGCGGTCCGGCGGCCTACGCGGTCGACACCGTGAACACCGCGCACACCGGCTCGATCGTGACGGCCGGTCCGGCGGTCGCGGGCGGCCGGGGCATGGGGCCGGGCGGGATGCGGGGCATGCCGCCGGGCGCCGACGGCCGGTTCTTCGTCAACGGCCGGCAGGTCTCCCCCGGTCAGGGCGGTCCTGGCCAGGGCGGTACCGGTCAGGGCGGTACCGGTCAGGGCGGTACCGGTCAGCTGCCCGGCGGCGTTCCCGGCGGCGCCCAGGGCGGCGGGGCAGGCACGAACGGCACCGGCGGACGCGGCGGGTTCGGCGGAGCCGGCGGGTTCGGCGGCGGAACGGGCGGCGGGGCCCCCGGCGGCATGGGCGGGCTGCTGAACGGCGCCACGGTGAGCGACGAGGCCGCCGCCGCACTGAAGCAGGACGCCGACCGCTACACCTGGGCCGCCGCGACCAGCGGCTCGCAGAACGCCGCCAGTTACCAACTCGCTTCCGGCGTACCGGTGATGGCCCTCGGCGGCTTCAACAGCAGCGACCCGTCGCTCAGCCTGGACGCCTTCCAGCGGTACGTCCGGGAGGGCAAGGTGCACTGGTTCATCGGCGGCGGCTCGCGCCGCGCGTTCGGCGCCGGCACCGGCACCGACACCGAGGCGGGCACGGGCGCGGGTACCACCGCGCGCGCCGACGGCGGGGCCCAGGAGTCGCAGACGGCGCAGATCGAGGCCTGGGTGGAGAGCCACTTCACCGCCAGGACGGTGGGCGGCACCACGTTCTACGACCTGACCCAGGCGCCCGGTTCCTGAGCCGGCGCAGGGCGGCGCACCGCACGGAGGGGACGCACCGCGAGCCTGCGGCGCGTCCCCTCCGTGCGGTGCGGCACGGATCAGTCGGTCAGGCACCGCGTCCCGGCGGCCGGCGGGATGCCGTCGGTCAGGAAGGTGTCGACCGAGGCGCGGATGCACGCGCTCCGGCTGTAGGCGGTGTGGCCCTCGCCCTCGCGGGTGAGCAGGACGGCCTTGCCGAGCTGGGCGGTGAGGTTCTCGGCCCAGGCGTAGGGCGTCACCGTGTCACCGGTCGAGCCGACCACGACGATGGTGGCCCCGCTCGTCGTCGTGATCGGGCCCGGCCGCTCGGCCGGCCGGAACGGCCAGGCCCGGCAGTCGGGGTCGAACAGCGCCAGGCTCGGGTCGTGCCGGCTGATCAGCGGGGCCCCGGCCGCCATCTCGGCGTAGGCGGCCCGAAGTGCCTCGCCGGTCGGCGCGCCGGCGTCGCCGTCGGCGCAGTGGATGGCGGCGTAGGCGTCGGCCGAGACGTCGTAGTGGCCTTCGCTGTCGCGGTGGTTGTACCCGTCGGCGCGCGCGAGCAGGTTGTCGCCCTCGCCCCGGGCCATCGCCAGGCCGAGGTCGTCGCGCAGGGAGTCCCGGGCCTTCTCGTCGCCGTAGAGGCTGTCGATGACGCCGGCCCAGCCCGCGTTGGCGGTGAGATCGCGCCCGCTCGCGGTGGTGAGCGGCTTCTGCTTGAGCCCGTCGAGGAAGTCGGCGAGCTTGTCGGCGGCCGCGGCCTGGTCCCTGCCGAGCGGACACTGGTCCTGTTCCGCGCAGTACGCGGCGAAGGCCTGGAGCGCGCGCTCGAACTCGGCGTACTGCTCGATGTTCTGCTGGACGAGCGGCACGGACGGGTCGACCGCGCCGTCCAGCACCAGCCGGCCGACCCGGTCGGGGAACTCCTCGGCGTAGAGGCTGCCGAGGTAGGTGCCGTAGGACAGGCCGAGGTAGTTGAGCTTCTCGTCGCCCACCACCGCCCGCAGGACGTCCATGTCGCGGGCGGTGTTGCGGGTGCCGATGAAGGGCAGCACCTTGGCGTACTTGGCCTGGCAGGCGTCGGCGAGCACCTTGCCCCGTTCGGCTCCCGGCGCGTCGGCGGTGACCCACGCGTCACGGTCCTTGTCGTCCAGGCAGTTCACCGCGGTGGTGAGGCCGACGCCGCGCGGGTCGAAGCCGATCGTGTCGAAGCGGTCGTGGAGCGGGCCGTCGAACTGCCCGGGGTCGTTCCTGATCATGTCGACGCCGGAGCCGCCGGGCCCGCCGGGGTTGACGAGCAGGGAGCCGATCCGCTGGTCCCGCTTGCCGGCGGGGTTGCGGACGACGGCCACGTCCAGGGTGTCGTCGGCCGGGTTCGCGTAGTCCAGCGGGACCTTGAGCGTGCCGCACTGGATCACCGGTTCGTCGACCGCGTCGGACTTCGGGCCGTCGGCGCAGGGGGCCCAGTCGATCCGCTGACCGTAGAACGGCCTGAGCGCCGGGTCCACCGCGGCGGTCGGGGCCGGCCCCGGGGTGGCCTCGGAGGCCGGGGTCACGGGGCGGGTCGGCGCCGCGGCCCCGCCCCGGGAGGACGTGCCGCGGGCCGCGTCGCCGGATCCGGTCGAACTGGTGCAGCCGGCCAGGAGCGCGGCGGTGACGGCGACCGGCAGGGCGCCCCGTGAGAACCGGGTGATCATCGAGTGCACCACACACGCATATCACCCGGTCCTGACACGGGTCACATCGTTGCCGCCACAGCGGGGGTGAATGGGGACAAAGGCAGACGAAACGTTTCCTCAGCCGTCGCACTGCTGCAGCATGGCCTTCTTGTCGGCCTCGGTGACGGGCAGTTGGTACTTCAGCGAGACCTGGGCGAAGCGCACCGCGTACGAGCAGCGGATCGTGGTGTTGGCCGGGAGCCAGGTGGCCGGGCCGGAGTCACCCTTGGAGGCGTTCTGCGAGCCGTCCGCCGGGATGAGGTTGAGCGGGTCGTTGGCGATCTGGACGCGCTTGGCCTTGTCCCACTTCGACGCGCCCATCTGCCAGTCGTAGGAGAGCGGCATCACATGGTCGATCTGGATCTTCGAGGCCTGCTGCTTGCTCCACCGGACGGTCTTGCCGGTGTACGGGTCGTCGATGGTCATCGCGGTGACGGTGCAGTTCGACCCGTCCTTGTGCTCGACCGCCCGGCCGTCCCGGGCCAGCAGGTCGTTGCGGGTGTCGCAGTTGTTGTGACCGCCGGGAACGCCGTCCACGTTGTCCGTCCAGGCCGGGCCGAACTCGTTGCGGTCGTAGCCGTCCTTGGGGCCGGCGGCGGCGGTGGCGACCCTCGCGATGACGGCCCGCCCGGCCCTCCGGTCCTCGGGCGAGGTCAGCGGCGCGAGGCCGGGCCGGGTGCCGTCGGGGTTCTGCAGCGGGCTGGTGCCCCCGCCGGCCGGCCCGGCCGCGTCGGCGGCCGGCTTGCCGGCACCCCCGGAGCAACCGGCCAGCGCCAGGGTGGATATCAGGAAGACGACGGCGGCGGACAGGGCGGTGCGGCGGGCGGGCACGGAGACTCCCGGGCTGGGGGGTGGTTGACGGCGACCCAGCAGACCAGCCGCCCCACACACCGTCAAGGCGGCGCAGCGCGGAGCGTTCGAGCATGTCGAAGCTCACACTCCGGCGCCCGCCCGCCGCCGGTCAGCGCCGCAGTGCGCGCGCCGTCTCCTCGACCACCTGGTCGAGCGGTGTCCGGGAGACGCCCAGCGCGCGCTCCGTCCGCGCCGAGTCGAGCAGCAGCGGGCGGTACAACAGGTAGTCCATCTCGACCACTTCGGCCAGGATCCGGTCGTCCTCGCCGAGCCGGGCCAGCTCCTGGGACGAGACCGCGGTCAGCCGGGGCCCGGCCGCGCCCGCCGCCCTCGCCAGCCGCCCGGCCAGCTCCCGGGCGGACACCTCGCCGGTGCTGGGCACGTGCCAGGCCCGGCCCCAGGCGGTGTCGCCGCGGGCGGCGGCGACCAGGGTGGCCGCCACGTCACCGAGGTAGCTCCAGCTGTGCGGCGCGTCCAGGTCGGCCGGGTAGCGGGCCGGCTCACCGGCCACCACCGCCGGGGCCGTCATCAGCTGGAACAGGGATCCGGCGCCCGCCCCCAGGAAGTCGCTGGCCCGGACCTCGGTGGCCCGGATCCGGCCGGCCCGGTGCGCGGCCAGCGCGTCGGCCCAGATCCCGGCCCGCAGCGCGCCCTTGCGACTGGTCGGGGCCGCCGGGCGGTCCTCCTCGATGCGACCGTCCACCGGGCCGTAGCCGTAGACGTTGCCCAGCAGGACCAGGCCGGCGCCGGTGCGTTCGGCGGTGGTGAGCAGCGCGGCCGCGAGCGGCGGGAACTCCTCCGGCCAGCGGTGGTACGGCGGGGCGGCGCAGTTGACCAGGGAGGCGGCGCCCTCGGTGAGCGCGGTGAGCCGGTCGGCGTCGGTGGCGTCGGCGGCGATCCGCTCGATGCCGGGATGCTCGGGGCCGGTGCCGCGCCGGGTGACCAGGCGGACCGCCCCGCCCGATTCGGCGAGCCGGCGGGCGGTCGCGGTGCCGGTGGGGCCCGCGCCGACGACGACGTGGAAGTCCATGGGATGCTCCGGAGTTGCCAGGGGTGGTGTCGCGGCGTCAGAGGCGCGCCGCCGTGATCCACTCTGCGGCCGGGCGGGGTGGGGGAACAGGGACCCGGCTGCCGAGCTTCCGGAGGTTCTGGCCATGCCGTCACCGTCGTCGCAGGTGCCGCCGTCGTCCCGGGTGCTGCCCGTGACGGAGTCCGAGCGGCCGGTGACGCGGCCGGGGCCGCACCGGATCGCGGTGGTCGCCGTGCCGCCGGTGACCGCCTTCGACCTCTCCATCCCCGAACTCGTCTTCGGCGCCGCCGAGCTGGACGGCCGGCCCGCCTACGAGGTGCGGATCTGCACCCCCGACCCCGGCCCGGTGGCGACCACCGGCAGCCTCCAGGTGGTCGTCCCGCACGGCCTGGACGCGCTGGAGGAGGCGGACACCGTCATGGTCACCGGCTCCGGCGCCCGCACCGAGGCGGACGAACGGGTCCTGGAGGCGCTGCGCGCGGCGGCCCGGCGCGGTGCCCGCCTCGCGTCCATCTGCACCGGCGCGTTCGTGCTGGCCCAGGCCGGTCTGCTGGACGGGCGCAGCGCCACCACGTACTGGGTGCAGGCCGGCGCGCTCGGGCACCGCTTCCCGTCCGTCCGGGTCCGCCCGCGGGCCCTGTTCGTCGAGGACGGCCCGGTCCTGACCTCGGCCGGGCTGACCGCCGGCATCGACCTCTGCCTGCACATGGTCCGCACCGACCACGGCGCGGCGGTGGCCAACGCGGTGGCCCGGCTCGCGGTGGTCTCGGCCGTCCGGGACGGCGGCCAGGACCAGGCCCTGCCGTCCCCGGTGTCGGCGGCGGACGGCAGTTCGCTGACCGCCACCCGCGCCTGGGCGCTGGAACGGCTGGACGCGCCGCTGACGCTGAGTGCCCTGGCCGCCCACGCCGGTGTCAGCGTCCGCACCCTCAACCGCCGTTTCCGGGCCGAGGTCGGCGCCACGCCGCTCCAGTGGCTGCTGACCCAACGGATCGAGCGGGCCCGCGAACTGCTGGAGTCCACCGGGCTCCCGGTCGACCTGGTCGCCGGCCGCGCGGGCTTCGGCACCGCCGACTCGCTGCGCCGCCACCTGCTCCAGCGGATCGGCATGACGCCGCGCACCTACCGCACGCACTTCGCCCGTCCGGCACGGTGACCCGCCCGGGCGGTACGCGGTCGGAGCGGCCGCCGGGGTCACCCCCCGATCGCGGACATCGGCCGGTCCGGCTGGACGAAGCCGGCCGAATTGATCGCGTGGCCCGGGCCCTTGCGGGCGATGGTGGCCCGCCAGGCCGCCTCGATCCGGTCGTCGTCGGCGCCGCCGCGCAGCAGCGCGCGCAGGTCGGACTCCTCGGTGGCGAACAGGCAGTTGCGCAACTGGCCGTCGGCGGTGAGCCGGACGCGGTCGCAGCCGCCGCAGAACGGGCGGGTGACGGAGGCGATCACACCGACCACGGTGTCGGTGCCGGCGATCCGCCACTCCTCGGCCGGCGCGTTCCCGTGCCGGCCGACCGGGACGAGGTCCCAGCGGGTGCCGAGGACGGCCAGGATCTCGTCGGCGGTGACCATCGTCGCCCGGTCCCAGGCGCCCTGCGCGTCCAGCGGCATGGATTCGATGAACCGCATCCGGTAGCCGTGCCCGGCGGCGAACTCGACCAGGTCGAGGATCTCGTCGTCGTTGACACCGCGCACCGGCACCGCGTTGACCTTCACCGGCGCGAGGCCGGCGGCCTGCGCGGCGGCCAGGCCGGCGAGGACGTCGGCGATCCGGTCCCGGCGGGTGATCGCGGCGTACCGCTCGGGGCGCAGGGTGTCCAGGCTGACGTTCACCCGGTGCAGCCCGGCCTGGTGCAGCGCCCCGGCGGTGCGGGCCAGACCGATGCCGTTGGTGGTCAGCGAGACCTCGGGGCCGAGGGCGGTGATCCGCCCGATCAGCTCCGGCAGGCCGCGGCGCAGCAACGGTTCGCCCCCGGTCAGCCGGATCGTGCCGATGCCCAGCCGCCCGACCGCGATCCGCGCCAGCCGGACCACCTCGTCGTCGCTCAGCACCTCGGCCTTCGGGAGCCAGGCGAGGCCCTCGGCCGGCATGCAGTAGGTGCAGCGCAGGTTGCAGCGGTCGGTGAGCGAGACCCGCAGGTCGGTGTGGACCCTGCCGAAGCGGTCCAGCAGCGGGCGCGGTGCGGTGTTCATCGGCCCAGTACAGGGGCAGCCGGGCGGAGAAACCAGCGGCCGAACCACCGGGGAGCTGCCCCGACCTGCGGGTTCTCCTTGTGCATTCGTACAACTGTGGCTTCCTCCTGCTGCGCGCGGGCCCCCGGACGGGCAGGCTGGGCCCATGCGCGACAGCACGGGGACCAGTGGCCGGACGGGTGGTGAACGGCCGGTCGCCGCCCTGGTGCTGGCCGCCGGGGGCGGGCGGCGGCTCGGCGGCCGGCCGAAGGCGCTGATCCGGTACCGGGGGCGGCCGCTGGTGGAGCACGCGGTGGCGGTGGTCCGGGCCGGCGGCTGCGCGTCGGTGACGGTGGTGCTGGGCGCGGCCGGCGAGCAGGTGCGGTCCACCGCCCACCTGCCGGAGTGCCGGCTGGTGGCCAATCCGGACTGGGCCGGCGGGATGGGCTCCTCGCTGCGTGCCGGCCTGGACGCGCTGGCGCCCGAGGCCTCGGCCGTCCTGGTGATGCTGGTGGACACCCCCGGGGTCACCGCGGCGGCGGTGGGCCGGCTGCTGGCCGCCCACCGGGCCGGTGCCGAACTGGCGGCGGCGGCCTACGAGGGGCGGCGCGGGCACCCGGTCCTGATCGGCGCCCGGCACTTCGCCGAGGCGGCGGCGGGCGCGACCGGGGACTCCGGCGCACGCGCCCTGCTGGCGGCGCACGCCGACGGGATCACGCTGGTCGAGTGCGCCGACATCGCCGTCCCCGACGACCTGGACACCCCTGCCGACCTCGCCCGATGGGCGGCCGGGTGATCATCCTCCGGTCCGGACGGGCACCCGGTCCCCCTGCGGGGTGGCACGGGCTCCTCCTCTCCGACGAGGGATCGACCGCACACCCCTGATCTGTCCCTGAGGATTGCCCCATTCCGCGCCGCGGCCCCCGGGTTTCGGGGAGCATGGGACACGTCCTTCCCCTCGATTCGAACGGACGGTGCCCCGCGATGTCCGGACTGCCCGACGACTTCACCGGACGCGACCCCGCGCAGCACGGGCCGGTGGCGGGCGGTGGCGCCCGGGCGATCCGCTGCCCCGCCTGTCGGCGCGAGCACCTCTACGAGCCGCCGTCGCTGCCCTGCCCGTGCGGCGCCTCGCTCAAGGTGCCGCTGCTGCGCGGCGGCGTTCCGGTACAGGTGCGGTTCCGGTCCTGGGAGGACTCCTGGCTGAACATGCGCTGCCCGCACTGCGGCCGCTCCGACCAGTGGCCGCAGCCCGAGTTCACCTGCAACTGCGGCGCCACCGTCCGGCTGCCGGTGGACCGCACCACCCGCCTCGGCGGCAGCGCGACCACCGGCCGGCTCGGCACCGCCGGCCCGCCGAGCTCCCGCCCGCACCCGGCCCACCCGTTGAACACGCCCGTCCCCGCCCCGCCCGGCGGGTCCGGCGCCTCGGCCACGCCCTGGCGGCGGCGCGCGCCGTTCCGCCCGCACCCGGTGCGCACCTCGCAGGACGCGGTGTTCACCGCCGCCCGCTACCTGGAGTGGCTGGGCTTCGACGACCTGGAGCTGACCGAGGCCCAGGAGCGGGACGGGGTCACCCTGCTGGGCAGCCGGATGGTCGCCCAGGTGGACACCTGGACCGAGCCGGCCGACGTGAAGTCGGTGGAGTGCCTCTGGCTGCAGACCCTGCACGCCGAGGAGATGGCCGCCGCGATGTTCACCCTGGCCGGCTACTCGCACCAGGCCACCGTGCGCGGCGAGCAGTTGCTGGTCGCCCTGTTCAGTCTGGACCTGGCCGGAGTGCCCCAGCCCGCGAACGGCGCCGCCGAGGCCCTGATGGAGACCGGCTGGACGTCCTGACCCGCCCTGCCCCGCCCCGTTCTCCCTGATCCCCCTGAGCCGCCCCGCGCCGCCCCGCCCGACCCCGCGCCGGCCCCGCCCGACCCGGCGCCGCCCCGCCCCGACGACCCCGGCCGCCCCGTCCGCCCCGTCCGCCCCGGGAGCGACCGACACGGGACCGGGTCCGCGCGCAACAACCTGCGCTCGTGATCTGGTGCACAAGCTCACCCCCGTGTTGAATTGCCGCCACAACGCGGGCCTTGGGGGTAGAGGCCGGCGTCCTGCTGGATGGCGCGCACAAGGAGGTGGCGTTGTCGGAGCACGGATGGGGCCCGAGTGGCCGGGACGGGCGGGACGAGCGGGACGCGCGGGGGCGGGCGGCGCCCGGAGAGCCGGGGGACACCGTATGGCGGCTGCGGTCCCGGGCCTGCTGGCAGGAGGCCGCGGAGCTGTTACGCCCGGCCGCCGAGCGTGACCCCGAGGCCGCGCTCGGGCGGGCCGAACTCCTCATCGAGCAATGCCTGTTCACCGCCGCCAACTGGACCCAGGCGGAGCAGGCACTGCGCCTCGCCGAGGCGCTGGTGACCAGCACCGAACAGCGCGCGGGCGCCTCCTGCGCCCGCGGGTTCCTGGCGTACGTCTCCAGCGTGCTCGGCGCACGCGACCGGCTGGACGAAGCACAGGCGGCGCTCGGACGCACCTCCGCGCTGCTGCCGCCGGACGCCCCCGGGCGGCCGCTGCTGGACTTCCGCCGGGGGCTGGTCGCCGAGAACCTGCTGCGCGACCGGACGGCGGCCTGGATCGCCTACCGCCGGGCGCACGAGGGAGCCGCCGAACGCGGGGACGAACTGCTGCGCTCCTACACCTGGCGGCACCTGGCCGCGCTGGCCCAGGCCGCCGGGGACCAGGACCGGGCGCGGGAGGGCTTCGACGCCTCGCTGCGGCTGCGCGAGCAGCTCGGCTTCACGGTCGGGGTGGCGCCCGCGCTGGCGGCGTTGGCCGAGGTCTCCGGACCGGACGAGGCGGTCCGGCTGCGGGCCGAGGCGGCCAGGCTGGTCCAGGCGCTCGGGGGCGTGCCGGTCTGGCTCGCGCGCCAGCTGAGCGCGGTGCGCGCGCCGGGCGCTCCCCCGGACGGACGCATCGAACGCGAACCTCGGGGAACTATCAGCTAAGGTGAGCCTAACCTGGCCGGGGTGAGCAGTACTCCGGCCAGGTTCGCCTTGCCGTTCCCGGGCTCCGCCAGGCCCCGGCCGGCCGGGGCCCGGCCACCGTCGAACCGGCCGGGCACGGGCCGGACGGTCCGGCACGGGTTCCGGTCGACCCGATAGGGCCCGCCCCATGACCGCGAGCAGCACCCGGCCCGGCCCCGCGCCGCACGCCCCCCGCACCACCCCCGCGCACGCCGTCACCCCCACGCCGGCCGCACCCCCGGCGGCACCCTGCACCGCCAGCTACCGCAGACTCGGCCTGCTCTTCCCCGCGCTGCGGGTGCACAGCGCGGCACCCCGCGCCGGCGACGGCTGGATCTCCGGCGCCGACCTCCTGACCGGCCCGGACGCGCTGGGCGAACTGATCGCCCACGACGCCCGGCAGGGGCTGACCCGGTACGGCCGGCCGCTGCGCCCCGACGTCGCGGCCGGCTTCGGCCTGCACCGCTTCACCTGGCCGGCCGCGCTGCTCTTCACCCTGCCCTGGTTCCTGGAGCGCCGGGTCCCCCTGCTCGCCCCCGCGGACGTCTCGATCCGCCGCGCCACCGGTGAACTCACCGCCCGCCCGGGGGCTTTCGTCTGCCTGCCCGACGACCCGGCCGCCGGGTGGCCCGACGCCCGCACGGTGGCCGACGAGGCGGCACTGGCCGCCGAACTGCGCGCGGCCCTGGCCGGCTTCCTGGCACCGGTGCTGACCGCCTTCCGCCCCGCGGTGCGCCGCAGCCCGCGGATGCTCTGGGCGATGGCGACCGACGCGGTGGTGGAGGGGCTCTGGTACGTCGGCGGGCTGCTCGGCGAGGAGGAACGGGCCCGGGCCGAACTCTCCGACCTGCTCGCACCGGCCCCGGCCGCACCGCACGGGCCGTCCACACCCTCGACACCGTCCGCATCGAGCGCACCGTACGCATCGAGCGCCCCAGCGCCCCGGGCGTGCACGCCCGGCGCGTCCGCACCCTGCTTCACCCCCGGCGCGGGCTTCGCGACCGGCAGTGCTTCGGGCACCGACCGTGCCCGGGCCAGTTGCTGCCTCGTCTACACCGTGCAGCCCGAGGAGATGTGCGGCGGCTGCCCCCGCGTCACGCGGGGTTGACGGCACCGGCCTCCGGACCGCGCCGGGAAAGCCCGGAATTCCGGGCAACAGCGCCCCTTTATTAATACGACAATGCGACTTCTCCCACGTCAGAAATCCCTCTCCTCAGCGCATTGACGGCGAATCAGCCATTCTCGGGCCGAGCATCCGCCATGATGGTCCCCGCCATCACGACGCAGGAAAGCGAGGCTGGTCCAGGCGATGAAATTGTCCGACATACCGCTCGGTTGGGCCGTCACCGGCGTGGCGGCGCTGCTGGTCACCGCCCTGCTGGTGGCCCTGGCCCGAAATCGGGGATCCGCCGCCGGCCCGGGCGGCTCGGATTCCTGGGAGCGTTCCGAGGAACGCCGCCGCCGCAAGGAATCCCTGTACGGCGGGGCCTCGTACACGCTGCTGTTCTGCTGCGCCGCCGTCGCGGCCGCGCTCTCCTTCCACGGCCTGGTCGGTTTCGGGGTGCAGAACCTCAACCTCTCCGGCGGCTGGGAGTACCTCGTCCCGTTCGGCCTGGACGGGGCGGCGATGTTCTGCTCCGTGCTCGCCGTCCGCGAGGCCAGCCACGGTGACGCCGCGTTCGGCTCGCGCCTGCTGGTCTGGCTGTTCGCCGGCGCGTCCGCCTGGTTCAACTGGGTGCACGCCCCGCGCGGTTTCGGCCACGCCGGTGCCCCGCAGTTCTTCGCGGGGATGTCGCTCTCGGCCGCCGTGCTGTTCGACCGGGCGCTCAAGCAGACCCGCCGGGCCGCGCTGCGCGAGCAGGGCCTCGTCCCGCGCCCGCTGCCGCAGATCCGGATCGTCCGCTGGATGCGCGCTCCGCGCGAGACCTACGCGGCCTGGTCGCTGATGCTGCTGGAGGGCGTCCGCAGCCTGGACGAGGCGGTGGACGAGGTCCGCGAGGACAAGCGGGAGAAGGTCGTGGAGAAGGAGCGCCGCCGGCTGGCCGGGCGCCGCGAGCGGGCCGAGATCCGGGCCATCAACCGCTCCAACAGTGCCTGGCGCACCCGTGGCACGGCCCGGCAGCTGGAGTCCGGCCAGGAGTCCGCCATAACCGGCGGGCCCTCGGCGGACCGGCCCGCCGTCGAGCCGCCCGCGTCGGCCGCCGAGGGCCCGGCGGCGCAGCCCGGCCTGCCGGCCCGTCCGGAACGACGCACCATCGACCTCACCCTGGAGGAGGACACCGTCGCGCTGCCCCGGCTGGATTCGCTGGAGCGCAAGCTGAAGGACCTGGAGCAGCAGTTCGGCTGAGGCGCCGGGGCCGGGGCCCGGCCCGAGCGGGCCGAGCGGCTCCGCCCGGTGGGTCCGACCGGAGCCGGTCGGACCCACCGGGACCGGCCCGGTCAGGCCGCCGGCGTGGCGGTGAGCTCGAACCACATCCGCTTGCCCGAGCCGCGCGGCTCCACGCCCCAGGCGTCCGCCAGGGCCTCGACCAGCATCAGCCCGCGCCCGGAGGAGGCCTGCTCCCCCGGCGTCCGGCGGGTCGGCCAGAGGTCGGACTCGTCCTCCACCTCGACCCGCAGCCGGGCCCGGCCCCCGTCCGCCGCCGACTCGCGGTAGAGCCGGGCGGTGAACATGGCGTCCCGGTCGGTGTGCCGGATCGCGTTGGTGACCAGCTCGGAGGCGAGCAGTTCGGCGGTGTCCACCAGCTCCGCCACGCCCCAGCGGCGCAGCGCGTCGCGCAGCTCGGCCCGCACCTCGGAGATCCGGGCGAGGTCCGCCTGCCCGATCCGGCGGCGCAGCTGCTGGGCGGCCAGGCCGCCCTCCGGGCCGTCCCAGCGCAGCAGCAGGAGCGCTATGTCGTCCTCGCGCTCGCTGGAGTCGGCGACCTGGGAGGAGATCCGGTCGGCCAGCTCCTCCAGCGGGTCGACCGGGCCCTCGTCACGGCGGGCCAGCGGACCGGCGAGCACCTCGGCCAGCCGGGCGATGCCGTCGTCGAGGTCCATCCCGCGTGCCTCGACCAGGCCGTCGGTGCAGAGCAGCACCGTCTCCCCCGGGTCCAGGCTGAACCGGGTGACCCGGTACTCCTCGTCCGGCGCGATGCCCAGCGGCAGCCCGCCGGCGACCTGGACCACGGTGGCGGTGCCGTCGGCCCGGCGGACCAGCGGGTCGAGGTGGCCGGCCCGGACGGCGTAGACGACGCCGTAGTCGACGTTCACCTCGGCGTAGGTACAGGTGGCGAAGTGGTCGGTGTCCAGGTCCGCGAGGAAGCGGGAGGCCCGGGCCATCACGGCGGCCGGCGGGTGGCCCTCGGCCGCGTACGCGCGCAGCGCGATCCGCAGCTGGCCCATGATCCCGGCGGCGTGCACGTCGTGTCCCTGGACGTCGCCGATCACCAGCCCGACGTGTCCGCCGGGCAGCGGGACGACGTCGTACCAGTCGCCGCCGATCTGCAGGCCGGAGCCGGCCGCCAGGTACCGGACGGCGGTGGTCACACCGGGCACCGACGGCACGTTGCGCGGCAGCATCACCCGCTGCAGGCCGGCCGCCAGCTCGTGCTCGGCGTCGTGCAGCCGGGCCCGGGCCAGCGACTGGGCGACCAGGCCGCCGAGGGTCGAGAGCAGGGTGCGCTCGTCGGCGTCCAGCTGGCGGTCGTCGTCGAAGCTGACCAGGCAGACCCCGATCGGCCGGCCGCTGGCGACCAGCGGCAGGAACGCCCAGGAACTGCGGCCGGTCCGGCTGGTCGGCGTCCACACCTTCGCGTAGCGCTCCAGGAACTCCTCGCGGCTGGCGATGAAGACCGGTGCCCGGGTGCGCAGCGCCTCGGCCGCCGGGTGGTCGGCCGGCAGCACCGAGCGGTCCCAGAAGGACAGCTCCTCCGGCCGGTAGCCGGAGGCGCCGAGGATCTGCACCCGGCCGGACTCGAAGGAGGCCAGGACCAGGCCGTCCGGCGGCAGCCCGGGCAGCGGGAGCTCGGTGAAGACGCGGGCCACGTCGCGGACGGTGACGGCCTCGGAGAGCGCGCGGGCGGCCTCCTTGATGAACCGCGAGCGGTCCTCCCGCAGCAGGGCCATCCGGTCGGCGCGGTCGCGCTTGCGCAGTTCGACGGTGGCGTCCCAGATGAAGCCGACCATCCGCGAGGCCCGGCCGAAGGCGTCGGCGAGGACCCGGCCGCGGAACCGCACGGCGCGCATCGACCCGCTCGGCCCGACGGTGCGGTAGTAGGCGCCGCACTGGCCGAGCTCGGCGACCGCGCGCTCGACCCGGCGGCGCACCACGGGCGCGTCCTCGGGGTGCAGCAGGGACAGGAAGGAGGCGGAGGTGCGGTCGAAACGGTCCCGCGCGGCCGAGTCCAGGCCCATGATCGCGCAGGCCCGCTGGTCACCCTCCAGGACGTCGCGGCGGATGTCCCAGTCGAAGGAGCCGATGCCGTTGGCGGCCATCGCGGGCTCCAGCCAGTCCGGCGTGGAGTCCCCCGAGGCGACGGGCAGGCCACCCGAGAGCATCGGCGCCAGCCGGCCCGCGGCCAGCCCGGGCGCCGTTCGCAACGCGTGCCTGCGCACCGCCTGGGCGGGTGGTCTCGCCCGCCCCGACCCGGCCGTGGACTGGCCGGGAGGAAGCGCCGGCCCCGGTGACTCGGGCTCAGTGGGCATGCTGCTCCTGCCGCCGCCGTGACGAGCCGCGCCGACTGTCCGGGCTGGCCTCATGGCGGTGTGAGTGGGTGGTGCTCGATCGGACCGTGCCGCCGGGCGGCGGCCAGTCGAGGTGAGGTCTCCCCGCTGTTTGCCGCACGTGGACACACATTCCCACCATCCTGGCCAATGTTCGGCCGAGCGGCAATGGCACCGGGCCGGGAATCTTCGGCTCGGCCTTCGCCGGGGGGTGTCGTTCGGCGGCGAACGACCTGGTTCTCCCCGTTCGGACGCCCGGCGCGGCCGGGGTCCGGAGACTGCTCCGAACGGATGGGTCGGGGCCACCGGCCGGCGCCGGCGGCAGTGCGGACGGCACCACGACGGGCGGGGCGCGGGGAGTGGCGAGGGGCAGCGGCGGCCAAGGGCGGAGCGGAAAGGAGGGGAGGGGACGGCTCCGGAGGTCAGGCGGTGACCAACTCGAACCAGGTGACCTTGCCGTCCCCGCGCAGCTGAACCCCCCAGGAGTCCGCCAGCGCCTCGACCAGCATCAGCCCGCGCCCCGAGGTGGCGTACTCGGCGTCCGGATCGCGACGGCGGCCGGGCAGCCGGGTGACGCCGTCGTGGACCTCGATCCGCAGCCGGAGGTCCGCGGTGAGCACCGCGTCGAAGACCGCGCCCTGCCCGGTGTGCAGCAGCGCGTTGGTGACCAGCTCGGAGGAGAGCAGCTCCGCGGTGTCGGCCAGCTCGGGCACCCCCCAGTGGCCGAGTGCGGAGCGCAGCCGCCGGCGGACCGCGGCGACCGCGACCAGATCGGCCGCCTCGACCGCCAGATGCAGCCGGCGGTTCAGCGCGCACCCCGGTGCCGGGGTGCGCGGCAGCGCCTGGCCCGCCGTGCCGGTGACCCCGGACGCGCCCGGTGCGCCGCCCTGAGGCCTGGACCGGAAGGCGTCCCCCGAGCCCGTCCGCTGCCGCGGGAATCGCGACTGACCGTCCATCACCACTTGCCCCCGCCCTCAATCCGGGCACCCGCTCCCGGATCCCCCGCCGGTCGGGTGGCCGCCTCGTTCTGACCACCATCCTCATGCCCAGCTTTCGGCGTTTGGAACAGTGTGCGTCCGATCACCTGGGGTGAAAGGGGCACGGCGCGGTCCTCGTGATCCAACCGCCCGTGCCGGACAGGTTTGCGATGCGTACGAGGCGTTTTCGGGCAAGGCTGGACAGAGCGGCCGGGTCCGGGTTCAATGGCCCGGGATGTTTGAACGCCGTTCTAACTCCACCCCCGGCACCCACCGGCACTCCCCGGCGACCGCGAGCGAGGAACCGTGCGACTGACTCCCACCGAGCGGGACCGGCTGCTGATCTTCACAGCAGCCGAGCTGGCCCGCGCCCGGCGCGCCCGAGGGGTACGCCTCAACATTCCCGAGGCGCACGCCCTGATCGCCGACGCCGTCTGCGAGGCCGCCCGCGACGGCCGGCGCCTCGCCGAGGCCATCGAGGCCGGACGCAGCGTGCTCACCGCCGCCGATGTGCTCCCCGGCGTCCCGGACGTGGTGACCGTGGTCCAGGTCGAGGCGGTGTTCGACGACGGCACCCGGCTGGCCGTGGTGAACGACCCGTTCAAGGGCGCCGGCTCGCTCGGCGACGACGCCCCCGGCGGCGCGCTGCCCGGCACGGGCGCGGGCTACGACCCCGTCGAGGAGACGGTGCTGCTGCCCGTCCACAACACCTCCGGGGTGCCGATCTCGGTCACCTCGCACTTCCACTTCTTCGAGGCCAACCCGCGGCTGGCCTTCGACCGCGCCGCCGCCTACGGCACCCACCTCGCGGTGCCGGCCGGCTCCTCGGTGCGCTTCGACCCGGGCGCCACCGTCGAGGTCGGCCTGGCGCCGATCGGCGGCGCGCGGGTCGCGATCGGCTTCGCCGGGCTGGTGGACGGCCCGCTGGACGCTCCCGGCGCCAAGGAGGCCGCCCTGGCCAAGGCCCGCGCCACCGGCTACCTGACCAGCTTCGACGACGCCGAGGTGGAATCGTGAGCGCCATCACCCCGCACGACTACATCGCGGTGCACGGCCCGCGGGCCGGGGACCGGATCCGCCTCGGCGACTCCGGTCTGATCGTCCGGGTCGAGTCCGACTCCCAGACGCCCGGCGAGGAGTTCCTGGCCGGCTTCGGCAAGACGGCCCGCGACGGCCTGCACCTCAAGGCCGCCGCCGTCCGCGACACCTGCGACGTCGTGATCAGCAACGTCCTGGTGATCGACGCGGTGCAGGGCATCCGGAAGACCTCGATCGGCCTGATCGACGGCCGGATCGCCGCCATCGGGCGGGCCGGCAACCCCGACACCCTGGACGGCGTGGACGTCGTCGTCGGCACCGGGACGACGATCGTCTCGGGCGAGGGCATGATCGCCACCGCCGGCGCCGTCGACACCCACGTCCACCTGCTCTCGCCGCGGATCATGGAGGCCTCGCTCGCCTCCGGCGTCACCACGATCATCGGCCAGGAGTTCGGCCCGGTCTGGGGGGTGGGCGTGAACTCCCCCTGGGCGCTGCGGCACGCCTTCAACGCCTTCGACGCCTGGCCGGTCAACATCGGCTTCCTCGGCCGCGGCTCCTCCTCCGACCCGGCCCCCCTGGTCGAGGCCCTCGCCGAGGGCGGCGCCTCCGGCTTCAAGGTCCACGAGGACATGGGCGCCCACACCCGCGCCCTGGACACCGCCCTGCGGGTCGCCGAGGAGTACGACGTCCAGGTCGCCCTGCACACCGACGGCCTCAACGAGTGCCTCTCCGTCGAGGACACCCTCAAGGTGCTCGACGGCCGAACCATCCACGCCTTCCACATCGAGGGCTGCGGCGGCGGCCACGTCCCCAACGTGCTCAAGATGGCCGGCGTCGAGAACGTCATCGGCTCCTCCACCAACCCCACCCTGCCGTTCGGCCGCGACGCCCTCGGCGAGCACTTCGGCATGATCGTCTCCGCCCACGACCTCAAGGTCGACCTCCCCGGCGACGCCGCCATGGCCCGCGACCGCATCCGCGCCGGCACCATGGGCGCCGAGGACGTCCTGCACGACCTCGGCGTCATCGGCATCACCTCCTCCGACGCCCAGGGCATGGGCCGGGCCGGCGAGACGGTGCGTCGCACCTTCGCCATGGCCGGCAAGATGAAGGCCGAGCTCGGCCCCCTCGACGGCACCGGCTCCTACGGCACCGCCGAGGGCGGCGACGACAACGAGCGCGTGCTGCGCTACATCGCCAAGCTCACCATCAACCCCGCCATCGCCCACGGCCTCGCCCACGAGGTCGGCTCGATCGAGATCGGCAAGCTCGCCGACATCGTCCTGTGGCGCCCCGACCACTTCGGCGCCAAGCCCCAACTGGTCCTGAAGGCCGGGTTCCCCGCCTACGGCGTGGTCGGCGACCCCAACGCCTCCACCGACCGGTGCGAACCCCTCGTCCTGGGCCCCCAGTTCGGCGCCCACGGCGCCACCGCCGCCGACCTCTCCGTCGCCTTCGTCGCCCAGGCCGCGGCCGACGGCGCCTACCTGGACCGGGCGGCCGACGGCATGCCGACCCGACGCCGCCGGGTCGGCGTCCGGAACACCCGCGGCATCGGCCCGCGCGACATGGTCCGCAACGCCCGGATCGGCGACGTCCAGGTCAGCGAGACCGGCCTGGTCTCGCTGGACGGCTCGCCGCTGCGCTCCGAGCCCGCCGACAGCGTCTCGCTCAGCCGCCTCTACTTCCTCTGACCCACCATCACTTTCTTTCCTAGGACGCGAAGATGACCCCCACCCCCGCCTCGCTCGGTTACCGGATGCCCGCCGAGTGGCACCCGCACGACCGCACCTGGATGGCCTTCCCCACCGCCAACCCGACCTTCGACACCCCGGAGAACCTGCACTCCGGGCGCGAGGCCTGGGCCGCGGTGGCCAACACCGTCGTCCGGTACGAGCCGGTGACACTGGTGGTCAACACCGGCGAGACCGAGGAGGCGCGCAAGTACGTCGCCCCCGAGGTCGAGATCGTCGAGCGCCCGCTGGACGACGCCTGGATGCGCGACATCGGCCCGTCCTTCCTGATCGACGGCGAGGGCTCGCTGGCCGCCGCCGACTGGATCTTCAACGGCTGGGGCGCGCAGTCCTGGGCCCGCTGGGACAACGACCAGCACATCGCCGAGCACATCAGCGAACTGACGGGTGTTCAGCGCTTCGCCTCCCGGCTGATCAACGAGGGCGGCGGCATCCACGTCGACGGCGAGGGCACCGTGCTCGTCACCGACACCGTGCAGCTCGGCGAGGGACGCAACGCCGACTGGACCCGCGAGGAGGTCGAGGCCGAGCTGCACGCCCACCTCGGCACCACCAAGGCGGTCTGGCTGCCGCGCGGACTCACCCGCGACTACGACGAGTTCGGCACCCGCGGCCACATCGACATCGTCGCCTCCTTCGTCCGCCCCGGCGTCGTGGTCGCCCACGTCCAGCCGGACCCGGCCCACCCCGACCACGAGGTGTGCCAGGAGCTGGTGGCGATCCTGCGCGCGTCCACCGACGCCCGGGGCCGCGCCCTGGAGGTCATCGAACTGCCCGCGCCCACCGTCCTGACGGACGAGGACGGCGAGCCGGTCGACTACTCGTACATCAACCACTACGTGGCCAACGGCGCCGTGGTGCTCTGCGCCTTCGACGACCCGCGCGACCAGGAGGCCGCCGAGATCCTCGGCCGCGCCTACCCCGGCCGGACCATCGAACTCGTCGACGCCCGCGAGATCTTCGCCAACGGCGGCGGCATCCACTGCATCACCCAGCAGCAGCCCAAGGCGGGCTAGTTCCGGGACGGGCGAGCGAGCGGCCGCGGGCCCGGCGAGTGGTCACTCGCCGGGCCCGCGGGGGTTTCCGGGAGCCTCCAGCGCGTCGAGCCACCCGAGCAGGCGGGCACCTTCACGGGTCATGATCTCCGGCTCGCGCAGGGCGTTGGCCAGCAGCGACATACCCTGGTAGCCGGCGACGAGGGTGACGGCGAGGCCGTCCGGGTCGGGCAGGCCGAGGGCGCGGAACTGGTGTCCGGCCCAGTCGAGCAGCCGCCGGATCACCGCGCCGGCCTCCGCGTCCAGGATCCCGTCCGCGCGCTTGTCGACCTCGACGGCCAGCGTGCCGGTGGGGCAGCCGTAGCGGACGGCGGTCTCGCGCCGGCCCACCCAGGCTTCGACCAGGGCCTTGAGACGGTCCCGCGGGTCGGGCAACTCGTCCAGGCCGCCGGTGAGTTCGTCCAGATGAGCGCTGTGCTCGGACAGCGCGGCGCGGACCAGTTCGTCCTTGGTCTTGAAGTAGTAGTAGACGTTTCCGACGGGCACGTCGGCCACCCGCGCGATGTCGGCGAGGGTGGTCCGTTCGACCCCCTGCTGGTGCAGGACCTGGGCCGCCGCGGCCGTGAGCCGTCGGCGCTTGTCGCTCGCCCGCCCCCGGGGCTTCACTGAGTCAGTCACCTGACCAACTATAGACAGCGCCCGGGACGGCCGTGCTAGGGTCCAACCAAGTCAGCCAACTAACTTACTTGGGGGATCCAGATGATCGTCGTGACGGGTGCGACCGGGAACATCGGGCGGACGCTGGTGCCGCTGCTGGCCGGGGCGGGCGAGGAGGTCGTGGCCGTCTCGCGGCAGCCGCGGCCCGCCGGCCTTCCGGCGGGTGCCCGGCATGCCCGGGCCGACGTCGGGGACGCCGCGGGCATGCGGCCGGTCCTGGACGGCGCCGACGCCTTTTTCATCCTGCTGGGCGGCGAACTCAACGGCCACGGCGAGAGCCCGAAGGCCCTGCTGGACGTGGCCGGGGCCGCCGGGGTCGAGCGGGTCGTGCTGCTCTCCTCCCAGATCAACTCCACCCGCCCCCAGGCCGCTTCGCATGCCCGCCTGCGTGAGTTCGAGGCCGCCGTGCGCGAGTCCGGCCTGGACTTCACCGTCCTGCGCCCGGGCGGTTTCGCCTCCAACGCCTTCGCCTGGGCCGAGTCGGTCCGCACCGAGCGCACGGTCTTCGCCCCGTTCGCCGAGGTGGCACTGCCCGTCATCGACCCGGCGGACATCGCCGAGGTCGCCGCCGCCGTCCTGCGCGAGGGCGGCCACGCGGGCCGCACGTACGAACTGACCGGTCCCGAGGCCGTCAGCCCGCGCCGCCAGGCCGCGGTGATCGCCGAGGCGCTGGGCGAGGAGGTGACCTTCGTGGAACTCTCCCGCGAGCAGGCCCACACCCACCTGGCGCGGTTCATGCCCGAGGAGGTCATCGGCGGCACCCTGGACGTCCTCGGCGTCCCCGTTCCGGCGGAGCAGGAGATCAGCCCCGACGTGGCGACCGTCCTGCGCCGCCCGGCGCGCCCCTTCGGCGACTGGGTCGCGCGCAACCTGCCGGCCTTCCGGTAGCGCCCGTCCCGGGCGCGCGGAGCACGGCGCGCGCCCGGGACGGCTTCCGGGTCACCGGTGATGACGGCCGAGGTCGTCGGTGGTCAGGCCGTGGGTGCTGTGCATGGCGATCGAGCTGTAGGAGGAGCGCAGGGCCCGCAGCTGGGCGAGCCGCCGCCGCTCGGCGAGGACACCGTCGAGGTTCTCGGTGGGGCCGTCGTGGCGGCGGTGCAGATGGACCGCCAGCCCGGTCACACAGACGGCCAGGGCCGCGAACAGGGCGATCAGCGTGGCCATGGGGGCCACCCCCTCGGGTTCGGGGTCGTCGGTACCCGTGCGATGCGCCGCCGCGGTGCGCACCGCCCGGTAGTCGGTACGTACCCGCAGGAGCGTGGTGCCGAACCGGTCGGCCTCCCGCTCCGTGGCCCTTCGGGCACGGCCAGTATCGTGGGGCCGGCGCGGCGCGGCCGCGGCGGCACAGAGGAGAGCAGCACATGGCGGACGCCCGCCCGCGCCGGCCGGCGCGCCCCCGCGAGGAGGTCTTCGCCACCGCGCGGACCGCCATCGCCGAGCACGGGCTCGCCAAACTGACCATGGCCGGTCTCGGCAAACAGCTCCAGATGAGCGCCGGGCACCTGCTCTACTACTTCGGCAGCAAGGACCAGCTGCTGCTGGAGACACTGCGCTGGAGCGAGGAGCAGCTCGGCGCCCGCCGCCGCACCGCCCTGGCCGACGGCGGACGGGACGTCTGGGAGCGGCTGGGCGAGTACATCCGGCTGTACCTGCCCGAGGGGCCCGGCGACCCGCGCTGGATCCTCTGGGTCGAGGTGTGGGGGCGCTCCCCCGCCAGCGAGGAGCTCCGCCAGGGGCAGCTGGAGATCGAGGCCCCCTGGGACGCCGACCTCGTCGCCCTGCTCGACGAGGGGACCGCCCGTGGTTCCTTCACCGCCGGACCGGCCGGGGTCGGTGGGGCGGACGGATCCGCTGCCACCGAGCGCGCCGCCCAGATCCGCGCCCTGCTCGACGGTCTCGCCGTGCCGCTCGCGCTCGGCCTGCCCGGCGCGCACCGCACCCGGGCGCTGCACCTGGCGGAGTCGGCCTTCCGAACCCTGCTGGCACCCGCCTGACACCGGCGGGGCCCGGCCCCGTCACTCCGTCCAGATCGCGGCCGCCGTGCGGTCGTCGGCATAGCCCCTGGCACGCACCTGCACCTGGCGCAGGAAGTCGACGGTGCCCGGCGGGTGGAGGTGCGCCCAGTGCGCCGCCAGGAAGTGCGCGACGGCCGGCTCGTCGGAGACCGGCCGGGCCAGGCCCGGGGTGCAGAGCAGCAGGATGTCGCCCGGGGTCGCCGGGACCATCCGGAACCGGAACGGTCGCGGATCCGGCACCGGGCTCTCCGGCAGCACCGGCGGCTGCCCGTCCGGGTGGTGCAGCAGCCGGGCCGCGTAGGCGTCGATCCAGTGGCCGGAGCGCAACAGGTAGAGCCCGCCCGGGCCGACCCCGAAGGCCGCCCGGTAGGAGGCCGCCGGGTCGAGCGAGAGCAGCAGGCAGTGCAGCGAAGCCTGCGGGGCCGGGTCGTCGCCCGCGCCCCGGGGGGTGAGGGCGCGCAGCGGGGCGGCGGCGGCCGTGGCGAGCCGCTGGAGGCCGTAGCGGAGACGGTCGCGGGCGCCGTCGCGCAGGTCGGCGGCGAGACCGGCCCGGCTGCGGCCGACCGCGGCGGCGAGCTGGCGGCAGGCCTCGGCGGCGGCGGTCGCGACCGCCTCGGCGGCGACGTCGACATCGTCCGACGTGTCGGAGGCACCCGCGCCGCTGCGGTCGAACCCGCCGAGTACGGCGAGCAGCAGGCCGTCCGTGCCCTCGCCGAACCGGGTGACCAGCAGCGCGTCCCGGCGGGGCTCGCCGCGGTAGCGGGCGGAGTCGCCCCGGACCGAGACGGCGCGCAGGGTGGCGGCGCCGTACTGGGCCCCCTCCAGGACGGTGTCCGGCACGACGGCGCCGAGCGTGCCCGGATCCGCCTCCGGGACGGCGGTCGGCTCGGGCCCGTACGTGGGCGGGCGCTCGCCGACATGGGGGACGGCGGGCCCGGCGCCGGCCGGCACCGGGCGGGTGGCGGGACGGGCCACGACCACGGCCGGCGCGGGCGCGGGCGCGGGGTCCGGTACCTCCGCGGCGGGCTCGGGCTCGGATACGGACACGGGCTCCGGCTCCGCTCCCGCCTCCGGTACGGCCGGCGGCTCCGGGTCACTCACCGCGGCGGGCTCCGGGCTCTTCCGAAGGACGGGCGCCGGCTCGGGCACCGGTCCCGCCGGTTCCGGCTCGGCCACCGCCACCACGACCGCCACCACGACCGCCTCCGCGGCGACCTCCGGCTCCGGCTCCGGCTCCGCGACGGCCGCCGGCCCGGGGGTGGCCGCCCAGGCCGGGGCCTGGAACTTGTGCGTCTCCTCCGGCCCGCGCTGCTGGCCGATCACCCCGACCGCGGTGTCGAACCAGTCGTCGATACTGTCCCGCTCCGCCGCCTCGGGCTCGGGTCCGGGCCCAGACTCGGGCACGGGCTCCGGCCGCACCGCCGGCTCCGCCCCGGCGGCCGGCCCACCCGTGCGCTGCGGCCCGATCAGCCCCGCCGCCGTCTCGAACCAGTCGTCGACGCTTCCCTCCCCCGGGACCGCGCCCGGGGTGTCGGGGAGAGTGCCCGCCGGCCCTTCGTAGACCGTTTCCCACCAACCGTCGTCCGGCCGGTGCTGCTGTGCGGGTGCACCCTCTTTGCTCATCTGGCGGCTCCTGGTCGGTGCGTGGTCGCGCCGCCCCCGGCGGGGCCGGACTCGACGTCATTGTCTCCGAGTGCAACGACGCTGTCCGGGTTTCGGCGACAACCGCACACTGATCGGATGATCCCTATCACCGGGTTCGCCCCATGTTTCGTTTCCGTTCCGTCCGCGCTTGCCGGAACTGCCCCGAGCAGGTCGTTTCCGGGGCATTCGGTACGTTCGGGCGCCGAAAATGGGGGTCGAGGAGGGGCATCGCTTCACTCGTTCGGCTGATTAAATGTGCGCATGACCGCGTCGGCCCCCAGATCGCCCCGACCGGGGAGGGCCGTAGTCGCAGGCCGCCCGGTGGGTGCCCTGTGGTTCCTCCTGCTGGTCGGACTGCTGACGGCGCTCCCGTGCGCGGGCCAGGCCCGGGCGGTTTCGACGGAGCGGTCCACCGAGGCCGCGGTCCTTCCGGAGAGCACCGTCGTCGGCCCGGTCGTCGCGGACGCCCCGGCGACCGGCGCACGGCGGGCACCCCGGACGGAGCACGCGGCCCCGCGCACCGGGGCCCCGCGTACCGGCCCGGCCGCCACCCTCTCCGACCGGCTGCACACCGACGAGCAGCGGCACTGGACGTGGTGCACCGCCGACGGCGAGCCGCCGCACCGCAACAACGGCTGCTCCGGTCACCCGTACTGCGGCCAGGACGCCCAGCTGCCCAACCCGCCGCCGCAGCCGATGCCTTCCCTGGCGCCCCGCCCGGAGCTTCCCGAGGCCCAGCCCCGGGTGGTGCCCAGCGGGCTCCTGGACGGTCCGCGCCCGGCACCCGACCTGCACGAGCTCCAAGTTCACCGGTCCTGAGCGGAACCCACCGCCGGCCCTCCCGCCTGCCCGTCCGAACGGACGGCGAAGGGGGCGTGGCCGACGGATCCGCCCCTCCGCCCTCTCATCAGACCGCCGCGCCCCAAGCGCGCGGCGGGGACAAGGACACCTCATGGGTTCCGCCTCGAAGCAGTCCAACAAGCCGACCGGCAAGCAGGCCGGTCTCGACCGTCGCGCCCGGATAGCCGAGCTGCGCGCCGTCGAGCAGCGCCGCGACCGCCGGAACAAGATCATCGCCTCGGTGGTCGCCGGCACCCTGGTGATCGCCGCGATCGCCACCGGCACCTGGATCGTGGTCGACGCCAACCAGGACAAGAAGGCCAAGGAGGCCGCCGCCGCAGCGCCGATCGACGGTGTCCAGACCTTCGGTGAGCTGAGCCGCAACCACGTCAAGGAGAAGGTCACCTACCCGCAGACCCCGCCGGTCGGCGGTGACCACAACGCGATCTGGCTGGACTGCATGGGCCACGTCTACGACCAGCCGGTCGAGAACGAGCGCGCCGTCCACTCGCTGGAGCACGGCGCGGTCTGGGTGACGTACAACGGCAAGGCCACGCCGGACGACATCAAGTCCCTCTCCGACAAGGTGAAGGCCACCCCGTACTCGCTGATGAGCCCCTACCCGGACGAGAAGGGCACCATCACCCTGAGCGCCTGGAGCACCCAGCTGGTCGTGGACAGCGCCAACGACCCCCGGGTGGGCGAGTTCTTCACCAAGTACGTGCAGGGCAAGCAGACCCAGGAGCCGGGCGCGTCCTGCAGCATGGGGGCGATGTGACCGCCGAGGCGGCGGCACCCGGGGCACACGACGACGGCCGGGACGACGGCCACGACGACGCCTTCGACGACAGCGCGGCCACCGGTCCCGCCCCCGGCCGCCGGCGGCTCTGGTGGCCGGCGGCGCTGGCCGCCTCGCTCGCCCTCGCGCTCGGGATACCCGCGCTCGTGGCGAGCGGGACCTCGGCCTCCGGCTCGTCCTCGCTCACGGCCCCGGCGGACGACTCCCCCGAGGCCGGCTTCGCCCGCGACATGGCGACCCACCACCAGCAGGCCGTCGACCTGTCGTTCGCCGTCCGTGACCGGACGGACGACGCGGCGGTCCGCACCCTCGCCTTCGACATCATCAACACCCAGGCCAACCAGCGCGGGATGATGATGGGCTGGCTCGACCAGTGGGGGCTCCCGCAGCACTCGGGGGCCAAGCCGATGACGTGGATGCGGATGAACCACGGCTACGAGGCGCACGACGGCTCGCTGATGCCGGGCATGGCCACCAACACCCAGCTCGCCAGGTTGCGCTCGCTCAGCGGGCGCGACGCCGAGGTGTACTACCTGCAGCTGATGCTGGAGCACCACAAGGGCGGGGTGGAGATGGCCCAGGGCTACGTCGACATGGCGAAGAACGAGACCGAGAAGCGGCTCGCGCAGTCGATGGTGGTCGGGCAGACCTCGGAGATCCAGCTGATCACCGACATGCTCGCCGAGCGCGGCGCCGCCCCTGGTGTCCCCGCCTCCTGACCGACCCGCACCACCCGGCCGGGGGGGGGGGACGGACACTCCGTCCCCCGCCCCCGGCCGTTCCGGTCCCGGCCGCTCGGGGCACCGTCAGACGGCGGGCCGGCCCGGTCGCCCCGCCCGCCCGGTCGGGCGGACCAGTGCCACCGCGAGGACGGCGACGGCGGCGAGCGCCAGCAGCACCGTCCGGCCGCCGGACACCGCGCCCGCCAGGTGGACACCCAGCACGGGCACGGCGGTGCCGAGCGCCGTACCGAGACTGCGGGCCATGTTGACCATGCCACCGCCGACCGCCGAGCACTCCGCCGGTATCGCCCGCATCACCAGCGCGTTGTTGGCGGGCAACAGCAGGCCCAGCCCGTACCCGGCGACCAGCAGCGGGGCGGCCGCCCAGGCGACGCCCACCGGCAGCAGCGCGAAGAGCAGGAGCCCGGCCCCCGCGACGGCCGCGCCGAACCGGCACCGGGTGACGTCCGACCAGCCCCGGGGCAGCAGGGCGCCGCCGACGGTCGCGGCGACCGCGAAGGCCGCCGGGAGCAGGGTGATCACCAGGCCCGCCCGGAGCACGGGGGCGCCGGCCTCGGTGAGCAGCACCGGCCCGAGCACCAGGGGGCAGAACAGCAGCAGGTAGCCGATCAGCGCGACGGCCAGGCCGGGCCGCACGCCCGGGGTGTTGACCAGGCCGGGTGCCAGGATCGGCCGGGCGGTCCGCCGCTCCTGACGGACCAGGCCCAGCGCCAGCAGCACCGCGAGGAGCAGCAGGCCGGCCGCGGCCCAGCCGGGCAGCGGCAGGCCCGAGGCGGTGGAGAGGGCGAGCAGCAGCGCGGTGGTCGCGCCGGTGAGCAGCAGGAGCCCGGGCAGGTCGAACCGGCCGTCGCCGCCACCGACGCGCGGGGCCCACGGCTCGGCGCGGGTGCGGGGCAGCAGGAACCAGCCGGCCAGGATGCCGACCAGGCCGACCGGCACATTGATCCAGAACACCCAGCGCCAGGAGGCGTGTTCGACCAGCAGCCCGCCGAGGCTCGGGCCGAGCGCCAGGCCGAGCCCCTGGGCGGCCGCCTGGATGCCCAGGGCCCGCCGCATCGCGTGTCCGGGAACGCCGCGCGCCACCAGGGCGACGCTGTTGGCCTGCATCATCGCTCCCCCGACCGCCTGGACGGCCCGGCAGGCCACCAGGACCCCGAGGCCGCCGGCGAATCCGGCGCCGAGCGAGGCCAGCGCGAAGACGGCGAACCCGCCGAGGTACATGGTCTTGCGGCCGACCAGGTCGGAGAGCCGGCCGACCGGGGCCAGCAGGGCCACCAGCACCAGCAGGTAGGCGAGCGCGACCCATTCGACGGCGGCGTAGTCGGTGCGGAAGTGCTGCCCGAGGGCCGGGAGGACGAGGGCGGTGATGCCCGCGGTCAGCTGCCCGAGGAAGGCGCCGAGGCAGACGGTGCCGACGGCCAGCCAGTGGGCGTGCCGCCACCCGGCGATGCCGCGCGGCCGGGGCCGCTCGGTGAGCAGCCTGGTGGCGAGGGCGGTGGCGTTCATACGGCGAAATATATCGGATGCAGATATGTTCTCTCTACGAGCTGGTCGGTGGGCGATCCTCGACCGGCACCGGCCCCGATCCACCGGCCCCGATCCGCAGGTCGCGGACCCGACGGTCGCGGTCCACCGGCCCCGATCCGCAGGTCGCGGACCCGACGGTCGGTGCGCGAGCGGTGCGTGCCCAGTGCGCGATCGGCCCGGCGGAGCGGCCGCCACCAGGCGCTACGCTGTCCGCCATGCCGTCGTCACCCCCCGTTCCCGACCCCGCCGCCGTACCGGCCGAAGCCCTGGCCGCCCCCGGAACTCCCACCGCCCCGGAGGCGCGGACCGGCGCCCCGGTCGGCCCCGGCGCCCCGGCGGAGCTGCCCGCTCCGGTCGAGCCCCCCGCTCCGGCGATCGAACGTGCCCGACGGCTGACCGACGTGGTGACCCGGCTGCGGCGCGCCCTGCGCAGCAGCATCCGCACCGACTACCCGTGGGAGTCCCTGCCGATGGCGCAGGTCGAACTCCTCCAGACGCTCGCGGCCGCGCCGCTGCGGGTCGGCGAACTGGCCGCCCGCCAACGGCTGGCCCCGAACACCGTCAGCGGTCTGGTCGGCAAGCTGCTGGACGCCGGCTTCGTCGACCGCCAGGCCGACCCCGGCGACCGCCGGACCGCCCGGATCGCGCTCACCCCGGCCGGTCTGCGCCAGCTGGACGACTGGCAGCACGCCCACGAGCGCCGCATCGCCACCGCCCTCGGCACGCTCACCGCCGCCGACCGCGAGGCCGTCATGCAGGCGCTCCCCGCCCTCGACCGGCTCGCCCGCGCCCTGGCCTCGCCGGACCAGCAGCACCGGCCCGAGTGACGCCGGTCGAAAACCCGGGAGCCGCCACCGGCAGGATCGGCTAGCGTCCCCGCATGGAAGCCTCACCCTCGGACGCCGCCCGGCTGCGGATCGAGCCCTGGACGGACGCCGACCTCGCGCTGCTCCGCCGGGTCAACACCCCGGAGATGAAGAAGCACGTCGGCGGCCCGGAGGACGAGCGGCAGCTCCTCACCCGGCACCGCCGCTACCTGGACTTCGTCCCCTCGGGTCTCGGCTGCATGTACCGGATCGTCCTGCTCCCCGGCGGCGAGCCCGTCGGCACCGTCGGCTACGGCACCCGGACCTGGCAGGGCGAGACGGTCCACGAGATGGGCTGGAACGTCCTACCGCCCCACCAGGGCCGGGGCATCGCCGTCGCCGCCACCCGGGCCGCCGTCGCCGCGGCCCGCGCCGGGGCCCGCCACCGTTACCTGCACGCGTTCCCGGACGTGGACAATCCCGCCTCCAACGCCGTCTGCCGCAAAGCCGGCTTCACCCTGCTCGGCGAGACCGACTTCGAGTTCCCGCCCGGGCGCCACATGCGCAGCAACGACTGGCGGGTGGACCTGCGCGCCGTCACCGGCCGGGCCGACACCGGCCGGCCCGGCCGGTGACGAGCCGCCCGCCGGTGGCACCGGCGGGCGGCTCAACGGCCCTGCGGCCGGCGGGCGGCTCAGAACAGCGTGCCGCTCTCCAGTTCCAGCAGCCAGCGCTTGCGGTCCACCCCGGCGGCGAAGCCGGTGAGGGAGCCGCCGGCGCCGATCACGCGGTGGCAGGGCCGGACGATGAGCAGCGGGTTGGCGCCCACGGCGCCGCCCACCGCCCGGACGGCCTTCGGTGAGGCACCGGCCAGCTCGGCGAGCCGGCCGTAGGTGACCGTCTCGCCGTAGGGGATGTCGTCCAGCGCGGCCCAGACGCTGCGGCGGAACTCGGTGCCGACCGGGGCCAGCGGAAGGTCGAAGGTGGTGCGCTCGCCGGCGAAGTAGGCCGTGAGCTGGGCGACCGGCTCGGCGAGCGCGTCCGGGTCGTGGACCCAGTCGTCGGCGGGTTCGGCGAGGGCGTACTTCTGGCCGGGGACGGTGACGGTGGCCAGGGCGGCCGGTCCGCCGTCCGCCGGCAGCACACCGCTGAGCAGCAGCCGGCCGAACGGGCTCGCCATGAAGGTGAAGACGGTGGTGCTCATGCTCGGGTGTTCTCCGTTCCAGTGCTGGTGTCATGCGCGGCGCCGGCCCAGAGCCGGTGGACGGCGTAGGAACGCCAGGGGGCCCAGGCCTCGGCGGCGCGGTCGGCGGACTTCGGGTCGCCGGGGGCGCCGAGCCGGGTGAGGCCGTGGCGGACCCCGACGTCGCCCGGCAGGAAGACGTCCGGGTCGGCGAGGGCCCGCATCCGCAGGTAGCCGACGGTCCACGGGCCGATCCCGGGGAGGGCGAGCAGCTGCGCCGCCGCCTCCTCCCGGTCGACGCCGCCGTCGAGCCGGACGACGCCCTCGGCCAGCGCGGCGCAGAGGCCGGTGAGCGCCCGGCGGCGGGCCGCCGGCATCGCGAAGTCCCCGGGGTCGGCCACCGCCAGCGCGCCGGCGGTCGGGAAGAGCAGCCGCAGCCCGCCGCTCGGCTCCGGCAGCGCGGTGCCGTACTTCTCGGCGAGCCGGCCGGCCAGGGTGCGGGCGGCGCCGACGGTGACCTGCTGGCCGAGGACGGCGCGGACGGCCAGCTCGTGCGGGTCGACGTGGCCGGGCGAGCGCAGACCGGGCCGGGCGCGGACGAGTGCGCCGAGCACCGGATCGGTGCCGAGCCGGCCGTCCACCGCGTCCGGGTCGGCGTCCAGGTCGAACAGGATCCGCAGCCGCTGGACGGCGGTCGGCAGGTCCCGCAGGTCGGCCAGGAAGAGGCGGCAGTCCAGCCAGCCGCGGGTCCGGTCCTCGGGGGCGAGCCCGTCCACCTCGGCGATGCCGTGGCCGTACGGGAGCGCGAGGGTCCGGCGGTAGGCGCGGACGCCGGGGCGCGGGCCGGGGACGACCTCCTCCACGCCGGGGACGGCGCGCAGGGCCAGGAAGTCGATCAGGTGGTCGCTGTCCAGCGCGCCCCGGTAGGCCAGCCGCAGGGTGAGCCCGCCGGCCGGGGTCGCGGTGCGCCGCCCCGCCGTGACCTCGGCGCGCAGCCCGCTGGGCGTGCGGTCGTAGACCTCGCGGACGGTGTCGTTGAACTGGCGGACGGACGCGAACCCGGCGGCGAAGGCGATCTCGGTGACCGGCAGCTCGGTGGTCTGCAGCAGCAGCCGGGCGGTCTGGGCACGGCGGGCCCGGGCCAGCGCGATCGGCCCGGCGCCGAGCTCGGCGGTGAGCTGGCGCTGGAGCTGGCGGGAGCTGTAGCCGAGACGCTGGGCCAGGCCGGCGACGCCCTCGCGGTCCACGATGCCGTCGCCGATCAGCCGCATCGCCCGGCCGACCAGGTCGGCGCGGTGGTTCCACTCGGGTGAGCCCGGCACCGCGTCGGGGCGGCAGCGGCGGCAGGCCCGGAAGCCGGCGCCCTGCGCGGCGGCGGCGCTGGGGTAGAAGGTGCAGTTGACGCGTTTGGGGGTCACGGCGGGGCAGCTCGGTCGGCAGTAGATGCCGGTCGAGGTGACGGCCGTGAAGAAGACGCCGTCGAAGCGGGCGTCCCGGCTGTCCACGGCCCGGTATCGGATGTCGTCGTCGATCACGCTGTCCAGTCTGCGGCACCCGGCGGGGCATGACTGGCGGAAATCGGACCTGGGCGTGACGGGCCGCCCGGCGCGGCCGGCACCGGTCGGCACCGGTCGCGGGCGGGCGGTGGCGGGCACGGGCCTTACCGGGCACGGACGGAGGCCGGCACGGACCCGCGGGCGGAAAACCGCGAGCCGCCCGCCCGGGCCGCGGCTACGCTGGCCGGGGCCGGCGCGGGGTGACCTTCCGCGCCCGCCCCCACCGCTGCCCCGCGGCCCCGCCCACCCGGCGGCCCCGCCCACCCGGCGACAAGGAGCCCCCGTGACCGAGCAGCCGTACACCGGCCCCGACGACCCTCGGGTCGCCGCACTGCGGGTGGCGGAGTTCGCCTTCCCCGGACCGCTCCGCGACCAGCTGGTCGCGGCCGTCCTCAACGGCGCCAAGACCAGCACCACCGGTCTGGTCGCCGACTACGAGCACGAGAACGAGCCGCTGCCCCGGGTAGGCGTCCGCTCCGCGGTGATCGACTCGGCCGGCCGACCGGTGGCGGTGACCGAGACGACGGACGTCCGGGTCGTCCCGCTGGCGGAGGTCGACCTGCGGCACGCCGTGGACGAGGGCGAGGGCTTCACCACGGTGGCCGAGTGGCGCTCCGTCCACGAGGGCTTCTGGCACGGCGAGGAGATGCGGGCCGCCCTGGGCGATCCCGGCTTCACCGTGGACGACACCACCCCGGTCGTACTGGAGCGCTTCCGCGTGGTGGCCGACCTCCGCTGACCGACCGCGCCCCGCGCCCGTCCACGACCGGCTCACGCCGCACGATCCCGGCGCGTCACGCCGGCCGGTCGCCACCCGTCAACCGCCGCAGGGCCCGGTCGAGCCGGGCCTGCCGGGTCTGCGGGGTGAGCGCCTGGAGCAGCGGCAGGAGGAGCTGGTAGCGCCCCGTCCGGTCGAGTGCCTCGAACGCCCGCCGCGCCCGCGGGTCGGCGTCGAGCGCCGCCGCGAACTCGGGCGGTACCGTCGCCGCCCGCTGCGACGCGTACGCCGCCGCCCACCGGCCGTCCGCCCGGGCACGACGCACCTCGGCGAGGCCGGGCTCGCGCATCCGGCCCTCGGCCGTCAGCGCCGCCACCCGGTCGACGTTCACCTGCGACCAGAGGCTCCTGGGCCGGCGCGGTACGTACTTCTGCAGGTAGTACCGCGCGTCCAGGGAGCGGCGCTGCCCGGAGATCCAGCCGTAGCAGAGCCCGATGTCGACGAGTTCGTCGTCGGTGACCGACGCGATGCCGGACGTCCGCTTGGCCATCCTGATCCACACGCCCTCGTGGCGCGGGTGGTTGTCGGCCAGCCAGTCCTCGAAGGCGCGGGCGTCCGCGAAGCCGACGACCTCCACCCCGTCGATCCGGTCGATCCCGTCCACGCCGTCCACGCCGTCGATCCCGTCCACGCCGCCGAGCGTAGCGGCCGCCCCGGACGCCGGCCGCGCGGCGGGGCGGCGGGCCGCCGCACCGCGCGCCCGCCGCCCCGCCGGCGTCACCGCTTCACGGTGCCCCGCGCGCGCACGGACTTGGTGATGACCTTCCACTTCTTCAGCCGGGCCGAGGCCAGCCGGGCGTCGGACCGGGAGGCGATCCACTCGCTCTCGCGCTGGAGCTTGAGGTAGCTGTCCATCCGCCGCTGCGGGAGCGTGCCGTCGTCCAGCGCGGCCCGCACGGCACAACCGGGCTCGGCGTGGTGGCCGCAGTCGTGGAAACGGCAGTCCTCCGCCAGCTCCTCGATGTCGGAGAAGGCCATCGCCACGCCCTCGCCGCCGTAGAGGCCGACCTCGCGCAGGCCGGGCGTGTCGATCAGCACGCCGCCGCCGGGCAGTGGGATCAGCTCACGGGTGGTCGTCGTGTGGCGGCCCTTCTGGTCGACCGCGCGGGCCTGCTGAACGGTCATCACCTCGGCGCCGGCCAGCACGTTGGTCAGGGTGGACTTGCCGACGCCGGACTGTCCGATCACGGCGGTGGTACCGGGCGTGCAGGCGCGCAGCACGTCCACCCCCTCGCCGGTCTCGGCGCTGACCACCAGCACCGTGACGCCGGGCGCGATGGACTCGACATCGGCGCGGATGAACTCGGCGTCGTCCACCAGGTCGGCCTTGGTGAGCACGACCACCGGCTCGGCGCCGGACTCCCAGGCCAGCGCGAGGAAGCGCTCGATCCGGCCGAGGTCGGGCTCGGCGGCGAGCGAGGAGGCGATCAGCACGGTGTCGACGTTGGCCGCCAGCACCTGGCCGTCCGAACGCTTGCCGGCCACCTTGCGGATGATCGCGGTGGAACGCGGCAGCAGGGCCGCGACGGCCGGCATCGGCTCGGCCGCGAGGTCCACGGCCGCCCAGTCACCGGTGCAGGGGCAGTTGATCATGTCGGCGTCGCCGACCGCCCGGGTGTCGGCGCGGACGGTGCGCGGCTCGCCGGTCGCCGGGTCGGCCACGACGACGTCGCACTGGCCCCGGTCGACCCGGACGATCCGGGCGGGGGTCAGCCCGGCCTCGGCGAGCGGGGCGAAGTCCTCCTCGGACGCGGCCGTCCAGCCGTAGCCGGCCAGCGGGAGGTCGGAGGAGTCGGGGGAATCGGAAGAGAAGAGGGAGAACGACGGAACGGAGGCAGCGTTGAACAACGCAGTGGGCCCTTCGGGAGGAAAGCGATCCCGCCGGGCTACGGCTGCGCGCGCGAAGGCGACGTCAGCCGGCGGCCGGGAGGGAGAGGTGGGGTATGCGAGCGCTGCCCAGGGCAGCCGTGACGGCAATGACAGTCACCGGGCTCACCTCCTGCTTCTCCATGGGCCGGCAAAGCGGCCCCCGAACCGAACTGCTCACACCGTAGCGGCCGCCTCCGACCCTGCCAACAGGTTTTTCACCTGCGCCGACCGGCCGTTCCCGGCACCTGTCCGCTGCAGCGGCCGGCCGGCGGCAGCCCCCCGGACCACGACGGGTCAGCGCTGGTCCCACGGCGGCCGCGGCGGCCGGCTGGGCAGCGTGCGCTCGGGGGGCGGCGCGGTCGGCCGGTCGCTGTCCGGCGGCGGCGGGGCCGGCCGGTGGTGCGGGCCGCCCCGGGTGGTGAGCCGGGCCCGGACGTTGTCGGCGGCCAGGACGTCGGCCCAGCGCTCGGGGTACTCGGAGGGCACGTCGATGTCCTCGCCGTCCTCGGCGTACTCCTCCTCGGCGCCCTCGGCGAGGCCGAGTTCGCGTGCCCGCCGGGCCCGCTCGACGGCGCGCCGGGCGGCCACCTCGCGGACCACGGCGGCGGCGGCCTCCTCCTGCGCGCGCTCGTTCTCGGCACGGGCGTCGGCGGTCTCCAGGGTCGGCCAGCGGCGGTCTATGGCCGCGTTCATCGCGGCGCCGATCAGCACCGCGAGCGCGACCACGAAGATCCAGAGCAGCACGGCCACCGGCGCGGCCAGCGAGCCGTAGACCGAGGGGCCCTCGACCGAGCTGACCAGGTAGAGCCGCAGCGCCACGCTGCAGAAGACCAGCACCACCAGCGCGACCAGCGCGCCCGGGATGTCCTCCCGCCAGGGCGTGGAGACGGGGACGGCGAGGTGGTACAGGGTGGTCAGGAAGACGATCAGCAGCAGGATCGCCACCGGCCAGTAGGCGGCGTTGACCAGCGTCGCGAGGTCCGGCACGGCGTTCTGCACCAGCCCGGGGCCGGCCATCAGCAGCGGCAGCACCAGCGAACCGATCACCAGGGCGCCGAGGTAGAGGCCGAGCGACATCAGCCTGGTCTTGACGATGCCGCGCTTGCCGTCGAGCCCGTACATCACCGTGATGGTGTCGATGAAGATGTAGAGCGCCCGGGAGCCGGACCAGAGCGACAGCAGGAAGCCGATCGAGATCAGGTCGGGCCGGGTGTGGTCGAAGACGTCGTTCAGCAGCGGCACCACGACCTGCTTGATCGACGAGTCCGAGAGCACCGTCCCGGCTGCCGAGACGATGTCCGACTTCAGCTTGTCGATCGTGCCGGCGCCGAGGAACTCGTCCAGGTAGCCGAGGGTGCCGGCCAGGCAGAGCAGCAGTGGCGGAATGGACAGCAGGGTGAAGAACGCCGCCTCCGCCGCGAGACCGGTGACCCGGTACTCGACACAGGTGTTGGTGGTGTCCCTGACCAGCGCCCAGGCCGTACTGCGCCAGGTGACCTGCTTGGCCGCCCGCCGTGAGCCCTTGCCCCGACGACGGGAGGGCCGCTCCGGGTTCGGTCTCGTCGTTTCGCCTGCTGCTTGCACAGGGCTAACGGTATCGGGCCGGGGCGGGTCCGTTGATCTCCCGTGTCGCGGTCCGCCCGCCGCGGGTCCGATCCGGGGAGCGGCGGGAACGCCGTGGCATCTCGGAATGCGAAACCTTTGCGTCCACAATACGGACGTTAGTGGACCTCGTGTCGTGCGCCGTGCGAATCTCTTGCCATGCCTAGCGCCGGAACCACCCTAGTAGGTCGACTCCACGTCGATCTCCTTCGCGTGTCCAGCGCCATCTGTCCGGTGATCTGAGCCCAACCCCGCCGCCACCCACCGCACCCGGCGCCACCACCTCGCCATCCACGCCGAAGAGGATGCGCAGGCGCCCGCCCGGCCACGGCCACTGCTCTCCCGGCCTTGAGAAACCCGCAGGTCACAGCAGTGCACCCGGCCGAGCACGCCCAGCGACCCACCAGGCGTCAGAGCCACCTGCCCCGAAGGATTTCACCATGGCCACCACCCCCGAGACCGCCGAGCCCACGGCCGACCGCGCCGAGGCGCGCCGCCCCGCCGCGCCTCGCAAGGTGACCCGCCATCGCGGTGAGGGCCAGTGGGGCATGGGCCACTTCACTCCTCTGAACGCCAACGAGCAGTTCAAGAAGGATGACGACGGTCTCAATGTGCGGACACGTATTGAGACGATCTACGCGCAGCGCGGCTTCGACTCGATCGACCCCGCCGACCTGCGCGGCCGGATGCGCTGGTGGGGCCTCTACACCCAGCGCAAGGAAGGCATCGACGGCGGCAAGACCGCGATCCTGGACCCGCACGAGCTGGACGCCGAGTACTTCATGCTCCGGGTCCGCATCGACGGCGGCCGGCTGACGGTCGCCCAGCTCAAGGCGATCGCCGAGGTCTCCGAGCTGTACGGCCGCGACACCGCCGACCTGACCGACCGGCAGAACGTCCAGTACCACTGGATCCGGATCGAGGACGTCCCCGCGATCTGGCAGAAGCTGGAGGCCGTCGGCCTGTCCACCACCGAGGCCTGCGGCGACACCCCGCGCGTCATCCTCGGCTCCCCGGTGGCCGGCATCGCCGAGGACGAGATCATCGACGGCACCCCCGCCATCGACGAGATCCAGCGCCGGTTCATCGGCAACAAGGACTTCTCCAACCTGCCGCGCAAGTTCAAGTCCGCCGTCTCCGGCTCCCCGCTGCTGGACGTCGCGCACGAGATCAACGACATCGCCTTCGTCGGGGTCGAGCACCCCGAGCACGGCCCGGGCTTCGACCTCTGGGTCGGCGGCGGCCTCTCCACCAACCCCAAGCTCGGCGTCCGCCTGGGTGCCTGGGTCCCGCTGGACGAGGTCGCGGACGTCTACGGCGGCGTCATCGGCATCTTCCGCGACTACGGCTACCGCCGGCTGCGCAACCGCGCCCGGCTGAAGTTCCTGGTCGCCGACTGGGGCGTGGCGAAGTTCCGCCAGGTGCTGGAGGACGAGTACCTCAAGTACCAGCTGGTCGACGGCCCCGCGCCGAAGGAGCCCAGCGGCCGCTGGCGCGACCACGTCGGTGTGCACCGGCAGAAGGACGGCAACTACTACGTCGGCTTCGCGCCGCGGGTCGGCCGGGTGAACGGCGCACTGCTCGGGCAGATCGCCGACCTCGCCGCCGCCCACGGCAGCGACCGGCTGCGCACCACCGCCGAGCAGAAGATGATCGTCCTCGACATCGCCGAGGACCGGGTCGAGTCGCTGGTGGCCGGCCTGGAGGCACTGGACCTGCGGGTCACCCCCTCGCCCTTCCGCCGCGGCACCATGGCCTGCACCGGCATCGAGTACTGCAAGCTCGCCATCGTCGAGACCAAGGAGCGCGGCCGCACGCTCATCGACGAGCTGGAGAAGCGCCTGCCGGACTTCGAGGAGCCGCTGACCATCAACATCAACGGCTGCCCGAACGCCTGCGCCCGCATCCAGGTCGCCGACATCGGCCTCAAGGGCCAGCTGGTGACCGACGAGAACGGCGAGCAGGTCGAGGGCTACCAGGTCCACCTGGGCGGCGCGCTCGGGCTGGAGGCCGGCTTCGGCCGCAAGGTCCGTGGCCTCAAGGTCACCAAGGACGGCCTGCCGGACTACGTCGAGCGCGTGCTGACCCGCTACCGGGCCGACCGCGCCGAGGGCGAGCGCTTCGCCCAGTGGGCCGCCCGGGCGGACGAGGAGCAGCTCTCGTGACCGCGGCGGGCACCGGGCGGCGGCCCGTCGGGCGGCACGGCCGCCGGGCAGAGCGGAGCAGGCGATGAGCGAGCGCGCGGCACCCTTCTTCTGCCCCTACTGCGGCGACGAGGACCTGCGTCCGTCCGAGGCCGGACACGGCGCCTGGGAGTGCCACGGCTGCCGCCGGGCCTTCCAGTTGAAGTTCCTCGGCCTGCTGTCGACGGCCCATGGAAGTACGGCGACTCACGGGGGTACCACGCATGACCGGCACGACGACTGACTACGAGGCGATCGCGACCGCCGCCGGCCGTGAGCTGGAGGAGGCGACCGCGCAGGAGGTCCTGACCTGGGCCGCCGACACCTTCGGCAAGCGGTTCTGCGTCACCTCCTCGATGGAGGACGCGGTCGTCGCCCACCTCGCCTCCTCGGTCTTCCCCGGCGTCGACGTGGTGTTCCTGGACACCGGCTACCACTTCCCGGAGACCATCGGCACCCGGGACGCGGTGGCCGCGGTGATGCCGGTCAACCTCATCACCCTCAAGCCGCTGCAGACGGTGGCCGAGCAGGACGCCCAGTACGGGCCCGCCCTGCACGACCGCGACCCGGACCTCTGCTGCTCGCTGCGGAAGGTCGAACCGCTGGGTCGCGGCCTGGCCGGCTACGACGCCTGGGCCACCGGGCTGCGCCGCGACGAGTCGCCCACCCGGGCCGGCACCCCGGTGGTCTCCTGGGACCCCAAGCGCCGCAAGGTCAAGATCGCCCCGATCGCCCGCTGGACGCAGGAGGACGTGGACGCCTACGTCAACGCCAACGGCGTCCTGCTCAACCCGCTGCTGTGGGAGGGCTACACGTCGGTCGGCTGCTCACCGCTGTCGTGCACCCGCAAGCCCGCGGAGGGCGAGGACGCCCGGGCCGGCCGCTGGTCCGGTTCCGGCAAGACCGAGTGCGGCATCCACCTCTGATCCGCCGTCCCACCCGTTCGAACATCACTACCCGTCTGGAGACCCCACCGTGAGCACAGCCACCACCCTGGCCGCCGGCGGAGCCGCAGAGGCGGCCCCCCAGGCCGCCCCCTGCGAGCGCGGCGCCACCGTGTGGCTGACCGGGCTGCCGAGCGCCGGCAAGACCACGCTCGCCCTCGCGCTGGCCGAGCGGCTGCGCGCCGAGGGCCACAAGGTCGAGGTCCTGGACGGCGACGAGATCCGCGAGTTCCTCTCCAAGGGCCTCGGCTTCACCCGCGAGGACCGGCACACCAACGTCACCCGGATCGGCTTCGTCGCCGAGAAGCTCGCCGCCAACGGCGTCAAGGTGCTCGCCCCGGTGATCGCGCCGTACGCGGACTCCCGCGCGGCGGTCCGCGAGCGGCACACCGCGCACGGCACCGACTTCCTGGAGATCCACGTCGCCACCCCCGTCGAGCTCTGCGCCGAGCGCGACGTCAAGGGGCTGTACGCCAAGCAGGCGGCCGGTGAGATCTCCGGCCTGACCGGCGTCGACGACCCCTACGAGGCCCCCGCGGACCCGGAGCTGCGCCTGCAGACCCGGGGTCGCGAGGTGGCCGAGAGCGCCGCCGAACTCCACGCCTTCCTGACCGAGAGGGGCCTCGCGTGACCACCGCGACCAACAGCCTGGTCCACACCGACGACCCCGACCGGTCGGGGGGACCCTTCGCGCTGTCCCACCTGGACGCGCTGGAGGCCGAGTCGGTGCACATCTTCCGCGAGGTCGCGGGGGAGTTCGAGCGCCCGGTGATCCTGTTCTCCGGCGGCAAGGACTCCATCGTCATGCTGCACCTGGCGCTCAAGGCCTTCTGGCCGGCCGCGGTGCCGTTCTCGCTGCTGCACGTCGACACCGGCCACAACTTCCCCGAGGTCATCGAGTACCGCGACCGGGTGGCGGCCGAGCACAACCTGCGCCTGCACGTGGCCCACGTCCAGGACTTCATCGACGACGG
This sequence comes from Kitasatospora sp. NPDC091207, assembly GCF_044768625.1. Lineage (NCBI taxonomy): Bacteria > Bacillati > Actinomycetota > Actinomycetes > Kitasatosporales > Streptomycetaceae > Kitasatospora > Kitasatospora sp. NPDC091207. Next base: position 239,135 of record NZ_JBIVVS010000002.1, read on the forward strand.
CCGGCTGCGCGAGCGCCCGGACGGCACCCGCAACCCGCTGCAGACCGTCCCGCTGCTGGACGCCATCGAGCGCAACCGCTTCGACGCCGTCTTCGGCGGAGGCCGCCGCGACGAGGAGAAGGCCCGCGCCAAGGAGCGCGTCTTCTCCCTGCGCGACGAGTTCGGCGCCTGGGACCCGCGCCGCCAGCGCCCCGAGCTCTGGTCGCTGTACAACGGCCGGCACGCGGTCGGCGAGCACGTACGCGTCTTCCCGCTCTCCAACTGGACCGAGCTGGACGTCTGGCAGTACATCGAGCGCGAGGGCATCGAGCTCCCGGAGATCTACTACGCGCACGAGCGCGACGTCTTCTCCCGCGGCGGCATGTGGCTGACCGCCGGCGCGTGGGGCGGCCCCAAGGAGCACGAGCCGGTCGAGCGCCGCCTGATCCGCTACCGCACGGTCGGCGACATGTCCTGCACCGGTGCCGTCGACTCCGACGCCGCCGACATCCAGGCCGTCATCACCGAGATCGCCGCCAGCCGCCTCACCGAACGCGGCGCCACCCGGGCCGACGACAAGCTCTCCGAGGCCGCGATGGAAGACCGCAAGCGCGAGGGATACTTCTAAATGAGCACCACGACCGAGAACAGCGCCACCTCCCTGCTGCGCTTCGCCACCGCCGGCTCCGTCGACGACGGCAAGTCCACCCTGGTCGGCCGCCTGCTGCACGACTCCAAGTCGGTGCTCGCCGACCAGTTGGAGGCCGTCGAGCGCGCCTCCCTGAGCCGCGGCCAGGAGGCACCCGACCTCGCGCTGCTCACCGACGGCCTGCGCGCCGAGCGCGAGCAGGGCATCACCATCGATGTCGCGTACCGCTACTTCGCCACCCCCCGCCGGCGGTTCATCCTCGCCGACACCCCCGGGCACGTGCAGTACACCCGCAACATGGTGACCGGTGCCTCCACCGCCGAACTCGCCGTCGTCCTGGTGGACGCCCGCAACGGTGTGGTCGAGCAGACCCGCCGGCACGCCGCCGTCGCCGCGCTGCTGCGCGTGCCGCACGTGGTGCTGGCCGTCAACAAGATGGACCTCGTCGAGTACGCCGAGCCCGTCTTCGCGGCCATCGCCGAGGAGTTCACCGCCTACGCGGCCTCGCTCGGGGTCCGGGACGTGGTCGCGGTGCCGATCTCGGCCCTCGCCGGCGACAACGTGGTCGAGCCGTCCGCCCACATGGACTGGTACGGCGGCCCGACCCTGCTGGAGCACCTGGAGACCGTGCCGGTCGGCACCGACCCGAGCGACCGGCCCGCCCGCTTCCCGGTCCAGTACGTGATCCGCCCGCAGAGCGACGAGCACCCCGACTACCGCGGCTACGCGGGGCAGTTGGCCTCCGGCGTGCTGCGGGTCGGCGACCCGGTGACCGTGCTGCCCTCCGGCCACACCACCACCGTCGCCGGCATCGACGCGCTCGGCCGGGAGACGGACCTCGCGTGGGCCCCGCAGTCGGTCACCGTCCGCCTCGCCGACGACATCGACATCTCCCGCGGCGACCTGATCGCGGCCGGACCGGTCCCGGTGCCCACCAAGGACATCGAGGCCACGGTCAGCCACCTCAGCGAGCGCCCGCTGCGCGCCGGTGACAAGGTGCTGCTCAAGCACACCACCCGCACCGTGCGCGCGCTGGTCAAGGAGATCTCCTACCGGATCGACATCACGTCGCCGATCAGCGAGGGCGGCCTCCAACAGCGCTCCGGCGCCGAGGGGTTGAACGTCAACGACATCGGCCACGTGGTGCTGCGCACCGCCGAGCCGCTGGCGCTCGACGGCTACAGCGAGAACCGCCGGACCGGCTCGTTCCTGCTGATCGACCCGGCCGACGGCACCACCCTCACCGCCGGCATGGCGGGCGAGGCCTTCGACACCGTACGCACCGACGCACCCGGCGTCCCCGAAGAGGAGGACTGGGTCTGATGCCCAGCGAGGCGTTCTCGGGCATGGACAAGGAAGGCGGCCGCATCGGCAGCGGCGTCCTCGGCAGTGGCCAGGGCGGCCTGACCCGATGTGCGGGCCGACAGGGCTGACCCCAGCCCTGTCACCGGGCCGGTCGCTGTCCCACCCCACAGCTGGTGCAGCACACCGACCCGGCTTGCCCGGCATCCCCCGATGCCGCAAGCGCAACCGACCGACTTCCCGCCCGGGACCGCCTTCCTGACGGTCCGTCCGTGAACAGGACTTCGCCCATGGCACCGCACCAGGCACTTCCGCACTCGCCCGTCGCGCATAGCCCCGCACATCCCGCCGCCGGCCGGATCAGACGCTCCGCCGCGGCCGCGCTCGCCGGCCTCACCGCCGTGGCACTGCTCTCCGCCTGCGGCTACGGCTCGAAGAGCGACGACAACAAGACCAACACCCCGCCGGTGGCCGGTGACGCCGCCTCCGGACCGAAGCTCTCCGCCGACACGGTCAAGATCGGCTACTTCGCCAACCTGACCCACGGCACCCCGCTGGTCGGCCTCCAGGAGGGGCTCTTCCAGAAGGAGTTGGGCGCCACCCAGATCAAGACCCAGGTCTTCAACGCGGGCCCGGCCGAGATCGAGGCGCTGAACGCCGGCTCCATCGACATCGGCTGGATCGGCCCCTCCCCCGCGATCAACGGCTTCACCCAGTCGAACGGCGAGTCGCTGAAGATCATCAGCGGCTCGGCCTCCGGCGGCGTCAAGCTGGTGGTCAACCCCGAGAAGATCCAGAGCCTGGACGACCTCAAGGGCAAGAAGATCGCCACCCCGCAGCGCGGCAACACCCAGGACGTGGCACTGCTCAACTACCTGGCGGTCAAGGGCCTGAAGGTCAACCCCGACACCGGCGCCGGCGACGTCTCCGTCGTCCGGACCGACAACAAGGTCACCCCGGACGCGTACAGCTCCGGCTCGATCGACGGTGCCTGGGTGCCGGAGCCGACCGCCTCCAAGCTGGTCACGCTCGGCGCGAAGGTCCTGCTCAACGAGAAGGACGTCTGGCCGGACAAGAAGTTCGTGATCACCAACATCATCGTCTCGCAGAAGTTCCTCAAGGAGCACGCCGACGTGGTGGAGGCCGTGCTGCGCGGCTCGGTGAACGCCAACGCCTTCATCAAGGCCAACCCGGACAAGGCCAAGGCCGACGCCAACGAGGCCATCAAGAAGGAGGCCGGCAACGCGCTGCCGCCCGCCATCCTCGACCCGGCCTGGGCCGACATCGACTTCCTGGACGACCCGCTGGCCAACACGCTGCAGGCCGAGGCCGACCACGCCGTCACCGCCGGTCTGCTCAAGAAGCCGAACCTGGCCGGGATCTACGACCTGACGCTGCTCAACAAGGTGCTCAAGGAGAAGGGCCAGAGCCCCGTGGCGGACGCCGGACTCGGCGCCAAGTAGACCGCCACGCGGCACCGCGCCCACCCCGGCGCCCCGCCGCGGCAAGCCCCGCCGCACCCAAGCCCCGCGGTCCGGCCCCCCGCCCTCCCGGTCGATGCCCGATCGATGCCCCATTTCACGGGACGGGCGGGGCCGGACCCCGGCCCCGAACCTTCGCCACCCCTCCCTCCTCGCCCGTCCACCGGCAGGAGGGGCCGTGACCGCCTCCAGCCCCGGCTGGGCGGTGCCCCCAGATGCAGGAGGTGCCCGGATGACCCCGGCACTGACCACCTCGGACGACGCCGTCGGCGTCGACACCCGCGGCGGCTCGCCCGCCGTCCGGATCTCGCACGTGCACAAGTCCTTCGGCCGCCCGGGCGCCCAGACGCACGTCCTGGACGACATCACCCTCGATGTCGCGCCCGGCGAGTTCGTCACGCTGCTCGGTGCCTCGGGCTGCGGCAAGTCCACCCTGCTCAACCTGGTCGCCGGTCTCGACAAGCCCACCGCGGGCTCGATCGAGGTGGCCGGGGGTCGCCCCGCGCTGATGTTCCAGGAGCACGCGCTGTTCCCCTGGCTCACCGCCGGCAAGAACATCGAACTCGCGCTCAAGCTCGCCGGGGTGGCCCGCCCCGAGCGCCGGCCGGAGGCCGAGCGGCTGCTCGAACTCGTCCGCCTCGGCGGCTCCTACGGCAAGCGCGTGCACGAGCTCTCCGGCGGCATGCGCCAGCGCGTCGCGCTGGCGCGCGCGCTCGCCCAGGGCGGCTCGGTGCTGCTGATGGACGAGCCGTTCGCCGCGCTCGACGCCATCACCCGGGACGTGCTGCACGACGAGATCACCCGGATCTGGGCCGAGCGGAAGCTCTCCGTCCTGTTCGTCACGCACAACGTGCGGGAGGCCGTCCGGCTCGCCCAGCGCGTGGTGCTGCTCTCCTCCCGCCCCGGGCGGGTCGCCCGTGAGTGGCGGATCGACCTGCCGCAGCCGCGTCGGATCGAGTCCTCCGGTGTGGCCGACCTGTCCATCGAGATCACCGAAGAACTGCGTGGGGAGATCCGCCGCCATGGCCAGCACTGACAGCACCATCACCCTGGCCAAGGACCGGCCGGGGGACATCGCCGACGTCGGCGCCGGGCTGGACGCGCTGGACGCCGTCCAGGTCCGGCGCGTGCCGCTCGGCGAGATCCTGCGGACCAAGGCACTGCCTCCGCTGCTGGGGCTGCTCCTCGTGCTGGCGGCCTGGCAGGGCGCCTACAGCCTCGAACTGACCTCCTCCTACAAGCTGCCCAGCCCGGCCGACGTCTGGGACGCGCTGGTCGGCCTCTGGGAGGCCGGGACGCTCTTCAGCATCGTCTGGACGAGTGTCTGGCGCGGCATATCGGGCTTCCTGATCGCGGTCGTGATCGGCACCCCGATCGGCCTGCTGGTCGCCCGGGTCAAGCCGGTCCGGGCCGCGCTCGGCCCGGTGCTCTCCGGTCTGCAGTCGCTGCCCTCGGTCGCCTGGGTGCCGGCCGCCGTCATCTGGCTCGGCATCAACGACTCGATGATGTACGCCGTCATCCTGCTCGGCGCCGTCCCCTCCATCGCCAACGGCCTGGTGGCCGGCATCGACCAGGTGCCGCCGCTGTTTCTCCGGGCCGGCCGCACCCTGGGTGCCACCGGCCTGTCGAACGCCCGCCACATCCTGCTGCCGGCCGCCCTCCCCGGCTACCTGGCCGGCCTCAAGCAGGGCTGGGCGTTCTCCTGGCGCTCGCTGATGGCAGCCGAGCTCGTCGCCTCCTCCCCCGACCTGGGCCTGGGCCTGGGCCGGTTCCTGGAGAACCAGCGGGAGTCGGCCAGCATGTCCGGCGTCCTCCTCGGCATCATCCTCATCCTGTTCGTCGGCATCGCGATCGACCTCCTGCTCTTCGCTCCGCTGGAGCGCCGGGTGCTGCGCAACCGCGGCCTGATGGGCACCGCCCGCTAGGCCCCGGCGCCCACCGCACGCCCGCCCGCGGCCCCAAGCCCTGGCAGTCGAGAATTCCCGACTGCCAGGGCTTTCGCATTCCCGCTCCCGGAGGCGATTCGTACAAGTACGTGCACCCCTGACGGATGTGTACGGACAAATCGGAGCGGACCCACGGCAAACCCGCCGGATATGGAATACAGAATCGAGCCAGACATTGGCCGGAATCATGACGTTCATTGAACCTTTCATTCCCTGGATATAAGTTCGTACAAGTCAACCGAAAGGAATGGTCATGATTTCGTTCCGCACCAGGGCCCTGGCCACCGGCGTAATGGCGGCGGCCCTCCTGCTGGGTTCCGCACCGCTCGCCTCGGCCGACACGAGCCCCAAGGCTTCCTGCAGCTCCGGCCTCGGCTCCCCCGGAAATGACGCGACCTTCTCCGGCTACGCGCAGTACTTCGTGGTCAACAGCACGACGATCAACAATGTCTCGTACTCGCTCGCCACCAACAGCCAGGGCCAGTACAGCAACTACAACAACAACAACTTCCAGGCCTACCTGCTGGACGGCGGTGGCAACAAGGGCTGGTACGAGGCCGACCACCTCGGCTACACGCTGGACGACATCTGGGGCCCGACCCTGGGCACCGGTGTTCAGACCAAGCGCGGCCAGACGAAGCTCACGGTCGCCGCCCGATTCCTCGACTCATTCGCCTGCAAGGGCACCACCTGGTCCTTCTGATTCCCCCTTCGAGAAACCCCGGGTGACGCCCCCTCGAAACAGCGGGAGGATCCCGGGCATTCAGGCCCGTAAAGGTGGGGCGGCGGATTCCGCCGCCCCACCTCCTGCCCACCCGGGAGACACCGCTCATGCGCCGGACCACCCGTCTGGTCGTCACGCTCGCCCTCGCCGCCCTCGCCGCCGGCTGCGCCGGCCAGGGCGCGTCCGCCCCGGCCGAGCCCACCGGTCCGCGCCCGTACCTGGCCGACGCCGACGCCGACGGCTACCTCACCTACGACCCGCGGACCCAGGCCCTGGCCGGCTACACCCGCGACGGGACCCGGCGATGGCAGCGGGAATCCATCGACCCGTACGAGGTGCACTGCGTCCTGACCTGCCCCGATGCCGTGATCAGCCTGCGGCCGAAGGACCCCGGCGAGGCCGGCGCGTCCGGCACCCCGACCGCCGCCGAGGCCGGTGCCCCGGCCGCCGACAGCACCGGAACGCCTGGTGTCCTCTGGATCGCCGGCACCGCGGCGACCCCGGCCGGCGGCGCCGACACGAAGATCCACTGGGCCGCCTCCCGGGAGGACTGGATCGGCTCCACCCCCACCGAACTCCTGATCTCGAACCGGGGGAACATCACCAGGACACCCCTGAAGAACTCCGCCTCGGCGCTGTTCCGGCTCTCCCCCGACGGCTCCTCCGCCATGTTCTCGACCCCGGCCGGCGCGACCCCGGAAAGCGGCTGGTCCGGCCAGTCCCTGGAGATCGGCAAGGACGGTCCCAAACTGGGCCGGGCCATCGCCTCCATTCCCGGGCCGATCGGCTGCTGGAGCCCCGACGGCACGCGCATGGTGACCCTGGGAAAGAATCCATCGGTGGTCTCCGCCAGTGACGGCGCACCGGAAACCGGCCTTTCCGCCGAGTTCGCCAGTGAATGCAGCTCGGGACCATCCGGAATCACCGTCGGCGAATACCGGCCGGGTTTGGACGGGAATACCGGGCAGGTCACCCTGTTCGACGGGAGCTCGTTCCGCCGGACGAGTACGTCGAACCGTCTCACCGACGCCGCCGGATTCAAATCGGCCGGCCCCTGCGTGACCTTCACCCAGCACGGCAGGGTCGGCTTCATGAATCCGGCGGACGGTTCCGTGAAATCCTCCAAAATCCAGGGCATCGACACCTGGAAGGTCGGCACAGGTGAGCTCTGGGCGCTGCGCCCGGACGGCCGGGCGGAGCTCGTCCCGGTCGGCCCGAAGAACTGCCCGCCGGCCGGCTGACCGGCCGCCGCGCACCGGGTGTGGCGCATATCCCAGCAGTCGGACGGGGCTTTCCCGGCGATTCCCCGGCTGCTAGGGTCGGCATTCCACCCGATTCTTCCCGCACGCCGAGGCCTCGTGTGATCATGCCCGCACCCGCCCGACCGTTTCTGCTGATCGCCCACGGCAGCCGCGACCCCCGGCACGCCGCCACGGTGGCCGCGCTGGTCGAGCAGGTCCGCGCGCTCCGCCCGGGGCTGGAGATCGCCACCGCGTACCTGGACCACTGCGCGCCGCGGATCCCGCAGGTGGCCGGCCGGCTCACCGGCGCCGTGGCCGTCCCGCTGCTGCTCAACCGGGCCTTCCACGCCAAGCACGACATCCCGGCGGCGCTGCGCGCGGCCGGCGCCGACCTCCCGGTCGCCCGGGTCCTCGGCCCCTCCCCGCTGCTGCTCGCCGCGCTGGAGCGCCGGCTGGCCGAGAGCGGGCTCGACACCTCCTCACCCCTGGTGCGGGCCCGCACCGGCGTGGTGCTGGCCGCCGCCGGCTCCTCCGACCCCGCGGCCGATGCCGCCACCCGCGCCCTGGCCGCCGGCTGGCGCGAGGCCGGGGGCTGGGCCGGCGTCGAGGTCGCCTACGCCTCCGCCGGCGGGCCCCGGGTCCCCGAAGCCGTCGCGGCGCTGCGCTCGGCGGGCGCACGGCAGGTGGCGGTCGCCCCGTACCTGCTGGCACCCGGGCTGCTGCCCGACCGGATCGCGGCGGCCGCCGGGGACGCCGACGTCCTCGCCCCCGTCCTCGGCGCCTCCCCCGAGATCGCCGGGCTGCTGCTGCGGCGCTACGACGAGGCCTGCCGCGCGGCCCTCGGCGCGCCGGCGCTCAGCGCCACCGCCTGACCGGGCCGAGCCCACCGCGGGCGGCCCGGGGCCCTGGTCCCAACGCGACGAACTCCGGCGAACCCCGACCCGCCCATGCGAACGGCCCGGCTCCCCCGTCGTGGGGGAACCGGGCCGTTCGTCAGTTCGTCACTTCGTCCGGGCAGCCTCAGTCGGCCTTGCGGCGCTGGCGACCGGTGCCGTAGTTGCCGCCGGTCTTGGAGCCGGAGCCGGGCTGCGGGCGGCCGGAGGACCGGCCGATGAAGCCGGCGGCCTGGCGGCTGTTGCCGCCGCCGCCCTGGCCACCGCCCGCACCGCCGAGGCGCTGCTTCGGGCGGGGACGGCGCGGGTTGCCGTTCATGTCGACGTCGGTGGGCAGGCCGGAGCGCTTGCCCGGACGGCGGCGGGGTGCGCCGGCCTTGGCCTCGGCGGCCGGAGCGGCGGCCGGGGCCGGGACGACCGCGGCGACAGGCACGCCACTGGGCGTGCGGGCGCCGGTGATCCGGGTGAGCTCGGCGTCGCCCGGGCGGATCTTCGTCGTGGTCGGGCGGATGCCGGCGACCGTCATCAGCCGGTTGACCTCGCGCCGCTGGTCGGGCAGGACCAGGGTGACGACCGTGCCGGACTCGCCCGCGCGGGCGGTGCGGCCGCCGCGGTGCAGGTAGTCCTTGTGGTCGATCGGCGGGTCCACGTTGACGACCAGGTCGAGGCCCTCGATGTGGATGCCCCGGGCGGCGACGTTGGTGGCGATCAGCGCGGTCACCAGACCGTCGCGGAACTGGTCGAGCACCCGGTTGCGCTGGGGCTGGGACTTGCCGCCGTGCAGGGCCGCCGCCTTCACGCCGTTGGCCAGCAGCTGCTTGGCCAGGCGGTCGGCGCCGTGCTTGGTGTGCACGAACATGATCACGCGCCCGTCGCGGGAGGCGATGTGCGCGGTGGCGGAGGCCTTGTCGGCCGCCTCCAGCTGGAGCACGTGGTGGTCCATGGTGGTCACCGCGCCGGCCGACGGGTCGACCGAGTGGGTCACCGGGTCGGTCAGGAAGCGCTTGACCAGCCGGTCCACGTTGCGGTCCAGGGTGGCGGAGAACAGCATCCGCTGCCCGCCCTCGGCGACCTGCTCCAGCAGCTTGGTGACCTGCGGCAGGAAGCCCATGTCGGCCATCTGGTCGGCCTCGTCGAGGACGGTGATGGCCACGTCGTCCAGCCGGACGTCGCCGCGGTTGATCAGGTCGTCCAGCCGGCCCGGGGTGGCGACCAGGACCTCGGCGCCCCGGCGCACGGCGTTGGCCTGCCGGGTGATCGACATACCGCCGACGACGGTGGTGATCCGCAGGTTGACGGCGGTGGCGTACGGGGTGAGCGCGTCGGTGACCTGCTGGGCCAGCTCACGGGTGGGCACCAGGACGAGGGCCAGCGGGTGCCGGGAGTCGGCGCGCTTGCCGGCCGTACGGGCCAGCAGCGGCAGGCCGAAGGCGAGCGTCTTGCCGGAGCCGGTGCGGCCGCGGCCGAGCACGTCGCGGCCCGCGATCGAGTCCGGCAGGGTGGCGCCCTGGATCGGGAACGGCTCGGTGACGCCCTCGCGGGTCAGCGCGCTGAGGATGCCCTTGGGCAGCTCCAGCTCGGCGAAGGTCGCCGCCGGGGGCCGGGGCGGGGTGCCCTGGACGACGGTGAAGTCGGCGGGTGCCTGGGCGGCGCGCGGGGCGCTGTTGCGGGGGGCGCCGCCACGGGAGGCGCGGGGGGCGCCGCCGTTACGGGCGCCGCCGCCGGTGCGGGGCTTGCGCGAGCGGTCGCCGCCGCGGTCGTTGGTGCGGTCGCCGTCACGGGGCGAGCGGGCAGGGGTGGTCACGGATTCTCCATCCGATGGGAGGCACAGCCCGGTCGGGCTGGTCGGCCGTCGGAAAGGAGTTCGCCGCCCCGGCCGTTCGGCGGCATGCACGAGGGCCCGCACCGTGCGGTACGGGCCCTCGCTACGCGAGATCGCGAGTCAGCTCGGAAGCTGGACTCAGATGACGCGGATGTTCTCGGCCTGCGGGCCCTTCTGGCCCTGCGTGACGTCGAACTCGACCTTCTGGCCCTCGACGAGCTCACGGAAGCCCTGAGCCGAGATGTTCGAGTAGTGGGCGAACACGTCAGCGCCGCCACCATCCTGCTCGATGAAGCCGAAGCCCTTTTCGCTGTTGAACCACTTCACGGTGCCGGTAGCCATAACCGTCTCCTCAAAAAACTGGGGCATCAGAGCCCACACTTCGTGGACCCCAAGTAGCCGCGATCCCCATCCGGAGACTGAAACACCGGACAAAACAAATGCGCCTGTTGGGTTGAACCAGCAGGCGCACACAAACGTTCATGGGAACCAAAACTGCAACTGAGTCGACTGTAGCACGGCGACACCCCGATTGACCGGGGACTTTTTGCCTGACACGTCACGTTTGCCGTCGCCCGGGAACGGGCAAGCGGCGCCCGCCGAAGCGGACGCCGCCTGCCTGCCGTGCACCGGACGCGGTCAGCGCCGTCCGGCCGGCTCCGGCACACCGTGGCCACCGGCCACCGGGGCCGGGCCGGAGTGGTGCTCGTCGTCCGCGCCGTGACCGGGCCACCAGGCGGCACGGCCGATCAGCGCGGTGAGCGCCGGGGTGAAGAAGAGTGCCATCACGAAGGCCGCCAGGGCGATGCCGAAGGCCATCGCGAAGCCGAACTCCAGCATGAAGACGTTGCCCGCGAGCATGAAGGTCGCGAAGGAGGCCGCCAGGATGAACCCGGCCGCCGCGACCGTCGGGCCGCCGTGGCGCAGCGCCTCACGGGCTGCCTCACGCGGGTTGCGGCCCGCGCGGGCCTCCTCCCGCAGACGGGCGATGATCAGGATGTTGTAGTCCGTACCGATCGCCACCACGAAGAGGTAGATGAGGATCGGCAGCATGAACATCAGACCGGTCTCGCTGCCGAGCTTCTGGAAGAGCAGCGTCGCGGAACCGAGGGTGGCCGTGAAGCCGAGGCCGACCGAGACCATCAGGTACCACGGGGCGACCACACTGCGCAGCTGCAGGCCGAGGATGAGCAGGATCAGCAGACCCGCGATCGGGAAGACCAACTTGTAGTCGTGGGTCATCGCGAGGTTGATGTCCTTGTAGACGGCGGTCAGACCGCCGACCTTCGCCTCGGTGCCGCTCGGCGCCTGGCTGTGCGCGACGTCCCGCAGGTCGGTGAGCGAGGCGATCGCGGCGTTGCTGGACGGCTCGTTGTCGAGCAGGACGGTGAAGTCGGCCGTCGCGCCGTCCTCACTGAGCTGCGGCTTCGCCGCGACCGGGGACACCCCGGACACCGTGCTGAGCTTGGCCGCGTAGCTCTCGAACGCGGCCGGGTCGAGCTTGGTGCCGGCGGTGCTGGTCAGGTAGACGTGGCTCGGGTCGGCGGCGCCGGCCGAGAAGCCGTTCATCAGCTTGTCCTGGACGACCATCGACTCCTTGTCCTTGGGCATGGAGCTGCCCGCCAGGTCGAAGGTGCCGTTGTAGCCCAGGGCGCCGGCCGACAGCGCCACCAGCACGCCGCCGGAGGCCAGGGCCACCAGGGCGGGGCGCTTCTCCACCATGCGACCGAGCGCGGCGAACCGTGCGTTGCTCGGCTCGTTCTTCCACTTCTTGCCCGGCCAGAACACGCCGCGGGCCGGGATGACGGCGAGCACGGCGGGAGCCAGCGTGAGCGAGGCGAACGCGGTGACGACCACCGCGATGGCCAGGGCGGGGCCGAGGGCCTTGAACATGCCGAGGCTGGAGAGCACCAGCACCGCGAAGGCGACGGTGACCGCGCCGGCCGCCGAGGCGATCGCCTCGCCCACCCGGCCGACGGCGTTGGCCACGGCCTCCTTGCGGTCGTCACCGGCCCGCAGCCGCTCGCGGTAGCGGAAGGCCAGGAAGAGGAAGTAGTCGGTGCCGACACCGAGCACGACGACGATCAGGATCGCCGAGAGCACCGGGGTGCTCTCCAGGTTGAACGCCTTGGTCGCGTAGGCGATCACGCCGTTGGCGGTCGGCATGGCGACCATCAGCGATATCAGGACCGGCAGGATGCCGGCCAGGATGCTGCGGAAGATGATTCCGACGATGATCGCGACCAGGAGGACCGTGGACAGCGCGATGAGGGCGTCGGCCGAGCCGGAGGACTCCTTCTGGTCCAGCGCCTGGGCGGCGGCGCCACCGAGCTGGAACTTCAGGTCGGTCCCCGAGGCGAGCGACTTGCCCTCCTCACGGAGGTGCTTGGCGGCCTCGCCGAAGTCCTCAGACTGCTGCTTCGCCTTGTCGATGGCGATCGGCGCGAGCGCGTACTTGGCGTCCTTGGAGGTCGTCTGCTCGCTGACCGGGATGATCTTCTCGACGTCCGCGATCTTCTTGTCCGTGAGACCCTGGACGATCTTGGCCATGGCGGCCTTGTCGGCGTCGTTCATCGCGCCGCCGTCGTTGCGCTCGAAGAGCGCCAGCGCGGAGGGCGTGAAGCTGGCCGGGAAGGCCTTCTCCTGGAGCGCCGAGGCCTGGATGGACTCGTAGTGCTTGGGGAGGAACGAGGCCTCGTCGGTCTGGGCGGTGATCTTCGGCGCGCCGGCCACGATCGCGATCATCGCGATGACCCATGCCGCGATCACCCACCAGGCGCGGCGGACGACGAAGTGTCCAAGTCGGTGGAACATGCTCGTGATGCCTCCTGGGCATGGTTCACCGCAGCCCTCGGGGGACGGGACGTCGGGCGACGGAGGACCGGCAGGGCATGGCGACGAGGCCCGCCCCTAGCCGGTCGGCAGGTAAGTGAGATGAGGACATCATCCTACGAGAACTTGCTTGCCGCCCGGCAAGTTGCCCCCGTAATCCAACCCCCTCGGAGACGCCGAACAGCGGCCCCGCACTATCTTCACCCGACGACCGGGCCGCTCACCTCGTGCTCCGGGTGGAGACAGCTCCCCCTCAGGGTGGAGTTCGCACCCACCCCGAGGGAGGAGAAGTCAGGGTTCCCCGGTAGGGATAACCCCACCCCCGAGCCCGTGGCAGACCCCCGGCACAACTCCCCCGCCACCCGGATACCCGCTCAACGGCCGCTTCCCTACTGTCGATTGCGACGCCGGACCCGCAGCCGGCGCCCGATCCCGGCGGCCGGCACCCGGCCCCGCGCTCACCCGGCGACGACCGCCGCTCTCCCAGGGGGAATCCGTGAAGACCAAGCTCGGCATGGCTGCCGCGATGGGCGCCTGGAGCGCCCGGCACAGAAAGGCGGCCGTCTTCGGCTGGCTGCTGTTCGTCGTCCTCTCCGCCTTCCTCGGCGGACTGCACGGCAGTACGGAGGTCGCCGACTCCGAGGCGATGCCCGGCCAGGTCTCCCGCGCCGCGCGGATCCTCGACGAAGCCGGGCTCACCGCCCCCGCGAGCGAGACCGTCCTGGTCCAGAGCGCCACCCTGACCGCCGACGCCCCGACCTTCCGCACCGCCGTCGACCAGGTGGTGGCCGGGGTGAACGGCACCGGCCGGGCCACCGACGTCCGCTCCCCGTACGACACCGGGGCGGTCTCGGCGGACCGGCACTCCGTCCTGGTCCAACTCGACGTCAAGGGCGAGCGGAAGGAGGCGGTGGCGAACGTCACAGCCGTCCTGGACGCCGTCGCCGCCGTCCAGGCGCGGCACCCGGACCTCACCGTGGCCGAACTCGGCGACGCCAGCTCCGGCAAGTGGATCGACGAGCAGTTCTCCAGCGACTTCACCCGCGCCGAGTGGACGGCCGTCCCGCTCGCGCTGGGCATCCTGCTGATCGCCTTCGGCGCGCTGGTCGCCGCCCTCCTGCCGGTCGTCCTCGCCGTCACCGCCTTCGTCGCGGCCGGCGGACTGGTCGCGCTCAGCAGCGGCGTCCTGCACACCACGGACAGCGCCGGCTCGGTGATGCTGCTGGTCGGCCTGGCCGTCGGCGTCGACTACTGCCTCTTCTACCTGCGCCGCGAGCGGGAGGAGCGGGCCGCCGGGCGGGACCGGGAGACCGCCCTGAAGGTCGCCGCCGCCACCAGCGGCCGGGCCGTCCTGGTCTCCGGTGTCACCGTGGTGGTCGCCATGGCCGGCATGTTCCTCACCGGTATCGCCGAGTTCCGGGCCATGGCCTTCGCCACCATCCTGGTCGTCGTCACCGCCGTGCTCGGCTCGCTCACCGTGCTGCCCGCCCTGCTGTCCATGCTGGGCGACCGCGTCGAGAAGGGCCGCGTCCCCCTGCTCGGCCGGCTGCGCCGCCGCGACACCGCCACCACCGGCGGCCGGTTCTGGAACGCCGTCCTCACCCCGGTGCTGCGCCGCCCGCTGGCCGCCACCCTGCTCGCCTGCGCCGTGCTGCTCGGCCTGGCCGCGCCGCTGCTGACCATGCACACCGCCAACCTCACCTTCCGCCAGCAACTGCCCGCGGGCAACGCGCTGGTCGCCGTCTCGGAGAAGATCGAAGCGGCGTTCCCCGGCAGCCCCGCCCCGGCCTCGGTGGTGATCAAGGCCGCCGACATCGACTCCCCGGCGATGACCGCCGCGATCGCCGACCTCCGCGCCAGGGCCCTGGCCGGCGGGCGGATGCACGGGCCGGTGAACGTCACCGTGCATCCCGGGCAGAACGTCGCCACCGTCGACATCCCGCTCAACGGCAGCGGCAACGACGCCACCAGCACCGCCGCGCTGAAGAGCCTGCGCGAGGAGCTGGTGCCCGCCACCGTGCTCAGGGTGCCCGGCACCGAGGCGCCGGTCACCGGACGGACCGCCGGCTCGCACGACTTCAACGCGAAGATGACCGGCTCGATGCCGCTGGTCTTCGGCTTCGTGGTGGCCTTCGCCTTCCTGCTGATGCTGACCACCTTCCGCTCCCTGGCCGTCGCCGCCACGGCCGTGCTGCTCAACCTGCTCTCGGTCGGCGCCGCGTACGGGGTGCTGACACTGGTCTTCCAGCACGGCGTGGGCGCCTCGCTGCTGGGCACCGCCGGGGTCGGCGCGGTCGAGTCCTGGGTACCGCTGTTCCTCTTCGTGATCCTCTTCGGCCTCTCGATGGACTACCACGTCTTCGTGGTCTCCCGGATCAAGGAGGGGCGCGACCAGGGCCTGTCGACCCGGGCCGCCGTCGCGCACGGGATCCGCTCCACCGCCGGGGTGGTCACCAGCGCGGCAGTGATCATGGTCGCGGTGTTCGCGGTCTTCGGCACCCTCTCCATGCAGGCGATGAAGCAGATGGGCGTCGGCCTCGCGGTCGCCGTGCTGATCGACGCGACGGTGATCCGCGCGGTGCTGCTGCCCGCGGTGATGACCCTGCTGGACGAGCGCAACTGGTACCTCCCCCGCTGGCTGCGGTGGCTGCCCGACCTCTCGCACGGCGGGAGCGTCCCGCCGACCGGCACCGGCCCGGCGGCGCGGGGCGTCGACCCGACGGCACAGGACGCCGGCCCGGCCGTCTCCGAGCGGGCCCGGCACCGCCGGATCGGGGTCTGACACCCCGCGCGCCCCGGCCGTCCACCGGCCCGTCCCGCACCCGTCTCCCACCCGTCACCGACCCCGGCCGGGCCCCGCGTCACACGGGGCCCGGCCCGCGTGCGTCATGATGATCACCGTCCTGGCGTCCCCGCGGAACGGAGCAGCCCCCATGATCCCCTTCGACGAGGGCCGTGCCCGGCAGCTGCTGGCCCGGGCCTGCGCGTCCGCCGGCCTGCCCGAGCCCGGCGGCGCCCGGCTGCTCGCCCTGGGCGAGAACGCCGTCTTCGACCTCGGCGACCCCGCCGTGGTGGCCAAGGTCGGCCGCGGCCCCGAGCTGTCCGACCGGGCCGGGCGGGAACTCGCCGTCGCCCACTGGCTGGCCGACCGGGGCATCCCGGTGGTCCGCCCCTACGCCGCCGCCCCGCCCGGGCCGCAGGTCGCCGACGGACACCCCGTCACCTTCTGGCACCGGCTCGCGCCCGCCGGGCGGCCGGCCCGGCCGGCGGACCTCGCGCCGCTGCTGCGCGCCCTGCACCGGCTGCCGCCGCCGCCCTTCGAGCTCGCCCGGCGCGACCTGCTGGCGCCCGTCGAACGCTGGCTGGCCTCCGCCGAGGGCCATGTCGACCCGGCCGACGTCGCCTTCCTCCGGGACCGCCGCGACGGCTTCGCCACCGCGCTGCCCGGCCTGCCCGCGCACCTGCCGCCCGGCTTCATCCACGGCGACGCGCTGCCGCGCAACGTCCATGTCGGGCCGGACGGGCCGGTCCTGCTCGACCTGGAGTACGCCTCGCACGATCTGCGCGAGCACGACCTGGTGGTGCTGGCGCTCAGCCACGACCGGTACGGCGTCCCGGCCGAGGAGTACCGGGCGTTCACCGAGGCGTACGGCTGGGACGTCCGGGAGTGGTCCGGCTTCGCGGTGCTGCGCGGGGCCCGCGAGACGGCGAGCGCCTCCTGGGTGGCGCAGCAGGCGCCGGGCAACCCGGCCGCGCTGGCGGAGTTCCGCCGGCGGGTCGACTCGCTGCGCGAGGGCGCCACCGAGGTCCGCTGGTACCCGTTCTGACCTTGCCCCGGGCGGGTCCCGGGCCCGCCCGGCAGCGCCCCGTGGCCCGTGCCCCGTGGCCGGCACGCAACCGGGAACGGTCCGATCGGCGTCCTGCCGGACAGTCGCCCTGACCGAGGATCGGTACCCGCCCAGTACCTCAGGAGCCGCCGCCATGCCGGAGCACACCACCTCGCCGCGTCCCCCGTCCTCCGCCCGACGCCGCCGACGACTGGTCGCCGGCTGCGTCGCGGTGGCCGCCTCGCTGGCCCTGGCCGCCTGCGGCACCGCCAACGGCGCGCTCCGGCCGGAACCGAGCACCACCGTGTCGGACACCGCCCCGCCCGCTCCGCCCGCTTCGTCGGCCGGGCCGTCGTCCGCTTCGTCGGCCGGGGCGCCCACCGGGGCGCCGTCGGGCGGCGCTCCCGCCTCCGTCGGGCCGAGCGGCCCGGGCCCGGCGTCGAAGCCCGCCACCCCGCGGTCCGGCACCCCGCAGCCCAGCACCCCGCGGTCCACCGCGCCGTCGCCCGCCACCCCTCGGTCCGGCACGCCCAAGCCACCGCCGCCCGCCAGCACACCGACCCCGGCGCCGGCCGCCACGACGCCCGGCCCGCCCGGCCCGCCCGCGAGCGGCGTGTCCACCGCGGTCGTCCACTCCACCGCCTCCGGCGGTCGGACGGTGGCGCTCACCTTCGACGACGGACCGGGCCGCGCCACCGGCGAGATCCTGGACCTGCTGGCCCGGTACGGCGTCAAGGCGACGTTCTGCCAGATCGGCCGCCAGGCGGCCGCCGACCCCGCCGTGGTCAAGCGGATCCGGGCCGCCGGCCACCGGCTCTGCGACCACAGCGTGAACCACCCGCAGCCCTTCGCCTCGCTCACGCACGAGAAGGCGGTGTACGAGATCTCCGCCGCCAGGGACATGATCGTCCAGGCCGGCGGTCCGGGCACCGAGGTCACCTGGTTCCGCGCCCCCGGCGGCGGGTTCACCGCCGACAACCAGCGCATCGCCGCCGACCACGGTCTGCGCCCGCTCGGCTGGTCGGTCGACCCGCGCGACTGGTCCCGGCCGGGCGTCGCCTCGATCGTCTCCACCGTGCAGAGCCAGCTCAGGCCCGGTGGCGTGATCCTGCTCCACGACGGCGGCGGCGACCGAGGCCAGACCGTCGCCGCGCTGAAGCAACTGCTCCCCTGGCTGGTCGCCCAGGGCTACCGCTTCGACTTCCCGGCCCGCTGAGCCCCCGCCCACCGGCCCCGGCCGACGCCGTGGCGGACCGGCATCCGTCGGACAGCGTCGACCGGTGGCCCGGCGCGGACGGGCTCGCCGACCTCCGACCAGGTCTCCACAACGCACTGTCCGCCACGGCCGCTCTCCCCGGAGGAGGGCCGGCCCGGCGCCGCCCAGCTGGTCGAGGTCGAGCACATCACCGACCGCTGCCCCCGGGCGCTCAGCGCAGCGGCCAGCGCGGGTCGATGACGGCCTGCGGGTCCTTGGCGCGGCGGAGCCAGGCCTCCAGGCTCTCCGCCCAGGCACGGTGCCAGTCGATCTGACGAGCGTGCAGCACGGCGAGCGGGACGTCCCCGACCTCGGCCGGGTAGCGCTCGGCGAGGGCGACGGCGACCCGGACGGCGGCGAGGGCGTCGCTGCCGGCCTCATGGGCGTCGGTCAGCTCGACCCCGTACACCTCGCAGACCCGCTGGAGGGTGCGCGAGCCCTTCCGGTACTTGTCGACGGCCCGGTCGATGACCAGGGCGTCGAGGACCGGCGCGACCGGGCCGCCCAGCCGCTCGGCCAGCGGGGCCAGGCCGTGGCGGTGCAGCTCGGCGTCGAGCAGCGAGAGGTCGAAGGGGGCGTTGAAGGCGACCACCGGGCGGCCGGCGGCGAGCCGCTCGCACAGGGCGCCGGCTATCTCCTCCACCGCCTCCTTGGCCGGGCGGCCCTTGCTGCGGGCGAGGTCGTCGCCGATGCCGTGGATCGCCGCGGCCTCGGCGGGGATCGGGACGCCCGGGTCGAGCAGCCAGCCGGTGGCGCTCAGCCGGCGGGCTCCGACGGTGTCCACGAGGGCGGCCGTGACGATGCGGTCCACGGCCGGGTCGGTGCCCGTGGTCTCCAGGTCGAAGCCGACCAGTGGCTGCTGCCACCAGCTCATAGGGGTGTGTCCTTCCGTCCTGCTGGTCGAAACAGCCCCTATCATCGCCCGCCCCACCGACAACGCGGCCGGTGGGGCGGACGGGCACCGGGCTCGGCCCGCCGCGAGCAGGCTCCGCCCCAGCCGGTCGGTGGCGTCCTGGACACCGGGGAGGACGTAGAAGCAGCCGCCTCCGGTGGGGCGCGGGAAGCGGGCCGGCGGCTCGGCGGCGAGGCGGGTCTGAACGGCCTCGAACCGGCGGACGACGTCCTGCCGGTAGCAGCAGAAGGCCAGGCCGAGCTCGGGTTCGCCCTGGTCGTCGAGACCGCGGTCGTAGGTGAAGGCGCGGCGCAGGACGCGCTCGGCGCGGGTGGCGTCGGTCCGCGGGTCGGCCAGCCGGATGTGCGCGTCGAGGGCGATCACGGCACCGTCCGGGTCGTGCCCGAAGTCGGGGGTGTCGGTCTCCCCGGTGCGGCCGAGCGGGGCGCCGTCGGCCTTGCACCGGCCGATGATCCGCTCCTGCCGCTGGAGCGCGACCTCGCCCCAGGGGCCGACCTGGGTGCGGATGGCACGGATCACCTGGTAGCTGCCGCCGGCGGCCCGGCGCGGTTCGCCAGTGGTCTCGCCGACCCAGACCAGCTCGTCCAGCTCGCGGGCGGACCCGGTGTCGGGGTTCTCGATGCCGTCCTTGAAGCCGAGCGGGTTGCGGGCGGCTCCGGTGGGGCGGGCGCGGCTCTGAGAATGTCGGGTGGCCGCCGTGATCCGTGAGTGACGGGCTCCGACCGCACGTTCTGGCACGGATCTGGCACGGGTCCACGGCGTGCGGTCCAACTAACGGATGACTGGTCCCTTCCCGGCTCGCCAGTCGTTGATCCGCTTGCGGATGCTCGGGACCATGGGCAAGCCGTCCACGTCGGCCGGATCGAACCATGCGACCTCGAACGACTCGTCAGACACACGGAGGTCGCCGCCCACGGGTCGGGCCAGCAGGCAGATGGAGAACTCCTGCCGTACTTCGCCGTCGTCGTAGGCGAAGACGTGGCCAGGGTTGGTGTAGGTCCCCACGATGCCCGTGATCTCCGCCTGGATGCCAGTCTCTTCGAAGGTCTCCCGGATGCCGCACCCCGCGAGTGACTCGCCCAGCTCCATCGTCCCTCCCGGCAGGGCCCACATCCGGTTGTCCGTCCGCCGCTGGAGCAGGATGCGGCCTGACTCGTCCACGACGACCACCGAGGCGGCTGGAACGAGGCTGTTGGGCTTCGGTGCGTTCGGATCGTCCTCGTAGTCACGCCTTGCCATGCTTTTCTGCCTCCCAGATGTTGCGCCCGCGACTCCAGAGCTCTTCAGCGTGATCGGCGTCCTGCTCACGTTCCCCCTGACTCTCGCACTCTCCTACGGCCGCACCCAGCTTCCCGGCACGCCTCCGGAAGTAGCCCCGGCGAGACCTGCAAGGGCTGACGCGTGTGGAGGCCAGCGCCGCCGGGCTCCAGATCGAGCGCCTGGATCGCGTCACTCACCAGCTCGGAACCGGGCGTAACCGAGTCCCTGGCCGCCCCCGGGATGAGGCCGCCGATCCGCATCGCCGCGGCCTCGCCTCAAGCTGTTGACGGCCGGCAGCCCGCTGGCAGGTGAAGCCCGCCGGCGACGATGCGGCAGTCGCCTACTACTACCGATCAGAAACGGTTCAGACTCTCGTCAGCAGGAGAGGTCTTCACCAAGGTCGCCCGATCCACCTCGATGATCCTGGCGGCCTCTGCTGCTTCCCGGAAGGTGACGACCGCCTCGCCGTTCTCCCGTGCCCATGCAGTGAGCATTCTGATGGGCTCCTCCAGGGTTCGCCCGAGATCGGTCAGGCAGTACTCCACGCGCGGCGGCGCCTCGGCGTACGCGTGCCGCTCGACGAGCCCGTTGGCTTGGAGTCGGCGCAGCGTCTGGGTCAGTACCTTGCGCGAGATGCCACCGCTCAGCTCGACCAACTCGCCGTGGCGCAAAGGGCCTTCGGTCAGCGCGAAGAGCATGACCATGGACCACTTGCTGGCGATGATCTCCATGGCCAGGAGAGCGGGGCAGTCGGCGAGGAAGGAAATTCCGGGTCGCAGGCTCATGCTCGAAGGTTACCTAGAGGTACCTATCGGCCGCCTATCGTCATCGAGGTGCGCACTCCCCTCTACTCGCATCTCGCATGATTGAGGTTTCAGCCGTGTTCGTCTCCCTTGCCGTCGTCACCGTGGTCATGTCAGCGCTTCTCCTGATATCGGCCGGGGCCAAGTCTCTGCGGACGCGACACATCACCGAGCAGATGACCACCCTCGGAGTGCCGCAGAGCATGATGGCTTTCCTGATCGGCGCTCAGGTCGCCGGCGCGGCCGGTGCGATCGTCGGCCTCTGGTGGGGACCCGTCGGAATCGCCGCCGCGATCGGCCTGACGCTCTATTTCGCCGGGGCGGTCGCCTTCCACCTGCGCGTCGGCGACCGTAAGGGCGCGTCTCCGGCCGTGGTCCTCACCCTGGCCTCCATCGCCCTGATCGTGCTGCACGCTGCCACCCCGGCCTAGTGCCGCATCAGGCAATGTTTGCCCCGACTTGGCCTCTACCGTCCGGTTGCCGTGGTGGGCGGCACCGACCTGGTGACCGGACTATGCCGAACGGCACCGCGATGAGGCGGTCGCCCTGGTGGTGCAATGGCGGAGTGGTCAGTTCGTGTTGCCGAGGACATCACCGGCTGCCGTGCGGAAGCCCTTCACGGCCTGGTAGAGGGCGCGCTCTCGCTCGGCGGCGAGAGCGGTGTCCGCCGCCTTCTGGGAGGAGTCTCCCGCATGGGCGTTCTTCACCATCCGCCGCATCACGTTGGAGAGGTCGCCGGATGCGTGAGCCACACGGTCGGCTGCTTCCACTATCGAAGGCGGACCTTCAAGGATGACGACTTCAACGGCACGGTGGACCTCCCGAGCCAGTGCGAGGAAATGGTGGACCTTCTCGTCCACATCCCGCAGGTCAGGAGTCTCCGGCTGGAGTGCGCCCAACACGGCGTCCATGGTGATGTCTCGGTCGTGAAGAGCATCGAGGTAGTTCGCGTAGGCGTCCCTGCGGTGCTGCCTGCGCCACTGGCCGAACTGCGAGCGTGCGGTCGCGCGCCCGTTCACCATCGCCGCGCCGATGGTGGCGAGGGAGCCTACGGTGGCGCCGAGCAGTGCGGCGAGTCCAGCATCCATGCTCTCATTTTGCCTTTCCCTTTTGATTCGTCAGCAGCCAGGTCTGCGGCCTGCCGTGGTCTGGAACTGGGCGGTCAGAATGATCACGTGGCTGAACGTGTGCGGGTTCGTGAGATCGACGACGACGAGGGGCGACGACTGCTGCGGATCGTTCGCAGGGGGACTGGGGCGGTGGTGACCTGGCGGCGGGCCCAGATGGTGCTGCTGTCGGCTCAGCGCATGGATGTGGCGAAGATCGCGGAGGTGACGTTCACCAGCGCGGACCGGGTCCGGGACGTGATCCACAACTTCAACGCCGTCGGCTTCGACTCGCTCTACCCGACGTACAAGGGTGGACGGCCCAGGACCTTCACCCTGCCCGAGCGGCGCGAGATCAAGAAGATCGCTAAGTCCAAGCCGGCCGAGCACGGGCTGTCCTTTTCGACCTGGAGCCTGGCCAAGCTGGCCGACTTTCTGGTCGCCGAGGGGGTGGTCGACGACATCAGCCACGAGGGCCTTCGGGCCCTGCTCCGTGAGGAGGGCGTCTCCTTTCAACGCGTGAAGACCTGGAAGACCTCCCGCGACCCCGACTACGCGGCCAAGAAGGCGAGAGTCGAGCACCTCTACGCGATCGCCGACGGCGAGGTCATACCCGAGGAAGGCGAACCCGAAGTCGTCTTCTGCATGGACGAGTTCGGGCCGCTCAACCTCCAACCCCACCCCGGGAAGCAGTGGGCGGAACGCGGCGGCAGGCACAAGGACCCCGACCGCGAGCCGAGACCCCGCCGCCGGGCGACCTACACCCGCCCGCACGGCGTCCGGCACCTGTTCGCCGCCTACGACCTCGCCAAGGACCAGCTCTACGGTCACATCAAGAAGACCAAGAACCGGTCGAAGTTCCTGGAGTTCTGCCGCTACCTGCGCTCGCTGCACCCGGCGGACGTGCGCATCGCGATCGTCTGCGACAACCCCTGACCACCAGGCGGTGCCAGCGGGTCGGGACCTGGGCTGCGGCGAACAACGTGGAGATCGCCTACACCCCGACCAACAGCTCCTGGCTCAACCGCATCGAGGCTCAGTTCACCGCCCTGCGCTACTTCGCGCTCGACGGCACCGACCATCCCAGCCACAAGGCCCAGGGCAGCATGATCCGCCGCTACATCATCTGGCGGAACAAGCACGCCGCCGACGAACGCCTACGAGAAGTCGTCACCAGGGCAAACGTTGCCTGATGCGGCACTAGGGTCCGTCGTCGTGCCGTAGGGTCTCCCGTCGTTCGTCCGGAGGCCCTACGGCACGACGAGCGCGACGGGCGCGGTGTGCGCGGTCAGCCGGCGGGCCTCGGCCCACACCTCGGCGTCGAGCTCCCCCTCCGTCCGCTGGTCGTACCCCAGGGTGTCGTACGCGTCGTCGAGGAGGGCGAGCGCTTCGGCCGGCTCGAACCCGTGCCCGTGGCGCCGGTGGGCCACGTGGGCCAGCTCCCGCGGCGTCAGCCCGCCCGCCAGCAGCCGGGCCGCCAGCGCCACCAGCCCCGCTGCCTCGCCGGAGCGGCCGCCGAGCGGGTGGAAGACCAGACCGAGCTCCGCCAGCGCGGGCGGCAGCAGGTCGGCGACGAAGGCGTCCGCCTCGCCGTAGGTGCAGGCGGCGAGGGTGCGCAGGGCCGGGGAGTCCAGCCCGGCGACCAGCGCCTCGCAGGCCGCCTCCACCACCTCACGGGCCCGCAGCTCGCCGATGCTCCACAGCAGGGCGTGCTCCTGCAGCCGGGCGGCGGCGCGCGAGGCGACCGGCCGGCGGAGCAGACGGACGTCGATCGGGTCCTCGGACTCCAGGGTGAAGCCGTGCCGCTCGTAGAGGCGGCGGGCGGGGCTGCCCTGGAGCACGTCGAGCCGCACGGTCTCACCGGCGGCGTCGGCCTCCGCCAGGACGCGGCGCAGCACGGCCGAGCCGAGCCCCCGGCCCTGGTGCCGCGGGGCGAGGTAGAAGTGCTCCAGCAGCAGGCCGCCCCGCTCGGCGGGGCGGACGGTGACGGAGCCGGCGAAGGCGCCGTCGACCAGGACGATCGAGGTCCAGCGGGTGGAGAACGAGTCGCGCAGCCGCCGCCGGACGCGGTGTTCGTCGTAGCGGCCGAGTCGCTCCAGGTCGGGGCGCAGTACCACGGCGCGCAGCTCGGCCACGGGTTCGACGTCGGCGGCCTCGGCCGCGCGCAAGGTCCAGGCGGGGGTGTTCACCCGGGCAGTCTTCCAGCGGCCCGGACGGTCGGACCAGGGGTTTTCGGCAGACCGCCCGCCCCGGCCCGGCCCGCAGGCTCAGGAGACCGGGCGGGAGTCCCCCCAGATGCCCTCGAACTCCTCGCGGTAGACCTCCAGCAGCCCGACGTCGGTGCCGCCCGGCTGCTGGCCGGCGCCGCCGCGCAGCACCAGCGCGGGCGACTCCATGCCCCGGGCCCGGCGCAGGTAGGGCTGGACGACGCCGAGGTCCCGGGTCTGCCGGCGGGGGCCGCCGGTCTGGCCCGCCGGGCGCGGCCCCTCGACCAGGTAGGCGGTGAAGCGCGGGGTCTCGTCGAAGACCCGGATCTCGAACCCGCCCTGGTCGCGCAGCCGGGCCCGGACCCGGCGCACGTGCATGATGTTCATCTCGATCGAGCGGGCCAGTTCGCCGCGCCCCAGGCCCAGTTCGCGCTCCCGGCGGCGGACGGCGCTGCTCGCCGGGTTGAGGAAGAGCAGCCGGACCCGGCAGCCGTCGGTGGCGAGCCGGACCAGGCGCTTGCCGGTGTAGTTCTGGCAGAGCATGCCGAGCCCGATGCCGAGCGCGTCCAGCCGCCGGGCGCCGTCCAGCAGGTCCTCCACCGGCAGGTCGCGCTGGAGCCGGACCCGGTCGGCGTGCACCGCGACCACGTCCGCGTACCGGCCGGCCACGAGGGATTCGACGACGTCGGCGGGCACGCCGCCGGTGCCGCCGTCCAGCAGGGCGAGCAGCCGGGCGGCGGCGCGTTCGGTCTGGGCGAGCACGGTCTGGGTCAGCACACGGTTGCGGGAGACGACGTGCCGGGCGACCTCCAGCTCGTCCAGCGCCAGCTCGATCTCCCGGCGGTCGGCCAGGTAGGGCTCGAAGCACGGCCAGTGCTGGACCATCAGCTCGCGCAGCTGGGGCAGCGTGAGGAAGACCAGCGGGTCGTCGTCGGCCGGGTCGAGCAGGTAGCCCTTGCGGCGGCTGACCTCGCGGACGGCGCCGGCCCGGTGGGCCCATTCCTCGCCGGCCGGGCCGGCCGCGGCGGTGACCCAGTCCTCGCCGTGGGCGGGCGCGTAGATGGGGTAGAGCACCTCGTCGACGAGGGAGCGCAGCCGCTGCTCGACCAGGTTGAGCCAGACGTACGCCCGCCCGGTCAGCCGGACCCGCTGGTAGGCGTCCTCCCACTCGGCGCCGGACCACGCGAGGGCGGGTATCTCGACCGGTCCGCCCTGGGCGGGCACCACGGCCCGGCCGGTCAGGGTGGGGCGCATGACGACCGTCGGAGCCTCGCTGCGGGCGCCGCCCCGGTCGGGGGCGCCGGGCCCACCGCCACGGCCGCCGGCGGGGTACACCATGCGCCACCTCACCTGGTTGCTGCCGGAGCCGGTGCGTCTGCCGGATCGTCGGTCGGGTCTTCGGTCGGGTCTTCGGGTCGGTCGGTCTTCGGTCGGTCTTGGATCGCGTCGTCGGTCGGCCGAGTCACCGGTCGGGCCCGCCGGTCCCGCCGCCGGTGCGCCCCCTGATGGATCGCCACGACGCCGGAGCGGCCGGACGATCAAGGATACTGCCCGCCGCGAGGCGCCCGCAGCCGGTTGGCCGAGGGGAGCGCGCGCACCCCGGCCGCCCCGCGCGGCCCCGGCGGCCCCGGGAGCACCCGCCGGACACCCGTTCGGGCGAACACAAGGCGAATGGCCCCGCAGTCGGGGACGGCGTCGGGGAGTATGCGGACTGTGCCGTGCGTCACGGTGCCCGACCGCCGCACATGCCCGGCCACCCGGCCGGGAAGAGAGCGTCGGGGTCCGGGCTGATAGTCGGACTACCTGTCAGTTTCCCTTCTAGCCAAGGACGTTGAGGACTCATGCAGGTCTGGCCAGGGAAGCCCTACCCCCTCGGTGCCACCTTCGACGGGGCCGGCACCAACTTCGCGGTGTTCTCCGAGAGCGCCGACCGGATCGAGCTCTGCCTGCTCGACGAGGACGGGTCGGAGACGGCCGTCGAGCTGCGCGAGACGGACGCCTTCGTCCGGCACGCCTACCTCCCCGGGGTCCAGCCCGGCCGGCGGTACGGCTTCCGCGTCCACGGACCGTACAACCCCGGGCTCGGCCAGCGGCACAACAGCGCCAAACTGCTGCTGGACCCGTACGCCAAGGCGATGAGCGGGACCATCGACTGGGACGAGTCGGTCTACGGCTACCACTTCGGCGCCCCCGAACGGCGCAACGACCTGGACTCCGCCCCGCACACGATGCACTCGGTGGTCGTCAATCCGTACTTCGACTGGGGCACCGACCGGCCGCCGCGCACCGACTACCACCGCACCGTGGTCTACGAGGCCCATGTGAAGGGCCTCACCAAGCTCCACCCGGGCATCCCCGAGGAGATCCGCGGCACCTACGCGGGCCTGGCGCACCCCGCGGTGATCGAGCACCTGGCCAAACTCGGCGTCACCGCGATCGAGCTGATGCCGGTGCACCAGTTCGTCCGCGACCACCGGCTGCGCGACCTCGGCCTGTCCAACTACTGGGGCTACAACACCGTCGGCTTCTTCGCCCCGCACTCCTCCTACTCCTCCACCGGGGACAGGGGCCAGCAGGTGCAGGAGTTCAAGTCGATGGTGAAGGCGCTGCACGCGGCCGGCATCGAGGTGATCCTGGACGTCGTCTACAACCACACCGCCGAGGGCAACCACCTCGGCCCGACCCTCTCGCTGCGCGGGCTGGACAACGTCTCCTACTACCGGCTCGCCCAGGACCAGCGGTTCTACGAGGACACCACCGGCACCGGCAACAGCCTGCTGATGCGCAGCCCGCACGTGCTCCAGCTGATCATGGACTCGCTGCGCTACTGGGTCACCGAGATGCACGTCGACGGCTTCCGCTTCGACCTCGCCGCCACCCTGGCCCGGCAGTTCCACGAGGTGGACCGGCTCTCCTCGTTCTTCGACCTGGTCCAGCAGGACCCGGTGGTCTCCCAGGCCAAGCTGATCGCCGAACCCTGGGACCTCGGCGAGGGCGGCTACCAGGTGGGCAACTTCCCACCGCTGTGGACGGAGTGGAACGGCATGTACCGGGACACCGTCCGCGACCTGTGGCGCGGCGAGAACGCCACGCTCGCCGAGTTCGGCTCCCGGCTCACCGGCTCCTCCGACCTCTACCAGGACGACGGCCGCCGCCCGATCGCCTCGATCAACTTCGTCACCTGCCACGACGGCTTCACCCTGCGCGACCTGGTCTCCTACAACGACAAGCACAACGCGGCCAACGGCGAGGACAACCGGGACGGCGAATCCTTCAACCGCTCCTGGAACTGCGGCACCGAGGGGCCCAGCACCGACCCGGCCGTCGAGGAGCTGCGCGCCCGCCAGCAACGGAACCTGATCGCCACCCTGCTGCTCTCCCAGGGCGTGCCGATGCTCTCGCACGGCGACGAGCTCGGCCGCACCCAGGAGGGCAACAACAACGCCTACTGCCAGGACAACGAGCTCGCCTGGGTGCACTGGCCCGAGGGGGACGGACCGGAGGCCCGACTGCTGGAGTTCACCCAGGGCATGATCTGGCTGCGCCGCGACCACCCCGTCTTCCGGCGGCGCCGCTTCTTCCACGGCCGCCCGGTCTCCGGCCGGCCCGCCGGGCACTACGAGGACCTCACCGACATCGCCTGGTTCACCCCCAGCGGGGAGGAGATGACCAAGCGCAACTGGGGCGCCAGCTACGCCAAGTCGCTCACCGTCTTCCTCAACGGCTACGCCATCTCGGAGCCGGACCGGCGCGGCGGGCGGATCGTCGACGACTCCTTCCTGCTGATGTTCAACGCCCACTTCGAGCAGCTGGAGTTCACCGTCCCGGCCGATCACGGGCAGGAGTGGCAGGTCGTGGTCGACACCGCCCAGCCCCGGCTGCCCGCCCCGGGCGCCGGCCCCCGGGTCAAGGCCGGGGACGCGCTCTGGCTCACCGACCGCTCGTTGATGGTGCTCCAGCGGCCGGCCTAGCCGTGCCGCGCCCGGCGCGTTCACCCGTTCGGATCAGCAACGGGTCTTGGCCGCGGGCTCGCACGGGTACTCATGGACACATGACCTACGCCGCCGAGCCCGCGCAGCCCCGCCCGGCCGCAGTACCGTCCGCCAGCTACCGGCTCCAGCTCCAACCCGGCTTCACCCTGCGCGACGCCACCGCCGCCGTGCCCTACCTCGCCGCCCTCGGTGTCTCGCACCTGCACCTCTCCCCGCTGCTGGAGGCCGCCCCCGGCTCCACCCACGGCTACGACACCGTCGACCACGGCCGGATCAGCGCCCAGCTCGGCGGCGAGCCGGCGCTGCGCGCGCTGGCCGCCGAGGCCCACCGGCACGACCTGCGGCTGATCGCCGACGTGGTGCCCAACCACATGGCCGTGCCCGTCCCCGAGCGGCTCAACCGGCCGCTCTGGCACGTCCTGCGGGACGGCCCGGACTCGCCGTACGCGCCCTGGTTCGACATCGACTGGGCCGCCCAGCCGGGGCCGTCGGACGCCCCCGGACGCGGCCGGGTGCTGCTGCCGCTGCTCGGCGACCGGCTCGGGGCCGTCCTCGGCGACCTCGTCGTCGACGGCGAGGAGCTGCGCTACCACGACCACGCCCTCCCGCTGCGGCCCGGCACCGCCGGCCTCCCGCTCACGGAGCTGCTCGCCCGGCAGTGGTACCGGCTCGCCTGGTGGCGGCTGGCCCGCACCGAGCTGAACTACCGGCGGTTCTTCACCGTCAACGAGCTGATCGCCGTCCGGGTCGAGGTCCCCGAGGTGTTCGAGGCGACCCACGGCGTGCTGCTGCGGCTGCACCGCGAGGGCGTCCTGGACGGGTTCCGGATCGACCACCCGGACGGCCTGGCCGACCCGCGCGGCTATCTGCGCCGGCTCGCCGGGGCCACCGGCGGCGCGTACACGGTGGTGGAGAAGATCCTCACCGGCGAGGAGCGCCTCCCCGGGGACTGGCCGTGCGCCGGGACCACCGGGTACGACGCGCTGCGCCGCATCGACGGCGTGCTCACCGACCACGCCGGCGCCGGCCGGCTGGCCGGCGCCTACGAGCGCGCCGTCGCCGGGGGCGGCGCCGACGGGGCCGGTCCCGCCGGGGAGCCGTGCGCCGACCCGCACCCGGCCGTCGCGGCCGCCCGGCGCGGGCGGGCCGACATGACCGATCCGCACGGCGAGCTGGCCGCCGAGGTCGAACGCCTGGTCCGGCTCGCCGTGCGGATCGGCGCCGCCGAGCCCGCCCACGCCGACCACGCGCCCTGGCAGCTGCGGGACGCCCTGCGGCGGGTGCTCACCGGCTACCCGGCGTACCGCCCGTACGTGCGGCCCGGCGAGCCCGCCCCGGAGGTGGCCGAGCAGCAGGTCCGGGCCGCGCTCGACGGCTCCGCGCCCGACGGCTCGGCGGACGCCGGCGGGGACGCCGGCGGGGACGCCGGCGGGGACGCCGCCGAGGACGCCACCGGGCGGCTGGTCGCCGACCTCGCCCTCGGGCGGCTGGGGAGCGGCCCCGAGAAGGACGAGTTCTGCGAGCGCTTCGCGCAGACCGCCGCCGCCGTCGCCGCCAAGGGCGTCGAGGACACCGCCTTCTACCGGTGGAACGCGCTGCTCGCCCTGAACGAGGTCGGCGGCGAACCGGCCCGGCCGGGGCTCCCGCCCGCCGCTTTCCACGACTGGTGCCGCTACGTCGAGGCGCACTGGCCGGCCACCATGACCGTGCTCTCCACCCACGACACCAAGCGCAGCGCCGACGCCCGCGCCCGCCTCGCGGTGCTGGCCGAACAGCCGGACGCCTGGGCCGCCGAGGCCGCCGCCTGGTCCACCGCCGCCGGCCCCGGGGGCGACCCGAACAGCGACTGGCTGCTCTGGCAGACCCTGGTCGCGGCCTGGCCGATCACCCCGGAGCGGCTCGTCCCCGCCCTGCTCAAGGCCGCCCGCGAGGCCAAGGCGCGGACCTCCTGGACGTCCCCCGACGCCCGCTTCGAGCAGGCCCTCGCCGACCGCGCCCGGTCCGTCCACGGCAACCCGGGGCTGCTCCCCCGGATCGAGGGGATGGTGCGGTCGCTGGCACCGCACGCCCGGGTCAACACCCTCTCCGCCGCCCTGCTGCACCTGACCGTGCCCGGCGTGCCGGACCTCTACCAGGGCAGCGAGGAGCCGCTGTACACCCTGGTCGACCCGGACAACCGGGGTGTGGTGGACCTCGGCGCGCTCGCCGCCCGGCTGACCGACTCGGCCACCGCGCGGGCGGGCGACCTCGCCCGGGAGAAGCTGCACCTGACCACCACGGCGCTGCACCTGCGCCGCCACCGGCCGCTGGGCGACTACCGGCCGCTGGCCGCCCGGGGCCGCGCCACCGACCACCTGCTGGCCTTCGCGCGCGGCGACGACGTGATCACGGCGGTCACCCGGCTGCCCTACGGGCTCGCCCGGTCCGGCGGCTGGCAGGACACCGCGCTGGACCTGCCGGCCGGCGGGGCGTGGACGGAGGAGCTGACCGGGCGCCGGTTCACGGCGGGCCCGGTACCGGTGGCGGAGCTGCTGGCGGCACAGCCGGTGGCACTGCTGACCAGGAGGGGCGAGGCGTGACGACGCGCGAGGTCCGAAGCTACGAGGTGTGGGCCCCGGCCGCCGCCGAACGGGTCGAGGTGGAGGTCGACGGCACGCGGCACCCGCTGACCCGGGACGACGGCCGGGCCGGCTGGTGGCACGGGCGGGCACCGGCCGGGGACTACGCGTTCCGGCTGGACGGCGGCCGCCCGCTGCCCGACCCGCGCTCCCCCCGGCAGCCGCACGGACCGGACGGGCCCAGCCGGGCCGTCGACCACGCGGCGTTCCGCTGGTCACAACCCCTCCGGCCCGGCCGCCCGCTGCCCGGAGCCGTCCTGTACGAGCTGCACATCGGCACCTTCACGGCCGCCGGCACCTTCGACGCCGCCGCCGACCACCTGGACCACCTGGCCGAGTTGGGCGTGGACTTCGTGGAGCTGCTGCCGGTCTGCCCGTTCCCCGGCCGGCACGGCTGGGGCTACGACGGCGTCTCGCTCTGGGCCGTGCACGAGCCCTACGGCGGCCCGGAGGGGCTGAAGCGCTTCGTGGACGCCGCGCACCGCAAGGGCCTCGGCGTCGTCCTCGACGTGGTGCACAACCACCTCGGCCCGTCCGGCAACTACCTGCCCGCCTTCGGCCCGTACTTCACCGACCGCCACCACACGCCGTGGGGCTCGGCGGTCAACCTGGACGCCCCCGGCTCGGACGAGGTGCGCCGCTACCTGATCGGCAGCGCGCTGGCCTGGCTGCGCGACTACCGGATCGACGGCCTGCGCCTGGACGCCGTGCACGCCCTCGCGGACGACCGGGCCGTCCACTTCCTGGAGGAACTCTCCCGCGAGGTCGACAGGTTGGCGATCGCCACCAACCGGCCGCTGTTCCTGGTCGCCGAGTCCGACCTCAACTCCCCCCGCACCACGACCCCGCGCGAGGCCGGCGGCCAGGGCCTGACCGCCCAGTGGAGCGACGACTTCCACCACGCGCTGCACACCGCGCTCACCGGTGAATCCCAGGGCTACTACGGCGACTTCGCCCGCGCACCGCTGGCCGCCGTGGCCAGGACGCTCACCCGCGGCTTCTTCCACGACGGCGGCTGGTCGTCGTTCCGGGGCCGCGGCCACGGCCGCCCCTTCCCGCCCGCCCACGGTCACCGGCTGCTCGGCTACCTGCAGACCCACGACCAGGTCGGCAACCGGGCGCTCGGCGACCGGCTCTCCCCCGGCCTCTCCCCCGGCCGGCTCGCCTGCGGGGCGGCCCTGGTACTCACCTCGCCGTTCACCCCGATGCTGTTCATGGGCGAGGAGTGGGGCGCGGCCACCCCCTGGCAGTACTTCACCGACCACACCGACCCGAACCTCGCCGAGGCCGTCCGCCAGGGCCGACGGCGGGAGTTCGCCGAGCACGGCTGGCGGGCGGACGCGGTGCCGGACCCCCAGGAACCGGCCACCGTCCTGCGCTCCGTCCTCGACTGGACCGAGCCGAGGCGCGCCCCGCACACCGAACTGCTCGCCTGGTACCGGACGTTGATCCGGCTGCGGCGCACCCGGCCGGAGCTCACCGACCCGGACCTCGCGGCCGTCCGGGTCGAGTACGACGAGGCGGCCGGCTGGCTGCTGCTGCACCGGGGTGACCTCCGGGTGGCCGTCAACCTGGGCGACCGGGCCGTCGAACCGCCCCTCGGGGCGGTGGATCCGGAGCCACTGGCATCCTTCGGGGAGTGCTCGCTCGACGGCGCGACACTGCGCCTGGGGCCGGACTCCGTCGCGATCGTCCGGCTCTGATCCGGCACGCGGGCGGCCCGGCACCCCGCGCGCCGGCTCACCAGAGGAAGGTGCCGATCCGCTCCCGCAGCCCGGCCGCGTCGAGGCCGTAGGCGGCCAGGTGCTCGGCGATCGAGCCGTAGTGCCGGTGCTCCTCGCGCGGCACCCCGAGGCCCAGCACCCGGTGCGGCCGGTCCGCCAGTGCCGCGTGCGCCTCCCCGGCGGACGTCCCGGCCAGGTAGGGCTCGACCAGCACCACGTCCGCGCGCCCACCCACCGCCGCCCGCAGCCCCGCCGCGTCGAACGGCCGCACGGTGGCCGCGTACAGCACGGACGCGTCCAGCCCCTCGGTGGCCGCCAGCACCGCGTCCAGCATCGGGCCGACCGCGAGCACCACGCCCTTCGAGCCCCGCCGCACGACGGTGAACCGGCCCGCCTCGACGGGCACCGCCGTCGCGTTCCGGTGTTCGGACAGGCGCAGGTAGACGTTGCGGTCGCCGTCGGCCACCGCGTGCCGCAGCAGCCGCTCCGCCTCGTCCGGGTGGCCCGGCACATGGACCGTCCAGTCCGGCAGGGTGTCCAGCAGCGCGACATCGCCCGGCGACATGTGGGTACGGCCGCCGGCCGGCCAGTCGTAGGAGCCGGCCGCGCTCACCAGCACCGCGCCCACCCCCTGGTGCACGAGGTCCAACTTGACCTGCTCGAAGGGCCGTTCGATCAGGAAGCTGGCGAAGGTGTGGGCGATCGGCCGCATCCCGGTGAGCGCCAGACCACCGGCCGCGCCGATCAGCAGCTGCTCGCGGATCCCCACGTTCACCACCCGGTCGGGGTGGCGTGCGGCGGCGGGGGCGAAACCGGCGGCGCTGATGTCGGCCAGCACCAGGGCCAGCCGGGGGTCGTCGTCGAGCAGCCGGGTGGTCACGTCGAGGAAGCGCTCGCGCATGGTGTCCATGGGGGTGAAGTCCCTTACTGGTCAGAGGTCTTGGCGGAATCGTGGGCGGCGGGGCCGGGACGGACGCGGGGGTCAGTTCCCCTTCGGCTCCACCCGGGCGACCACCACCCGCGGGCGCCCCGGGTGCTCGGCGGTGAATGCCGCGTACAGCGCCTCGTGATCGCGCCCGTCCACGGTCTCGGCCGACCAGCCCTCGGCGGCGAAGCGCGCCGCGATGCCGCCCTGCCAGCCGTGCGTGGCCGAGGAGTTGTCGATGACCACGACGTGCAGCCGGTCCAGCCCGTAGGCCCCGGCGAAGGCCACCGCCTCGTGGTTCGAGCCCTCGTCGAACTCGGCGTCGCCGAGCAGCACCCACACCGCCGGGCCGGCGAGCCCCTGGGCCCGCAGCCCGAGCGCGGAGCCGACCGCCAGCGGCAGACCGTGCCCGAGCGAGCCGGAGGCGATCTCCACCCCGGGGATCAGCGTGCGGTCCGGGTGGTGGCCGAGCGGCGAGTCGTAGGCGCCGAAACTCGGGAGGAGCGCCGGATCGATGAATCCCTTGGCCGCGAGCACCGCGTAGTACGCCATCGGACCGTGGCCCTTGGAGAGCAGGAACCGGTCGCGGTCCTGGTCCTCCGCGGTGGCCGGGGTGACGCGCAGGACGCGGTCGTAGAGCACCCACAGCACGTCCAGGGTGGAGGTGGCGGCGGGGCCGTGCTTCTCGGCGCCGGTCATCAGGCCCATCAGGTCCGTGAGCTGCTCGAAGCCGGTGGCGGTACGGGTGTTCGTCGTCATGCCCACGATGGTGCAACCTGAAGTCAGCTTGAAGTCAAGCGGCTACAGTGAGCGGCATGACCGCTCCCGCATCCGCCGGCGGCGAGGCCGCCGGGGCCTCCACCGGACCGAGCCGGCACGACCTGCTCACCATCGGCCAGCTCTCCGAACGCAGCGGCCTCGCCACCTCCGCGCTGCGCTACTACGAGAAGCTCGACCTGATCCACGCCACCCGCACCACCGGCGGCCAGCGCCGCTACACCCGCGGCACGCTGCGCCGGGTCGCCTTCGTCCGCGCCGCCCAGCGGGTCGGCCTCTCCCTCGACGAGGCCAAGGTCGCCCTGGACCGCCTCCCCGAGCACCGCGCCCCCACCGGCGCCGAGTGGGACGGCGTCGCCCGGTCCTGGCAGAGCCGGATCGACGAGCAGATCGCCGAGCTGGAGCGGCTGAAGGCCAAGCTCACCGGCTGCATCGGCTGCGGCTGCCTCTCGCTCTCCCGCTGCACCCTGTACAACGCCGCCGACCGCGCCGGCGCCGCCGGCCCCGGCGCGCGCTACCTGCTCACCCGCGACCCGGCCACCGGCCCCGAGCCGGCCCCCGGCGAGGCGCGGGCCGACGGCCACTGACCGTCACCGGGGCGCCCGGCGGACGCCCCCGCGCGGGCCGGACGGGACAGCGCGGGACCCGGTCGTCCTCCCGTCCCCGCCCCCTACCATGATCACCATGACCGAGACCGCCGCCCGCCCCGAACGACCCGGACGGCTCGCTCCCGCCGGGCGGTCGGCGATCGCGCTCGCGGCCCTCTGGGCGGCGAGCGCGCTCTGCTGGGGCCTCTTCGCCCTGACCTACGGCCCCTCCGCGCGGGAGGCCGCCGGGAGCGACAGCGACGACCTCATCGGCTACACCTTCGCGAAACTCCTCGCCGGCGCCCTCGTGGCCGCCGGTGCCGCCCTGGCGACACTCTGGCTGACGGCCTTTCTGCGGATCCGCCGGGGCCGCCCGGGCGACGGCCACGCCTGGGCCGCCGCCGTACTGTCGATCGTGAGCGTCGCCCTGTGGCTCCCGATGATCCTGGTCGCGCCCCTGCCCTGGGACACGCTGTTCATCCTCTTCCTCGGCACCACCGTCGCCGGCGGCCTGCGCGCCGCGGGCCGGGCGGACGACCTGCCCTGAGGCCGTGCGGCCCGCTCCGGCCGCCGGAGCCGGCCCGACGTCGCGGATCCGCCGACGCCGTCACGCGCAAGTGCGTGCCGTCGCACGACTCTTGTGATCACCGAGCGGGGTGGCAGACTGTAGTTCGACGTCGACCGAGAGGGAGCCACCAGAGTGGACAGTCCGACCGTCCTGCGGCGCAGGCTCGGCTCCGAGCTGCGACGACTGCGAGAGCGGGCCGGGCTCCAGGCGAAGTCCGCGGCCGACACCCTGCGGTTCAGCGCGACCAAGATCTCGCGCATCGAGTCGGGCCGGACCACACTGAAGGAATCGGACGTCCGCGCGCTGCTCGCCCTCTACGGCGTCACCGACGAGGCCGAGCTGCGGCAGTTCATCTCCCTCACCCGCCGTAGCACGCAACGGGGTTGGTGGCACGACTACGGGGACACCCTCCCCGAGTGGTTCCAGACCTACGTCGGCATGGAATCCGATGCCGAACGCATCCGTGCCTACGAGACCGAGCTGATCCCCGGCATCTTCCAGACGGCGGACTACGCGCGGGCCACGTTCCGCACCTCCCTGTCCGGACGGCACCCGGACATCGAGCCCATCGTCGACCGGCGGGCCGAACTGCGCATGCGGCGGCAGGAGGTCTTCGCCCGCCCGACCCCGCCGACGGTCTGGGCGGTCCTCAACGAAGCGGTACTGCGCCGCTCGGTCGGCGGCCCCCGCGTCATGCGGGAGCAGGTGGCCCACCTGGTCCGGCTCGCCCAGCGGCCGACGGTGCGGATCCAGCTGCTCCCCTTCAGCGCCGGGGCCCATCCGGCGATGAGCATGGCCTTCCACATCCTCTCCTTCGCCGACGTGCCGGACCGGATCGTCTACATCGAGGCGCTGACGAGCAGTCAGTACCTGGAGCGGGAACCGGATGTCGCCCGTCACGAGTTCATCTTCGAACAGCTTGCGGAATCCGCGATGAGCCCCGAGGATTCGCTGTCCTGGATGAGCGAACTCGTAGCAGAGGGGTACGGACATGACGGCTGACCTCATGTGGCGCAAGAGCACCTTCAGCGGCGGAGAGGGCGGCAACTGCGTCGAGGTCGCGTCCGGCGACCCCGGTGCGGTACCGGTCCGGGACAGCAAGGACCCGAAGGGACCCGCCCTGAGCTTCACCGCCGACGCCTGGCGGTCCTTCCTCGCCGCCCTCCGCGCCGGCGACCTCCCCGCCCACCCCTGACGCCGGCCGCCCCCGCCCCGGCATCCACGGCCGGGGGCGGGAGCTGGGACGGGAGCCGGGGCGGGCCCCGCCCAACCCTTCGGACCCGGAGGCCCGTTGTGGTCTACTGCCGGTCATGCCGCTGCTGATGCTGGATCTCGACAACACCCTGATCGACCGTGACGCCGCCTTCCTGGCCTCCGTCCGGGCCTTCCTGGCGGAACACCGGCTGCCCGGCGGCGATCTCGGCTGGTTCGCGGAACTCGACGCGAGCGGGTACACGCCCGACGACCGGATGGCCGCCGCGATCGCCGCGCGGTACGGGAGTTCGGTGTCCGCGAGCGCCGTCGACGCCCTGCTCGACAACGGCGGCGCCGATCTCGTGGTGCTCGCCGAGTCCACCCGCCGGGCCCTGGCCCGGGCGCGGGCCGACGGGTGGACGTGCGTCATCGTCACCAACGGCGCCACCGTGCAGCAGGAGGCGAAGATCCGCCGCACCGGGCTCGACCGGCTCGTCCAGGGCTGGGTGGTCTCCGAGGCCGTGGGCCACAAGAAGCCCGGGTCGGAGATCTTCCGCGCCGCGGCCGAGGCGGTCGGGCACCCCCTGCCCGGCGCCTGGATGATCGGCGACTCGGCGCACGCCGACATCGCGGGCGCGCACGCGCTCGGCCTGCGCAGCGTCTGGGTGTCGGCCGGCCGGCCGTGGACGGCGGACGCGTACCGGCCCACCCTGGTCGCCGAGGACGTCGCCACCGCGATCGGCCACGCCGTCGGCGGCGCGACCGCCGCTTCGTGACGGCCCGGAAAGCTTTACCTCCTGCTGGGGAACGCCGCCCCCCGCCGACGCCCCGAACGCCCGCCCGACGGCCCCCGAAGGCCGCTCCGCCGGGCGGACGTACCGGGGCCGGTGGGTGGCCTCCCACGCCGTCCGACAGGGCGCGGGCGGCACTCCCACGGGCTTCCGACCCGCCCCCGGCCGGCTCATCGCATAGCCTCTGACCAGCCACTTTTCCCTCTGCGGCGACTAATGTTCAGGAGAGCGCGGACGGCTTGGCGTCCGCCCGTGGAGAGGACTCGATTGCACCGCGACATCCGCACCACCGACGACGTCCTGCGCATGCTGGACCGGCTCTTCCTCCCCGACGCCGACCGGTGGACGGAGGACGCCGCCGACTGGTGGGACCGGTTCTACGCGGACCGTTCCGCGCAGCGCCCCTTCTTCGTCCCCAAGCCCGACGAGAACCTGGTCTCCTACCTGGACCGCGGCCTGCTCACCCCCGGCCGCGCCCTCGACCTCGGCGCCGGCCCCGGACGCAACGCCATCCACCTCGCCTCGCGCGGCTTCGAGGTGGACGCCGTCGACCTCTCCCCCACCGCCGTCGCCTGGGCCGAGGAACGGGCCCGCGAGGCCGGTGTCGACGTCCGCTTCCACCGCGGCAACATCTTCGAGGTCGAGCTGCCGACCGGGCAGTACGACGTGGTGTACGACTCCGGCTGCCTGCACCACCTCCCGCCGCACCGGCGGATCAGCTATCTCGCCCTCCTGGAGCGCGTGTTGAAGCCCGGCGGCCACCTCGTCGTGAACGCCTTCGCGGCCGGCGCCATGGGCTCCGAGCTCCCCGACGAGGAGCTCTACCGCAACGGCCGGCTCGACGGCGGCCTCGCCTACACGCCCGACGAACTTCGGTACCTGTTCTCGGAGTTCACCGAGATCGAGATCCGCCCGATGGAGCCCCAGGGCCCCGACGCACCGCTCTTCGGCATCCCGGTGCTGCTGAGCGCGCTGTTCCGCCGCCCGGTCCGGTAGCCGGGCCGGGCCGACGACGTGCGCCGAAGTGGCCTGCCGCCGACCCCCGTTGGCAGCAGGCCGCTTCGGTCTACCGCTGCGGCACCGGGGCCGGGGCGGCACTCGCCGCCGACGCGATCAGGAGCGTCGGGGTGCCCCCGCTCCAGCGCGGCCCCGGATCCGTTTGTCGGTGGACGGCGGTCATAGGGCCTCTCCCGTCTCCGTGACGGACCACGGCACGTCCCACATCGAGAGGTCCCCGGCCTGCTCGCCCAGTGGGGCGCCGAGGGCGTCGGCACCGGTGGACAGCCTGGCGTAGCGCGCGTCCCAGTCATCGAGCACGTCGGCCCCCTCCCCCCGCGGGCCCAGCGGCCGCTCCCCCCGCAGCGGCGCGAAGTCCTGCATATGTGCTTCCCTTCCCAAATATCGCTACCGGCTACCGGCACCCGCGTGCTCGCGTATTCCCGCACGCGAGCACGCGGGTGCCGGTCTTCGAGGCTCTGGCCCCGACTTGGGTCCGCGGGCCGGCCGGCGGGCCGGGCCGCGGACCCTGGACGCGGGTCAGTGGCGAGCGGGCCGGCGGGTCAACTCTCCCTGCGGGGCAGCGGGACCGGCGCGGTCCGGGCCTTCTCGTCCGCCCGCCTCAACTCGCGCGAGACGGTGGACGCGGAGATCCGGAGCGCCTCGGCGATCTCCACCCCCGTCCACAGCCAGATGTGGCGCAGTTCCCAGATTCTGGCCCGCCGGTCGTCGCCGATCTCCTTCCGGACGATCAACAGCATCTCCTCGAACTCCAGGCGCGCACCGGGGTTGGCGGCGTCCGGGTCGGGCTCCCGGGCCGCCGCGTGCCGGCTCCCCTCGGGGATCACGGCCACCGGCTCCTCGCGGCGGACGGCGGCCGACCGCCAGTGGTCGATGGCCATCCGCCGTGCCACGGTGGTGGCGTAGGCGATCACCGGCTTGTGGAACACCGTCCCCTTGCGCACCTCGTTGATGACGACCATGCAGGTCCTCGCCGCGATGTTCTCGGCGACCTGTTCGTCGGGTGTGATCTCGCGGAGACTGGTCACCAGACGCGGCTGGAGCTCGCGGACCAGCTCCTTGAGCCGCGCCTCGCTCATCGGCGCCGACGAGGACGAGCCGGTCGCGCCCGTCCCTTCCGACTTCGCCATGGGCGTCCTTCCGTCGGGCTTCGCGAGGGTGATCCAACGCCACCCCTCACCCCCATGACGGAGCCGGGCCTCGATTTCTTGCACCTGCAACGCGAGCCGCCCCGGCCACGTCGAGGGAGCATGGACGACTCCACACTCCTGTCCCTGCCCCTGTCCCTGTCCCTGCCCCGGCACCACCTGGCGCATGCCGTCCTCCTCGGTGAGGACCTGGTCGGCTGGCGCACCGCGCTGGTGGCCGCAGCGATGGCCGCGGTGCTCCTCGAACTCACCACCGCAGCGGTCCGGAGGGCCCTGCGGCGGCTGCCCGGCGCCCTCCTGACCGTGCTGGTCCGTCCGCAGCTTCCCGGCGCGGCCTGGATCCGGCTGAAGCCCGGCTGGGAGGGCGAGTTGGCGAGGAGGCTGGCTCCCGGGCCGGACCGTCGGCGGCGCCTGCTGGGCGCCGTCCGGTTCGTGCTCGCGCTCGCGTCCGGCGGCGCCGGCCGGCAGGCCCTCGCGCTCGGCCTGGCGCCGCGCCGGGACCGTCCGCGCCGGTAGCACCGGACGGCCACTGCGGTCCGGTCGGTCCCGCGCACCCGGCACGGGACCGACCGGACCCGATCTACCGCCCGTCCGCCGTGACCGCGGCCTCGTACGCGAGGAGGGTGTCCACGAACATCCGTCGCTGCTCCGGGGTCAGGGGGGCCAGCGCCGTGCGCCAGGCGGCCGCCCCCGGGGCGAGCCAGCCGGCGATGGCGGGCTGCTGGTCCGGGGCGATGGCGATGATCCGGCGGCGGCGGTCGGCCTCGTCCTCACGCCGTTCCAGGATCCCCTGGCGGTTCAGCTCGCCGACCATCAGGCTCACCGTGGTGGGCGCCACCTCCAGGCGGCCGGCCAACTCGTTGACGGTCATCGGGCCGTCGAAGAGCAGGTAGGAGAGCAGCGACAGGTGCCGGGGCGCGAGGTCGAAGGACCGCAGTGCCTCGGGCAGCGGAATCCTCTTCACCCGGCCGACCATCCGCGGCATGAGCAGCAGCAACGCCCGGACCGCGTCGTCGACCCCCCGCTCGTCGCCGTCCGCGCCCGCCTTCGGCGTTGACATCGCGCACCCCTCTCCCTATACCTTTGCCATCAAAGATTCTTTACGTGCAAAGCGAATTCACGTCCATGGTACGAACCGATCCGAACGGAGCTCCACCATGCCGCACTACAGCCTGCACATCCGCGAGGAAGCCCTCGACGGGACCATCGAACCCCGGCTGATCGGCGCCCTCACCGACGCCGTCGCCGCCGTCTTCGGCGAGGGCGTCCGGCCGCTCGTCGGCGTGGAGCTGATCGGCGTCCCGCGGAACCGCCGGGGCAGCGGCGGCGTGGTGACCGACCAGGACGCCCCGGAGGTCACCTTCAGCATGCGCGAGGCCGCCTTCCACCTGGACGCCGTCCCGGACGCGCCCGCCCGCCTCATCGCCGCCACCTACGACGCCCTCGCCGGCGTCCTCGGCGAGGAGAGCCGCCGGCAGACCGTCGTCACCGTCGTGGGCGTACCCCGGGGTCGCTCCGGCGTGGCCGGCGAGGTGGCTTGACCGAGGGCCCCGGGCGGGCCCGAGCGAGGCGGCCCGAACAGCGGGGCGCGGCGGCCGGGACCTCCGACCGCCGAGCCCCTGCGCCCGCCCGCGCCGCTACGCCACGAAGGCGAGCGGCATCACGCGGCCGCCGTCGGTCAGCAGCGTCGCCACCGCGCTCACCGCGCCGGTGGCGAGGTCGACCTTCAGGACCAGCACCCGGCTCCCCTGGTTCTCCGAGCCGTGCTGGATCGTGGTGTACGCCGCCCGGCCGGCGCGGTCCACCACGAACGCCTCCTCCTGGACGGCGGCCCCCCAGAACTGCTCGGGGATGGTGGCGAGCGGCTTGAGCGCGACGCGCGGGTGGGCCGGGTCGGCGGTGTCCACGGTGGCGAGCGCGAGCTCCCGCCCTGCGGCACTGAGGACCTGACGGTCACCCACCAGCGCCTTGGGGCTGAGCACCCCGCCGCTCACCTCGGCGACCGGGTTGGCGGCGAGCGTGGCCACCGGGCCGACCCGGACCGTCCCCCCGTCGTCCGCGGCGACGGTCAGCGAGCCGTCGCCGTTGGCCACCGCCCGCTTCGCCGTCTGCGCGGACACCACCCGGCCGCCGAGGAAGGCGAGCGCCTCGGGGGGCCGTACGCCGATCCCCTCCACCGGGTGCTCCCCGGTGCCGTCCGGCCGGACGGCCCGCAGCCGCCCGTCGACCGCCGGGCCGCTCGACTCGGTCCAGTGCACGACCTCACCGCTCACCGGGTCGACCACCGGGGCGCTCTGGCGGGTGCCCGCGCCGGTGGCCGGCAGGCCGGAGATGTCCTTGAGGTCGGTCGGGCCGCCCTGGCCGAGCACCGAGACGCGCGGCTCGCCGGGGTTCGCCACGTCCTGGAAGCCGTACTGGGCGGTGCCGACCATGCCGGCGAAGCCGGCGGTGAACCCGGCCGGGCTCGCACAGCCGCGGACGTTGGTCGGCGGCTTGGCCAGCCCGTTGGAGACCGCGAAGCTCCGCACCTTCGTCGCCGCGCCGTCCGCGCCGACGGCGACCAGGACGCAGCGCTCCTCCGGCGTCCCCGCGCGGGTGCTCACCGAGAGGACCAGCCCCTTGGCCTCGGTGGCGGCGGGCAGCGCGTCGAGCAGCACCTTCTCCGGGAACCGCACCCCGGTCGCCGGCCCGCTACCGGCCCCCGTCGCCGTGGCCGCCGAGGTGGCCTCCCCCGTTCCCCCGCCGCCGCTCTGGCATGCCGTCAACGCCAGCAGCGGCACGGCGGCCGCCGTCAGGACAGCACTGCGCAAGGGCCTCATGCCCCCCACCTCCACCCGTTCGGTTTCGGGCCCAGGGTAACCGGGCCCGAAACCGGGGCACGCGGCGGCGGCCGCGATCAGCCCAGCGGGTGGTCGGGGGCGAGGGCAGCCGCGACGCGTTTGGTGACGGTGTCGGCGTTGTTGCCCCCGGGGGCGTCGCACTCCTTGGTCACGGTGACGGCGATGGCGAGCCGACCGGCCGGCAGGTAGGCCTGGACGGCGGCGAAGCCGGCGAAGGACGGGTTCTGCACCACCCAGCCGTTCACCACGGTGACGCCGAGCCCGAAGTGCCGCGCCTCGGTGGTGAAGCCCGGCAGGCAGACGGTCTCCGGGCAGGTCGCGGTCGGCCCGGGGAGTCCGACCGTGCCGGGGTCGAGCTGGGTCCGGTAGGCGGCCGGCGAGAGCAGTTCCCCCGCGCCGACGGCCTCGGCCGGTTCGGCGGGGACACCGGTCATCGACTCGCCGAGGGCGCCGGTGACGAGCTCCCGGCCGTCGACGGTCACCCGCAGCACCACCGACGTGAGGTGGAGTTCCTCCTTCGCCCGCCGGGCGATGTCGAGCACCTCGCGGGCCGGCCCGTCCGCGGGCTCGGGGGAGCTGACACAGGGCCGGTACTCCGGCACGCCGGCGACGGCCGCGGCCGTGGTCTGGAGGCCGGTGGCGATCAGTGTGGCGGCGCAGAGCAGGGCCGCCGTCCGTGTACGCGTCATGGACGCGCTATGGGCGGAGGGGCCCGTCGAACCCGCGCACGCCACTCCGCCGGGTACCCCGTACGGCGGGCGGTCCCGGCGGGGCCCGCAGGCCCCGGGGGGGCGACGCGGCCGGGGCCGGGAAGGTGCCGGGACCGTCTTGACGGCGGCGACGGGCGATGACCTACCGTGAGCCCCGAAAGGGGGCCACCATGACGACCGGCCAGCTACCGGACTCCACCGCACCGGCGGGGAATTCCCTGCTCCTCGACCACGCCCGCCCGTTCCCCGAGCGGGTCGCCGCGGCGGCCCGGGCCTGGGACGAAGCCGGCCGCGACCCGGCCGGCCTGGTGGACGGCAGGGCCTTCTTCGCCCTCCGCTGCTGGCAGTTGGCCGCCGCGGCCCGGGGCGAGCGGGCCGGCGAACCGACCGCGGCCTTCCTCGACCGGGCCTACGACGCCCTCGGCGGCCGCTCCGGCTGGGACCTGACGCTGCGGCAGCGGGCCGTCTGTGCCTGCCACGGGGACACCTGGCGGCTGGAGAACATCGAGGTCTGCCTCGGGTGCCTGCGCTACCTCTGCTACCAGCTCGACGGTCCGTGCTGCGAGGGCGCCGAGATCGTCGGGTAGGTCCGGTCCGGTACCGCGGGTCGTGCACGCCGTCCCCCGGTCCCGACGCCCCCGGACCGACCGGGACGACCGGCCGACGGGACCGTCACCCGTCGAGCAGCCGCGCCAGCATTGCCGCCGGCCCCTCGGGCAGGCTGCCGTGCACCAGCTCCGTCCGGTGGACCAGTCGCGGCTCACCGACGGGTACCGCGACGACGCCCGCCGCTCCCGCCACCGCCGAGTCCGGGAGGACGACCAGGCCGTGGCCGGCGGCGACCAGGGCGAGCAGCCCGCGCACGTCGGTGCCCAGGTACCGGGCGGCCGGCCGGAAGCCGTCGACGGCGGTGGCGGCGCGCAGCCGGGCGGCGCCGGGGGCGATGTCGGGGGCGTCCAGCCAGCGGGCGGCGGAGAGGTCGGCCAGGGCCAGGCCGCGGTGACCGGCCAGCGGGTGCCCGGCGGGCAGGGCGACGGCGAGCGGCCGCTCGTCGACGGCGACGGTGCTGAGCGGGCCGACGTCCGGCAGCGGCAGCGGATCGCTGGGCGCGGCGAGGCCGTCGATCAGGGCGAGGTCCACCTCGCCGGTGGCGACCAGGGCCGGCAGCGCCTCCTGGGCGACCACCCGTACGGCGAGGTCCACCCGCGGGTACTCCCGGCGCACCTCGGCGAGCGCGCGCCCGAGGGCCGGGTCGACCGCCAGCGGGGTGGCACCGAGCAGCAGGCGGGCGGCCGGGGCACCGGCCAGGCGTGCGACATCGGCCCGCGCCGCGTCGAGCCGCAGCAGCAGTGGACCGGCGTGCTCCAGCAGCCGCGCGCCCGCCTCGGTCGGGCCGACCGGGCGGCGGACCAGCAGGCTGGTCCCGAGGTCCGCCTCCAGGGCCGCGATCTGCTGGGAGACGGCGGACTGGGTGTAGCCGAGTTCTCCGGCCGCCGCGGAGAAGGAACCCAGCCGGGCCACGGTGACGAAGGTGCGCAGCTGGTGCGGGTCCATGGCTATCAGTACCTCTGATCGAAGGGTCAGAAATCATCGTTGGCACTGATGCCCAACGGACGGTCAGGATAGCCGCATGACCTACCGCACCCCCCGCGTCGCCCTGGTCGGCGACCGCTCCCCCGCCGTCCGCTCGCACGCCCGCGTCCCCGG
This sequence comes from Kitasatospora sp. NPDC091207, assembly GCF_044768625.1. Taxonomy (NCBI): domain Bacteria; kingdom Bacillati; phylum Actinomycetota; class Actinomycetes; order Kitasatosporales; family Streptomycetaceae; genus Kitasatospora; species Kitasatospora sp. NPDC091207. The sequence goes on from NZ_JBIVVS010000002.1 coordinate 283,973, forward strand.
GCTGCTCGACGCCCTCGCCACCCGCGACCAGCTCGTCCTGGACGCCTACTGGATCCCCACCGAGGACGCCGGGGCGCCCGGCGCCCTCGACGGCTTCGACGCGATCTGGCTGCTCCCGGGCAGCCCCTACCGCAGCGAGGCGGGCGCGCTGGCCGCCGTCCGGACGGCCCGCGAGCGCGGCATCCCGTTCCTCGGCACCTGTGCCGGCTTCCAGCACGCCGTCCTGGAGTACGCGCGCGACGTCTGCGGGATCGGCGCGGCCGCGCACGGCGAGAGCCACCCCGACGAGGAGGAGCTGGTGATCGTGCCGCTCAGCTGCTCGCTGGTCGGGCACGAGGGCGCGGTGCGGATCACCCCCGGCACGCTGGCCGAGCGGGTCCTCGGCACCACCCGCACGCTGGAGCGGTACCACTGCGCCTACGGCCTGAACGCCGCCTACCTGGAGCGGCTGCGCGAGCACGGGCTGCGGTTCACCGGCGCGGACGACGACGGCGACCTGAGGATGCTCGAACTCCCCGGCCACCCCTTCTTCCTGGCCTCGCTGTTCCAGCCGGAGCTGGCCGGTGACGGCACCCGCGCCCACCCGATCCTGCGCGCCCTCGCCGCCGCCGCGGTCGACCACGCGGCGGCGGCCGGACAACCGGTACCGGCGCGGGACTGACCCGCCCCGGGTCAACCGACCGACAGATAGAGGCCGTCACCCGCCAGGGCGACGTACTCGTCCACCAGGTAGGGGCTCGCGCCGGGGGCGGTCTCACGGTCCTCCCCGGTCCGGGCATCCAGCACCACCGGATCACGCTTCGAGGTGAGACCGTAGACCGCGCGTGCCATGCCGCGCCCCCGGGCGTCGGGGGCGACGGCCACCCCGCCGACACCCGTCACCTCCAGGTCGACGCCGCCCACCGTGAACGGCAGCCGTCACAGGCCGGAGTGGGCGAGCAGCCGGCCGCCCTCCCCGCGCACCCCGAAGTGGATCTCCTTGGGCAGGAAGGTCAGCCCGGTGTCCGCGACACCGTACGGATCGGGGCCGTCGCCGAGGATCTCGGCCTGCTCGGCCGGGCCGTAGTCGGCGAGGCGGACGACGTCGGGAGTCATGTGATCAGCCATTGCCCCATGATCACCGCTGCCCGGGCGGCCTGACCGGATCAGACCTGACGGGACTTCAGCTCGCCCCAGACCTCGTCCACCCGGGGCGGGAGGGCCTCCAGCGGACCGCTGTTGTCGATCACCAGGCCCGCGACGGCCAGCCGGTCGGCCCGGGTGGCCTGCGCGGCCATCCGGGCCCGGGCCTCCTGCTCGGTCATCCCGCGCAGCCGGACCAGCCGGTCGATCCGCACCGCGTCCTCGGCGTCGACCACCAGCACCAGGTCGTACAGCGGGGCGAGCCCGTTCTCCACCAGCAGCGGAACGTCGTGCACCACCACCGCGTCCGGCGCGGCGGCCGCCTCCAGCTCGGCGGAGCGGGCCCGGACCAGCGGGTGGACGATCGCGTTCAGCGCCTTGAGCCGCTCGGGGTCGGCGAAGACGACGGCGCCGAGGGCGGGCCGGTCCAGCGACCCGTCCGGCCGCAGCACGCCCGCGCCGAACTCGGCCACCACGGCCTCCAGGCCGTCCGTCCCGGGGGCGACCACCTCGCGGGCGATCACGTCCGAGTCCACGATCACGGCGCCGTGGGCGGCGAGCAGCCGCGACACCTCGCTCTTGCCGGCGCCGATGCCACCCGTCAGTCCGATCTTCAGCATGGCGCCAGGCTACCGGCGCGCCGCCGTCGCGGTCAGCCCCGTCGCGGGCGACCCCGCCCGGGGTCAGCCCAGGTCGAGGCTCTCGCCCTCCCCGAGCGCGCACAGCTCGGCCCCCGTCCCCGGGCCGGCGGGGCCGACCAGTCGGGTGTGCACCGCCAGGCCCGCCGGGCTGAGCACCGCGTCGTGGATCGGCAGCGCCCGGCGCGGACCCGACTCCCGGACGTAGTCGACCAGCTCGGCCACCTTGGTCCACGGGCCGGCGATCGGCAGCAGCAGCGTCTCCACCACGTGCGGCGGCACGGTCAGCGCGTCACCGGGGTGGAACAGCCGGCCGTCGAAGAGGAAGCCGATGTTCGGCACCAGCGGGATGTCGGGGTGGATCACCGCGTGCCACTCCCCGTGCACGGAGACACCGATCCCGCCGACCTCGAAGGCGTCGCCCTCCCCGACCACCGCCACCCGCTGCGCGAGGCCGTCCAGCTGGGCGGCGACCGCGCCGTTGGTCCAGACCCGCAGCGCCGGGTCCGCCGCCAGCGCGGCCCGCAGCCGGGCCTCCTCGAAGTGGTCGACGTGCTCGTGGGTGATCAGCACCGCGTCCGCGCCGGTGAAGGCGGCGGGGTCGGTGAACATTCCGGGGTCGATGACGACGGTGGTGCCGCCGTGCTCCAGGCGAACGCAGGCATGTCCGAACTTCGTGATCCTCATACCACCGAATGTACAGCAAGGCTGCACAGCCTCGCTGCACAGAGTGCCGGTACGCTTCTCCCATGAACAGCCCGTCCCCCGACGCCCTCGAACTCGCCGCCGACCTGCGCGCCGCCATCGGCGAGCTGGTCCGCGCCCTGCGCGACACCGACGCCCTGCCGCAGAACCAGGCCGCCGTCCTCGGCCTGCTCGTCCGCGACGGCCGCGCCCGCACCGTCAGCGAACTCGCCGCCCACCAGCGCGTCCGGCACCAGTCGATGGCCCGCACGGTCGCCCTGCTCACCGAGGCCGGCCTGGTCACCCAGGAGCCGCACGCCACCGACGGCCGCAAGCTCCTCGTCACCCCCACCGACGCGGGCCGCGCCGCCCTCTACGAGCAGCGCGCCCGCCGCGAGGCGGTGATCGCCACCGCCGTCGAGACCCGCCTCGCCCCGGAGGAGCGGGAGACCCTGCGCACGGCCGTCGACCTGCTGCGCCGACTGCGCTGAACGGCCGGGCAGCGGGACAACTCCAAGCGATCTTGGCCGTTCTGACGCCCTGCTAGGGTCGCGAGGCGTGACGGACCGGGCGGGGAGACAGTACGAGTCGATGCGCGCGCACTTCCTGCGCGCCGCCGGACAGCGCGGATTCACGCTCGACCCGGCGCAGGAACCACCGGTCGAACGGCTCAGCCGGCTCGCGGGCGAGCTGGCCCACCCCGCCTGGCGACTGCGGCGGCCGCCGCGCCACCTCTACCTCTGGGGTCCGGTCGGCCGCGGCAAGAGCTGGCTGGTGGACACCTTCCTCGACGGCCTGCCCACCCCGCGCAAGCGACGGCTGCACGTCCACGACTTCTTCCGCCGGCTGCACGAGGGCGTCGCCCGGGAGTCGCACGCCCCCCCACGAGGGCTCGGCGGTCGACCGCGCCGTCGACGAGCTGCTCGGCGACTGCCGGCTCCTCGTCTTCGACGAGTTCCACGCCCATGACGCGGGCGACGCCATGCTGGTCGCCCGCCTCTTCGGCACCCTGCTGGAGCGCCGGATCACCCTGGTGACCACGTCCAACTACCCGCCCGCCGGGCTGATGCCCAACCCGCTCCACCACCACCTCTTCGAACCGACGATCCGGCTGATCGAGGAGCGGATGGACGTCCTGAACGTCTCCGGGGCGGTGGACTTCCGGCGGCAGCCGCGACCGGACGACGCGCGGCAGCGCTTCACCCTGGGCGCCCGGCTGGCCACCGGGACGGAGGAGGCCGCGGGCCTCACCCCGCCGCGGCCCGAGGAGGCCGGTCCGGTGCCGGCGCACCACCGCGCGCTGCCGGCCCGGGCGGTCCGCGACGACCTGGTCTGGTTCGGCTTCGACGAGCTGTGCGAGGGCCGCACCGCCGTGTCCGACTACCTGGTGCTCGCCGAGCGCTTCCCCGCCCTCGTCCTGGACGGGGTGCCGCCGCTGTCCACCGTGTCCCCCGACGCCCGCCGGCGCTTCGCCAACCTGGTCGACGTCTGCTGTGACCGGGACACCCGCCTGGTGCTGATCGGCGCCGACCCGCTGGCCGGACTGTCCGGCGACTCCGGCCCGCTGCTCGACCTCGACCGCACCGCGAGCCGCCTCGTCCTGCTCCGCCGGCCGGACTGAGCCGGGCCGCGGCGGGGGCCGGACCGGGCCGGCCGGTGTCCCTCCGGCCGGCTCCTCAGCCGCGCGCGTCCGCCCCCGCGCCCGCCAGGTCGTGGACCGGGGCCCGCGGCACCGGCAGCACGGCCGGCTCGATGGCCGGCAGTTCGACGTGCTCGCTCAGGCCGAACCGTCGGTGCAGCCGCCGCAGCGGGGCCGGGGCCCACCAGTTGAACTCACCGAAGAGGCTCATCGCGGCGGGGACGAGCAGGCACCGGACCACCGTGGCGTCCACCGCCACGGCGACGGCCAGCGCGATGCCCATCTGCTTGACCATCAGCATGTCCCCGAGCGCGAACCCGGCGAAGACGATCACCATCAGCAGGGCCGCCGAGGTGATGATCTTCCCGCTGCGCTGGACGCCCAGTTCGACGGCCCGGGTGCAGCTGTGGCCCTTGTCCCGCAGCTCCTTGATCCGGGCCAGCAGGAACACCTCGTAGTCCATCGACAGGCCGAACGCGAAGGCGAAGACCAGTACCGGTATGAATGTCTCCAGCCCGCCGGTGGGACTGAAGCCGAGCAGGCCGCTGAACCAGCCGTCCTGGAAGACCAGGGTCAGGGCGCCCAGCGAGGCACCCAGCGAGAGCAGGTTCATCAGCAGGGCCTTGACCGGCATCACCACCGAGCCGGTCATCAGGAAGAGCAGCACCAGCGTGCCGAGCGCCACCAGGCCCAGCGCGACCGGCCCCCGGGTGAGCAGCTCGTGCTGGAAGTCGACCACCGAGGCGGCGCCGCCGGTCACATAGGTGGTGAGCCCGGCCCGGTCGGCCCGCAGCTCCTTCACCACCTGCTTGGCCCCGCCGCCCTGCGGGTCGCCGTGCACCAGCACGTCGATGGTGGAGAGCTTGTCGCCGACCGGGGTCACCGCCCGGACGCCGTCGACACCGGGCAGCTTGGCGACCACCTCGTCCGCGTACGCCTGGGCCACCGGTGCGCCGCCCTCGACGACCACGGTGACCGGCGCCTGCGAGGCCTGCGGGAAGCGCTGGTCGATGGTCTCGGCGACCTGCCGGCCGGCCGAGGAGGCGGGCAGCACGGCAGCGCCGGAGGTGCGCATGTCGGCGTGCAGGAACGGTGCCCCGGCCGCCATCAGCAGCGCGGTACAGGCGAGCGCGACCGGCACGGCGCGCTTGCGCACCCGGCGGACGGTGCGACTGAAGAAGCCCTCGTCGGGGACGGGCGCGTCGGGGGCCTTGATCCGGCTCCCGGCGAAACCGAGCAGCGCGGGGATCAGGGTCAGCGCGGCGGCGACGGCGATCACCACCACGCTCACCCCGGCGGCGGCGACCGCGCCGAGCACCGGGCTGGTGAAGACGAAGAGACCGGAGAGCGCCACGGCGACGGTCAGCCCGGAGAAGGCGACGGTCCGGCCGGCGGTGGCGGCGGTCCGTTCCACGGCGGCGGCGATGCCCGCGCCATGGCCGCGTTCCTCGCGGAAACGATTCACCATGAGCAGCGCGTAGTCGATCGACAGGCCCAGCCCCAGCACGGTGGCGATCGGCAGCACGCTGGTGTCGATGTCCATGATCCTGCTGAACCCGAACATGGCCAGCAGCGCACCGCCCACCGAGGCGACCGCGCCGATCACCGGCAGGCTGGCGGCGGCCAGCCCGCCGAAGACCAGCACCATGACGACCAGGGTGACCGGCAGGGTGACGATCTCGCCGAACCTGGTGTCCTTCTCGGTCTGCTTCTTGACCTCCTGCTCCAGCACGAGGTCACCGCCGACGGTGACGTGGGCCCCGTCCGCCCGGATCCCGGCCAGACGCTGGGTGACGGCGTCGGTCTGCGCGGCGGTGCTGCCGTCGGCCATCCGGACCGAGACCAGGCCGGCGTCGCCGTCGGCCGACCGCAGCGCGGCGCCGGCCGGACCGGAGCCGTAGGCGTCGGTGACCGAGGAGACCCCGGGCAGCGCGGCGATCTCGGCGGTGGCCCGGGTCACGGCGTCCCGGACGCCCCGGTCGTCGACGGGCCTGCCGTCCACCACCGCGGTCACGGTGCCCCGGGCCGGATCGGCCGCGGCGACCACCGCGCCGCCGCGGTCGGCCTCGGAACTGGCCGAGGAGGCACCCGCGACGGATCCCTCGAACACCCGGCCGCCGATCAGGACCCCGACCACCAGGACGACGGCCCAGAAACCGAGCACCCAGCGCCGGTGCCGGAAGCAGAAACGGCCGAGGGCGGCAAGGCGTCCGTCGACCTGGCGGCCGGCGGACGTGCGGGTGGGGGGTGTCACTGCGGTGCTACGGCGCATGTGCAGGGGTGCCTAGCGTGCGGGGCCGGGTGAGCGACCCATCGGGCAACTGATCCCAAGGTAGGCCCCAGGTCCTGAAACACCCATAGGCACCCGATGAGCCCCTTATCACAAAAATCCCGCATATAAGGAACAAATAAGTGAATGCCCAAAACAATGAGCCCCACCCGGAATTCCGGGTGGGGCTCATCGATCAAGCGGCTATGCGCAGGGCACTAGCGAGGGGCGGGAGCTCAGCTCTGGCCGCCCGCCAGCTTCTCGCGCAGGGCAGCCAGGGCCTCGTCCGAAGCGAGAGCGCCGGAGCCCTCGTCGCTGCTGGAGGAGTACGAGCCACCGGCGGCGGCGGCGACAGCGTCGCCACCCTCGGCAGCGGCCTCGGCGTCGGCCTCACGGCTCTTGATGACCTGGGCCTGGTGCGACTCGAAGCGCGACTGCGCCTCGGCGTACTGGGCCTCCCACGCCTCGCGCTGCTTCTCGAAGCCCTCGAGCCAGTCGTTGGCCTCGGGGTCGAAGCCCTCGGGGTAGATGTAGTTGCCCGCGTCGTCGTACGAAGCGGCCATGCCGTACAGGGTCGGGTCGAACTCGACCTCGGCCGGGTTGGCACCGAGGGCCTCGTTGGCCTGCTTCAGCGAGAGGCTGATGCGACGACGCTCGAGGTCGATGTCGATGACCTTGACGAAGATCTCGTCGCCGACCTGGACGACCTGCTCCGGGATCTCCACGTGGCGCTCGGCCAGCTCGGAGATGTGGACCAGACCCTCGATCCCCTCGTCCACGCGGACGAACGCACCGAACGGAACCAGCTTGGTGACCTTACCCGGGACGACCTGGCCGATCTGGTGGGTCCGGGCGAACTGCTGCCACGGGTCCTCCTGGGTCGCCTTCAGCGACAGGGAGACGCGCTCGCGGTCCATGTCAACGTCGAGAACCTCGACGGTGACCTCCTGGCCGACCTCGACAACCTCGGACGGGTGGTCGATGTGCTTCCAGGACAGCTCGGAGACGTGAACCAGACCGTCGACGCCGCCGAGGTCCACGAACGCACCGAAGTTGACGATCGAGGAAACGACGCCGGAGCGCACCTGACCCTTCTGCAGGGTGGTGAGGAAGGTCTGGCGGACCTCGCTCTGGGTCTGCTCCAGCCAGGCACGGCGGGACAGGACCACGTTGTTGCGGTTCTTGTCCAGCTCGATGATCTTGGCCTCGAGCTCCTTGCCCACGTAGGGCTGGAGGTCGCGAACACGACGCATCTCGACCAGCGAGGCCGGGAGGAAGCCGCGGAGGCCGATGTCGAGGATGAGACCACCCTTGACGACCTCGATGACGGTACCGGTGACGATCCCGTCCTCTTCCTTGATCTTCTCGATCGTGCCCCAGGCACGCTCGTACTGAGCGCGCTTCTTGGACAGGATCAGACGACCCTCCTTGTCCTCCTTCTGGAGAACCAGGGCCTCGATCTCGTCGCCGACCTTGACGACCTCGTGCGGGTCGACGTCGTGCTTGATCGAGAGCTCACGGGACGGGATGACACCCTCGGTCTTGTAACCGATGTCGAGGAGCACCTCGTCACGGTCGACCTTCACGATGATGCCCTCGACGATGTCGCCATCGTTGAAGTACTTGATGGTCTCGTCGATAGCCGCGAGGAACGCCTCAGCGTCGCCGATGTCGTTGACCGCGACCTGCGGGGTGGTGCTGGTGGAGGAGTCGGTGGGGCTCGTCATTAGGAAAAGGGCTCCGGTGCGGACATGAAGTCGTAGGTAATGCCACGCGGAGGGCCCGTATCGCTCCTGCCGAAAGCCGGACAGCCAAGAACACGGCGCACCGGAAATTCCCGCACAGCGAGAAATTCGGTGTCCGTCTTGCGACCGTGGGGTCTTCGACAGATGCGAGCGCGACCTGCTCCGTCCGAGGCGCGCAGGCCCGCAGCGCAACTTGTAGCATACGGGGACGGCCAGGCACGGTCAACGCCAAGGGCGTCAAGACGGTGGAGGCCGGTATGGATCAGGCCATATCCTCCGATTGCGCACCTCATGGTGGCGGCCGCAGGAAGCCCTTCCCCGGATGCCACCGCCTGGATCCGGGCCCTTGACGGGCCGGGTCGCGGCAGCGGCGCTTCCGCAGACCACACCCTACGCGATGGGCATTATCACCGTGGCCACCACCCCCCCGTCCGACCTGCATGATCTTGACGACGACGGCGACGACGCGCTAAGGCGCGAGGCCGAGTCCGGCGAGAGCAGCCGGGCCAGCCGGCACTGGTGGGACCGCAACGCGGACGAATACCAGGACGAGCACGGCGAGTTCCTCGGCGACGACCGCTTCACCTGGTGCCCGGAGGGCCTGGACGAGGCGGACGTCCGACTGCTCGGGAAGATCGCCGGCCGCAGCGTCCTGGAGATCGGCGCCGGCGCCGCCCAGTGCTCGCGCTGGCTGGCCGCCCGGGGCGCCCGGCCGGTCGCCCTGGACATCTCCCACCGCCAGCTCCAGCACTCCCGCCGGATCGACCTCGTCCGCGGCGGCGCGCCCGTCCCGGTGGTCCAGGCCGACGCGGCGGTGCTGCCGTTCGCCGACGGCTCCTTCGACCTGGCCTGCTCGGCGTACGGCGCCGTGCCGTTCAGCGCCGACACCGCCGCGCTGATGCGCGAGGTGCGCCGGGTGCTGCGCCCGGGCGGGCGCTGGGTGTTCTCGGTGACCCACCCGATCCGCTGGGCGTTCCCGGACGAGCCGGGTGTCGAGGGGCTGACCGCCACCGCCTCGTACTTCGACCGCACCCCGTACGTCGAGCAGGACGCTCAGGGCCGGGCCACCTACGTCGAGCACCACCGCACCGTCGGGGACCGGGTGCGCGAGCTGGTCGGCGCCGGGTTCCGGCTGCTGGACGTGGTGGAACCGGAGTGGCCGGCCGGGCTCGAACAGGAGTGGGGCGGCTGGTCGCCGCTGCGCGGGCGGTTGATCCCGGGCACCGCGATCTTCGTCTCCGAGCGGGCCTGAGCCGGGCCTGAGCCGGACCTGAGCCCGCGGCGGGCCCGGCGGGCCGGCGGGCCGGCGCGGACCCTCGCACCGGCGGGGGCGGAGGCCGGCCGGTGTGATCGGGGAGACTGTGCGGGTGAACCCCGCCTGGCGCGAACTGCCCGTCCGTACCGCCCTGCCGGCCCTGCACCGCGCGCTCGACGAGCGCGGGGTGGCGGTGCTGGCCGCCCCGCCCGGCACCGGCAAGACCACGCTGGTGCCCCTGGCGCTGGCCGGGCTGCTCGACGGGGACGCCGCCCGCCCGGTCCGCCGGGTGCTGGTCGCCGAGCCGCGCCGGCTCGCGGTGCGGGCGGCGGCCCGGCGGATGGCCTGGCTGCTCGGCTCGACGGTGGGGGCCGAGGTGGGCCACACCGTGCGCGGCGAGCGCCGGGTCGGGCCGAGGACCGTGGTCGAGGTGGTGACCACCGGCGTACTGCTCCAGCGCCTCCAGCGCGACCAGGAACTGCCCGGCGTCGACGTGGTGGTGCTGGACGAGTGCCACGAGCGGCACCTGGACGCCGACACCGCGCTCGCCTTCCTGCTGGACGTCCGGGCGGCGCTGCGGCCGGAGCTGCGGATCCTCTGCGCCTCGGCGACCTCCGACACGGCGGCCTGGGCGGACCTGCTCGGCGACGCGCGGGGCCCGGCGCCCGTGGTCGAGGCGCACGGCGTCTCGCACCCGGTCGAGGTGGTGTGGGCGCCGCCGCCCCGGGCCGTCCGGCCGGCGCACGGCACCCGGGTCGACCCGGCGCTGCTGGAGCACGTCGCGGCCACCGTCCGGCGGGCGCTGACCGAGTGCCGGGGCGACGTGCTCTGCTTCCTGCCCGGCGTCGGCGAGATCGCCCGGGTCGCCGGCCTACTGGCGGACGCCCCGGCCGAGGTGCTGCAACTGCACGGCCGGGCCCCGCAGCCGGTACAGGACGCGGCGCTCGCGGCGGGCGACGGCCGCCGGGTGGTGCTGGCCACCGCCGTCGCCGAGTCCTCGCTGACCGTGCCGGGGGTGCGCGCCGTGGTCGACGCCGGCCTGGCCCGCGAGCCGCGCACCGACCACGCGCGCGGACTGGCCGGTCTGGTGACCGTCCGGGCCTCGCTGGCCGCCGCCCGGCAGCGGGCCGGCCGGGCCGGGCGTGAGGCGCCGGGCACCGTCTACCGCTGCTGGGCCGAGGCCGAGGACGCGCTCGCCGCCCGCTTCCCGACCCCCGAGATCGCCCTCGCCGACCTCACCCCGTTCGCCCTGCAGGCCTCCTGCTGGGGCGACCCGGAGGCGACCGGCCTCGCGCTGCCCGACCGGCCGCCGGCCGGGGCGATGGCCGCCGCCCGGCAGACCCTGCTGGCACTCGGCGCGGTGGACGCCGACGGCCGGGCCACCGCGCGCGGGGTCCGGCTGGCCCGGACGGGCCTCCACCCCCGGCTCGCCCGCGCCCTGGTGGACGGCGCCCCCGCGGTCGGCTCACGGCGCGCCGCCGAGGTGGTGGCCCTGCTGTCGGAGGAGCCGCCGCGCGCGCTCGGCGACGACCTGGGCGCCGTGCTGCGGACCGTCCGGGACGGCCGCGACCCGTACCCGGGCCGCTGGCGCGAGGAGGTGCGGCGGCTGCTGCGCGGGGTGGACGAGGCACCGGCGACGCCGCTGCCGGACGCGGCGGCGGTCGGCCTGGTGGTGGCGCTCGCCTTCCCCGAGCGGATCGCCCGGGCCCGGGTGGAGAAGCCCGAGCCGGGGGCCCGCAGCCCGTATCTGATGGCCTCGGGCACGGCGGCCGAACTGGCGCCCGGCACCGCGCTGGGCGCGGTGCCCTGGCTGGCCGTCGCGGTGGCGGACCGGCCGGCCGGGTCGCCGTCGGCGCGGGTGCTGCACGCGGCCGCGCTGGACGAGGAGACGGCCCGGCTGGCGGGAGCGCCGCTGCTGGCCACCCGGGAGGAGGTGCGCTGGGACGTCCGGCGCCGCGAGGTGACGGCCCGGCGGGTGGAGTCGCTGGGCGCCGTCGAACTGGCCGCGGCGCCGCTGGACCGGCCCCGGCCGGCCCTGCTGCGGGCCGCGCTGCGGGAGGGACTGGCCCGGGAGGGCGTCGGCGAGCTGCTGACCTGGTCGGCCGCGGCGGCCGGGCTGCGCGAACGGCTGGCCTTCCTGCACGCGGCGATCGGCGAGCCCTGGCCGGCGGTCTCGGACGAGGCGCTGCTGGCCCGGGCGGACGACTGGCTGGAGCCCGAACTCTCCCGCGCCCGGCGGCGTTCCGACCTCGCCCGGATCGACACGGCCGCCGCCCTGAAGCGGCTGCTGCCCTGGGCGGGCGGCGAGGCCGGGCGGCTGGACGAGCTGGCGCCGGAGCGGATCACGGTGCCGTCCGGCTCCCGGGTCCGGGTCGACTACAGCGGCGAACGGCCGGTGCTGGCCGTGAAGTTGCAGGAACTGTTCGGCTGGGCCGCCGCACCGGCGCTGGCGGGCGGGCGGGTGCCGCTCACCGTCCACCTGCTCTCCCCCGCCGGCCGGCCGGCCGCCGTGACGGGTGACCTCGCCTCGTTCTGGCGCGAGGGTTACCGGGCCGTCCGGGCCGATCTCCGGGGCCGCTACCCGCGCCACCCGTGGCCGGAGGACCCGACCACCGCCCAGCCGACGAAACGGCTCAACGCCCGGCGCTGACCGGCCGGGAGGCCGCCCGCGGGGTGACACCCGCGGGCGGCCGGGGCGCTGCCGGTCCGGCCGGTCCGGTCGTCCGGTCGGATCAGAACTGCTCGACGAAGTACGGCTCGACGGTCATCCAGCCGTTGCCGCGGGCCCCGTTGAGACGGCCCGAGCTGCCGCGGGCGAGGGTGTACCAGGAGTCCACGTAGTCCGGGTCGTCGACCCACCAGGAGTCCGGCAGGGCCGCCAGGACGGCGTTGACCAGCGGAATGTAGGCACCCTGGTCGGCGATGGTGAGCAGCACGGCGGCCACGGCCTGGGCGAGGGCCAGGTAGTTGGTGTCGCCGTCGTCCTCCATCAGGACGACATCGGCCAGGTTGTACTTGTAGTTCGACCAGTTCACCAGGATCTGGTTCGGGTAGTACACCGTGCCGTCGTACTGGAGGTACGGCATCGCGACCGAGTCGACCCGGACCTTGCCGTCCTGGCCGAAGCCGGTCACCAGGCTGAACATCTCGGCGGCGCCCTTGAACCAGGGCTCCTCGTCGTCGGCCACCTCGATGCCGCTGATCTTGGTGGCCCACCAGCCGCCGGCGGCCTGCGCCGCGCCGGCCCCCTGGACGGCGGCGCCGGGCGCCTCGGCGGCGGGGGCCGGCCCGTTCGGAGCGGCGGCGTCGAGGCCGCGCGCGCCGAACTCCCGCTGCAGGACGGCCAGCCCGGCGGCCAGCGTCCTGGCCGTGTCGATGTCGACCAGGTAGACCGGCTGCCCGGGCACCGCCCCGGCGTCGAGGGCGTGGGCCCGGCCGGCGGTGTCGTAGGCGCGGACGGTGCGGGCGTGGTCGTCGGCGACGGCGGTGGCCACCAGCGGGGCCGCGCCCGCGTCCAGGGCGGCCCGCATCGAGGGATCGGCCAACTGGACGCGCAGCAGCGGGCCCAGGTCGGCGCCGAGGCCCTTGGCGGCGGCGATCGCGCGGTCCGCCCGCGCGATCGCGGCCGCCAGCCCGCGGGCGGCGGGGCCCTGGGCGGCGGCGGCCAGCGGGGCGAGCCCGACGGGGCCGGTCGCCGCTCCGGTGGTCGCGGACCGCAGCCGGTCCCGCAGCGCGGAGTCGGTGAGGGAGGTGGCCAGGGCGCGGGCGACCTCGTCCTCGATCGCGGAGACCTGGGTGGTGGTGGCCTGGGTGGCGGTGGCCTGCTTGGCGGTGGCCTGCTTGGCGGTGGTCTGGGTGGTGGACGCGGCGGGGGCGGGCGCCGGGGCGGCCACGGCCTGGCCTGCGCCGAGCGCGAGCAGCGACAGGGCCGCGAGCGCCACGACGGCGCGCCGCAGAGGGGGCACGGACATGAGGGATCTCCAGACTCGTCGGGTGAGGCGTCGGAGCGAGCGAGCATCGGAGCGGGTGGCGCGGCACCGCGCCGCGATCAAGAGCGTCGGTGCCATGACAAGTGAAGAGGCTCCCTGACGCCGTATCAACCCCTGGAACCTGTCGCCTCCGTGAAGACCGGCTCCGACGACGGGGTCCGACGACGGACGGCGCGGCGGACGACCCACCCCCCCCGCCTCCGGGCACCACAGACCCCCGCCCCCGCAGCAGGCCCGGCCGTCCCCCGAAAGCGGCGTGGGTGCGACCCGAACCGGGTCGCACCCACGCCCTCGGGCCCGCGTCAGTGCGCGGCGGCCTCCCAGTCGGGGCCGACGCCGACCGAGACGTCGAGCGGGGCGCGCAGCGGGTAGGCGCCGGCCATCTGCTCGCGGACGATCGCCTCGACCCGCTCACGCTCGCCGGGGACCAGCTCCAGCACGATCTCGTCGTGCACCTGGAGCAGCATCCGGGAGGTGAGGCCGGCGGCCGTCAGCGCCTCGTCCACCCGCAGCATGGCGATCTTGACGATGTCGGCGGCCGAGCCCTGGATCGGGGCGTTGAGGGCCATCCGCTCGGCCATCTCACGGCGCTGGCGGTTGTCGCTGTTGAGGTCCGGCAGGTAGCGGCGGCGGCCGAGCAGGGTCTCGGTGTAGCCGGTGGCACGGGCCTCGTCGACGACCCGGCGCAGGTAGTCGCGCACACCGCCGAACCGCTCGAAGTAGGTGTCCATCAGGCCCTGGGCCTCGGCGGGCTTGATGCCCAGCTGCTGGGAGAGCCCGTACGCGGAGAGCCCGTACGCCAGGCCGTAGGACATCGCCTTGATCTTGCGGCGCATCTCCGCGTCCACGGCGTCGCCGGGGACCTCGAAGACCTGGGAGGCGACGGTGGTGTGCAGGTCCTCCCCGGTGGCGAAGGCCTCGATCAGGGCCTCGTCCTCGGAGAGGTGGGCCATGATGCGCAGCTCGATCTGGGAGTAGTCGGCCGTCAGCAGCGCCTCGTAGCCCTCGCCGACGACGAAGGCGCGGCGGATGGCACGGCCCTCCTCGGTGCGGACGGGGATGTTCTGCAGGTTCGGGTCCTGCGAGGAGAGCCGGCCGGTGGCGGCGACCATCTGGTTGAAGGTGGTGTGGATACGCCCGGCCCGCGAGACCGTCTTGAGCAGGCCCTCGACGGTGGTGCGCAGCTTCGCCTGGTCGCGGTGGCGGAGCAGGATGACGGGCAGCTCGTTGTCGGTCTGGGTGGCCAGCCAGGTGAGCGCGTCGGCGTCGGTGGTGTAGCCGGTCTTGATCTTCTTGGTCTTGGGCAGGGCCAGCTCGCCGAAGAGGATCTCCTGGAGCTGCTTGGGCGAGCCGAGGTTGAACTCGTGGCCGGCGGCGGCGTGCGCCTCCTCCACCACGCGCTGGATCTCGGTGGCGAACTGGGCCTCCAGGCCGGTGAGCCAGGGGCGGTCGGCGGCGATGCCGGTGCGCTCCATCCGGGCCAGCAGGGCGGCGATCGGCAGCTCCATGTCGCGCAGCAGCTCGGTGGCGCCGACCTCGGCGAGGCGGGTCTCGAAGAGGGCGGCGAGGTCGAGCACGGCCCGGGCCTGGAGCATCAGCGCCTGGGCGCGGGCGGCCACCCCGTCGGTGTCGTCGGCGTCGTCCGGGGTGTCGAAGGACAGCTGGCCGCTCTCGGCGACCGGGGCCGGGGCGAGCGAGCGGGCCAGGTACTCCTCGGCGAGCACCTCCAGGGTGAAGGTGCGGCGGCCGGGCTTCTCCAGGTAGGCGGCGAGGGCGGTGTCGGCGACGACGCCCCCGATCGTCCAGCCGCGCTCGGCGAAGGCGCGCATCACCTGCTTGGCGATGTGCAGGGCCTTCGGGGCGGCCGGGTCGGCCAGCCAGCCGGCGAAGGCGCGTTCGTCCTCCTCGGCGAGCAGCGCCGGGTCGAACCAGGCGGCGGACTCGCCGACGGCCAGCGCGATCTCGGTGACCTCGCCGGTGCCGAGCGCCCAGCGGTAGACGGCGGCCAGGGCCACCGGGGCCTTGGCGTCGGCGTGCCGGCGCAGCCACTCGGCCAGCGTGCCCGGGTCGTTGAGCAGTTCGCCGTCCACCTCCACGCCGGGGGCCAGTTCGGCGGCGGCCTCGGGCTCGGCGGCGGCCGGGTCGATGCCGAAGACCCGGTCGCGGAAGTTGGCGTTGCGGAACTCCAGCGACTCCATCAGGCCGGCCACGGCCTCGCGGTCGAACGCGGCGCGGCCCAGCTCGGTGACGCCGAGCGGGAGTTCGACGTCGCGGACCAGCTCGGTGAGGACGCGGTTGCGCTTCACCGAGTCCAGGTGCTCGCGCAGCTTCTCGCCGATCTTGCCCTTCACCTCGTCGGCGCGGGAGACGAGTTCGTCGAAGGAGCCGAACTGGTTGACCCACTTGGCGGCCGTCTTCTCACCGACGCCGGGGATGCCGGGCAGGTTGTCGGACGGGTCGCCGCGCAGGGCCGCGAGGTCGGGGTACTGGCGGGGGGTGACGCCGTACTTCTCGGCGACCTTCTCCGGGGTGTAGCGGGTGAGTTCGGAGACGCCCTTGGTCGGGTAGAGGACGGTGATGTGATCGGTGACCAGCTGGAGCGAGTCCCGGTCGCCGGTGACGATGTCGACGTCGAAGCCGGCCGCCTCGGCGGCGGTGGCGAGGGTGGCGATGATGTCGTCGGCCTCGAAGCCCTCGACCGTCATCCGCGGCACCCGCATGGCGTCCAGGAGTTCGCCGATCAGGCCGATCTGGCTGCGGAACTCGTCGGGCGTCTTGGCCCGGTTCGCCTTGTAGTCGGGGAACTCGACGGAGCGGAAGGTCTGCCGGGAGAGGTCGAAGGCCACCGCGAGGTGGGTGGGCCGCTCGTCCCGGACGGTGTTGGCGAGCATCGACGCGAAGCCGTACACCGCGTTGGTGGGCTGGCCGGTGGAGGTGTTGAAGTTCTCCACGGGCAGCGCGTAGAACGCCCGGTAGGCCATCGAGTGCCCGTCGAGCAGCATCAGCCGGGGCCGCGCCCCGTCGCCACCCGCCGCGCCCTTGTCCGTACTCTGCGTAGCCACGTCAACGTCCGTTCCTGCCGATTCCACTACCGGCCACCGATCCTATGGCCCGGCACCGACAAAAAGGGCGCCGCGCAGCCCGGGGTGCGGGGCGCCCGCACGGGCGGGCGGGCGCGCGCGCCCGCCCACGCGCGCGCGGGCGTGGACGCGAGGGGGGTGCGCGGGACGCGGCCGGCCCGCCACGCCAACCCGCCGACGCGACCGCTACCGCCGAGTAGGACGGTCGTACGATCACAGGCAGCACGACGACGTGACCCCGAGCGGCAGGAGCTCCCCCATGACCGAAGCGGCCCCCGGCGCGACCACCCCCGACGCGGCCCCCGCCCTGAACATCCCGCAGGAGGTGCTGGACCACTTCGCCAAGCTCGGCGTCGACCCCGTCACCTTCTCCGGCGGCCGCCTCGGCGACAAGCTCGGCATCCGGGTCGTCGAGGCCTCCGGCGACCGGGTGGTCGGCACCATGCCCGTCGAGGGCAACCAGCAGCCGTACGGACTGCTGCACGGCGGCGCCTCGGCCGCGCTGGCCGAGACCCTCGGCTCGGTCGGCGCGATGCTGCACGCCGGCCCCGGCCGGTACGCGGTGGGCGTGGACCTGAACGCCACCCACCACCGCTCGGCGACCTCCGGCCTGATCACCGGGGTCGCCACCGCCGTGTTCAAGGGGCGCACCGCCGCCACCTACGAGATCGCGATCACCGACGACACCGGCAAGCGGGTCACCAGCTGCCGCCTGACCTGCATGCTCCGCGACCTCTGACGCCCGGTCGGCCCGGTCGGCCCGCCAATGGCGCGCCGACCGGGCCGACTGATCATCAATTCCCTTGTCCGCCCCCTTGTTTGACCTTCGACTGCCCTGGGCAGGCGTTGGTCCAGACAAGGGGGCGGCCGCGTTTCGGCGCACTTTCAGGGATGTAACACTGCGTAACAAGTAGGAAATCCGAACTTTTGACCACTTCCGGGCCCTCAGCAGCCCGGAGGTCCTTCGTCAACCCCTCAAGTGTCCGATATTCGGACGCACACGCCCGAAACCAGCACGCCGGACAGTCGTGTCCGATTATCGGCGAGGCCAGGAGTCACCCGCATTTCTGGCCCTTACATGCGCTTACCAGCGAGTAAATGCCCAATGGTGCGGGATCGATCGAACCAGAACGACCACATACTGAGACGGTCGCTCCGTGTGCTCATAACAAGAGAATCACAGCCTCGCCGCACTACTGCCCGAGCCGCCCAGGGGCATCTAGAGTCACGGCCAGTCACCGCGCCACCGGAGTGGGCCAGCCCCACCGCGCATCCCGGCTCCCGCCACTCAGGCGCGGCGCCCTCCTGAACCGAAGGGGACCCCTGTGCGTCACCGTTCAGCAGTTGTCGTGAGCATTGCCGTGATCGGCGCCCTCAGCATCAGCGCCTGCGGATCCCGCGGCGAGAAGAAGTCCGGGGACGGCAACGCCGGGGCCACCACCACCGTCACCATCGGCGTCGACGCCCCGCTCACCGGCGACCTCTCCGCCCTCGGCCTCGGCATCCGCAACTCCGTCGAGCTCGCCGTCAAGCAGGCCAACGAGAAGAACGAGGTCCCGGGCGTCAAGTTCGAGATCAAGGCCCTCGACGACACCGCCAAGCCCGCCCCGGGCCAGCAGAACGCCACCCAGCTGGTCGCCGACAAGAACGTCATCGGCGTCGTCGGCCCGCTGAACTCCAGCGTCGCCCAGTCCATGCAGCAGATCTTCAACGACGCCAAGCTCGTCCAGATCTCCCCCGCCAACACCGGCGTCGCCCTCAGCCAGGGCGAGAAGTGGGCCAGCGGCGTGAAGGCCCGCCCCTTCACGTCCTACTTCCGCACCGCCACCACCGACGCCGTCCAGGGCCCCTTCGCGGCCCAGTACCTGGCCAAGGACGCCAAGAAGACCAAGGTCTTCCTCATCGACGACCAGAAGACCTACGGCGCCGGCCTCGCCGCCACCTTCAAGGGCGAGTTCACCAAGCAGGGCGGCAGCATCGTCGGCGAGGAGCACGTCAACCCCGACGACCGCGACTTCGCCGCCGTCGTCACCAAGGTCAAGACCTCCGGTGCCGAGGCCGTCTACTACGGCGGCGAGTACCCCGCCGCCGGCCCGCTCTCCCTCCAGCTCAAGGACGCCGGCGTCACCATCCCGCTGATGGGCGGCGACGGCATCCAGAGCGGCGACTTCATCAAGCTCAACCCCAAGAGCCAGGGCGACTTCGCCACCGCCGTCGGCCTGCCCGTCGAGGCGCTCCCGACCGCCGCCAAGTTCATCGCCGACTACAAGGCCGCCGGCTACAAGGACGCCTACGAGACCTACGGCGGCTACTCCTACGACAGCGCCTGGGCCATCATCCAGGGCGTCAAGGCCGTCGTGAGCGCCAACAGCGGCAAGCTCCCCGACAGCCCGCGCGCCAAGGTCGTCGACGCCGTCCAGAAGGTCTCCTTCGACGGCGTGACCGGCAAGGTCTCCTTCGACGAGTTCGGCGACACCACCAACAAGCAGCTCACCGTCTACACCGTCAAGGACGGCAAGTGGGCCGTGGAGAAGTCCGGCACCTTCAGCGGCTGAACCGACCGCGCGTCGGCACCGAGGAACGGCTGAGCCGACCGCACGTCGGCAACGCCACAGCACGTCGGAACAACCCGCGCGGGGGCGCCACGAGTGCCCCCGCGCGCCCCCACATCCACCACCCACGCGGACCCACCACACGCACAACGGAGGCCCAGCGGTGCACGACCTACCGCAGCAGCTGGCCAACGGCCTGATCCTCGGCGCCCTGTACGGGCTCGTCGCGATCGGCTACACGATGGTCTACGGCATCGTCCAGCTCATCAACTTCGCCCACGGCGAGATCGTCATGGTCGGCGGCTTCGGCGCCCTGACCGCCTACCTCGCCCTCCCCGGCGGCACCACACTCTGGCTGGCCCTACCGCTGATGCTGATCGCCGGCGTCCTGGTCTCCACCCTCACCGCCGTCGCCGCCGAGCGCTTCGCCTACCGGCCGCTGCGCAGCGCCCCCCGGCTCGCCCCGCTGATCACCGCGATCGGCCTGTCGATCGTCCTCCAGCAGCTGGTCTTCTCGTTCTACCCCGACGCCAAGAAGGCCCGGGTCTTCCCCAAGATCCCCGGTGACCCCTTCGAGCTCGGCTCCGTCACCATCCAGCGCAGCGACATCTTCCTGATCATCGCCGCCCCGCTCTGCATGCTCGCCCTCGGCTGGTTCGTCACCCGCACCCGCTCCGGCCGCGCCATGCAGGCCACCAGCCAGGACCCCGACACCGCCAAGCTCATGGGCATCGACACCGACCGGATCATCGTCATGGCCTTCGCCATCGGTGCCGCCTTCGCCGCCGTCGCCGCCGTCGCCTACGGCCTGCGCAGCGGCCAGGTCGACTTCCGGATGGGCTTCATCCTCGGCCTCAAGGCCTTCACCGCCGCCGTCCTCGGCGGCATCGGCAACATCTACGGCGCCATGCTCGGCGGCGTCGCCCTCGGCCTCGCCGAAGCCCTCGCCACCGGCTACATCCAGCACCTGCCCGGCATGCACCTCTTCGGAGGCGGCGCCTGGAAGGACGTCTGGGCCTTCGTACTCCTCATCGTCGTCCTGCTCGTCCGACCTCAGGGCCTGCTCGGCGAACGCGTCGCGGACAGGGCGTGAGCACCATGACCACCACCTCGACCACCGAGACCACCCCGGTCATCCCGCTGCCCGCCCGAGCCGCCGCCGCCCTCACCGGCCTCGGCGCCGTCGCCACCACCGCCTCCGCCCTGATGTCGTGGACCTGGACCGACGAGTTCCCCGGCGACCTCACCTACTACGGCTCCCCCGCCGGCCTCCAGTGGCTCGCCCTCACCTCCGGCCTGCTCACCCTCGCCGTGCTGCTCGCCACCCAGGGCGTCCCCGGCCTGCGCTGGATCGCCCCCGCCCGCAGCAACAACGCCGTCCTGTTCGCCGCCGCCGGCGCCTTCGCCGTCAGCTGGTTCTCCGTCATCGCCATCGCGGTCGACCTCGGCGGCCTCGCCAACCTCGAACCCGGCGGCTGGGTCGCCGCGCTCGGCTCCCTGCTCGCCCTCGCCGGCACCCTCGGCCTGCCGCTCGACCGGCGCACCCACGTCCCGCTGCGGATCCTCGGCCGGCGGCTCTTCCTGCTCGTCCCGGCCGCGCCGATCGCCTGGTTCGCCACCCACGCCGTCCCCGAGGACAAGCCGGTCGCCCCGGTGCTGACCGCCCTGGCCGGCGCCCTCGTGATCGCCGCCGGTGTCGTCCTGCTGCTCCAGCTGGGCCACCTCGCCAACAGCCGGCTCCGGCTCGGCACCGTCGAGCGGCCGCTGCCCGCCGCCCGGGAACTGCCCTCCTGGGTCGAGGTCCTGCTCATCGTGGCGGCCTTCGCGGCCGGCCTGTTCGCGATCACCTTCGGCATCGACACCGAGTACGGCGAGCTCTTCATCGCCTACCTGCTGCTGGCCGGCGCCGTGATCCCCGCGCTCGGCAAGGCCGGCCTGCTGGCCCGGCTGCGCGCGCTGACCGTCAAGCACCGCCCGGTCACCACCGGCGCCGCCTTCGCCGCCGCCGCGGGCTTCCCGTTCACCCAGACCAGCGACCAGTACACCTCGGTCGCCGCCAACATCCTGATCTTCGCCACGGTCGCGCTCGGCCTCAACATCGTCGTCGGCCTGGCCGGCCTGCTCGACCTCGGGTACGTCGCCTTCCTCGGTGTCGGCGCCTACGCCGCCGCCCTGGTCTCCGGCTCCCCCGCCTCGCCGATCCACGTCCAGTTCCCGTTCTGGGCCGCGATGCTGACCGGCGCCGTGGTCTCGATGATCTTCGGTGTCCTGATCGGCGCCCCCACCCTGCGGCTGCGCGGCGACTACCTCGCCATCGTCACCCTCGGGTTCGGCGAGATCTTCCGCATCACCATGCTCAACCTCAACGGCACCACCGGCCCGAAGATCACCAACGGCTCCAACGGCATCCCGCGGATCCCCGACCTCCAGATCCTCGGCTTCGACCTCGGCAAGCCGCACACCGTCCTCGGCGTCGAACTCGGCCGGTTCTCCAACTACTACCTGCTGATGCTCCTGGTCACCGCCCTCGTCGTGCTGGTCTTCGCCCGGGTCGGCGACTCCCGCATCGGCCGCGCCTGGGTCGCCATCCGCGAGGACGAGACCGCCGCCGAAGCCATGGGCATCAACGGGTTCCGGCTCAAGCTCCTCGCCTTCGCCCTCGGCGCCTGCCTCGCCGGCCTCGCCGGCACCGTCCAGGCCCACGTCAGCTACACCGTCACCCCCGACCAGTACACCTTCGCCGAGGCACTGCCGCCCAACTCCGCCTTCCTGCTCGCCGCCGTCATCCTCGGCGGCATGGGCACCATCAGCGGCCCGCTGGCCGGCGCCACCCTGCTCTTCCTCGTCCCGAAGAAGCTCGAGTTCCTCTCCAACTACCAGCTGCTCGCCTTCGGCATCGCCCTCATCGTGCTGATGCGCGTGCGCCCCGAAGGGCTCATCCCCAACCGGCGCCGCCAGCTCGAATTCCACGAGGCCGCGATCCCCGCGCAGCCCACCGGCGACACCGTCGCCCTCACCAAGGCAGGGGCGTGACCAGCCAGATGACCACCACCGACGCCCCCGCACCGGTCCCCGCCCGGCCCGCCCCCGCCCGACCCCTGCTCGAAGTCTCCGGCGTCACCATGCGGTTCGGCGGCCTCACCGCCGTCAACGACGTCTCCCTCACCGTCGGCGAGGGCGAGATCATCGGCCTGATCGGCCCCAACGGCGCCGGCAAGACCACCTTCTTCAACTGCCTCACCGGCCTCTACGTGCCGACCGAGGGACGCGTCGCCTACCGCGGCACCGTCCTGCCCCCCAAGCCCCACCTCGTCACCCAGGCCGGCATCGCCCGCACCTTCCAGAACATCCGGCTCTTCGCCAACATGACCGTCCTGGAGAACGTCCTGGTCGGCCGGCACAGCCGGACCCGCGAAGGCATCTTCTCCGCCATCCTGCGCGGCCCCGGCTACCACCGCGCCGAGGCCGAGAGCCGCGCCCGCGCCATGGACCTCCTCCAGTTCACCGGGCTCGCCGACAAGGCCGACCACCTCGCCCGCAACCTCCCCTACGGCGAGCAGCGCAAGCTGGAGATCGCCCGGGCCCTCGCCTCCGAACCCGGCCTGCTGCTCCTCGACGAGCCCACCGCCGGCATGAACCCGCAGGAGACCCGGGCCGCCGAGGAGCTGGTCTTCGCCATCCGTGACCGGGGCGTCTCCATCCTCGTCATCGAGCACGACATGCGGTTCATCTTCAACCTGTGCGACCGCACCGCCGTCCTGGTCCAGGGCCAGAAGATCGTCGAAGGCGACCGCGAGACCGTCCAGAGCGACGAACGCGTCATCACCGCCTACCTCGGCGCACCGCTCGAAGGCACCGCCCCCGCAGCAACGGAGACCGACCAGTGACCGCACTCCTCGAGGTCAAGGACCTCCGCGTCGCCTACGGCAAGATCGAAGCCGTCAAGGGCATCAGCTTCACCGTCAACCAGGGCGAGGTCACCACCCTGATCGGCACCAACGGCGCCGGCAAGACCACCACCCTGCGCACCCTGTCCGGCCTGCTCAAGCCCACCGGCGGCACGGTCACCTTCGACGGCCAGCCCCTCACCACCGTCCCCGCCCACAAGATCGTCGCGCTCGGGCTCGCCCACTCCCCCGAGGGCCGGCACATCTTCCCGCGGATGACGATCGAGGAGAACCTGCTGCTCGGCGCGTTCCTGCGCAGCGACACCGCCGGCATCGCGGCCGACGTGGAACGCGCCTACGGCCTGTTCCCCATCCTCGGCGAGCGGCGCAAGCAGGCCGCCGGCACCCTCTCCGGCGGCGAGCAGCAGATGCTCGCGATGGGCCGCGCGCTGATGTCCCGGCCGAAGCTGCTGATGCTCGACGAGCCCTCGATGGGCCTGTCGCCGCTGATGATGCAGAAGATCATGGCGACCATCGTGGAACTCAAGGCCGGCGGCACGACCATCCTGCTGGTCGAGCAGAACGCCCAGGCCGCGCTCTCGCTCTCCGACCACGGCTACGTGATGGAGACCGGCCGCATCGTCCTCAAGGGCACCGGCGCCGACCTGCTGCACGACGAGTCCGTGCGCAAGGCCTACCTCGGCGAGGACTGACCCGGCACCCGAACGGCCAGGGCCCCGTCCGACCGGACGGGGCCCTGCCGTGCTGTCCGGGACCGCTCAGGCCTCCGAGGCGCCCTCGTCGGCCTTCTTCTTGTCCTGCGCCTCGCCCTCCTCGATCACGGCCTCCGCGACCGCGGCCATCGTCATCCGACGGTCCATCGAGGTCTTCTGGATCCACCGGAAGGCGGCCGGCTCGTTCAGACCGAACTTGGTCTGCAGCACGCTCTTCGCCCGGTCCACCAGCTTGCGGGTCTCCAGCCGCTGGGTGAGATCCGCGATCTCCTCCTCCAGCGTCCGCATCTCGGTGTAGCGGGACACCGCCATCTCGATCGCGGGCACCAGGTCGCTCTTGGAGAACGGCTTCACGATGTACGCCATCGCACCCGCGTCCCGCGCCCGGTCGACCAGCTCGCGCTGCGAGAACGCGGTCAGCATCAGGACGGGCGCCAGGTGCGCCTCGTGGATCTGCTCGGCGGCGGAGAGCCCGTCCAGGACGGGCATCTTCACGTCCAGGATCGCCAGGTCGGGCCGCAGCTCCTGGACCAGCCTCACCGCCGTCGCCCCGTCACCGGCCTCGCCGACGACGGTGTACCCCTCCTCTTCGAGCATCTCCTTCAGGTCGAGGCGGATCAACGCCTCGTCCTCGGCGATCACAATTCGGGTGATCTGGGGCATGTCGGTCTCAAGCGGCTCTGCCTGCTCGTCGGCGGTGCTCACGGGGCTCCTCGTTCC
The DNA here is from genome assembly GCF_044768625.1 of Kitasatospora sp. NPDC091207. Lineage (NCBI taxonomy): Bacteria > Bacillati > Actinomycetota > Actinomycetes > Kitasatosporales > Streptomycetaceae > Kitasatospora > Kitasatospora sp. NPDC091207. Next base: position 308,287 of record NZ_JBIVVS010000002.1, read on the forward strand.
GGCGGGGTACTGCATGCACGAGGGTACCTAGACACGGTATGTTTGAGACCAAGCAGGGTCGGGGGCAACCTTCGATTCAGCGGTTGCCCCGGTAGCCCAGCGGTAGAGGCAATGGTCTCAAACACCATCCAGCGTGGGTTCGAATCCCACCCGGGGTACTTTTCCTTCAATTCCAAGGTCGCCTAAATCGACTGGTGACTGGCGATCTTCATTACTTCGAATGAAGATTCGCACGACTTCCGGCCCCTTGAGCCCTCGGCACCGCAGGCTCGGCCACATGTACGACACGGCCACACGACAGCGAGCCGTCAGCCTTCACGCGTCCGGGCTGACCTTCAGCCAGGTGAGCCGGGCCACCGGAATCTCCCGCTTCGCGATCCGCGAGTGGGCGACGGGCACGGTGCTCGCCGCTCGCCCGACAGCCGACTGTCCGGTACTCCACGACGATCTGGAACCGCGGCGTCCGCGCCCCGACTACGCGTATCTGCTGGGCCTCTACCTCGGTGACGGCTGCATCAGTGAGGGCCGCCGCAACGTCCACGCCCTCCGCATAGCGTGCGGGGACGCATGGCCCGGGCTCATCGACGAGTGCGCACGGGCAGTCGCCGCAGTCATGCCGCACAACAAGGTCCAGCGCGTCCGTGCGACGGGGTGCACCAGCGTGGTGAGCACGAGCAAGCACTGGCCCTGTCTCTTCCCCCAGCACGGCCCGGGGCCGAAGCACCTACGCCGGATCACCCTCGCGCCCTGGCAGCAGGAGATCGTCGACGCTCACCCCTGGGAGTTCCTCCGGGGCCTGATCCACTCGGACGGCTGCCGGATCACCAACTGGACGACCCGCACGGTCGGCGGCGTCGACAAGCGCTACGAGTACCCGCGCTACTTCTTCACCAACACCTCGACCGACATCATCCGCCTCTTCACCGACACCCTCGACGCCGTCGGTGTGCGGTGGAAGGCCGCCACCCGCCCCGCCGGCGCCGTCAACGTCTCCGTCGCCCGCAAGGAGTCCGTCGCCCTCATGGACGCCCGCATCGGGCCCAAGTACTGACTCCGGTGCGGTTCCCCCCGGAGGCGGAACCGCACCGGCGCCGGTCAGTTGTCCAGCGTTCCCACGTGGTGGACGCGGACGAGGTTGGTGGAGCCGGCGAGGCCGGGCGGGGAGCCGGCGGTGATGACGACGATGTCGCCCTTGCGGCAGCGCCCGAGCGAGAGCAGCGCGGCGTCGACCTGTTCGACCATCTCGTCCGTGGTGGGGGCGAAGGGGCCGAGGAAGGTCTCCACGCCCCAGGTGAGGGCGAGTTGGCTGCGGACGGCGGGCTCGTAGGTGAAGGCGAGCACCGGGATCGGCGAGCGCGAGCGGCTGAGCCGGCGGGCGGTGTCGCCGGACTGGGTGAAGGCGATCAGGTACTTGGCGCCCAGGAAGTCGCCGATCTCGGCGGCCGCGCGGGCGACGGCGCCGCCCTGGGTGCGCGGCTTGGTGCCGGCGGTGAGCGGCGGGAGGCCGGCCGAGAGGACGTCCTGTTCGGCGGCCTCGATGATGCGGCCCATGGTCCGGACCGTCTCGACGGGGTACTTGCCGACGGAGGTCTCGCCGGAGAGCATCACCGCGTCGCTGCCGTCGAGGACGGCGTTGGCCACGTCGGAGGCCTCGGCCCGGGTGGGGCGGGAGGCGTTGATCATCGAGTCCAGCATCTGGGTGGCGACGATGACCGGCTTGGCGTTGCGCTTGGCCAGCTTGACCGCGCGCTTCTGGACCATCGGGACCTGTTCGAGGGGCATCTCCACGCCCAGGTCGCCGCGGGCCACCATGACGCCGTCGAAGGCGTCCACGATGGATTCCAGGTTCTCGACCGCCTGCGGCTTCTCCACCTTGGCGATGACCGGGACGAAGCGCCCCTCCTCCGCCATCACGCGGTGGACGTCCTCGATGTCGCGGCCGCTGCGGACGAAGGAGAGCGCGATCAGGTCGGCGCCGGTCCGCAGGGCCCAGCGCAGGTCGGCGACGTCCTTGTCGCTCAGCGCGGGGACGGAGACGGCGACGCCGGGGAGGTTGAGGCCCTTGTGGTCGGAGACCAGGCCGCCCTCGACGACGGTGCAGCGGACCAGCGGGCCGTCGACCGCGACGACCTCCAGGGTGACCCGGCCGTCGTCGACGAGGATCCGTTCGCCGCTCGTGACGTCGGCGGCCAGGCCCGGGTAGGTGGTGCCGCAGATGTTCTGGTCTCCGACGACGCCCTTGTCGGTGGAGATGGTGAACCGGTCGCCGCGTTCGAGAAGTACCGGACCTTCGGCGAAGGTCTCCAGGCGGATCTTCGGGCCTTGAAGGTCGGCGAGCACACCGACGCTGCGGCCGGTCTCGTCGGCGGCCTTGCGGACCCGGCGGTAGCGCTCCTCGTGCTCGACGTGGGAGCCGTGGCTCAGATTGAAGCGGGCGATGTCCATCCCGGCGTCGACCAGGGCCTTGATCTGGTCGTACGAGTCGGTGGCTGGCCCGAGGGTACAGACGATTTTTGCTCGGCGCATACTGCTGAGAGTAGGCATTACCGGCGCGTAACATCGACGCCCGTCCGACCAGCGGGATGACCTTTGCAGGAAGGCGAGTTGAACAATCTGACACATGCTCGGACAGGTGTGCGCGCGACCGTCGGCGCGGGTGTCCCGATGCGATTCCGTGAAGGGGTGTTCACCCCCGGTTCACCGTGACTTCCGCTGCCGCACGCGGCCCGGCGGGACGCTCGTCACCCGGGTGGGAGCCCGGACAGTGATCCGACGAGGGGGAATCGTCCGGCATGAAGCGTGTGTTCGGAGTGGTCGCAGCACTGGTGCTGCTCGGCGGGGTGGCGTTCGCGCTGCTCAAATCGCCCGGGGACGATCCGGGACCCAAGGTCGTCACCGTCACCGGCGTGATCGGATCCGAGAAGCGCGACTTCTTCAAGGACCCGGCCGTCACGGCGGAACTGGCGCTCCAGGGCCTCAAGGTCGAGACGCAGACGACCGGTTCGTGGCTGATGAGCGGGAGCAAGGTCGACCAGCTCGACTTCACCTTCCCCGCCAGCCTGTCCCCGGCCGAGGCGATCCGCAAGCAGTTGCAGGTGAAGGACGCGCCGATCCGCCCGTTCTACTCACCGCTGGTGGTCCTGGCGCACCAGTCCACGGCCAAGGTGCTGGCACGGAACGGGCTGGCCTCCCAGGACCAGAACTCCCGGGTGTGGACGTTCAAGATGGACGAGTACCTCACCCTGGTGAAGGCCGGCAAGAAGTGGGAGGAACTCCCGGGGGCCAAGGAGGAGTCGGACCTCAGCGGGTCGATCTTCATGACCACCACCGACCCCGGCGAGTCCTCCTCCGGCGCCCTGTACATCGCGCTCGTCTCCTACCTGTTGAACAACCACCAGGTGGTGTCGAACGACACCGAGGTGCAGCAGACCAAGGGCGTCCTGCAGACGCTGACCGCCAAGCAGGGCATCCAGAAGAGCAGCAGTGACGAGCCGTTCCGGGACTTCCTCTCGAACGTCGGCAATCCACTGGTGCTCGCCTACGAGTCGCAGGCGGCCCAGCTGACGGTGGAGGGCAAGAACACCGGCGACATGGTGGTGCTGTACCCGGACACCACCATCTCCTCCGACCACACCATCGTCGGGCGCACCGAGGCCGGGCAGAAGTTGGCCAACCTGCTGCGCGACAACGAGCAGTTGCGCAAGCTGGAGGCCAAGTACGGCTTCCGGCCGCAGTCGGACCCCAAGGCCTTCGGCCTGCAGACCGCCGGCCGGGAGAATCCCGCCTTCGCGGCGGAGCTGGCGCCGGCCGGGGTGAAGCAGGCGCCGGTGCCGGAGTCCGCGGTGCTGGCCAAGCTGGTCGACGCGGCCAAGGGGAAGTGACCGGCCGATGGCGATCAGGACCGGCGGCACGGCGGCAGGCCCGACACCCGGCACGACCGCCGGCACGACCGCCGGCACAGCGGCGGGCGGCACGACGGACGGCACGGCACACGGCAGGCTCGACGGCAGGACAGGCGGCACGGTGATGAGGACGACCAGGGCGGGGGCCGCGCTGCGGCGCGGCGGGCGGGCGGTGGCGGCGGGGGTGGCCCTGCTGGTGGCGGTGACGGCGTGCACGTCCTCGCCGGCGCCGGCGCCCAGGCAGAGCGACGCGCCCGCGCCGACCGCGCGGGCGGGGGTGCTGCGCGTGCTGGCCGGGAGCGAACTCCAGGACATGGCACCGGTCCTGGAGGAGGCGCAGAAGGCGACCGGGGTGACCGTCCAGTTCTCCTGGACCGGGTCGCTGGACGGCGCGGACGCGGTGGCCTCGGGCCGGGCCGACGGCAAGTACGACGCGGTGTGGTTCCCGTCCAACCACTATCTGCGGCTGGACGACACGGGGAAGTCCAAGCTGCTGTCCGAGACCCCGGTGATGGTGTCGCCGGTGGCGGTGGGGGTGCGCTCCTCCGCGCTGGGCGAGCTGGGCTGGGGGGACGGCTCGAAGGTGAGCTGGGCGCAGCTGGCGGACGCGGCCTCGACCGGCAAGCTGGCGTACGGGATGGCCGATCCGTCGCGGTCCAACTCGGGGTTCTCGGCGCTGGTGGCGGTGGCGTCGGCGTTCTCGGGGGCGGACGGGGCGCTCACGGACGCGGATGTGCGGAAGGCGACGCCGTCGCTGAAGCAGTTCTTCACGGGGCAGAAGCTGACCTCGGGATCGTCCGGCTGGCTGGCGCAGGCGTACACGCGGGCGGAGCGGGGCCGGGTCGGGGCGCTGGTGAACTACGAGTCGGTGCTGCTGTCGCTGAACAAGACGCTGGCGGCGGACCAGCAGTTGACGGTGGTACGGCCGACCGACGGTGTGGTGTCGGCGAACTATCCGTTGACGCTGCTGAGTTCGTCGGCCCAGCGGGAGCGGGACTCCTTCCAGCGGCTGACGGAGTACCTGCTGAAGGAGGACGTGCAGAAGCGGATCTCGGAACTGACGCTGCGCCGTCCGGTGGCGGCGGGGGTGGCGCCGGCGGCGTCGCTGCCGGCGGACCGGCGGCGTGAGCTGCCGTTCCCGGGCAGCAAGGCGGTCGCGGACGGGCTGTTGGCCTCGTACCAGGACGAGCTGCGCCGGCCGTCGCGGACGGTGTACGTGCTGGACACCTCGGGGTCGATGGCGGGTGACCGGCTGGCGGCGCTGAAGTCGGCGATGGGCCGGCTGACCGGGGCGGACGACCCGCGTGGGGTGCGGCGGTTCCGCAACCGGGAGGAGGTCACGCTGCTGTCGTTCGCGTCCAAGGTGAAGTCGACGAAGACGCACACGGTGCCGGCGACCGGGGCGCAGCAGGAGCTGGCGTCGATCAACGCGGATGTGCAGGCGCTGTCGGCGGACGGCGGGACGGCGGTGTACAGCTCGCTGCAGGAGGCGTACAAGGTGCTCGACCGCCAGCAGGCGACGACGGGGGACGACCGGTTCACGTCGATCGTGGTGATGACGGACGGCGAGAGCAACGAGGGCGCGTCGGACAAGGACTTCCGGAACTTCTACAACGGGTTGTCCGCGGCGCAGAAGGCGGTGCCGGTGTTCCCGATCCTGTTCGGGGACGCGGCGAAGAACCAGTTGCAGGGGATCGCGGACCTGTCCGGCGGCAAGCTGTTCGACGGGACGGCTTCGCTGGACGGCGCGTTCGAGGAGATCCGTGGGTACCAGTAGCGGCGGCGGCCCGTCCGGGGGGCCGGGCGGGCGGCGGGTGGTGGGCTATCTGGAGTCGACCCGCAACATGGTCGGCTGCGGGGCGGGGGCGGTCGGGCTCCTGCTGCATTTCGTGGGGCTCGGCGGGGTGTGGTGGCCGGGGATCGTGGCGGCGCTGTACGCCGCAGGTGTGCTGCTGACGCCGCGGCCGCGCCCGCGGGTGCTGCCGCCCCGGGTGGTGCCGGGCCCGCCGCCGGTTCCGGCCGCCCCGCCGGAGTGGGCGGAGCTGGAGGTGCTGGCCTGCTATCTGGGGACGGTGCCGGTGCCGCCGTCGGTGGAGCTGGATTCGCTGCTGGAGCGGTTGCGGGTGGCCGGGCCGGGGCCGGCGGCGGAGCGGATCGTGCTGCGGCGGCTGCCGGTGGCGGTGGACGGGTATCTGCGGGCCCGGGCCTGGCAGCCCTGGACGCCGGACGGGGCCGACCCGGGGGTGGCGCTCGCCCGTGAGGTGGAGCTGATGTCGGCGGCGCTGGCCCGCTGAGCGGCCGGCCGGCCGCCCGTGGTCCGGGCGGCCGGCCGGGCGGGTCACGCCTCCAGCGCGCCGGCCAGTTCGGCGCGCCGGCGGACGCCGAGTTTGCGGAAGCTGTTGGTCAGGTGGGTCTCCACCGTCCGGACGGCCAGGTGCAGCATCGCGGCGATCTCGGCGTTGGAGTGGCCGGCCGTGGCGAGTCGGCAGATCCGCAGCTCGCTGTCGGTGAGGGCCTCCGCCCCGGCGTGTTCGCCGCGGCCGCGGCGGGCGCCGCTGGCGCGCAGGGCCTCCACGGCGACGGCCCGCTGCCGGACCGCGCCGAGCCGTTCGGCCCGGCCGGCGGCCTCGCGCAGGGCCCGCCGGGCGGCACCGCGCCGGCCGCCGTCGGCGAGCAGGCGGCCGTAGGTGATCAGCGCGGGGATGAGTTCGGTCTCGACTTCGGCGCCGCGCAGGAGTTCGACCGCTTCGGCGGCGAGGTCGAGGCCGTGGCGGCCGCCGGTGGCGGCGCCGAGGGCGCGCAGGGCGCGGCCGACGACGCGCGGGGTGCCCCAGATCCGGGCGAGCCGCAGTTCCTCCTCGGCGAGGGCGACGGCGGGGCCGGGCTCGCCGAGCGCGATGTGGCAGTCGGCGGCCGCGGAGCGCCAGGGGGTGACGATGGGGCTGTGGACCTGCCGTTCGCTCTGGCGGCGTCCGCATTCCATCAGGTCGGCGAGGGCTTCGGCCGGTTCGCCGGTGGCCAGCCGGAGCAGGCCGCGGGCGTACAGGTACTCGTTCCACTCCCAGGAGCCCTGGGCGCGGTCGGCGGCGACGGCGCGGGCGAGGCCGTGGGCCTGCCAGTGGCGGCCGGTCTCGGTGAGGGCGATGACGGCCTGGGCGACGAGGTGGGCGTTCTGCTGTCCGAGCAGGCCGGCGTAGTGGCCGGCGGGCGCGTCGGCGGCGGCGGTGTCGCGGGCCCCCGCGCGGGCTCCGGCCGGTTCGCCGAGGCCGGGCCCGGCGCCGGCGCCGGCCTCGGCGAACCCGGTGCAGGGGCCCCGGCCCGCGGCACCGGCGGGGCCGGCGCCGACCGGGCCCGGGACTGCCGGGCCGGTCGGACCGGGGCCCGGCACGGTCAACCCGGTGGCGTCCGGCCCGGTGTCCGCCGGTGCGCCGCACCACCAGGACCAGACGGACCGCTCGGGCCGCTCGGCGGCCTCGCCGCCGGCCCGTCCCCACGCCCCGGTCCGCAGCCCGTGGCGCCCGGTCCGGTCGGCGGGCTGAGCGGCGGACCGGGTGGCAGGCCGGGCGGCGCTCCGGACGGCGGGCAGGGCCGCCGGACCGGCGGCGTCCCCGGCCTCCGGCCCACCGGCGGCCAGGGGCGCGGCGGCCGGCCCGGTGAGGGCGAGGTCGTCCAGCAGCTCCTGGTACTCCCCGCGCATCACCCGGCTCTCGGCCCGGACGCTCAGCAGGCACTGGTACCCGGGGTCGAGCGACGGCCCCCGGTACGCGGCCAGGCCGCGCGCCACCACGCGGTCCGCCTCGGGCAACAGGTCCGCCCACTGGGCGAGGGTGGCGGCCGAGACCAGCACGTAGGAGCGGCAGAGCGGGTCCACCGGGGCGTCGAGCAGCTCCCTGACCCGCCCGGCCACCTGGGCCGCGGAGAGCACGCCGCTGGTCGAGTCGAACTCGGTGAGCAGCGCGTACGCGGGCGGCGCGAGCCGGTGCTGGGTGCGGGCGGCGAACCGCTGGACGCCCTCGACCACCTGGAGCCAGCTGTGGCCGTCGTGCGCGGCGATCAGCGCGGCGGCGGCCTGCACGGCGTGGACGAGGTCGTCGCGGTCGGCGAAGCGTTCGGCGAGTTCCTCCATCAGCTCCAGCGCGGCGGGGGCGTCGCCGCGGGCGGCCAGCACGGCGCCGAGCGTGTTGGCGGTCTGGAAGACGCCTTCGTCGGACTGCTGGAGGTGGACGGCCTCGGCGAGGTGGCGGACGCCGGCGGTGCGCTCGGCCGGGCCCAGGGTGACCTCCAGGCCGCCGAGCTCGGTGAGCACCAGGCCGCGCCGGCGGTCGCTGAGCGGCTCGGTGAGGACGCGGCGCAGCAGGGCGACGGCGTCCTCGGGGCGGTCGGCCTCGGCAGCCTTGCGGGCGGCGCGGCGCAGGGCTTCGGCGGCCCAGCGGGGGCTGGGGGCGGGGGTGAACAGGAGGTGCCCGGCGACGCGTTCGTCGGGTGCCCCGCCGCGGTGCAGGAACTCGGCGGCGGCGCGGTGGACGCGGGCGCGGTGGCCGGGTTCGTGGCCGGCCAGGACGGCGTCGGCGAGCAGCGGGTGGGCGAAGCGCGGCCAGCGGCCGGGCCCGGGGTCGTCGAGCAGGTGCTGGGCGGTGAGTTCGGCGAGCCAGCCGGCTGTCCGGTCGGGGTCGGTGCCGGCGAGTTCGGCGAGCATCGGGACGGGGTCGCAGGCGCCGGCGCCGGGCAGCGGCGCGCTGCGGGCGGCCGGGTGTTCCTGCATCCGGGCGAGCACGCGGGCGGCGGTGAGGGCGCGTTCGCCGCCGCCGCGCAGCCACTGCTCGACGGCTTCGGGGAACGCGCCGCCGGGGAGCCGGGCGCAGCTGTCGGGCAGGTGCCGCGGGGCGGTGTGGACGCGGGGCGTCGGCAGGGCCGGCAGGCCGATGAGGGCCGGGGGCGCGGGCAGCGCGGTGAAGGCGGCGGGGCAGGGCCCGTCGGGGTGGTCGCGCAGGTCGGAGAGGAGTGCGGTGAGCAGCAGCGGGTTGCCGCCGGTGGCGTGCACGCAGGCGGCGGCGAGGGCGGGCGGGGCGCCGAGGCCGAGGTGGAGTTCGGCCAGCCGGGTGGCGGCGGTGGTGTCGAGGGGGCCCAGCCGGGTGGTGTCGGCCAGTCCGGGGGGCAGGCCGCGGCCGAACCGGGCGGGCGGGGTGCCGAGGGCGGCCTGGCGGCGTTCGGTGGCCAGCAGGAGGACGGGCAGCCGGTCGATCCGGCGGGCGAGCTGGAGCAGCCAGTCCCGGGAGGGCCGGTCGGCGAGGTGGATGTCGTCGACGGCGAGCAGGACGGGGTGGTGGGCGGCGTGCAGGCGCAGCAGGGACCAGAGGTCGGAGTCGGTGTCGGGTGTGCGACCGGGTCCGGCGGGCGGCGTGCCGAGGCCGGGGACCGCCTCGAACAGCTGGCGGGCGGCGGCGAAGGGGGTGGTGGCCTCGTCAGCGGAGCAGCGGGCCCACAGGACGGTGCTGCCGTGGGCGGACTCGCGGCGGGCGGCTTCGGCGAGCAGGGCGCTGCGGCCGGTGCCGGCGGGGCCGGTGAGCAGCAGGACGCCGCCGGTGCCGGCGCGGGCCCGGGCGGCGAGCGCGGCGATCCGGCGCAGCTGGGAGTCGCGGGCCGCGAGGTGCGGTGGTGCGGCGGCGGCCCGGTCCTGGTGATGTCCTCGCGTCCTGACGGTGCTCATCTGCTTCCCTCCCGCGACGCCCGCCGGATGACCGGACGGGCATGTTTCCCCGTTGTGCGGGGAAACGGCTTGACGCCGTGTCAGCGGCTCGGCTAGAGCTGTGATTCTCGTCGCACCCCTTCCGGAGCCGCACATCACCCCTACCCGACCCGCCCGGCACCCCCCGTCGGGCCCCGCACCGCCCCCGCCCGGGACCGGGCGGCGCGTCTCGTCCGCGTGTCCGCGCGGCGCTGCGCTGCTCCGATGCCGCCGGGTGGCCGATCTCGTGGTGGACCACGATGGTCGTGGCCGCCCGTGGCGGGGACCATGGAGCCTACCGGGGGGCCGTCGTCGTCCCCGCATCGCACGCCGCACGCCTCCGCCCGCCGGGTTCACGCACCGCCCCTCGGCGCGGCGCACCGGCCGTCCGGTGGCGGGCCGGGACCTTTCAGGAGGGGGCCAGATTTGACTGTCCTGCACACCGACCACGAACGCCGCGCCGTGCCCCGGCACGCTCCCGCGTCGACCGGTCAGCGCATGGTGCCGCCACAACGCCCGACCGCCCGCCACGTCGCCCCGTCTGCCGCTCCCCCGTCCAGCGGTGGCCGGACCAGTGTCGTCGTGCAGGCCGCGGACCCGATCTCGCGGGCCGGCGCGGAGGCGCAGCTGCGCCGTCACCCGGGCCTGGAGCTGGCGGACCCGGCGCCGGGCACGCCGACCACGCCGGGGGCGGTCACCGTCCTGCTGGCCGAGTCGGCGGACGCCGCCGTGATGGCGAATCTGCGCCGGCTGGTGCGCGGCGCCGACCAGCGGGTGGTGCTGGTCGTCGAGCGGATGCGCGAGGCGGAGCTGCTGGAGGCGGTGGAGTGCGGGGTGGCCGCGATCATCTGGCGCCGCGAGGCGACCGCCGAGCGGCTGGGCCGGGCGGTGCTCGCCGCGGCCCGGGGTGACGGCGATCTGCCGGCGGACCTGCTGGGGCGGCTGATCAGCCAGGTGGGCCGTTTGCAGCGGAGTGTCCAGGGGATGCCGGGGCACGCGCCGGCGGGGCTGTCCGAGCGGGAGTCGGACGTGCTGCGGCTGGTCGCCGAGGGCTGGGACACGGGTGAGATCGCGGCCCGGTTGTCGTACTCCGAGCGCACGGTCAAGAACGTGCTGCACGGGCTGACCACCCGCCTGCAGTTGCGCAACCGGGCACATGCCGTCGCCCATGCGGTCCGCGAGGGCTACATCTAGGTCCGGCGGTCCACGCCCGCCCGCCCCGCCACGGTTCCGTCCGCGGCGGGGCGGGCGTGCGTGGGCGCTCGGGGCGGGCGTGCGTGCGTGGCCGTCCGGGGCGGTGTCACGAACGAGTCGCCAAGATCTCACCTGCTGGAAACGTTCCGGGGCTATCCATCGGCCCGGTCGCGCGGCACACTTCTACGCGCGTACTTCTACGCGCGTCACCAGTACCGTTGACGATCCGTTCGCCGTTCCCACCCGGGAGAGTCGTCCATGCCTCTGAACCGCCGTGACTTCGTCACCCGGTCCGCCGCCACCGCCGCCGGCGCAGCCCTCGTCAGCGGCGCCGGCCTCGCCGCGGCCTCGCCCGCCGCGGCGGCCGGCCCGGACGACGCCCGGGCCAAGGGCCCGGCCAAGAAGCAGGCCTTCACCGTCATGGGCACCACCGACCTGCACGGCCGGGTGCTCAACTGGGACTACTTCACCGACGCGGTCTACGCCGACAAGGCGCACAACGAGGTCGGCCTCGCCAAGATCTCCACGCTGGCCAAGCAGGTCCGCGAGGAGAAGGGCTGGGACCGCACCCTGCTGATCGACGCCGGTGACACCATCCAGGGCACCCAGCTGACCTACTACTACGCCCGGGTCGACCCGATCGCCACCGACGCCGACACCGCGCCCGAGCACCCGATGGCGCTCGCCATGAACACCATGGAGTACACGGCCGCGGCGCTCGGCAACCACGAGTTCAACTACGGCATCGACACCCTGCGCGCCTACGAGGAGCAGCTGGACTTCCCGCTGCTGGGCGCCAACGCGCTGAACGCCAAGAACGACAAGCCGGCCTTCCCGCCGTACGTGATCCGCAAGCTGAAGCTGGGCGGCGGCCCGGCCCTCAAGGTCGGCATCCTGGGCCTGACCAACCCGGGCATCGCGATCTGGGACAAGGCGAACGTCGCCGGCAAGATGACCTTCCCCGGCATCGTGGAGACCGCGAAGATCTGGGTGCCGAAGGTCAAGGCAGCCGGCGCGGACGTCGTCGTGGTGGCCTGCCACTCCGGGATGGACGAGGCCACCTCCTACGGCGACCAGCTGCCGTGGGGGGAGAACGTCTCGGTCGCGCTGGCCGAGCAGGTCGCGGGCATCGACGCCGTCCTGGTGGGCCACGCGCACAAGGAGATCCCGCAGCGCCTGGTGGTCAACAAGGAGACCGGCCGGACGGTCGTGCTCTCCGAGCCGCTCTGCTGGGGCCAGCGGCTGACCTGCTTCGACTTCGAGGTGGCGCTCGACAAGGGCGCCTGGAAGGTGGTCTCGCTCTCCTCCCGGGTGCTGAACTCCAACACCGTCCCGGAGGACCCGGAGATCGTCGACCTGATGACCGACCAGCACAAGAAGGTGGTCGAGTACGTCAACCAGGTCATCGGCACCGCGAAGATCGAGCTGTCGATCGCCGAGGCACCGTTCAGGGACGTGCCGATCATCGACCTGATCGGCCGCGTCCAGGCCGACGTGGTCAAGGAGGCGCTGGCCGGCGGCCAGTACGCCAAGCTGCCGGTGCTGGCGCAGGCCGCGCCGTTCAACCGCACCGCGGTGATCCCGGCCGGCCAGGTCAAGCTGCGGGACGCGGCGGGCCTGTACATCTACGAGAACACCCTGGAGGCGCGCATCCTGACGGGTGCCCAGCTCAAGGACTACCTGGAGTTCTCCGCCAAGTACTACGCCCAGCTCGCCCCCGACGCGCCGGTCGACAAGGCCACCCTGACCAACGCGCAGAACACCCCGGACTACAACTACGACGCGGTGTACGGCCTGAGCTACGACATCGACGTCGCCCAGCCGGTCGGCTCGCGGATCGTCAACCTCTCCTTCGAGGGCAAGCCGGTCGACCCCGCCGCCCAGTTCGTCCTCGCGGTCAACAACTACCGCGCCAACGGCGGCGGCAACTTCCCGCACGTCGCAGCCGCGCCGAAGGTGTGGGCCAACTCGGACGAGATCCGCAACGCGATGATCTCCTGGGTGAAGGCCCGCGGTGTCATCGACCCGGCCGACTTCGCCGCCGAGTCCTGGCGCCTGGTCCGGGCCGGCCGCCCGGTCTTCTGATCCCGCCGCCACGCCCGGCCGTGAGCGCCCCGCCACCACTTCCCCGGTGGCGGGGCGCCCGCGTCCGCGCGGCGGGGCCCCGGCGACCGGGTACCGGTCCCGGAGCCGTTCGCCTTCGAGCTGGCCACCACCGAACTGGTCCGCCACCCCGGCGGACGGCCCCGCCGCCCCGCCGCCGGGCGCTGCCGCGGAGAGGCACCCGCCCGTCATGCCCCTTGAGGCAGCGGAGACCCGACACCGGGGCAGCGGCCACCCGGCCTCGTTGACGGAGCGTCAGCTCCTGGCGAAGGCTGACGGCGGGCCACTGCCGGCCCTTCGCGCCCCCGCATCGCCGGGCACCACCAGGAGTACTGATGAGCAGGTTCAAGACCGCCGTCGTCGCCGTCGCCACCGTGGCGGCCATCGGGCTGGGCTCGTCCCCGGCCCTCGCCGCGAGCCAGGGCGGCGACACCGGCACCGCCCAGCCGGGGCCCGCCAAGCCCAAGTCCTGCAGCGCGTACGGCGGCACCTTCTTCTGCGGCGGGGACTACGGGGACGGCAAGACCTCCGTGACCCTCTCGGACGGCACCAGGCAGATCTTCGTGGTCGGCACCGACTACGACATCTGGACGACCTGGTTCCCCCCGAAGGGCGCGCAGGCCGCGTGGATGTCCATGGGCGGCGACCACGACTTCGTCAACAAGGTCAAGATCTCGAACAGGAAGGGCAACGCGTTCACCATCGGCGCGCGCTCCTTCCACCTCGGCGCGGACCTGAACCGTGACCGCGGCAACGGCGGTGCCTGGAGCGGCTGGTGGACCAAGGCCGTCCCGGCCGGCTGACGGCCCGCCCCGCACGGGCGACAACACACCCCGCGCACGACAGGAGCCCTGCCGTGCGCGGGGAACAGCCGTGCGCGGGGAACGACCGCCCGGCCGGGCCGGTCAGAACGGGAAGCGGCTGCGCCCGTGCTGGATGGAGATCCACTTCACCGTGGTGAAGGCGTCCACGGTGGACTCGCCGTTGAGGCGGCCCACCCCGGAGTTCTTCTCGCCGCCGAAGGGCACCACCGGCTCGTCGGCGATGGTGCCGTCGTTGACGTGGATCATGCCGGTCTCGATCCGCTGCGCCACCCGCACCCCGCGCTCCACGTCCGCCGTGTGCACGGCGCCGCTGAGCCCGAACGGGGTGTCGTTGGCGAGCCGGACCGCCTCGTCCTCGCCGTCGAACGGCACCACCAGCACGACCGGGCCGAAGAGTTCGCGCTGCAGGATCGGCGCGCCGGCCGGCAGCCCGCCGAGCACCACCGGGTCCATCAGGCTGCCGTTGGTCTCGCCGCGCAGCAGGGCGGTGGCGCCGCCGGCGATCGCCTGGTCGACCTGGGCGGTGATGGCGTCGGCCTGCACCGGGTTGATCAGCGGGCCGATCTGGGTGGCCGGGTCCTTCGGGTCGCCGACGCGCAGCGAGGCCACCTTGCGGACGAACCGCTCGGTGAACTCCGCCTCGACGCTGCGGTCGACCAGCACCCGGTTGGCGGCCATGCAGACCTGGCCCTGGTGGGCGAAGCGGCTGAACACGGCGGCGTCGACCGCGTAGTCCAGGTCGGCGTCGTCGAGCACGATCAGCGCGCTGTTGCCGCCGAGCTCCAGCACCGTCCGCTTGAAGTGCGAGGCGGCGACGGTGGCGACGTGCCGGCCGACCTTGTCCGAGCCGGTGAAGGAGATCACCTTGGGGACGGGGTGCTCGATGAACGCGTCCCCGATCTCGGCGATGTCGGTGACCACGACGTTGAGCAGGCCGGCCGGCAGGCCCGCCTCCTCGAAGATCTTGGCGATCAGGGTGCCGCCGACCACCGGGGTCTCCTGGTGCGGCTTGAGCACCACGCCGTTGCCGAGCGCGAGGGCGGGGGCGACCGCCTTCAGCGACAGGAACAGCGGGAAGTTGAACGGGCTGATCACCCCGACGACACCGACCGGGAGGCGGTACAGGCGGTTCTCCTTGCCCTCCACCGGGGAGGGCAGCAGCCGGCCCTCGGCGCGCAGCGAGAGCTGCATCGACTCCCGCAGCATGTCCTTGGTGAGGGAGAGTTCGAACCCGGCCTTGAGGGCGGTGCCGCCCAGCTCGGCCATGATCGCCTCGGTGATCTCCTGCTCGCGGTCCTCGACGATCCGCAGCGCGCGCTCGAAGACCAGCCGGCGCGTGTAGGGGTTGGTGGCCGCCCACTCCTTCTGCGCCCGCTCGGCGGCGCGGTACGCCCGGTCGACCTCCTCGACGGTGGCGACGGTGATGGTGGCGAGCTTGTCACCGGTGAAGGGGTCGACGTCGACGATGTCCCAGGAGCCGCTGCCGGCCCGCCACTCGCCGTCGATGTACTGCAGCGCCAACTCGGAAAGGTACGACATCTGGTCCCTCTCGTACTGATTCGGGGGCTGCGGGAAAGCCCGCAGGCCTCCCTCGATCAGATCTGATCGAGACTCATCGTACTGACGCCCTACAGCTCTTGGCGTACGGAGCGAAGAAGTTCCCGTGTCAGCTCGGGGGAGAGACTGTCGGCCACCAGACCGTCCGCCGCGCCGGAGTACTCGGCCACCTCGGCGGGCTTGTCCAGGTACAGCGCGGTGGTGAACTGCTCCAGGTAGACGACGTCCGCGAGGTCCGGCTCGGCGAAGCTCAGCACCGAGAAGGCGCCGCCCTCCGCGCGCAGCCCGCCGAAGCCCAGCGGCATCACCTGGAGGACGACGTTGGGCAGCTCGGTCAGCTCCAGCAGCCGGTCGATCTGCGCCCGCATCAACTCCGGCCCGCCCCAGGGGCGGCGCAGCGCGGCCTCGTCCAGGACGGCGAGCAGCCGCGGCGCCCGGTCGGCGGTGAGCACCCGCTGGCGCTTCAGCCGGACCTCGACGCGCCGCTCGACCTCCTCGGTCTCGGTGACGTGGCCGCCGTGGGTGATCACCGCCCGCGCGTAGTCGGCGGTCTGCAGCAGCCCGTGGACGAACTGGACCTCGTAGCTGCGGATCACGGTGGCGGCCTCCTCCAGGCCGAGGTAGGTCTGGAACCAGCCGGGCAGCACATCGCCGTAACCGTGCCACCAGGACGTCGCGTTGGCGTCGCGGACCAGGCCGAGCACGGAGGCCCGCTCCTGCTCGGCCTCGACCCCGTACAGGGTGAGCAGGTCGGCGACGTCGCGCTCCTTGAAACCGACCCGGCCCAGCTCCATCCGGCTGATCTTCGACTCGGACGCGCGGATCGAATAACCGGCCTCCTCCCGGCTGACGCCTCTGGCCTCCCGCAGCCTTCGCAGCTGGGAACCCAGCAGCAGGCGCCGTACCGTGGCACCTCCGCCTGCCTGAGTCATGCTCATCGCGTCACCCTCCGCACCTCGCGCAGCCCCCCGGCCGTCGGCCGCAGTCTGCCATCTGACACGGACAAACAACAGTCCGTCAGCGGTCGCGTTCCAGGCGTAGCAGCCCGGGCACCGCGGCCAGGCTCAGGACCAGCAGGAACAGCCAGGGCCAGCCGGCGCCCCGGCCGAGCAGCAGGGTGAGCAGGGCGGGAGCGACGGCCTGGCCGATGTTCCAGGAGAGTTGGTGGACGGCGAGTAGCGGCCGCGCAGCCCGGGGTCGGCGAGCGAGACGCTGAGCTCCTCCCGGAACGGGGTGGCCATCGTCTCGGCGATGTTGTAGAGGAACATCGCGGCGTAGAGCCCGGCGAGGACGGCCCAGCCGGGGGCGGCGGCCAGCAGG
Source organism: Kitasatospora sp. NPDC091207 (assembly GCF_044768625.1). NCBI lineage: Bacteria > Bacillati > Actinomycetota > Actinomycetes > Kitasatosporales > Streptomycetaceae > Kitasatospora > Kitasatospora sp. NPDC091207. Next base: position 324,912 of record NZ_JBIVVS010000002.1, read on the forward strand.
GCGAAGGCGCCGAAGGCGAGGGCGTTGAGGAGCGAGGCGGCGGCGAGCACCCTGGTCGGCCGGAACCGCTCCAGCCGCCCGGCCACGACGTTCCCGGTGAGGACGACCTGGACGCCGTTGAGCACCAGCAGCGAGCCGGCCTCCCAGGCCTGGCGGTGCAGGCCCTCGGTGAGGTACACGGCGAGCAGCATGCTGAGGATCATCGAGCCGAAGACGAAGGTGAGGTTGACGGCGACCAGCAGCAGGTACCGGCGGTCGCGCAGCACCACCCGGTAGCCGCCCGGCTCCACCGCCCCGGCCTCCGGGGCCGCCTCCACCGGCGCGGGCGCGGGCACGGGCCGCCAGGCGGCCAGCAGGGCGGTCGCGAGGACGTAGCCGGCCGCGTTGAGCGCCACCAGCAGCCGCAGGCCCCCGGTACCGCCGCCGGCCACCAGGAGGGCGCCCAGCGCCCCGCCCAGGCCCAGCCCGGCGTTGCGCAGCGTCTGCACCAGCGCGAACCAGCGGGTGCGCTCCCCCTCGGCGGAGGCGAGCACCACCAGGCCGGTGCTGGAGGTCCAGTACGCGACGTGGCCGATCTGGGCGAGCAGGCAGACCAGCACGATCTGCCAGAGCTGCTGGGCGAGCAGGTAGCCGCCGACCTCCTGCTGCGCGGCTGAGGCCGGGCCGGGACAACGAAAAGCGGCACCTGCCCTCAACTTGGTCGGGGAGAGGGCAGGCGCCGTGGGACCGCGTTTGGCCCGGCGACACTGGCGGGAGGAGCGGCTCATACTCCCGGCGATGCGGTGCCGGGCGCTCTGGGGGTGGACGGAATCCGTCGGCGGGGGTGGCCGCGACCGGTCCGGCCGTGCGTCAGACCACCAGCGGGCGGTCCGTCGGACGGATCGGGGCGGGCAGCGGAGTCTTGCCGCCCAGGTACTTGTCCACCGCGGCGGCGGCCGAACGGCCCTCCGCGATGGCCCAGACGATCAGCGACTGGCCACGACCGGCGTCACCGCAGACGTAGACGCCATCGACATTGGTGGCGAACTTCCCGTCCCGGGCCACATTACCCCGAGCGTCGAGCTCGACGCCAAGCTGCTCGACCAGGCCGTTCTTCACGTCCGTGCCGGTGAAGCCCATCGCGAGGGTGACCAGCTGGGCCGGGATCGCCCGCTCGGTGCCGGGCACCGGCTCGAAGCGGCCGTCCTTGAACTCGACCTCGACCAGGTGCAGCTCCTGGACGTTGCCGTTCTCGTCGCCGGTGAAGTGGGTGGTGTTGACCGCGTAGATCCGGTCGCCGCCCTCCTCGTGGGCCGAGGTGACCTTGTAGGTCATCGGCATGGTCGGCCAGGGCTGGTGGCCGGGGCGCTCGTCGCTCGGCCGCGGCATGATCTCCAGCTGGGTGACCGAGGCCGCCCCCTGGCGCAGCGCGGTGCCGAGGCAGTCCGCGCCGGTGTCGCCGCCGCCGATCACGATGACGTGCTTGCCCTTGGCGCTGATCGGGGAGTCGACGAAGTCGCCCTCCTGCACCTTGTTGGCCAGCGGCAGGTACTCCATCGCCTGGTGGATGCCCTTGAGCTCCCGCCCGGGCACCGGCAGGTCGCGGGCGGTGGTCGCGCCGGCGGCCACGACCACCGCGTCGAAGCGCTCGCGCAGCTGCTGGCCGGTGATGTCCTCGCCGACGTGCACACCGGTGCGGAACCGGGTGCCCTCCGCGCGCATCTGCTCGATGCGGCGGTTGATGTGGCGCTTCTCCATCTTGAACTCGGGGATGCCGTAGCGCAGCAGGCCGCCGACGCGGTCGGCGCGCTCGTACACCACCACGGTGTGCCCGGCCCGGGTGAGCTGCTGGGCGACGGCCAGGCCGGCCGGGCCGGAGCCGACCACGGCGACCGTCTTGCCGGACAGCCGCTCGGGGATCTGCGGCGTGACGCCGCCGCGGTCCCAGGCCTTGTCGATGATGGTGACCTCGACGTTCTTGATGGTCACCGCGTCCTGGTTGATGCCCAGCACGCACGCGGACTCGCACGGAGCCGGGCAGAGCCGCCCGGTGAACTCCGGGAAGTTGTTGGTCGCGTGCAGCCGCTCGATCGCGCCGGTGAAGTCGTCCCGGTAGGCCAGGTCGTTCCACTCGGGGATGAGGTTCCCGAGCGGGCAGCCGTTGTGGCAGAACGGGATGCCGCAGTCCATGCAGCGGCCGGCCTGCTTGGTGATGACCGGCAGGAGGCTGCGTTCGACGTAGACCTCGTTCCAGTCCCGCAGACGGACGTCCACGGGCCGGCGCTCGGCCAGCTGCTTGCCGGTGGTCAGGAAGCCCTTGGGGTCAGCCACGTGCCGCCTCCATCATCTTGCGAGTGGTCTCGGACTCGGAGAGTCCATCGCGCTCAGCGGCGTCCTTGGCGGCGAGCACAGCCTTGTAGTCGGTCGGCATGATCGTGGAGAAGCGGGAGACCCCGCTGCCCCAGTCCGCCAGGAGCTCGGCGGCGACGGTGGAGCCGGTCTCCTCGTAGTGCTGCTGCACGGTGTCGCGCAGCCAGTCGCGGTCGGCGGCGCTCGGGGCCTCGATGCCCACCATGCCGTCGTTGACGTTCGCGGGACGCAGGTCCAGCACGTAGGCGACGCCGCCGGACATGCCGGCCGCGAGGTTGCGCCCGGTCTCGCCGAGGATGACGACCCTACCGCCGGTCATGTACTCCAGGCCGTGGTCGCCCACGCCCTCGACCACCAGGGTGGCACCGGAGTTGCGGACGGCGAAGCGCTCGCCGGCCTTGCCGCGCAGGTGCACGCGGCCGCTGGTGGCGCCGTAGCCGATGGTGTTGCCGGCGATCACGTGGCTCTGCGCGTCGGCACCGATCGCGGCGGCCTCGCGCGCCGGGCGCACGATGACCACACCACCGGAGAGGCCCTTGCCGACGTAGTCGTTGGCGTCGCCCTCCAGGCGCAGCGTGACGCCCTTCGGGACGAAGGCGCCGAACGACTGCCCGGCCGAGCCGGTGAAGGTGACGTCGATGGTCCCCTCCGGCAGGCCCTCGCCGCGGTAGCGCTTGGTCACCTCGTGGCCGAGCATGGTGCCGACCGTGCGGTTGACGTTGCGGATCGGCAGCTGGATGCGGACGGCGTCGCCGCGCTCCAGGGCGTCCTGGGCGAGGTCGATCAGCTGGTTGTCCAGGGCCTTGTCGAGCGCGTGGTCCTGCGTGGTGGTGCGGTGCAGGGCCGCGCCCTCGGGCAGCTCGGGCACGTGGAACAGCGGCGCCAGGTCGAGCCCGGCGGCCTTCCAGTGCTGGATCGCGGCCTGGGCGTTGATGTGCTCGGCGTGGCCGACGGCCTCCTCGATCGAGCGGAAGCCCAGCTCGGCCAGGATCTCGCGGACCTCTTCGGCGATGAACTCGAAGAAGTTGACGACGAACTCGGGCTTGCCGGAGAAGCGCTCGCGCAGCACCGGGTTCTGGGTGGCGACGCCGACCGGGCAGGTGTCCAGGTGGCAGACGCGCATCATGATGCAGCCGGAGACGACCAGCGGGGCGGTGGCGAAGCCGAACTCCTCGGCGCCCAGCAGCGCGGCGATGACCACGTCGCGGCCGGTCTTCAGCTGGCCGTCGGTCTGCACCACGATGCGGTCGCGCAGACCGTTGAGCAGCAGGGTCTGCTGGGTCTCGGCGAGGCCGAGCTCCCAGGGACCGCCCGCGTGCTTGAGCGAGGTGAGCGGCGAGGCGCCGGTGCCGCCGTCGTGGCCGGAGACCAGCACGACGTCCGCGTGCGCCTTGGAGACGCCGGCCGCGACCGTACCGACACCGACCTCGGAGACCAGCTTCACGTGGATGCGGGCCGCCGGGTTGGCGTTCTTGAGGTCGTGGATCAGCTGGGCGAGGTCCTCGATGGAGTAGATGTCGTGGTGCGGCGGCGGCGAGATCAGACCGACACCCGGGGTGGAGTGCCGGGTCTTGGCGACCCACGGGTAGACCTTGTGGCCGGGCAGCTGGCCGCCCTCGCCGGGCTTGGCGCCCTGGGCCATCTTGATCTGGATGTCGTCCGCGTTGACCAGGTACTCGGAGGTGACGCCGAACCGGCCGGAGGCGACCTGCTTGATCGCCGAACGGCGCTCCGGGTCGTGGAGGCGGTCCGGGTCCTCGCCGCCCTCACCGGTGTTGGACTTGCCGCCGAGGCGGTTCATCGCGATGGCCAGGGTCTCGTGCGCCTCGCGGGAGATCGAGCCGTACGACATGGCGCCGGTGGAGAAGCGCTTGACGATCTCGGAGACCGGCTCGACCTCGTCGACGGAGAGCGGCGTGCGGCCGAGACCGTCCAGCTGGAACAGGCCGCGCAGCGTCATCAGGCGCTCGGACTGCTCGTTCACCCGGTCCGTGTACTGCTTGAAGATGTCGTACCGGCGGTTGCGGGTGGAGTGCTGCAGCCGGAAGACGGTGTCCGGGTCGAACAGGTGCGGCTCGCCCTCGCGGCGCCACTGGTACTCGCCGCCGATCTCCAGCGCGCGGTGCGCGGCGGGGATGCCGGAGGCGGGGTAGGCCTTGGCGTGGCGGGCGGCCACCTCCTTGGCGACCTCGTCCAGGCCGATGCCGCCGAGCTTGGTGGTGGTGCCCGCGAAGTAGGCGCCGACCAGCTCCTGGGAGAGGCCGATCGCCTCGAAGACCTGCGCGCCGCGGTAGGAGGCGACGGTGGAGATGCCCATCTTGGACATGACCTTGAGCACGCCCTTGCCGAGCGCCTTGATCAGGTTCTTGATGGCCTTGTCGGCCTCGACGCCCTCGATGAAGACGCCCTGGGCGACGAGGTCCTCGACGGACTCCATGGCCAGGTACGGGTTGACCGCGCCGGCGCCGTAGCCGACCAGCAGCGCGACGTGGTGCACCTCGCGGACGTCGCCGGCCTCGACCAGCAGCGACACCTGGGTGCGCTGCTTGGTGCGGATCAGGTGGTGGTGGATCGCGGAGGTGAGCAGCAGCGAGGGGATCGGGGCGTGCTCGGCGTCCGAGTGCCGGTCGGAGAGCACGACGATCCGGGCGCCGTCGGCGATCGCGGCGTCGGCCTCGGCGGCGATCTCGGCCAGGCGCGCGGCCAGCCCCTCGCCGCCGGTGGCGACCTTGTAGAGGCCGGACAGCGTGACGGCCTTGAGGCCGGGCTGGTCCCCGTCGTGGTTGATGTGGACGAGCTTGGCCAGCTCGTCGTTGTCGATCACCGGGAAGGTGATGCCGACCGAGCGGCAGGAGGCGGCCTCGGCGGCCAGCAGGTTGCCCTCGGGGCCGAGGTTGCTCAGCAGCGAGGTGACGAGCTCCTCGCGGATGGCGTCCAGCGGCGGGTTGGTGACCTGGGCGAACAGCTGCACGAAGTAGTCGAACAGCAGGCGCGGCTTCTCGGAGAGCGCGGCGATCGGGCTGTCGGTGCCCATCGAGCCGAGCGCCTCACCACCGGTCCGGGCCATCGGCGCGAGGATGACCCGCAGCTCCTCCTCGGTGTAGCCGAAGGTCTGCTGGCGGCGCGTCACCGACGCGTGGGTGTGCGCGATGTGCTCGCGCTCGGGCAGCTTGGCGAGCTGGATCTGGCCGCCGGCCACCCACTCCGCGTAGGGGTGCTCGGACGCCAGCGCGGACTTGATCTCCTCGTCCTCGACGATGCGGTGCTCCGCGGTGTCGATGAGGAACATCTTGCCGGGCTGCAGGCGGCCCTTGCGGGCGATCTTCTCCTGGTCGATGTCGAGCACGCCGACCTCGGAGGAGAGGACGACCAGACCGTCCTCGGTGATCCAGTAGCGGGCCGGGCGCAGGCCGTTGCGGTCCAGCACGGCGCCGATCTGGACACCGTCGGTGAAGGTGACGCAGGCCGGGCCGTCCCAGGGCTCCATCAGGTTGGAGTGGTACTGGTAGAACGCGCGGCGGGCCGGGTCCATGGTGGCGTGGTTCTCCCACGCCTCCGGGATCATCATCAGCACCGAGTGCGGCAGCGAGCGGCCGCCGAGGTGGAGCAGCTCCAGGACCTCGTCGAAGGAGGCCGAGTCGGAGTGGTCCGGGGTGCAGACCGGGAAGATCCGGTCGAGCCCCTGCCCGTTCCGGTTGACCGGGATGAGGTCGGTGGCGAGCTGGGACTCGCGGGCGGTCATCCAGTTCCGGTTGCCCTTGACCGTGTTGATCTCGCCGTTGTGCGCGACGAAGCGGTACGGGTGGGCGAGCGGCCAGCTCGGGAAGGTGTTGGTGGAGAAGCGCGAGTGGACCAGGCCGAGCGCGGAGGTGTAGAGCCGGTCCGACAGGTCGGGGAAGAAGGGCTCCAACTGGCCGGTGGTCAGCATGCCCTTGTAGACGATGGTGCGCGCGGAGAGCGACGGGAAGTAGACACCGGCCTCGCGCTCGGAGCGCTTGCGGACGACGAAGGCGATCCGGTCCAGCGCGATGCCGCTGGTCCCGGCCTGCGCGAGGAAGACCTGCCGGAAGCGCGGCATCACGCCGCGGGCGGTGGCGCCGAGCAGGTCAGGGGTGACCGGGACGTCGCGCCAGCCGAGAACGGTCAGGTTCTCCTCGGCGGCGATGGCCTCGATCCGCGCGACGGCGGCGTCGGACGCCGCGTCCTCGTCGGGCAGGAAGGCGATGCCGACGGCGTAGGAGCCGGCGGCCGGCAGCTCGAAGGAGACCTTGGCGCGCAGGAAGGCGTCCGGGATCTGGGTCAGGATGCCCGCGCCGTCACCGGAGTCCGGTTCGGCGCCGGTGGCACCCCGGTGCTCCAGGTTGCGCAGGACCGTCAGCGCCTGCTCGACGATCTTGTGGTCGGCGATGCCGGTCAGCGTGGCGACGAAGCCGACGCCACAGGCGTCGTGCTCGTTCCGCGGGTCGTACAGGCCCTGAGCAGCAGGTCGCGCATCCGGAACGAGCGCGTACGGCGGGCGGGCTGCGCCGGCCTGGGGCTCGTTTGCGGAGTGCATGGATGCAGACAGCATCGGCTCTCCCGTCGTCGTCTTGAGCAATGAGCTTCGTGCAATAGGGACGACGTTGGCCCTCTGCGATTTCGTGCAGGTTACATGATGCCGGAGATCCCGAGAAGTGGAACATCTCGTCCACATGGCGGACATGACCCCAGGTCAGGGGCTATTACCGGCGAGTATGGCGAGCGAAAGGAGTCGGCTTCCCGACTGCGCGCTCCCTCAAGTGTGCCCGTGCCCCGGGGAGCCGAAACGGGACCGAAATCCCCCGTCGACAAGATCGCCCCGGGCGCGCCTGCGATTCGATCCTCCGGGGCCGGTCGGACCGGTGAATCCTCGGACCGGCAGGCCCGCGGCCGATACTAGGACGACCGGGCTTCCGGGCCCATGTGCGGAACGTCACGCAGTGCACAGCATAACCATGCAGCCGACTGTAGCAATCGACGAATCCCCCGCCCCGGCCGTCCCGAGCCGCCGCACCGGCCCCCGCGGGCCCGGTGGGCCCACCGTGTCAGCCGACCTGCCCGCCGATCAGCACGCCCAGCAGGTACGTCACCGCGGCCGCCGCCCCGCCCAGCACCAGCTGCCGCAGCCCGCTGTACCACCAGCTCCGCGCCGTCACCCGGGCAACCACCGCGCCGCAGAGGAAGAGCCCGCCCATCGAGAGCAGCAGCGCCGGCAGCAGCGAGGTCGCGCCCAGCAGGTACGGCAGCAGCGGCAGCAGCGCGCCGACGGCGAAGCAGACGAACGAGGAACCGGCCGCGACCCACGGCGAAGGCAGGTCGTTGGGGTCCACACCCAGTTCCTCCCGCGCGTGGACCTCCAGCGTCCGGTCCGGATCGGCGGAGAGCTGCCGGGCCACCTCGTAGGCCAGCGCCGGGTCGACCCCGCGCGAGGTGTACAGCTGGGCCAGCTCGGCCAGCTCGCCCTGCGGGTTGCGGCGCAGCTCCAGCCGCTCGGCCTCGATCTCCGCCTGCACCAGCTCGCGCTGGGAGGCCACCGAGGTGTACTCCCCCGCCGCCATCGAGCAGGCGCCGGCCGCCAGACCGGCCAGGCCGGTGAGCACCACCGTGCTGCTGGAGACCGCGCCGCCGACCACGCCGGTCATCAGCGCGACATTGGAGACCAGCCCGTCCATCGCGCCGAACACCGCCGGCCGCAGCCAGCCGCCGTTCACATCACGGTGGTGCCCGGCGGCGGGCACACGGGGGTGCTGTCCGGCCTCGGGTTCAAGGGTGGTCACGCTCACGGTCTGGGGCCTCCGTCCGATGGTCCGACGACCCGAACATATCCCTCCTGACCTGCGGACTTCCAGCAAAGTAAGGCTTCCCGAACACGCCACCGGCCGCCCTCCGGGAAAGCCCGGGGAGCGGCCGGTGGCCACGGAAACCGCTGGTCAGGTGAGGTTCTTGGCGTCCTTGTCGGCGCTTTCGGAGGCGGCCTCGGCCGGTTCGGCCGCCGCCTTCTCGTCCGAGGGGCGAGACGGCGCGGGGCTCCCGTCCGAGGAGTCCGCGGCGGTGGCGGCCTCCGAGGTCCCGGCGGTGCCGGCCTTGGCCTCGGCCTCGGCGGTGGCGGTCGGGTCGATGCTCGCCGGGTCCTCCCGGCCGGGGTGCCGCTTCCCGACGATCACGAAGGCCGCGACGGCGCCGAGGAACACCGCGATCGCCACCCAGTCGTTGAGCCGCAGCCCGAAGAAGGTGTGCGCCTCGTCGATCCGCAGCCACTCGGTCCAGAACCGGCCGACCGTGTACGCGGCCACGTAGAGCGCGAAGGCCCGGCCGTGGCCGAGGGTGAACCGGCGGTCCGCCCAGATCACCAGCGCCGCGACGCCCACGCACCAGAGCGACTCGTAGAGGAAGGTCGGGTGGTAGATCCCGGTGACGACCTGACCGTTCGGCAGCGTCTTGTCGATCTCCAGGCCCCACGGCAGCGTGGTCTCCCGGCCGTACAGCTCCTGGTTGAACCAGTTGCCCCAGCGGCCGAGCGCCTGGGCCAGCGCGATGCCCGGCGCGATCGCGTCGGCGTACGCGGGCAGCGGCACCCCCCGACGGCGGGCGCCGATCCAGGCGCCGACCGCGCCGAGCGCGATGGCGCCCCAGATCCCGAGGCCGCCCTCCCAGATCTTGAAGGCGTTCCAGGGGTTCTTCCCCTCGCCGAAGTAGAGCTGGTTGTCGGTGATCACGTGGTAGAGCCGGCCGCCGACCAGGCCGAACGGCACGGCCCAGACGGCGATGTCACCGACGGTGTGCTTGCCACCGCCCCGGGCGACCCAGCGCTTGCTGCCGAGCCAGACGGCGACGACGACACCGAGGATGATGCAGAAGGCGTAGGCGCGCAGCGGGATCGGTCCGAGATCGATGACGCCCCGCGACGGGCTGGGAATGTAGGCGATATCCATGGCAGCTCCGACGCTACAGGGTCGGCGGCCCGCCCCGGGCACCCCGTGGGTCACAGATCCCGAACAACAGGGCGGGCACCCGGCTGCCGACCGCGCCGCCACCCGCTCCGGACGGGGAGGGGCGGCGGCGCGGTCGGCCGGTACCGGCCTCAGCCGGCCTTCGGTGACGGGTTGTTGCTCTCCGGGGCGGTGCCGCTGGGCGCCGGGGACTGCCCGTGCGAGCCCGGCGTCCCCAGCTTCTTGCCCTGATTGGCGGCGTCCACCCACTTGACCAGGTTCTCCGGGGTGATCTCCTCGGCGCCGTTCTTCGGGTAGATCGGCTGGCCGTTGAGCAGCACCGTCGGCGTCGACTTGTAGCTGGACTTGTCGAAGTCCTGCTGCACCGCCGACACCCAGCCGCCGAAGGTGTTGTCGTTGACGCAGGCCTCGAAGGCGGGCGTGTCCAGGCCGTCGACCTGCTTGGCCAGGTTGATCAGGGTGGCCTTGTCGCCGAAGGCGTCGCTGGTCTCGTCCGGCTGGTTGCGGTAGAGCACGTCGTGGTAGTCCCGGAAGTGCCCGGCCTCCTGGGCGCAGCCCAGCGCGTTGGCCCCGTACTTGGACCCCTTGCCGGGCACGGCCCGGTCGATGAACGAGACGATGTGGTAGTTGGTGTAGATCTTGCCCGCGTCTTCCAACTGGTCGATGGTCGAGGTGAACTCACGCTCGAAGGTGCCGCAGGCGGGGCAGCGCGGGTCCTCGTAGACGGTGAGCACGGAGGGGGCGTCGGCCGCGCCGACCGGGACGACCAGGTTCTTGTCGCCGATCGTGCCGGCCGGCGCGGCGGTCGGGGTCTCCGGCTTGGAGCGCTCGTTCTGCACCACGACGCCGGTGACCACGGCGGCGGCGATCACCGCCAGCACCACCCCGCCGATCACCAGCTTCTTCCTGCGCCGGCCGCGGGCCTCGTCGGCCGCCCGCTCCGCCTGCATCCGCTCGCGGGCGGTGCGCTTGCCTTCTCGGTTCTTCTCGCTCATTGCCTTGACATCCACCATCGGGAAAAGGGGTGTGGGGGTGGGTGGTGGCGGCGCTCAGGCCGCCAGCCAGCCGTCCACCGAGAACTTGGTGCGGGGGCGCCAGATCAGCCAGCCGGCCAGGAGCAGGAACCCGGTGTCGCGCAGGATCTCCTGCAGGTACTCGGTCTGCGAGGCGTCGACCGTCCCGCCGCCGCCGAAGCAGCCGCAGTCGATCGAGATGCCGCGCGCCCAGGCCGAGGCGATCCCGGCGATGAAGCCGAGCAGCAGCAGCGCCGAGACGCCCGCGACCAGCCGGACACCGAGACCGATCAGCAGCAGCAGCGCGAGCGCCAGCTCCAGGAAGGGCAGGGCGTAGCCGACCGGTTTGACCAGCGATTCGGGCAGGATCTCGTAGGCGCGCACGGCCTGGGCCGCCTCGGCCGGGTCCGCGATCTTGGCCAGTCCGGCCCATCCCCAGACCACCGCCAGGCCCAGCCGGGCGGCGGTGCCGATCCATTGCGTCCAGGCCGGCCACGGGCGCCGGGCCACCGGCCCGGTCTCGCTGAGGTGCGCTGCCGGGCCGGTCATCGGGAAACCCCCCTCGGGAAACACGTTCACTTCCTGATGAACCGTAAGGGAGGAGGGGCGGTTCCTCCATATTCAGGAATTAAGCCGTATGGGTGACACCTGATGACGGTCTGCCCGAATATGTTCTAATGCCCGTTCGGATCGCAGCCCGGCGGACGCCCCGGGTCGTAGAGGTCCGGCCGGCCGTCGTGCGCCGAGCGCGTCGCCCGCACCACCGCGTCCACCCGGGCCGCCTCGGCACAGACGTACGCGTCCCGCTCGGCCCGCTCCGCGCCCCGCCTGGCCAGCGCCTGGCCGACCGCGGTGTCCGCCCCGACGGCCGCGGTCAGGGCCAGCACCGCGGCCGCCGCCCGCAGCAGGACGGCTCGCTGCAGACCCGGCACCGGCGGACCCCTTTCCGTTCGCTTCACGCCCCCGTACACGTGGTGCGTGCACTCGTCCCTCCACTCAACGCCGGTCAACCCCCCCTGATGCGTCGGGGCCGCACTGTTCACCCGTTCGGGTCCGGTCCGGGAACGCCGACGGCCCGCCGCCCCCGGGGAGGGGGCGGCGGGCCGTCACGAGCGGGTGCCTACCGGCGGCGGACCCCCTGGGCCAGCTCGCCGGCCAGGGCGCGGACGGCCGCCAGCGCGGCCGGCTCGTCCCCGTCGGCGTCCAGGATCCGCTGGACGAAGGCCGAGCCGACGATCACACCGTCCGCGAAGGCGGCCACCTCGGCGGCCTGGGCCGCGGTCGAGACGCCGAGGCCGACGCAGACCGGCAGCTCGGTGGTGGCCCTGGTCCGGGCGACCAGGTCCTCGGCGAGGTTGCCGACCCGGGCCCGGGTCCCGGTCACCCCCATCACCGCCGCCGCGTAGACGAAGCCGGAGCCCGCCGCGGTGACCTCGGCCAGGCGCTTGTCCTGGCTGCTCGGAGCGACCACGAACACGGTGTCGAGGCCGTGCTCGGCCGCCGCCTTGCGCCACTCCCCGGACTCCTCGACCGGCAGGTCCGGCAGGATGCAGCCGGCCCCGCCGGCGGCGGCCAGGTCGGCGGCGAAGCGCGCGGTGCCGTAGCGGTCGACCGGGTTCCAGTAGGTCATGACCAGCACCGCCGCCCCGGGGTGCGCGGTGGCCACCTCCTGGACGGTGCGCAGCACGTCCTTGATCTTCACGCCGGCCCGCAGCGCGATGTCGTCGGCGGTCTGGATGGTCGGGCCGTCCAGGACCGGGTCGGAGTGCGGCAGGCCGACCTCGACGATGTCGCAGCCGCCCTCGATCAGCGCGTTGACGGCGCGCACGCCGCCGTCCACGGTCGGGAAGCCGGCCGGCAGGTAGCCGATCAGCGCGGCGCGGTTCTCCGCCTTGGCCGCGGCCAGGACGTCACTGAGCTTCGAAGCCATGGTCACTTACCCCCGTTGCCGGCGCCGTCGCCCGCGTTGTCGGCAGCCTCGTGGTCGGCGGCCTTCTGGTCGGCGGCCGCGTTGCCGCCGGCCTCGTCGTACAGGCCGAAGTACTCGGCCGCGGTGTGCATGTCCTTGTCGCCGCGCCCGGAGAGCGAGACCAGGATGGTGGCCTCCGGCCCGAGCTCGCGGCCCAGCTCCAGCGCGCCGGCCAGCGCGTGGGCGCTCTCGATGGCCGGGATGATGCCCTCGGTGCGGGAGAGCAGCCGCAGGGCCTGCATGGCGGCGTCGTCGGTGACGGGGCGGTACTCGGCCCGGCCGGTGTCCTTCAGCCAGGCGTGCTCCGGGCCGACGCCCGGGTAGTCCAGACCGGCCGAGATGGAGTGCGACTCGATGGTCTGGCCGTCCTCGTCCTGCAGGACGTAGGTGCGCGAGCCGTGCAGCACGCCCGGGTCGCCCTTGGTGAGGGTGGCGGCGTGCTTCGGGGTCTCGGCGCCCTCGCCGGCCGCCTCGCAGCCGATCAGGCGCACCCCGGCGTCCGGGATGAACTCGTGGAAGATGCCCATCGCGTTGGAACCGCCGCCGACGCAGGCGACCACGGCGTCCGGCAGCCGGCCGGTCCGCTCCAGCACCTGCTCGCGGGCCTCGACGCCGATGACCCGGTGGAAGTCGCGGACCATCATCGGGAACGGGTGCGGCCCGGCCACGGTGCCGAACAGGTAGTGGGTGGAGTCCACGTTGGCGACCCAGTCGCGGAACGCCTCGTTGATGGCGTCCTTGAGGGTGCGGCTGCCGGAGGTGACGGCCACCACCTCGGCGCCGAGCATCCGCATCCGGGCGACGTTCAGCGCCTGGCGCCGGGTGTCGACCTCGCCCATGTAGATGGTGCAGTCGAAGCCGAACAGCGCGCAGGCGGTGGCGGTGGCCACGCCGTGCTGGCCGGCGCCGGTCTCGGCGATGATCCGGGTCTTGCCCATCCGGCGGGTCAGCAGCGCCTGGCCCAGCACATTGTTGATCTTGTGCGAGCCGGTGTGGTTCAGGTCCTCGCGCTTGAGCAGGACGCGCGCGCCGCCCGCCTCGGCGGAGAAGCGGTGCACATCGGTCAGCGGGCTGGGGCGGCCGGTGTAGTCCTTGAGCAGCCCGTCCAGCTCGGCCGCGAAGGCCGGGTCGGCCTTGGCCTTCTCGTACTCCTCGGCGACCTGCTCGACGGCGGCGACGAGCGCCTCCGGAATGAAGCGGCCCCCGTAGGCACCGAAGTAACCGCGGGCGTCCGGCACCTCGGCGCCGGGCAGGTAGTCCTTCTCGGACATGGTGGAGATCCTTCTCGCAGATGACGGCAGTGACGTCGGAACGGCTGGTTCAGCCGTGCGTCCCGCGCCATCGGCGACCCGGCACCTGCCCGGGCTCGCAGCCGATCACGTAGCGCACCCGCCTGCCCAGCACCCGGCGCGCGGGCGCGCGGCAGCCGCGCGGGCGGCAGCCGGGAGCGAGACGGGAGGCGAGTTTCATGGCGGCGGGGTCAGTCCTTGTGCCGGAGGGCGGGGTGGGCACCGGCCGCGACCAGGTCGGCCACGGTGGCGCGCGGGTCCCGGCCGGTCACCAGGGTCTCGCCGACCAGCACCGCGTCGGCGCCGAGGTTGGCGTAGGAGATCACGTCCAGCGGGCCGCGCACGCCGGACTCGGCGATCTTGACGATGCCGTCCGGGATCGCGTGGACCACGTTGCCGAAGGTGTTGCGGTCCACCTCAAGGGTCTTGAGGTTGCGGGCGTTGACACCGATGATCTTCGCACCGGCGTCCACCGCGCGGGCGATCTCCTCCTCGTCGTGCACCTCGACCAGCGGGGTGAGGCCGATCGACTCGGCGCGCTCGATCAGCGACACCAGGGCCGGCTGGTCGAGGGCGGCGACGATCAGCAGCGCGAGGTCGGCGCCGTGCGCGCGGGCCTCCCAGAGCTGGTAGGCGGTGACGATGAAGTCCTTGCGCAGCAGCGGGGTGTCCACCGCGGCGCGAACGGCGTCCAGGTCCGCGAGCGAGCCGCCGAAGCGGCGCTGCTCGGTCAGCACGCTGATCGCGGCGGCACCGCCGGCCGCGTAGTCGGCCGCCAGGGCGGCCGGGTCGGCGATCGCGGCCAGTGCGCCCTTGGACGGGCTGGAGCGCTTGACCTCGCAGATCACCCGCACACCGTCGCCCTTGAGCGCGGCGACGCCGTCCTTGGCGTCCGGGGCCTTGGCGGCGAGCTCCTTGAGCTCGTCCAGCGAGACCCGGGCCTGCCGCTCGGCGAGGTCCTCGCGGACCCCTTCGATGATCGTGTCGAGCACACTCACGCGAGCGCCCCCATCAGTTCTGCTAGTTCTGCTAGCGAGGAGCCGGACGGCCAATGGGCCCGCCGGCCCTTCGATGGTATCGGCACCGGGGAGCGCGGGGCGCATCCACCCGGCGCGCGTCTCGGGGTGCGGACGCCCCCACCCCGCCTCCCAACTGCGGCTTCACGGCGCCCACACGGCGCCGGGGCTCAGATCAGGGGCGGCGCCAGGCCCGCTCCGACCGGCAGATTGCGCACCACCGTGAACACCAGGAGCAACAGGCCGACCAGCACCCAGCGGCGGGCACCGAGCGCGATCCGGGGCGCCGCGCCGCCGGTCACCGCGGCCCACACCCAGCGCACCCAGAGCACGGCCAGCACCGCGAAGAGCAGCACCGCGGGCGCGTTGTCGTGCAGGGCGCCGCTGAGGTCGCCGTGGGCGAGGGCGTGCACGCAGCGCAACCCGCCGCACCCCGGGCACCACCAGCCGGTGGCGGTCAGGAACGGGCAGGCCGGGTAGTGGCCCGGGGCGTTCGGGTCCACCACCGCGAGGTACACGGTGGGGACGGTCACCGCGGCCAGGGCGGCCAGCGGCGGACCGAGCCGGCGCAGCACGGGCGGCCGGGCGGAGGCGAGGGGGGCGGCGTTCACGCCCCCGATTCTGCCGGTCCGGCGCGTCCCGTGGGCGAAACGAAACGACCCCGTCGAACGGACCGGACCGCCGGGAACGCGGAACGGCGGGCATGGCGCCCGCCGTTCGGCCGTACCAGGGGTGCGTCAGGCGGTGACGGCGGCGGCCGCGGCGACGCGCTCCTCGCGGGTCTCGACGTGCGGGCTGGGCTGCTTGCCCATGCCGGCCATCGACATGGCCTTGCCGACCACGCCGCCGATCACGACGACCGCCAGGCCGCCCCAGACCACCGGCACCGACGGGAGGATCATCGCCACGCCCGCGATCGCGAAGCCGACGAAGGAGATGGTCACGCCGGTCCAGGCGGCGGGGTTGTGGCCGTGTGCTGCTGCCGACATCTGCGGTGCTCCTTGGTTCTCCGGGGCCCTGCCGGGCCTGCGGGGCCCCTGGCGGGTTGACGTGTTCCATTGTGCCGGGCCACACACCGCCACCCCAAAGGGGGTGCTCGTCTATCGGGTCACACCGACGCGGCGGCCAGCACCGGCCGCGCGGTCGGTCCCGGTCAGACCGCGGTCGGGTCCTCACCCCGGTCCAGCGCCTTCCAGAGGTCCGCCGGGCTCTCCGCGGCCTTCACCGGCGCCTTCCGGGTCGGCGCGTCGTAGCGGCTTCCCATCGCCGGCCAGCTCCGCCCGTACCGGACGACCAGCAGCCCGGCCAGGGCCAGCAGCAGCCCGCCGGCCAGGGCCACCCAGGGCCAGCCGGTGTGGCCGACCTCCGTGGCGGTGGTGCCGGAGAGCGCCAGCTTGCGGGCCGCCTCGCTGTCCAGCGCGGCGCTGTCTCCCGCCCCGGCGGCCGCGGTCACGGCCGCCCCGAGGCCGGCCAGCAGGGTGAGCACACCGACCGCGATCCGTCCGGCGCCGCGCACCGCGAACACCGCCAGGGCCGCCGCCATCGCCACCAGGGCCAGCCCGCCGGGCAGTTCGGAGATCCGGCTGCCGGTGACGGACACCTCCAGCGTCCCGGCGGCCGAGCCGGCCACCCGGCCGTCGGCCCAGACCCGGCCGACGGCGGTGAGCACCAGCACCGCGCCCAGCAGGGTCAACAGCAGCATCAGGCCGAGCGTCCGCCGCCCGGCCTTCGCGGGGGCGGCGGAAACGGCTTCGGCACGGGACTGGCTAGGAACGCTCACCCGTCCACTATCCCCCGGCCGCCGCCCGGCTCCGCACCCGGGGTCGGCGACTCGACCGGGAAGTCGTCGGTCCGCAGCACCAGGGTCCGCCCCGCCAGCGGCAGGAAGAGATCGTTGCCGAACGGCACCCGCTCCGCCTCCCGGTAGGTGCCGCCCGGCTGCGGCGCGCTGTACACCGTGCAGGCCGCCGCCACCGGGTCCACCAGCACGTACAGCGGGATCCCGCACTCCGCGTAGAAGCGGTGCTTGCGGACGAAGTCGTCGTCCTGCTGGAACCGCGGGACGGCCTCCAGCACCGCCTCCAGGTCGCGCCACCCGAACCGGCCCCGGTCACCGGGGCGCGCGCCGGGGGCGACCAGGGCCACGTCCGGCGCGTAGCCGTACCGCGCGGACGGGAAGTCCACGACGGCCCGCGCGAGCACCGTGCCGCGCCCGGCCGACTGTTCCCCGGCCTGCGCGGCGACGGCCCGGGCAATCGCCTCCGACGCGGCCGTGCGCGGCGTCATGGTGACCTTCCCGGCGGTGATCTCCACCCGGTGGCCGGGCGGCAGCCGCACCCCCGCCAGGACGTCCCAGGCCGACCCGGTGAACTGCTGCCCGTCCGGCATCGTGGCCTCCCGGTCCCTAGAGCGTCGGCGTGCGCAGGGTGTTGGCGGTGGCCACGGCCCGCAGGACGGCGGCGGCCTTGTTGCGGCACTCGGTGTCCTCGCCGTGCGGGTCCGAGTCGGCGACCACGCCCGCACCCGCCTGGACGTAGGCGGTGCCGTCGCGCAGCACGGCGGTGCGGATGGCGATCGCGGTGTCGGAGTCCCCGGCGAAGTCCAGGTACCCGACGCAGCCGCCGTACAGACCCCGGCGGGTGGGCTCCAGCTCCTCGATGATGCGCATCGCGCGCGGCTTCGGCGCGCCGGAGAGCGTCCCGGCCGGGAAGCAGGCGGTCAGCACGTCGAAGGCCGTCCGGCCGGGCGCCACCTTGCCGGTGACCGTCGACACGATGTGCATGACGTGGCTGTACCGCTCGATCTGCATGAAGTCGACCACCTCGACGCTGCCCGGCTCGCAGACCCGCCCGAGGTCGTTGCGGCCCAGGTCCACCAGCATCAGGTGCTCGGCCCGCTCCTTCGGGTCGGCGAGCAGCTCGGCGGCCAGCTCGGCGTCCTCGTGCGGGGTGGCGCCGCGGTGCCGGGTGCCGGCGATCGGGTGCAGCATCGCCTCGCCCTCGGTGACCTTGACCAGGGCCTCGGGGCTGGAGCCGACCACGTCGAAGCCGCCCTCGGCGGCGCCGTCCGGGCCGGGGAAGCGGAACAGGTACATGTACGGGCTGGGGTTGGTGGTGCGCAGCACCCGGTAAACGTCCAGCGCGGAGGCCGGGCAGGGTGCCTCGAACCGCTGCGAGGGCACCACCTGGAAGGCCTCGCCGGCCCGGATCCGCTCCTTGATCTCCTCCACGACCGCCCGGTACGGCTCCCCGCCGAAGGGCGAGCGGACCTCCCCGGGACCGGACGGGGTGAAGGTGGCGAGCCCCGGGTCGACCGGCTTGAGCAGGTCGGCCTCCATCGTGTCGAGGCGGGCCACCGCGTCCGCGTAGGCCTCGTCGACGCCGCTGGCCAGGTCGTTGTGGTTGACCGCGTTGGCGATCAGCAGCACCGTGCCGTCGGCGTGGTCGAGCACCGCGAGGTCGGTGGCGAGCAGCATGGTGAGCTCGGGCAGCCGCAGGTCGTCCGGGTTGAGGTCGGGCAGCTTCTCCAGCCGGCGGACGACGTCGTAGCCGAGGTAGCCGACCAGGCCGCCGGTCAGCGGGGGCAGGCCGTCGTCGGTGCGGCGCGGGGTGTGCAGCGCCTCCAGAGCGGCGCGCAGCACCTGGAGCGGGTCGCCGCCGGTGGGGATGCCGACCGGCGGGGCGCCGAGCCAGTGGGCGTTGCCGTCGGCGTCGGCGGTCAGGGTGGCGGCGCTGCGCACGCCCACGAAGGAGTAGCGGGACCAGCTGCGACCCTGCTCGGCGGACTCCAGCAGGAAGGTGCCGGTGCGCTCGCCGGCGAGGCTGCGGTAGAGGCCGATCGGGGTGAGGCCGTCCGCGAGGAGCCTGCGGGTGACCGGGATGACCCGGGTGTCGACGGCAAGCTTGCGGAAGGCTGCGAGGTCCATGGCGGGCGGCACCTTCTGGTCGTGGTGAGCTGGGGAGGTCAGGCGAGCGGGAGCACGTCGGCGTCGAAGCAGGTGCGGTCGCCGGTGTGGCAGGCGGCGCCGCTCTGGTCGACCCTGACCAGCAGGGTGTCGCCGTCGCAGTCCAGCGCGACCGAGACGACCCGCTGGACGTGGCCCGAGGTGTCGCCCTTGACCCAGTACTCCTGGCGGCTGCGGCTCCAGTAGGTGCAGCGGCCGGTGGTGAGGGTGCGGTGCAGCGCCTCGTCGTCCATCCAGCCCAGCATCAGCACCTCGCCGGTGTCGTACTGCTGCGCGATGGCCGGGAGCAGACCGTCGGCGGTGCGCTTGAGCCGGGCGGCGATCCCGGGAGCCAGGGCGGTCGAGCCGGGGACGGCGGGTGTGGTGGACATGGGGCCATTGTGTCAGTCCGGCCCGGCCCGCCGGGCCGCCGTCCGGATCGCGGCCCGGCCCCCGGGGCGGCCGCGTCCGGGGGCGCGCCGGCCGGCACCGGCGGCGGGCGGGCGGCTCACGGCCGCTCGCAGCCCTCCGGCCAGATCCGGTGGACGAACAGTCCGGCCCGCCGGGCCAGTTCGGCGACCCGGGCCGGCTCGCTGCCGGGCTCGCCGTCCCAGACCGCGATCACCTCGTCGACCATGCCGACCAGGGCGCGCGCGGTGTCGTCACCGGGACCGCCGTGCTCGACGGCGGCGAGCCGGTGGATGGCGTTGGCCTCGTTCATCAGCCGCAGCCGGGTGCCCCGGTGCAGGTCGTCGGCGCGGCCCACCAGCGGTGCCCCGGCGGGGACGATCACCTCCAGCTTGCCGCCGTGGTCCAGCACGGAACGGGCGAACCAGCTCTCCGGGCCCTCGTCGGCGCAGGTGACGCCGACCAGTTCGTAGGCGCCGTAGGTGGTGATCAGCTTCCAGAGGTCCCCGCGGACCAGCATCTCGGTGATGCCCCCCGACAGGCCCCGGTGACCGGTGATTCCGACGCGCATCCGCAACTCCTGGGATCGTGTCGTGCCGGGGCGAGCCTAGCCGACCCCGGCGCGCCGACCCCGCGGCCGGCCCGCCGCACCGACCCGGTCTGCTCGTACGAGTTGTGCCAACCGGCTGCCACGGGGCCCCGGAGTGGGCCATTCTCGTGGCCATGACCTCCGAGCAGCCGCCCGAAGCCGCCGCCTCCCGTCCGTCGCGGGGCCTGGTCCTCGCCGTCTCGGCCGTGCTGGCCGTGCTGCTCGCGGTGGTGGCCACCGTGCTGCTCTGGCCGGAGAAGAAGCCCGCCGCGCTGCCGCCGCCACCCGCCCCCGCCACGACCACCGCGACACCCACGCCCACCCCGGCACCCACCCCGACGCCGACCAGGGTGGTGCCGTACACCTTCTTCCCGGTGGGCTCCTGCCTCGACCACCCGCAGCTGAACAAGACGGTCACCAAGCCGGAGGCGCGGCCCTGCGAGGGCGAGCACGACGGCGAGGCGATCGCCGACCTGCTGCTCCCGGACGGGCTGACCGGTGACAGCCAGATCAGCAAGGCGATGCGGGAGGGCTGCCAGGCGGCGCAGGCCGCCGCCGAGGCCCGCCAGGGCGGCGGCGGCCCGTACTACGGCTACCCGTTCGGCCCGTCCACGGCCTTCTACCAGCAGGGCTGGCGGGACTTCACCTGCACCCTGACGGCGAGCAACCGCCCGGGCGGCGTCCGGCTCTCCGGCCACCTGCGCTGACACCCGGCCCCGGGGCGACCGACCCCGGGGCGACCGGCCGCCCCCTAGGCTTGCCGCATGTCGAACCATGCCCTCGCCGAGCGCCACCGGCTGGCCGAACTCCTCGCCGCCGCCGGGCCGGACGCGCCCACCCTCTGCGCCGGGTGGACCACCCGGGACCTCGCCGCCCACCTGGTGCTCCGTGAACACCGCCCGGACGCCGCGGCCGGCATCCGGGTCGGCCCGCTGGCCGGCTGGACCCGCCGGGTGCAGAACGGCTACGCCGCGCGCCCGTACGAGGACCTGCTGCGCGCGTTCCGCGCCGGCCCGCCGCTGCTCTCACCGTTCGCCCTGCCGGGGGCCGACGAGGCGGCGAACACCGTGGAGTACTTCGTGCACGCCGAGGACGTCCTCCGGGCGGGCGAACCCTGGCAGGCCCGGCCGGTGCCGCCCGGGCGGGCCGAGGCGCTCTGGCGCCGCCTGCCGCTGCTCGCCCGGCTGGAGGCGGGCCGGCGCTCCCCCGCCCGCCTGGAGCTGCGCCGCCCGGACGGGCAGAGCCTGGCGGTCGGCCCCACCGGCGCGCCGACGGTGCGGATCACCGGCGAGCCGGGCGAGCTGCTGCTGTTCGTCCACGGGCGGGGCGCCCGCACCGAGCTGTCGGTGGACGGCCCGCCGGACGCCGTCGCCGCCCTGCACCACGTGCTCCCGCTGCCGCCGGTCCTCGCATAGCGCCAACGGGGAGGGCGGCCGCGGGAGCGGGCCCGCGACCGCCCCGGCTGCGGATGTCAGTGGTGGGGTGCAGACTCGCATCGGGCCGGGAAGAGGCGCGACCGCGCCTCCGGAAAGCCGCCCGGCCGTCTTTCCCGTCGAAGGAGCACCACCTCATGCTCACCACCGACTTCCCCACCGGCTCGCCCTGCTGGATCGACCTCGGCAGCCCGGACCCGGCCGCCGCCGCGGCCTTCTACGGCGCGGTGTTCGGCTGGACGTTCCAGGAGCTCGGCCCGGAGGCGGGCGGCTACGGCTTCCTCCAGGCGGACGGAAAGACCGTGGGCGCGATCGGGCCGCTCACCGAGGAGGGCGCGCGGTCCACCTGGACGACGTACTTCAAGACGCCGGACGCCGAGGCCACCACCAAGTCCGTCGAGCAGGCCGGCGGCACCGTCCGGGTCGCGCCGTTCGACGTGATGGACGCCGGGCGGATGGCCCAGCTGACCGACCCGCAGGGCGCCCGGTTCGCGATCTGGCAGGCCGGTACGACCGTCGGCCTGGACGCGGTCTCCACCGACAACGCGCTGGTCTGGTCGGAGCTGCACACCACCGACCAGGAGGCCGGCTTCGGCTTCTACCGGGCGGTGTTCGGCTGGCGCTCGGAGAAGTTCCCGGCCCCGGGGATGACCTACCTGGTGCTCTCCACCGCCGAGGGCGACCAGCAGGACACCAGCTTCGGCGGCATCGCCCCGGTCATGGGCGAGGGCCAACCGCCGTCCTGGACGCCCTACTTCGCCACCGAGCAGGTGGACGAGCTGGCGCGCCGCGCCCAGTCGGCCGGCGGCACGGTGCTGATGCCCGCCGAGGACGTCCCGGAGGTCGGCCGGATCGCCTGGCTGGCGGACCCGTTCGGCGCGCCGTTCGCGCTGATCAAGGGCGAGCCGCGGCAGGGCTCCTGAACGCCGCCGCCCGATGCCGCCCGGGACGCGGGCGGCACCGGGCGGCCGGACGTCAGCGGACCGGGTGCCCGGCCTCCCGCAGCGCGTCCTTGACCTCGCCGATCCGCAGGTCCCCGAAGTGGAAGACGCTGGCGGCCAGCACGGCGTCGGCTCCCGCCTCCACCGCCGGGGCGAAGTCGGCGAGCTTGCCGGCCCCGCCGGAGGCGATGACCGGGACGGCGACGCTCTTGCGCACGGCCCGGATCAGCTCCAGGTCGTAGCCGTCCTTGGTACCGTCCGCGTCCATCGAGTTGAGCAGGATCTCGCCCGCGCCCAGCTCGGCCGCGCGGCCCGCCCACTCGACGGCGTCCAGGCCGGTGCCCCGGCGCCCGCCGTGGGTGGTGACCTCGAAGCCCGAGGTGGTCTCGGTGCCCTCCGGGCAGCGCCGGGCGTCCACCGACAGCACCAGCACCTGGCGGCCGAAGCGCCGCGCGATCTCCCGGACCAGCTCCGGGCGGGCGATCGCCGCGGTGTTGACGCCCACCTTGTCGGCCCCGGCCCGCAGCAGCTTGTCCACGTCGTCGACGGCGCGGATGCCGCCACCGACGGTGAGCGGGATGAAGACCTGCTCGGCGGTGCGGCGGACCACGTCGTAGGTGGTCTCGCGGTCGCCGGAGGAGGCGGTGATGTCGAGGAAGGTCAGCTCGTCGGCACCCTCGGCGTCGTAGAGCTTGGCCATCTCGACCGGATCCCCGGCGTCGCGCAGGTTCTGGAAGTTGACGCCCTTCACCACCCGGCCGGCGTCGACGTCCAGGCAGGGGATGACACGTACGGCGAGGGTCACGGCTGTTTGCCTTCCAGAGTGCGTGCGAGCCCGGCGCGATAGGCGTCGAGTTCGACCTCGACCATCATCCGGGAGTCGATCAGGCCCCCGACCACCACCATGGTGGCCACCGGGCGGGCGGCGTCGAAGAGGGTGCGGTGGGCGCGGCCCACCTCCGAGGCGTCGCGGGCGTGGGTGATGTACATCCGGGTACGGACCACGTCGTCCGTCGTCAGTCCGTACGCGGCCAGGGCCTTGAGGCCGACGCCGAACGCGGCGAGGGTCTGCTGGTACGGGTCGCTCTCGTGCTCGACCTTCCCGTCCACCCAGGCGGTGGAGCCGGCCACGTGCACATGGTCTCCCGCGGCAACCGCCCGCGAGTAGCCGAACTCGTCCTCCCAGGGGGAGAACCCGGCCACCCGACCGCGTACGATCTGACGTTCCGTCATCCTGAAACCGCCTCCAGGGCCTCTTCGAGGGTGAACTTCTGCTCGTAGAGTGCCTTGCCCACGATGGCACCCTCGACACCCTCGCCGACGAGGGTGGCGATGGCGCGCAGGTCGTCCAGCGAGGAGACGCCGCCGGAGGCGACCACCGGCTTGTCGGTGGCGGCGCAGACGTCGCGCAGCAGCTGCAGGTTGGGGCCGGTCAGGGTGCCGTCCCGGTTGACGTCGGTGACCACGTAGCGGGCGCAGCCCTCGGCGTCGAGGCGGGCCAGCACCTCGAAGAGCTGGCCACCGTCGCGGGTCCAGCCGCGGCCGCGCAGGGTGGTGCCGACCACGTCCAGGCCGACGGCGATCTTGTCGCCGTGCTCGGCGATGACCTTGGCGACCCACTCGGGGCTCTCCAGGGCGGCGGTGCCGAGGTTGACCCGGGTGCAGCCGGTGGCGAGGGCCGCGGCCAGCGACTCGTCGTCGCGGATGCCGCCGGACAGCTCGACCTTGATGTCCAGCGCGGCGGTGACCTCGCGGAGCAGGTCACGGTTACTGCCGGTGCCGAACGCGGCGTCCAGGTCGACCAGGTGGAGCCACTCGGCACCGGCGTTCTGCCAGGCGAGGGCGGCGGCGAGCGGCTCGCCGAAGGAGGTCTCGGTGCCGGAGGCTCCCTTGACCAGGCGGACGGCCTGGCCGTCCCGGACGTCGACGGCGGGGAGCAGTTCGAGGCGGCTCATGATGGTGGCAACTCTCAGATCGTCAGAGGGTGTTGACCCAGTTGGTCAGCAGGGCGGCGCCGGCGTCGCCGGACTTCTCGGGGTGGAACTGGGTGGCCCAGAGCGGGCCGTTCTCGACGGCCGCGACGAACGGCTGCCCGTGCGTGGCCCAGGTGACCAGCGGGGCGTGCAGCCGCGCGCTGTGGACCTCCAGCTCCCAGCGGCGCACCCCGTAGGAGTGCACGAAGTAGAAGCGGGTGTCGGCGTCGAGACCGGCGAAGAGCCGGCTGCCCTCGGGGGCGTCGACGGTGTTCCAGCCCATGTGCGGGACGATCGGCGCGTCCAGCGGCTCGACGGTGCCCGGCCACTCGTCGCAGCCGGGGGTCTCCACGCCGTGCTCGACCCCCTTCTCGAAGAGGATCTGCATGCCGACGCAGATGCCCAGCACCGGGCGGCCCCCGGCGAGCCGGCGGCCGATGACCTGCTCGCCGCGGACGGCCTTCAGCCCGCGCATGCAGGCCTCGAAGGCCCCGACGCCGGGGACGAGCAGGCCGTCCGCGTCCAACGCGGTCTGGAAGTCCGACGTGACGGTGACGGTCGCGCCGGTGCGCTCGACGGCCCGCTGGGCCGAGCGGAGGTTGCCCGACCCGTAGTCGAGTACGACGACGTTCTTGCCCATGTTCAGGTGTCCAAGTCTCTCGGCTGTTCCGGACCGGCTCCGCACGGCGGTCTCCGTGGGGCGCTCTCCGTGCGGCGCCGGTCCGTACGACGTGCTGTCGGTACGGCGGCGCTAGAGGCGCATGAGGCCGGAGGCCAGGCAGAGCACCGAGCCGATGGCGAGCACCGCGATGACGCCCTTCGGGATCTTCTGCTTCCAGAACGAGATGACCCCGCCGGCCAGGAAGAGCCCGACGAAGAGGAGGACGATCGTGGCCTTGCTCACAGCGCACCCTTGGTCGACGGGAGGATGCCGGCCGCGCGCGGGTCGCGCTCGGCGGCGTAGCGCAGGGCCCGGGCCAGCGCCTTGAACTGGCACTCCACGATGTGGTGCGCGTTGCGTCCGTACGGCACGTGGACGTGCAGGGCGACCTGCGCCTGGGCCACGAAGGACTCCAGGATGTGCCGGGTCATGGTGGTGTCGTAGGTGCCGATCATCGGCGCCATGGTCGCCGGCTCGGTGTGCACCAGGTAGGGGCGGCCGGAGAGGTCCACGGTGACCTGGGCGAGCGACTCGTCCAGCGGCACCGTGCAGTTGCCGAAGCGGTAGATGCCGACCTTGTCGCCGAGCGCCTGCTTGAAGGCGGCGCCCAGGGCGAGGGCGGTGTCCTCGATGGTGTGGTGGGTGTCGATGTGCAGGTCGCCGTCGGTCTTCACGGTGAGGTCGAAGAGGCCGTGGCGGCCGAGCTGGTCGAGCATGTGGTCGTAGAACCCGACGCCCGTGGAGATGTCGGTCCGGCCGGTGCCGTCGAGATCGATCTCGACCAGGACCGAGGTCTCCTTGGTGGTGCGTTCAACGCGTCCGATACGGGACATACGGGGTTACAGCTCCTTGATCACGGTGGAGACGGCGTCCAGGAAGGCGTCGTTCTCGGCGGGGGTGCCGGCGGTGACGCGCAGCCACCCGGGGACGCCGTTGTCACGGACCAGGACGCCCTGGTCGAGGATGGCCTGCCAGACGGCGTGGGTGTCCGCGAAGCGGCCGAACTGGACGAAGTTGGCGTCCGAGTCGGTCACCTCCAGGCCCAGCCCGCGCAGCGCGTCGACCAGCCGGTCGCGCTCGGCCTTGAGCCGGCCGACGTACCCGAGCAGGGTGTCGGTGTGCTCCAGGCAGGCCAGCGCGGTCGCCTGGGTGACGGCCGACAGGTGGTAGGGCAGCCGGACCAGCTGGACGGCGTCCACCACGGCGGCGTCGGCCGTGAGGTAGCCCAGCCGCAGGCCGGCCGCGCCGAACGCCTTGGACATGGTGCGGGTGACCACCAGGTTGGGGCGGCCCTCCAGCAGTGGCAGCAGCGAGGCGCGGTGCGAGAACTCGACGTACGCCTCGTCCACGATCACCACGCTGGGCCCGGCGGCCTGCGCCGCCTCGTAGAGCCGCAGCACCACGTCGGCCGCGACGGCGGTCCCGGTCGGGTTGTTCGGCGAGCAGACGAACACGACGTTCGGCCGGTGCTCGGCGATGGCCTCGACGGCGGCGTCCACGTCGACCGTGAAGTCCTCGTTGCGCGGCCCCGAGATCCAGCCGGTGCCGGTGCCCCGGGAGATCAGGGCGTGCATCGAGTAGGAGGGCTCGAAGCCGAGCGCGGTGCGGCCGGGGCCGCCGAAGGTCTGGAGCAGCTGCTGCAGGATCTCGTTGGAGCCGTTGGCGGCCCAGACCTGCGCGCGGGCGCGCTCGAAACCGGTGGTCCGGGTCAGGTAGCCGGCCAGGCCGTCGCGCAGCTCGACCGCGTCCCGGTCGGGGTAGCGGTTGAGGCCGCGGGCGGCCTCGGCGACGCGCTCGGCGATCCGGGCCACCAGCTCCGCCGGCAGCGGGTACGGGTTCTCGTTGGTGTTCAGCTGGACGGGGACGTCCAGCTGCGGGGCACCGTAGGGGGACTGACCGCGCAGCTCGTCGCGGATGGGAAGGTCGTCGATCCTCATGCGCGGGGAACCGTCCAGTCGCTGTGCCAGTACTGCTCGTCTCGGACGAAACGTGCCTTGATGGCGTCACCGTGGCCGGGGAGGTCCTCGGCGTCGGCCAGGTTGACGACGTGCGCGGCGACGCCGGCCAGCGCCTCGCGGTCGTACTCGACGACCTGGACACCGCGCAGGAAGGTCTGCACGGACAGCCCGGCCGAGTGGCAGGCGCAGCCGCCGGTCGGCAGCACGTGGTTGGAGCCGGCGGCGTAGTCGCCCAGCGACACCGGCGTCCAGCGGCCGATGAAGATCGCGCCCGCGTTGCGGACCCGGGCCGACACGGCGTGGGCGTCCCGGGTCTGGATCTCCAGGTGCTCGGCGGCGTAGGCGTTGACCACCGCGAGCCCCTGCTCCAGGTCGTCGACCAGGATGATGCCGGACTGCCGGCCGCCCAGCGCCTCGGCCACCCGCGCGCTGTGCTTCGTCCGGGCGACCTGCGTCTTCAGCTCGGCCTCGACGGCCTCGGCCAGCTCGGGCGAGTCGGTGACCAGCACCGAGCCCGAGGTCGGGCCGTGCTCGGCCTGGCTGATCAGGTCGGCGGCGACGTCCACCGGGTCGGCGCTGTCGTCGGCGAGGACGGCGATCTCGGTCGGGCCGGCCTCGGAGTCGATCCCGATCCGCCCGGCGAAGTAGCGCTTGGCCGCGGCCACGTAGATGTTGCCCGGGCCGGTGACCATGGTGACCGGCTCGCACTCCTCGGTGCCGAGCGCGAACATCGCGACCGCCTGGGCGCCGCCGACCGCGTACACCTCGGTGACGCCGAGCAGCTCGCAGGCCGCCAGGATCGTCGGGTGCACCCGGCCGCCGAAGGCCTTCTGCGGCGGCGAGGTCACCGCGATGCCGGCCACCCCGGCCTCCTGCGCGGGCACCACGTTCATCACGACGGAGGACGGGTAGACGGCGAGGCCGCCCGGCACGTACAGGCCGACCCGGTCCACCGGCACCCAGCGCTGGGTGACCGTGCCGCCCGGCACGACCTGGGTGGTGTGCCCGGTACGGCGCTGGTCCGCGTGGACGAGGCGGGCGCGGCGGATCGACTCCTCCAGCGCGGCGCGGACCTTCGGGTCCAGCGCCGCCAGGGCCTCGGCGAGCTGCTCGGCGGGCACCCGGGTGGACTCCAGCCGCACGCCGTCGAAACGCTCCGTGATGTCGATCACCGCCGCGACCCCGCGATGACGCACGTCCTCGGCGATCGGGCGCACCTTCTCCAGGGCGGCCGCGACGTCGAAGTCGGCACGGGGCAGCAGGTCACGCGGGTCGTCGAGCGAGCCGCGCAGGTCGATTCGAGAGATCACGCCACCCAGTGTAAGGAGTGGCCGGAACCGGCGACCGCGCATTTCAGTCCGTGATACGAAGGGTGAGACAACCGGGGGAGACGGGGGAACGATGGCGGAGCGTGCTCCGGACGGCTGGACGCGGACCGAACAGGGTCTCTGGGAGGCGTTCCGCCAGGGCGAGGTGTACGACCTGCGGGCCGGCGCCATCGGCCCGGACAACGCCCCCTCCGCCGCCCCGCCCGACCCCCCGCGCGCCGCCGGACCGCGGTCCGGCGACCCCCTGGACGACCCCTTCGGCGGCGCGGTCTGGGGCCCCGGGCGCACGGTTCGCGCCGAGGTGCTGGCCCACCTGCTGCTGGACGGCCCGCCGGCCGCCCCCGGGCGGGTCGCCGCCCTGAAGCTGACCGGCGCCCGGGTCACCGGCCCGCTGGTGCTGGCCGGCGGCACCATCGGCCACTACGTCGAGGTGCACGACTGCCGCTTCGAGCGGAAGGTGCTGATATCCGAGGCCGACGCCGGCACCCTGCGCTTCGTCAGGTGCCTGATCCCCCGGCTGGAGGCCTCCCGCCTCACCACCTCCGGAGACCTGCACCTGGCCCGCTGCCGGATCGCGCAGGGCATCCGGCTCACCGACTCCCGGATCGGCACCGACCTGCTGCTCAACCAGGCCGTCCTGGGCGGTGACCGGTTCGGCCGGGCGCTGTCCGCCGACGGCATGGCGGTCAGCCAGGACTTCGAGGCCGACCGGCTGGAGTCCCGCGGCGAGATCAGCCTGCGGACCGTCCGGGTCGGCGGCCGGCTCTCGCTGCGCGGCGCCCAGCTGCACGCCCTCCCGCAGAACCCGGTCGCCCTCAACGCCGTCCGGCTCACCGTCGGCCACACCCTGTACCTCAGCGGCTCGATGGACGGCGGCTGGTTCTCCTCCGGTTCGTACTACGGCTCCGGCTACGGCCAGGTCGTCCCGGCCGGCACCCCCAGCACCCCGTTCCGCGCGCACGGCGCCGTCCGGCTCTCCGACAGCCGCTTCGACAGCGCCTGCCTGATCACCGACGCCGAGTTCCACCTGGGCCCGGAGGACGAGCTGGCGCTGCGCCGGATCCAGACCCCCGAGCTCCGCTTCACCTGCCGCACCCCGCCCACCGGCAAGGTCGCGCTCTCCCGCGCCCGGGTCGGCAACCTGGTCGACGCCCCCGACTCCTGGCCGCACGGCAGGCACCTCGGCCTCACCGGCTTCACCTACGAGTGCCTGCGCCCGGCCGCCCCCTTCGGCATCCGGCAGCGGATCGCCTGGCTGGAGGGGTCCGCGGTCGAGTTCCAGCCCGAGTCCTACGAGCAGCTGGCCGCCGCCCTGCGCCGCGACGGCGCCGACGACGACGCCCGGGAGGTGCTGTACGCCAAGCAGCGCCGCCGCCGGCAGACCCTGCCGCTGCCCGCCCGGCTCTGGGGCCGGATCCAGGACGTCACCGTCGGCTACGGCTTCCGCCCCGGCCGGGCCGCGCTCTGGTTACTGCTCGCCTGGGCGCTCGGCAGCGCCTACTTCGCCACCCACGAGCTCCAGCCGCTCAAGGCCGACGAGCGCCCGCACTGGAACCCGGTGCTGTACGCGCTGGGCCAGCTGCTGCCGGTCGTCGACCTCGGCCAGCAGGGCTGGAACCCCGGCGGCACCGCCCAGTGGGTCGCCTCCGGCCTGGTGGTCGTCGGCTGGGTGCTGGCCACCACCGTCGCCGCCGGGGCCAGCCGGATGCTCCAGCGGGGATAACCTCCGAGCGTACCCACCGCTCGGGGAACTACGCTGTGCGCCGTGACAGAACGGCTGCCGCTCTTCCCGCTGAACTCCGTGCTCTACCCGGGCCTGGTGATGCCCCTGAACATCTTCGAGGAGCGTTACCGCCGACTGGTCGCCGACCTGCTCGCCCTCCCCGAGGACCAGCCGCGGCGGTTCGGCGTGCTCGCCATCAAGGACGGCCGCGAGGTCGCGCCGGTCCGCCCCGAGGAGGGCCCGGCCGGGCCCTTGGACGGTCTGGGCACCGTCACCGGGGACCCTCTGGAGGCGCTGTACCACGTCGGCTGCGTGGCCGACGTGGCCTCGGCCCAGGAGCAGCCGGACGGCCGGTACGAGCTGCTGGTCACCGGCACCACCCGGTTCCGGCTGCGCTCGGTGGACACCGGCGGTCCGTACCTGAGCGGCGAGATCGAGCCGATCGAGGAGTTGCCCGGTGAGGGCGCCGGGGCGCTGGCCTCCGGCGTGGAGCGCGCCTTCCGGGCGTACCAGAAGCGGCTGGCCGGCGCCCGCGAGGCCAGCACCGTCGGCCGCCAGGAGCTGCCCGACGACCCGCAGGTGCTCTCCTACCTGGTGGCCGCCGCCTCGGTCTTCGGGACGTCGGTCAAGCAGGAGCTGCTGGCCTGCCCGGACACCACCCGGCGGCTGACCGCCGAACTGGAGCTGCTGCGCCGCGAGACGGCGGTGCTCAGCTGGCTGCCGTCGCTGCCCGCGGTGGATCTGACCCGCCAGTCGTTCAGCCCCAACTGACCCCGTCCACCGACGCGTCCGAAGAGGTCCCGATGGCCAGGAAGCCGAAGCAGGCCGGCGGGGGCACGCCCGCCACCGTCGCCCTGGAGGCCGCCGCGGTGGTGTTCACCGTGCACTCCTACCCGCACGACCCGGCCGCCGCCTCCTACGGCGGCGAGGCCGCCGAGGTCCTCGGGGTGGCGCCCGAACGGGTCTTCAAGACCCTGGTCGCCGAGGTCGACGGCGTGCTCACCGTGGGGGTCGTCCCGGTCGCCGGCCGGCTCGACCTCAAGGCGCTCGCGGCCGCCGTCGGCGGCAAGCGGGCCGCGATGGCGGACCCGGCGGCCGCCGAGCGCAGCAGCGGCTACGTCCTCGGCGGCATCTCCCCGCTCGGCCAGCGCCGCGCGCTGCGCACGGTGGTGGACGACAGCGCGCTCGGCCACGCCACGGTCTACGTCTCGGCCGGCCGGCGCGGGCTGGAGGTCGAACTGGCCCCGGCCGACCTGGTCGGCCTCACCGGCGCGGTGACCGCCCCGATCGGCCGCTGACCACCGGGGCGGCGGCCGCACCCGGAACCGCCCGCCCGGCCCGGTGCGCCGTCAGGGCGTGCGGTCCTGCGGCGGCCGGTCCGCCGGGTACGGCTGGTCCGCCGGGTACGGCCGGTCCGCCGGCTGCTCCCCGGCCGGGCGCTCCCCCGCCGGAGCCGGGTGGAACGACCCGCCCGGCAGCCCGTCCACGGGCCGCTGCACGCCGTACGGGCCCGCCCAGTACGGCGGCGGGTCCTCCTCGCGCTTGCCGAAGGCGGCCGACAGCGCCAGCAGCAGCACCATCGCGGCCATCGGCCAGGCCAGCAGCGCGCCGTAGGCCCCGAGGTCGATGTCGGCGTCGAAGTGGCCGCCGTTGCCGACCCGCCGGGCCTCGGCGACGAGGTCGCTCGCCGGGCCGAGCCGCCGGCCCAGCCCCCAGGCGCCCACCGAGGCCAGCAGACCGCCGGTCGCGAGGCCGATCGCCACCGCGATCCCGCCGCCGCGCCGCCGGGTGAACAGGAAGGCGCCGAGCGCGGTCACCAGGCCCATGCCCAGCCCGATCAGCACGAAGACGCTGTCGGCCCCGGCCCGCTGCTCGCCCTCCGGGTCGCCGTAGAGGATCTTGTTGCCGTCGACCACCAGCGGCACCTTCGGCGCCAGCCAGGCCCAGAGCACCGCCATCACCAGGCCCAGTGCCAGACAGGCCAGCACCGTGACCGCACCGACCTTCAGCTCGGGCAGCAGCCGCTCCAGCGGCGCCCGCCGGTCCGCGGCACGCAGCACGGCCTGGTCCACGGGCGGTGGCGCGTACGGGTTCGGGCCGGCGGCCGGACCAGGGGCGGCGGCGTCCGCGTCGGTGCCCTCGGCGGCACGCAGGGGATCCGGAGGTGTGTTCGGTACGGTCACGGGCCCATCGTTTCACGATCGCCGCCCGGACGGACCCGCCACCCGGACGGGGCGGGACGCCTAGCGCGTGGTGGCCCGCCGGTAGGCCCAGGTGGCCACCGCCAGCGACACCACGCCCACTCCCGCGCAGACCGCCAGGTTCGCCGCCACCGCCGCCCAGTCCGGGTCGGCCGCGAAGGTCCGGGCGAAGGCCTCCACGCCGTACGTGGAGGGCAGCAGGTCACGCAGCCAGAGCACCGGCCGCGGCAGGTGGTCCACCGGGAGCACCCCCAGCAGCAGCGCCGCCGACATGCCGAGCTGCCCCAGCATGGTGGCGATCTCCTGCTTGGGCGCCAGCAGCCCGCAGGCCGCGCCGAGCCCGGACAGCGCCGCCCCGGCCAGCGGCACCACCGCGAGCAGCACCCAGAGCTGTCCCATCGGGAGCCCGAACATCCACGCCCCGGCGACGGCCGTCACCAGGGTGCCCGGCAGCGTGAACGAGGCGTACGCGGCGGCCACGCCGAGGACCACCGAGGCCGCCGGGACGGGCAGCGTCGCGTAGTGGTCGAGACCGCCGCTGGCCCGCAGCCGGCCGAAGTACTGGGCCAGCAGGTTGAGCGCCACGAAGGCCACCACCAGGACGCTGGAGCCGGCCACCACCGACCGCGCGGCCGAGGTCTGCCCCGGGTCGACGACACCGCGCATCATCACCAGGATGCCGAGCGACTGGAAGGTCGCCACGAACAGCAGCGGGATGCGGGCCACCTTGGCCCGGGCCAGCTGCGCCCGGTAGACGGCCGCCAGCGCGGGCAGCAGTCGGGCGGCGGGGGCCAGCGGGGCGGGCCCGCCGTCGGCGACCCCGGCGGTCTGCGGCGGCACCGAGAGCAGGGTCACTTGGCCAGTCCTCCATGGCGGCCGCCCAGCTTGAGGTAGGCGTCCTCAAGGCTCGGGGTGGCCAGGGTGAAGTCGTCCAGCGCGGCGAAGGCCGGGCCGGTGGTGACGGCGGCGACCAGTTCACGGGCCCGCTCGGGGGTGGTGCGCACGGTCCAGCGCCGGCCGGTGCGCTCGGCCCGCTCGGCGAGCGCGGCGACGGCGGCGACCGCCATCGGCGCCTCGTCCCGCCAGACCAGGTCCAGCCGGACGTCGCCGTCCACCAGCGCCTTGAGCCCGCCGGGGGTGTCGCAGGCGATCACGCGGCCCTCGTCCACCACCGCGACCCGGTCCAGCACGGTCTCCGCCTCGATCACGTTGTGGGTGACCAGCAGCACCGTGGTCCGCCGCTCGGCCCGGCGGCGGTCGACGGCGCTCCAGACCGCCCGGCGGGCGACCGGGTCCATGCCGGTGGTCGGCTCGTCCAGCACCAGCAGCGGCCGCTCCCCCACCAGCGCGGCGGCGAAGCAGGCGAGCCGGCGCTGGCCGCCGGAGAGTTTGGCGAGCGGCCGGTGGGCGAGCGGTTCCAGGGCGAGTTCGGTGAGCACGTCGGCGGCCTCGGCGCGGGCGCGGGCGCGGCTGAGGCCGCGCAGCCGACCGGTGGTCTCGGCGGCCAGCGCGACGGTCAGCTCGTCCAGCGCGGTGGACTCCTGGCCGAGGTAGCCCAGCAGCCGGGCGGCCCGCTCGGGGTGGCGGACCACGTCGTGGCCGAGCAGCTCGATGGAGCCGGAGTCGGGCCGCAGCAGGCCGGTGAGCTGGCGGACCAGGGTGGACTTGCCGGCCCCGTTGGGCCCCAGCAACCCGAAGATCTCGCCCTGCCGGACGGTCAGGCTGATGCCGTCGTTGGCCCGGATGCCGGTGGCACCGGCGCCGCGCCCGGAGCGGTACGTCTTCACCAGGTCGCGTACGGCACAGCACGGCGAGGCCTCCCCGGGTACCCGCCCGGCCGTCTCGCTCATCCGCCCGCCTCGCTCCACCGAGCGGTCGCTTCGCGGACCGCGCCCCTGTCGGCGCTCCGCTCGTTGCCCTCGCTCACGAGCGAAGACTCTACGCGGTGGACACCACCAACCGGACAAGGGGGCCTGATCCCCCGAAACGGGAACGCCGCTCAGTCGTCGACGACGAGGTCCCCACCGGGCACCCGGCCCGCCAGCTCCTTCCAGAATCCCGCCCGGATGGCGTACCGGTCGTGCTCGTCGATCTGGTCGTCCTTGTGCGCGAGCAGCCCGAACCGGGCGGCGTAACGGAGCAGCTCGCCGTCGACGCGGTGCGGGATGCGCGGGTAGTCGGGCCAGAGCACGGTGAGCCGTTCGACGTCACCGAGCCGCTCCGTCCAGCGTCGGGCGAACACCTGGCCGACCTCGTGCGCGTCGCCGCCGATGGTGGTGATGTCCTCCTCGCGGTCGGCCCAGCGCTGCTCGGCGGTGGTCAGCTGGGCGAGGGTGGGCAGGCCGTCCCCGGCGGTGACGGCCGGCTCGGCGGCGGGCCGCTCGACCCAGCCCCGGTCGGAGGACCAGCGCAGCACCGGGCCGGTGGGCTGGGCCGCCGTCGCGGGCTGCGGGGCGGTGGCGCGCCCGGCGAGGTCCTTCGGCGTCGGGACGACCTTCAGCGCGGTGGCCGTCCCGGCGGAGCGCCCGTTCGCCACCGGCACCTCGACGGGCCCCGGCACGGCGGCGGGCCGGACCGCGGACGCCACCGCCGCGGGCGGGGCGGCCAGGATCTTGGCGATCTCGTGCCGCGGCCCGGGGGCGGGGAAGCCGGTGGAGGTGTCGCGCAGGCTGAACGAGCCCTCGATCCACTCCCGGTCGAGCACCCGCCGCTCGTCGGCCTCGCCGACCAGGTCCTCGGACTGGTTGAAGTCGCCGTCGGCGGCCTGCAGCGCCCACAGGTGGACGACCACGCCGTGCTCCTTGGCGGACATCATGCCGGGCAGCAGGTCCCCGTCGCCGGTGATCAGCACGACGTCGGCGCAGGCCCGGTTGCGGGCGAGTTCGGAGAGCTCGGCGTGCATCGCGGCGTCCACGCCCTTCTGCACCCAGCGGCCCTCGGCCCGGGTGAGGGCGCCGAGCCGGACGGTGACCCGCGGCAGGACCCTGAGCCGGCGGTGCTCCGGCATCGGGCGGCGGTCGGGGGCGGCGTCGAACCAGTAGATCCGCAGCAGCGGCAGCCCGGTCTCGGCCTCGGCGCGCTCGCGCAGGGCGGTGATGAGCGCGGTGTGGTCGACACTGACCCGGGAGCGGGACGGGTCACCGGCGAGCAGGCTGGCGGCGGCGCCCAGCAGGTAACCGGCGTCCACCAGGACGACACAGCGGTCCATCGCGCACCTCTTTTCGCTCGCCCTCGGGGTCCGGCGTCGCCGGTCGCGGCGCTGCCGGGTGGGCGCGGTCCGCCCGGCGCTCGGGCCCGGTGGGGTGAGGGGTGCCCGCAGCCGCCCGATCGTTGGGTCACCTTTACCCCTGGTTCGCCGACCGAATCTCGGTGGATGTCGCGGTCCGGCAACAGCCGGCGGCGGTGCGCCCGGGGCGCGGTCGGCGGGGACGGCGCCCCGGCCGGCGCCGGGGAAAGCGAAGCGGGCCCCGTCCGAGGACGGGGCCCGCCGGGTGCGACCGCGCGCTCAGCCCTTGAGCTCGGCGGCGACCAGTTCGGCCAGCTGGACGGCGTTGAGCGCGGCGCCCTTGCGCAGGTTGTCGTTGGAGACGAACAGCGACAGACCGTTCTCCACCGTCTCGTCGACGCGGATGCGGCCGACGAAGCTCGGGTCCCGGCCCGCGGCCTGGAGCGGGGTGGGGATCTCGCTCAGCTCGACGCCGGGGGCGCCGGCGAGCAGCTCGACCGCGCGCTCCGGGCTGATCGGGCGCTCGAAGCGGGCGTTGATCTGCAGCGAGTGGCCGGAGAAGACCGGGACGCGCACGCAGGTGCCGGCCACCTTCAGGTCGGGGATGCCGAGGATCTTGCGGCTCTCGTGGCGGAGCTTCTGCTCCTCGTCGGTCTCGTGGGAGCCGTCGTCGACGATGGAGCCGGCCAGCGGCAGCACGTTGAAGGCGATCGGGCGCTTGTACACCTTGGGCTCGGGGAACTCGACCGCGGAGCCGTCGTGGGCGAGCGCCGAGGCGCCGTCGACGACCTTGGCGGCCTGGTCCTGGAGCTCGGCCACACCGGCCACGCCGCTGCCCGAGACGGCCTGGTAGGTGGAGACGACCAGCGCGGCGAGGCCGGCCTCGTCGTGCAGCGGGCGCAGCACCGGCATGGCGGCCATGGTGGTGCAGTTCGGGTTGGCGATGATGCCCTTGGGGCGGTTCGCGATGGCGCCGGGGTTGACCTCGGAGACGACCAGCGGGACGTCGGGGTCGCGGCGCCAGGCCGAGGAGTTGTCGATCACGACGGCGCCGGCCGCGGCCGCCTTGGGGGCGAGGGCCTTGGAGGTGGAGCCGCCGGCCGAGAAGATCACGATGTCCAGGCCGGTGTAGTCGGCCGTGGCCGCGTCCTCGACGGTGATCTCGGTGCCCTGCCAGGGCAGCGTGCGCCCGGCCGAACGGGCCGAGGCGAACAGCCGCAGCTGCTCCACCGGGCCCACTCCTCCGGGGAGTCCTGCGCGCTCCGCCAGGATCTCGCGGACCACGCCGCCGACCTGGCCGGTGGCCCCGACAATGCCGATCTTCATTCCGACTACTCCTCTTGATGTCGCTGGTCACAGCCGCACTCCGCCCATCATGCCCTGTCACCCGGGCGGGGCGGCCGGGTATTCCACGGTGTGAGAGCTACTGGTCCAGACCAGTGGCCAGTTCGAGTGCCCGCGCCACCTCCGCCGGGCCCGCCGGCAGCAGTGGCAGCCGGACGTCCGGGGTGGGGATGCGGCCCTGTGCGTGCAGCACGCCCTTGACCACGGCGGGGTTGGGCGCGGCGAAGGCGGCCACCGTCAGCGCGGTCAGCCGGTGGCCCAGGGCGCGGGCCCGCGGCACGTCCCCGCGTTCCCAGGCGGCGGCCAGCTCGACGAACCGCGCGGTGGCCAGGTGGGCCGAGGCCAGGATGCCGCCGGCGGCGCCGAGCGCCAGCATCGGCGCGAGGAAGGCGTCCTCACCGGCCAGGACGGCGAACCCGGCGGGCGGGTCGGCCAGCAGCTCCACGGCGTCCTGGTCCAGCCCCCCGGTCGCGTACTTGACGCCCACCACGCCCGGCACGGCGGCCAGTTCGCGCAGCGCCCCGGCCGACAGCGGCTGCCCGGTCCGGTACGGGATGTGGTACACGACCAGCGGCACCGGACTCGCCCCGGCCAGCGCCCGGAAGTGCGCGACCGTACCGGCCTCGCCCGGGCGCACGAAGGCCGGCACGGTGACCAGCGCGGCCGCCACCCCCGGCACCCGCCCGACCCCGGCCAGCTCCTCGGCGGCCGCCCGGGTGCCGGCCCCGCCCGCGCCGACCACCAGCCGCGCGCCGCGGTCGGCGCAGACGGCCGCGCAGACCTCGGTCACCGCGCGCCGCTCGTCCGCGCTCAGGGTGGCCGGCTCGCCGGTGGTGCCGAGGGCGACCAGCCCGGCCGCGCCGCCGTCCAGCACCGAGCCGGCCAGCTTCTCCAGTGCGTCCAGCGCCACCGAGCCGTCCGCGGCGAACGGGGTGACCAGCGGGACGTAGATGCCCTTGAGGACCGTGTGTTCCATGCCCACGATCCTGTGCCCCCCGATCCCGCAGGTCCAGTTCACATGGGTGACGGTTCTCGTAAGCTGAGCCGATGCTCGATGTCCGACGCCTGCGTCTGCTGCGCGAACTCGCCCACCTCGGCACCATCGCCGCCGTCGCCGAAGCGCTCTCGTTCAGCCCTTCGGCGGTGTCCCAACAGCTGTCCGTCCTGGAGAAGGAGGCCGGTGTCCCGCTGCTGGAACGCACCGGGCGCCGGGTCGCGCTGACCCCGGCCGCGCTGGGGCTCGTCCGGCACGCCGAGGCGGTGCTGGCCCGGCTGGAACAGGCCGACGCCGAACTCGCCCACGCCAGACAGGGGCTGGCCGGCCCGCTCCGGATCGGCAGCTACCCCTCGGCGGCCCGGGCGGTGATCCCGGCGGTGCTCGCCGAGCTGTCCGGCTGGCACCCGGACCTGGAGCCGATGGTCACCGAGGTGGACCCGGCGGCCGTGGCGGCGGCGCTGCGCGCGGGCGAGCTGGACGTGGCGCTGGTGCACGAGTACGACCTGGTGCCGGCCGATCCGGAGCCCGGCCTGGCGGTGACCCGCCCGGTGTTCACCGAGCCGATGTACCTGGCCGCCCGGGCCGCCGGCACCGTCGCCGAGCAGCGCGACGCGCCCTGGATCATGTCGCCGCGGGGCACGCTCTGCCACAGCATGGCCGTCCGGGCCTGCGAGAGCGCCGGCTTCGCTCCCCGCATCCGGCACCAGATCGACGACTTCGCCACCGTCCTGGCCCTGGTGGCGGCCGGCCAGGGGGTGGCGCTGGTCCCGCGGCTGGGCACCGTGCGGACCCCGCCCGGCGTCGTGCTCACCCGGCTGCCGATGTACCGGCGCACCCGCGTCGCCTTCCGCGCGGGCGCGGGCTCGCACCCGGCGATCTCGGCCTTCGTCTCGGCCCTGCACACGGCCGTCCCGTCCGGCCTCGGCGGCACGGCG
Source organism: Kitasatospora sp. NPDC091207 (assembly GCF_044768625.1). Classification (NCBI taxonomy): domain Bacteria; kingdom Bacillati; phylum Actinomycetota; class Actinomycetes; order Kitasatosporales; family Streptomycetaceae; genus Kitasatospora; species Kitasatospora sp. NPDC091207. Next base: position 363,176 of record NZ_JBIVVS010000002.1, read on the forward strand.
GCCTGAGCCATGAGACCTGGGGCGTACGGCCCGGCCCCGGGGGCCGGACCGGTCTCAGTTCGCCAGGCAGCTCGGACCGAGCAGTTGCTTGAGGTCCCCGAACAGCGCCGGGTCGGACTTCACCCGGTGCCGGTCCAGCCGCAGCACCGTGGTGCTGTGATCGCGCCGGAGGTGGACGTGCACCTCGGTGCTGCCCTTGTGGTGGGCCAGCACCTCGCCGAGCCGGGTCACCACCGCCGGGTTGAGCCGGCTCTCCGCGATGGTGAGGGTGATCGGCAGCTGGGCCGCGACGTTCGTCAGGTCCGGCACGGCCAGCTCCATGCCCATCAGCCGCGGCACGTCCTCCCGCTTGTCGAGCTTGCCGCGGACGAACACCACGGAGTCCTCGACGAGTTGGGAGGAGACCAACTGGTAGCTGGCGGGGAAGAACATGCAGTCGATCGAGCCGGCCAGGTCCTCGACGGTGGCGATCGCCCAGGCGTTGCCCTGCTTGGTCATCTTCCGCTGGAGCCCCGAGATGATGCCGCCGATGGTGACGATGGAACCGTCCGGCCGCTCCGCGAGGTCGGCCACCGCGCAGTCCGCCTTGTCGGCGAGCAGGTGCTCGATGCCGTGCAGCGGGTGCGAGGAGACGTAGAGGCCGAGCATCTCCCGCTCCTGGGTGAGCAGGAAGGCCTTGTCCCACTCCTCCTCGGAGAAGACCACGTCCAGGCCGAAGCTCGGCTCGTCGCTGACCGCGTCGCCGCCGCTCTGCCCGATCTCAGCGGAGCTGAAGAGGTCGAACTGGCCCTCGGCCTGCTTGCGCTTGACCCCAACGACGTTGTCGATCATCGGCTCGAACTGCGCGGTCAGCCCCTTGCGGGTGTGTCCGAGCGAGTCGAACGCGCCCGCCTTGATGAGGGATTCGACGGTCCGCTTGTTGCAGACCACCGACTCCACCTTCTCCAGGAAGTCGGGGAAGGCGGTGAACTTCCCCTTCGCCCTCCGGGTGCGGATCATCGACTCCACCACCGGCCCGCCGACGTTGCGGATCGCGGTGAGGCCGAACCGCACCAGGGTGTCCCCGTGCGGGGTGAAGTCGGAGTCCGACTCGTTGACGTCCGGCGGGAGCACCTGGATGCCCATCTTGCGGCACTCGTTGAGGTAGACCGCCGACTTGTCCTTGTCGTCCTTGACCGACGTCAGCAGCCCGGACATGTACTCGGCCGGGTAGTTGGCCTTGAGATACGCCGTCCAGTACGAGACCAGCCCGTACCCGGCGGTGTGCGCCTTGTTGAACGCGTAGCCGGAGAAGGGGACGAGGACGTCCCACACCGCCTGGATCGCCGCGTCCGAGTAGCCGTGCTCGCGGCAGCCCCGCCGGAACGGTACGAACTCGGCCTCCAGGATCTCCTTCTTCTTCTTGCCCATGGCCCGGCGCAGCAGGTCGGCCTGGCCGAGCGAGTAGCCGGCCAGGATCTGCGCGGCCTTCTGCACCTGCTCCTGGTAGACGATCAGGCCGTACGTCGGCTTGAGGATCTCCTCCAGGGGCTCCGCCAGCTCCGGGTGGATCGGGGTGATCTCCTGCTGGCCGTTCTTGCGCAGCGCGTAGTTGGTGTGCGAGTTGACGCCCATCGGACCCGGCCGGTACAGCGCGAGGACGGCGGAGATGTCCTCGAAGTTGTCGGGCTTCATCAGGCGCAGCAGCGACCGCATCGGCCCGCCGTCGAGCTGGAAGACGCCGAGCGTGTCGCCGCGGGCCAGCAGTTCGTAGGCGGGCTTGTCGTCCAGCGGCAGGTCGAGCAGGTTGATCTTGATGCCCTTGTTCCGCTCGATCGCCTTGACGGCGTCGTCCATGATCGTCAGGTTGCGCAGGCCGAGGAAGTCCATCTTGAGAAGGCCGAGGCCCTCACAGGTGGGGTAGTCGAACTGGGTGATGGTGACGCCGTCGGTGTGCCGGGTCCAGACCGGGATGTGGTCGGTGAGCGGCTCGGAGGACATGATGACGCCGGCCGCGTGCACACCGGGCTGGCGGATCAGGCCCTCGATGCCGCGCGCGGTGTCGACCACCTTGCGGACGTCCGGGTCGTTCTCGTACAGCCCGCGGATCTCGCCGGCCTCGCCGTAGCGCGGGTGCGAGGAGTCGGTGATGCCGGAGAGCGGGATGCCCTTGCCCATGACGTCCGGCGGCATCGCCTTGGTGATCCGGTCACCCATCGCGTAGGGGTAGCCGAGGACCCGCGAGGAGTCCTTGATGGCGGCCTTCGCCTTGATGGTGCCGTAGGTGACGATCATGGCGACCTTGTCGGAGCCCCACTTCTCCGTCACGTACCGGATCACGTCGCCGCGCCGGCGCTCGTCGAAGTCGATGTCGACGTCGGGCATGGAGACGCGCTCGGGGTTGAGGAAGCGTTCGAAGATCAGGCCGTGCGGGATCGGGTCGAGGTCGGTGATGCCCATCGCGTAGGCGACCAGCGAGCCGGCCGCCGAGCCGCGGCCGGGACCCACCGCGATGCCCTGGCTCTTCGCCCACATGATGAAGTCGGCGACCACCAGGAAGTACGCCGGGAACCCCATCTGGACGATGGTGTCCATCTCGTACTCGGCGAGTGCGCGGTGCTCGTCGTCGTACCCGCCCGGGAACCGCCGGTCCATGCCCTTCCACACCTCGGACCGGAAGAAGTCCGCCTCGGACGCGAAGCCCGCCGGGATGGGGAAGCGCGGCATCAGGTTCTTGAACTCGAACATGCCCTCGATGTCGACCCGCGAGGCGACCAGCAGCTGGCTGTTGCGGCAGCCCTCCTGCCAGGCGTCCGAGGAGTCCAGCGCGTACATCTCGGCGGCCGACTTGATGTAGTAGCCGGTGCCGTCGAAGCGGAAGCGGTCCGGGTCCGAGAGGTTCTTGCCGGTCTGGACGCAGAGCAGCAGGTCGTGCGCGCCGGCGTCGGACTCGGTGGTGTAGTGCGAGTCGTTGGTGACCACCGGCGGGATGTTCAGCTTCCGGCCGATCTCCAGCAGCCCGTCGCGGACCCGCTTCTCGATGTCCAGGCCGTGGTCCATCAGCTCCAGGAAGTAGTTCTCCCGGCCGAGGATCTCCTGGTACTCGGCGGCGGACCTGAGCGCCTCGTCGAACTGGCCGAGCCGCAGCCGGGTCTGCACCTCGCCGGAGGGGCAGCCGGTGGTGGCCATCAGGCCGGCCGCGTGTTCGGCGATGATCTCCTTGTCCATCCGGGGCCACTTCACCAGCCAGCCCTCGGCGTAGGAGCGCGAGGTCAGCTTGAAGAGGTTGTGCAGGCCCTGCTTGTTCCGGGCCCAGATGGTCTTGTGGGTGTAGGCGCCGGACGCCGAGACGTCGTCCCGCTTCTGGTGCGGCTGGCCCCAGAGAACGCGCTTGGTGTTGGTGCGCGCCTCCGGCGCGACGTACGCCTCGATGCCGATCACCGGGGTGATCCCGGCCGCGGTGGCCTGCTTGTGGAACTCGGCCGCGCCGTACATGTTGCCGTGGTCGGTCATCGCGACATGGGTCTGGCCCAGCCGCTCGACCTCCTTGAAGAGCTGCTTCAGCCGGGCGGCCCCGTCCAGCATCGAGTACTCGGTGTGGACGTGCAGATGCGCGTACGGCTGGTCGCTCAAGGCGGGGCCTCCGGAGGCTGGTGCTGGCTGGCTGGCCGGCGAACGCACAGGTCACAGAGGTGCCTGGAAACATATGAGGCCCGAGCCGCTTCACCAGGGCCCGGACCAGCTCTCACGCGTTCACGCCCCTACTCTAGCTGCGGCCACAGAAATGCCGGGCCGCCCACCACGCCGCAAAAGGACCCTCCCATGTCCCATCCGCGACCCACCGCCGACCACCGCGCCGAGACCGTCCTGAGCGTCTTCGACACGGCCTTCGGCGACCTGCTCGCCAAGGACCCGGCGGCTTTCCGGGTGAAGTTCCGCAAGATGGCCGCCTCCGCCTTCGCCTTCTACCGGGGCACCGCCGGGCTCTACTACGCGGACCTCGCCGAGGGCCCGTTCGCCGGCTACGGCGCCTCCTTCCTGGACGGGCGCACCAGCCGGGTCTGGATCCACGGCGACCTGCACGCCGAGAACTTCGGCACCTACCTGAACGCCGAGGGCCGCCTCGTCTTCAACGTCAACGACTTCGACGAGGCCTACGTCGGCGCCTTCACCTGGGACGTCCAGCGCCTGGCCGCCTCGCTGGCCCTGATCGGCTACGCCAAGGCACTGTCCGACACCACGATCACCGAGCTGGTCACCGCCTTCGCCACCGCCTACCGGGCCCGGATCGCCGCCCACGTCTCCTCCGGCGACGCCGACCCCTTCACCCTGGACACCGCCACCGGCCCGATCCTGGACACCCTGCGCCGGGCCCGGCTGCAGACCCGGGTCGCGCTGCTGGAGTCGGAGACCGTCGTCGAGGGGTACGAACGCCGCTTCCGCACCGGCGGCGGCGCGATCGAGCTGGACGAGCCGACCCGGGCCGAGGTGCTGGAGGCCTTCGCGGCCTACCTCACCACGCTGCCGCCCGCCTCCCGCACCCGCCCGGAGTCGCTGCGGGTCAAGGACGTCGTCGGCCGCCGCGGCATCGGTATCGGCAGCGCCGGCCTGCCCTCCTACAACCTGCTGCTGGAGGGGCACACCGACGCGCTGGAGAACGACGTGATCATCTACATGAAGCAGGGCCAGTCGCCCGCCGTCGCCCGGCACGTCACCGACCCGGCGATCGCCGGCTACTTCGAGCACGAGGGCCACCGCACGGTCATCTCCCAGCGCGCCCTCCAGGCCCACAGCGACCCGTGGCTCGGCCACACCACCCTGCGCGGGCGCGGCCAGCTGGTCGCCGAGGTGTCGCCGTACTCCACCGACCTCGACTGGACCGACCTCAACGAGCCGGCCGACCTGCTCGCCGTCACCGAGTACCTCGGCCGGGCCACCGCCACCATGCACGCCGCCGCCGACGAGTCCTCCAGCGGCCACACCCTGGTGCCGTTCTCCACCGAGCACGCCATCGACGCCGCCATCGCCCGCGACGAGGCCGGCTTCACCGCGATGCTGGTCGACTTCGCCCACGCCTACGGCGCCCGGGCCCGCCAGGACCACCAGCTCTTCGTCGACCTCTACCGCAACGGCCGCATCCCCGGCCTGTAGGCCCTACCGGGTCAGGGCCGCCAGCCGCGCCCCGGCGGCGGCCCTGACCCCCCGCTCCTCCACCGCGTCGTCCCGCAGGTACGCCAGCCGCGCCCGGACGTCCGGCCCGTCCGGCGCGTGCGCGATCCCCAGCAGCCGGGCGTCGTCCTCGCAGTCCCAGAGGCACTCCACGTACACCGCGTCCAGGCCCGTCGGATCGATGGCGGCCAGCGCCTCCAGATAGCCGGCGCGCTCGGACGAGTGCGGCGTCCACAGCCAGAACCGCCGCAGCAGCGAGACCGCGTCCTTGGCCTCCGGCCCGAACCGCGCCAGCCCGCGCGCCGTGTCCAGCGGCCCGCACCACCGCCGCTCCACCCAGTCCCGCTCCAGCGCGGCTACCAGCTCCGCCGCCTCCCCCCGCGCCCCCGGGTCGTCCGGCCGCCCGCCCGGCCGGGCCGGACAGCCCGCGCCGACCGGCCCCGCCCCGGCACCGGCGGCCGGGGCGTGCCCGGCCGGCGCCGGCCCGCCGGGGGCCAGCAGCCCCAGGACGCGGGCGGCCCGCCCGGAGGCCTCCCCTCCCCCGCCGAGCAGCTCCGCCACCGGCTCCACCGGCAGCTCCAGGTCCCGGACGAGCCGGGCCAGGTAACGGGCCCGGTCGTCGGCCCGCCGGTCCCACCGCCAGTCCCACCGGACGCACCCGTACACCAGCGCGGCGGCGGCCGACGGGTCCTCCGCCGCCATCCGCGCGCCCAGTCCCCGGCCGCGCTGCAGCAGTCCCGGCAGCGTCGCCGCCGGCGCGTACGCGTCCGCGCGCACGGTCGTCATCCCCGTCCTCCTCCGGAACCGCCCGCCCGCGCGGGGCTCTCAGGCCGCCGACTCGTCCAGCTCGGCCAGGAAGTCCAGGGCCACCGCCCAGGTCCGCTCGGCCGCCTCGGCGTCGTAGTCCGGCAGCTCCGGGTCGGTGAACACGTGGCCCGCGCCCCGGTAGCGGTGCACCTCCACGTCCGCACCGGCCTTGCGCAGGCCCAGGTACCAGGCGTTCAGCCAGTCCTCCGGCTCGAACGGGTCCGGCTCGGCGATGTGCAGCTGGACCGGGACCGAGGTGGCCGCGCCCTCGCGGATGTCGGAGGTGCCGTGCAGGAGGAGCAGGCCGAGGGCCTTCTCGTCGGCCAGGGCGAGGTTCTGGGCGAGCGAGCCGCCGAGCGAGAAGCCGGCGTAGACGAGCGCGGCTCCGGAGCCCAGCAGCGGGGCGGCGGCGCCGACGGCCCGGCGCAGCAGTTCGTCGCTGCCGAGCTCCTCCTTGTACGCCATGCCCTCCTCGACGTCGTCGAAGGTCTTCCCGTCGAACAGGTCCGGGGTGTGCACGGTGTGCCCGGCGGCCCGCAGCCGGTCGGCCGCGGCGTGGACGGCCGGCCGCAGTCCGTAGACGGAGTGGAGGAGCAGGATCTGGGCCACGGTGGGACTTCCTTGCAGCGGTGGTCGGGGGTGTCCCCATCATCGCTCATGACCGCGGGGTGGCCGCGCGCACCCGCACCGGTGGCGGGACGTCACACGCCGGTGAATCGGCGACAAACAGTCAGTTCAACATATGGAACGCATCATTACCGCCCGGTAGCCTGTCCGCCGTGACTGACCTTGTCGATGACATGACCGCCGCCCGCCCGCACCGTCGCCAGGTGCTGAAGGCCACCGCGATAGCGGCCGGCGCCGCAGCCCTGCCGCTCGCACTCGGTACCGCGGCCTCGGCCGCCACCGCCCCCCAGTTCCTCCACGGCGTCGCCTCCGGCGACCCGCTCCCCGACGGCATCCTGCTCTGGACCAGGGTCACCCCGACCCCCGACGCCGTCCCCGGCTCCGCCGCCGGCCCCGACACCGAGGTCCGCTGGGAGCTCGCCACCGACAAGGGCTTCACCCGGATCGCGGCGAGCGGCACGGTGACCGCCACCGCCGCCGCCGACCACACCGTCAAGGCCGACGTCCGCGGCCTGGCCCCGGACACCCTCTACTGGTACCGGTTCACGGCCGGCGCCACCGTCTCCCCGGTCGGCCGCACCCACACCACCCCGGCCGCCGACGCCGCCCTCGCCCGCCTGCGGCTCGGCGTCGCGTCCTGCGCCAACTGGGAGGCCGGCTACTTCTCCGCGTACCGCCACCTCGCCGCCCGCGGCGACCTGGACGCCTTCCTCTTCCTCGGCGACTACATCTACGAGTACAAGACCGGCGAGTTCTGCGCCCGCGGCACGGTCGTGCGTCCGCACGCCCCCGCCCACGAGATCCTCACCCTGGCCGACTACCGCACCCGGCACGGCCGCTACAAGACCGACGAGGACCTCCAGGCGCTGCACGCGCAGGTCCCGACCATCGCGATCTGGGACGACCACGAGTTCGCCAACGACGCCTGGTCCGGCGGCGCCGAGAACCACACCCCCGGCACCGAGGGCGACTGGGCCGACCGGATGGCCGCCGCCAAGCAGGCCTACTTCGAGTGGATGCCGGTCCGTCCGTCGATCGCCGGCACCACCTACCGCCGCCTGCGCTACGGCAAGCTGGCCGACCTCCACCTGATGGACCAGCGCTCGTTCCGCTCGGAGCAGGTCAAGGTCGGCAACGGCGACGTCGACTCGGCCGACCGCAGCATCACCGGCCGCGCCCAGATGGACTGGCTGAAGGCCGGGCTCGCCGCCTCCGACACCACCTGGCGGCTGATCGGCAACGAGGTGATGATCTCCCCGGTCGCCTTCTTCTCGCTGCCGGACTACCTGCTGCGCCCGCTGGCCAAGCTGCTCGGCCTGCCCGGCGAGGGCCTCGCGGTCAACACCGACCAGTGGGACGGCTACACCCACGACCGCCGCGAGCTGCTCGGCCACCTCACGTCGAACGGCATCACCAACACCGTCTTCCTGACCGGCGACATCCACTCCGCCTGGGCGTCGGACGTCCCGCACGAGGCCGCCACCTACCCGCTCTCCGGCAGCGCGGCCACCGAGTTCGTGGTCACCTCGGTGACCTCGGACAACATCGACGACGTCCTCAAGGTCGCCCCGCAGACCCTCTCGCTGGTGGCCGCCGCCGCGATCAAGTCGGCCAACCCGCACGTCAAGTGGGTCGACCTGGACTCGCACGGCTACGGCGTCCTGGACATCACCCCGGGCCAGACGCAGATGGACTACTACGTGCTGTCCGACCGCACCCGCAAGGACGCCACCACCAAGTGGACGCGCTCCTACCGCACCAAGTCCGGCACCCAGCAGATCGAGCGGGTCTACTCGCCCGTCAAGTGACCGCCCCCTGAGGGGTGCGCTCCCGGCGCACCCCTCAGGACACCACGTCCTTGCGGGCGAACCCGCGGAAGGCCAGCGCCAGCAGCACCACCGCGTAGGACAGCGACAGCGAGACGCCCTGCACCATGCCGCCCCACTCCAACTGCGGCTGCAGGGCGTCCGCCCAGGCGTACTGCCAGTGCGCGGGCAGCCATTCGCGCAGGTCACCGAGGGCGGTGACGGCGTCCAGCACCCCGGTGACGATCGAGGCGAACACCGCCCCGCCGACCGCGCCCAGCGGCGCGTCGGTGGCGGTGGAGAGCCAGAACGCCAGCGCCGCGATCACGACCTCGCTCAGGAACACGAACGCGACCGCGATCGCCAGCCGCGGCAGCGCCTCCCCCGCCGACAGGCTCGCCCCGGCCGGCAGTTCGAGGTCCCCCCAGCCGTACGCGGCGGTGCCGACGAGCAGCCCGATCGCCGGCAGCAGCACCACGGCGGCCGCCGAGAAGGCCAGCCCCACCGCGAACTTGCGGGCCAGCAGCCGGGCCCGGGGCACCGGCGCGGCCAGCAGGTAGCGCAGCGAGGACCAACTGGCCTCCGAGGCCACGGTGTCCCCGCAGAACAGCGCGACCGGGATCACCAGCAGGAAGCCGGTGCCCATGAAGAGCAGGGTGGTCGCGAAGTTCGGGCCGGAGGCGGTGGCCAGCTCGATGAAGCTGGTCCGGTCGGCCCGGCCCGGCGTGCCGCCGATCTGGAACGCCGCCAGGATGACGAACGGCATCGCGGCCAGCACCCCGCCGATCACCAGGGTCCGCCGGCGCCGCAGCTGGCGCATGGCCTCGACCCGTAGCGGCAGCGTCCGCCCGGCCCGGTAGCCGGGCGCGTGGTCCGGTGACACAACGGCGCTCACGCCGTACCTCCGATCAGCGACAGGAACGCGTCCTCCAGCCGGCGGTGCGGCCCGGCCCGCTCCACCGGCACCCCCAGGCGCACCAGTTCGGCCAGCAGCCGACTGGCCGTCATGCCGTCCAGCCGCACCAGCAGCCCGCCCTCGACCGCCTCCGCCGAGCCGACCCCGGCCAGCGCGGCCGTCTTGTCGGCGGCCGCCGCCAGCTCGTCCGGCCCGAACGAGGCGGGCGTGCCGATCAGCAACTGCTCGCCCGCGCCGACGATCTCGGCGACGGCGCCGGCGGAGACCAGCCGGCCGCGGTCCATCACCACCAGGTCGGTACAGCTCTGCTCGACCTCCGCCAGCAGGTGGCTGGAGACGATGACGGTCCGCCCGGCGGCGGCGTAGCGCACCATCACCTCGCGCATCTCGCGGATCTGCGGCGGGTCGAGCCCGTTGGTCGGCTCGTCCAGGATCAGCAGGTCCGGCAGTCCGAGCATGGCCTGGGCGATGGCCAGGCGCTGCCGCATGCCCTGCGAGTAGGTGCGCACCGCGCGGTCCAGTGCCTCGCCGAGTCCGGCGATGGCGAGCGCCTCCGCCAGGTGCGCGTCCGCCTCCGGGCGGCCGGTGGCCTGCCAGTACAGCCGCAGGTTGGCCCGGCCGCTGAGGTGCGGCAGGAACCCGGCGCCCTCGACGAAGGCGCCGACCCGCGAGAGCACCGGGGCGCCGGGGCGCACCAGGTGGCCGAAGATCCTGATCTCACCGGCGTCGGGCCGGATCAGGCCCATCAGCATCCGCAGGGTGGTGGTCTTGCCCGCGCCGTTGGGACCGAGCAGTCCGAGCACCTGGCCCTGTTCCACCCGGAAGCCCACGTCCCGGACGGCGTACCGGTCGGTGGCGCCCTTGTAGCGCTTGCCGAGCCCGGTGATCTGCAGCGGCACCCCGGCCAGCGCCGGGTCGTAGACCGGCCCGCGGCCGGCCCGGCCGCGGCGGCGCAGCCGCGGCACCAGCAGCAGCGCGGCCGCCACCGCGACGGCGACCAGCGGCAGCACCCAGGTCCGGGCGGGCAGCGGCGCGGCCTCGGTGACCAGCTCCTCGACGGTCGGCACGGTGAGCGGGCCGGCCAGGGCCGCCCGGTAGACGGCCGGTTCGGCCGGCGAGGCGTACGCCAGGTCGGTGGCGGCGAGCACCAGCCGCAGCCGGTGCCCGGCGGCGAAGGTGTGGTCCACCGCGGGCAGCGCCACCGTGACGGTCCTCCCGTCGGGGGCGTCCGCGCCGGTGACCCGGAGCGGGGCGGACAGTTGCTGCGGCAGGCTCTGCTTGCCGTCCGGCGCGACGTCGTACAGCTTGGCGAAGAGCACCGCGTCCGGCCGGTCGGCCCGGACCGTCACCGGGACCGTCGGCTGCCCGGTGAGGTGCAGTTCGCCGTCCAGCGGGGCCGAGTCGAAGCCGGCGTACTGGCCGGGGAAGTCGAGCGAGAGCCCGGCCCCGAGCGCGGCCGCCTGGCTGAGCGCGCCGATGCCGGGCAGCGCGGAGATGTTGGGCGGGGCGCCGCCCGGCGGGTTGGCGAAGGTCTGCTCGGCGCCGGCCGCGCCGCCGGTCAGCTCCAGCTGCCGCGCGCCGGTGCCCGCCAGGCCCGGGTAGGCGTCGACGGAGGCGCCGCGCAGCACGGCCTGGAACCCGGTGGAGTCCACCCCGCCGGTGCGGGTGACCCGGAACGCCGGGCCGGTGCCACCGCCCGCGCCGGCCGGGTCCGCACCGCTCGGGGCCCCGGTGCCGGGCGCCTTCAGGAACCGGTCGAACCAGGCCCCGACCCGGTCGTCCACCCGGGCGCTGGTGTCGGTGCCGCCGTCGTGGCCGCCCGCGAACCAGTCCACCGCGACCGGCGCGCCGTTGGCCGCGACCGCCCGGGCGATCGCGTCGCCCTGGTCGAGCGGGAACAGCGAGTCCTGCTGGCCCTGGACGACCAGGGTCGGCGCCTTGAGCCGCCCCGCCACCGAGGACGGACTGGAGCGCTCCAGCAGCGCCACGGCCTCCGGGTCGGCGTGACCGGCGGTCGCGACCCGGTCGTACATCCGGCAGAGCTCGTCCAGGAAGCGGCCGCAGCCGACCGCCGCGTCCGCCGACCCGCCCGGAGCCTGCCCCGGCCCGGTACCGCCGCGCGGCGCCTCGCCCGAGGGGCCGAGGTCCCCCGCCGACCCGGTGGTGAAGAAGATGCCGGCCCAGAGCTTCTTGAACACGCCGTCCACCGCGCCGGAGCCCCGCACGCCCTGGGGGAACAGCGCGTCGGCCAGGTTCCACCAGGTGATCTGGCTGGCCACGGCGTCGATCCGGCTGTCGTACGCGGAGCCGAGCAGCGCGACCGCCCCGCCGTAGGAGGCGCCGGTGATGCCGACCCGCGGGTCGCCCGGCCCGTCCAGCCGCACCTCGGGCCGCTGGGCCAGCCAGTCGACCAGGTGCCGGACGTCCTCGACCTCGCGGTCCGGCGCGTTGAGGCCGATCCGGCCGCCGGAGTGGCCGAAGCCGCGGGCCGACCAGGTCAGCACCGCGTAGCCCTGCCGGGCGAGCTGCTGGGCCCGCTCGCGCTCGCCCTCCTTGGAGCCGCCGAAGCCGTGGGCGAGCAGGACCGCCGGGCGCGGACCGGTCCCGCTGGTGAAGAACGAGGTGTCCAGCTGGACCCGGCCGGTACCGCCGGGGGTCTCCGGCATGCTGAGGAAACGATCCTCCTGCCGGACCGTCGCGTCCCCGCCCGCCGTCACGGCCACCGCCGTACCGGCCCCGACCACCGCCACCAGGGCCACCACGCCGGCCAGCACCCTGCGTCCGGCCGCCGCCTCGCGGCCGCGCCACCGGCGCCACGCCCCACCGAGCTTCATGGTCGGTGATCGTATCCGCCGCGCCGGTAGGCGTCCGATAAGGTCACCCGGGCCGAGCCGGACCGAATCGCCCGATTCACCCGACTACGCCCGGGTATCGTACGCACATCCCGCCTCACCACCCCACGACGAGGTGCCCGTGCTCCGGCCGCTGATCGCCCTGCTCGCCGCCATCGCCGCCACCCTGGTGATCGGCTGGATCGTCGACCAGGTGCTCCAGCGCGTCGCCGCGAGCCACCCGGACGCCGCGGTCTGGCCGCTGCTGCGCCGCTGCCGCGTCCCCCTGCAGCTCGTGGTCGTGTCGGCCCTGCTGCTCGCCGCCGCACCGCTGGAGCGGATCTTCCACCAGCACGACGACAACCTGCACCACCTGGTCCTGCTGTTCCTGCTCGGCTCCGTCGGCTGGCTCGCCGTCCGGGTGGTGGCGGCCGTCCTGGAGGCGGTGCTCGGCCGGTACGAGACGGTCGCCGACGACCCCGCCCGGTTGCAACGGGTGCAGACCCAGATCAGCATGCTCCGCCGGGTGGCCGACGCCGTGATCGTCGTGGTCACCGTCGCCATGATGCTGCTGACCTTCTCCGCGATGCGCACCATCGGGGCCGGTCTGCTCGCCTCCGCCGGCATCGTCGGCATCGTGGCCGGCATCGCGCTCCAGGGCACCCTGAGCAACTTCTTCGCGGGCCTGCAGATCGCCTTCGGCGACACCGTCCGGATCGGCGACACCGTGGTGGTCGACGGCCAGCAGGGCACCGTCGAGGAGATCACCCTCTCCTACCTGGTGATCCGGCTCTGGGACTACCGCCGCCTGGTCGTCCCGGTCTCGTACTTCGTCAACAAGCCCTTCGAGAACTGGACCCGGCGCGACCCCGGCCTGCTCGCGGTGGTCGTCCTGCACGTCGACCACACCACCCCGGTGGACCGGCTGCGCGCCGCCCTGTACGAGCGGCTGGAGCGCAACCCGCGCTGGGACGGCACCGAATGGGCGCTGCACGCCACCGACACCACCCCGAGCACCCTGGTGGTCCGTGCCACCATGACCGCCCGCACCCCCGACGACGCCGCCCTGCTGCGCTTCGACATCCGCGAGCAGCTGGTCGCCTACCTGCGCGACGAGCACCCGGGCGCGCTCCCCCGCCTGCGCACGGAGGAGCACCCGGGACGGGCCTAGGCCCCGGCCCGGGACACGTCCTGGAGGACCCGGGTCATGGTCCGGTGCGGGATCCCGGCGTCGTCGTAGACCGGCCCCTCGGCCGTGTAGCCGAGCCGCTCGTAGAAGCCCAGCGCCTGCACCTGCGCGTGCAGCTCGACCTCACGGGCGCCCCGCCCGCGGCCGGCCGCCTCCACCGCGCGGACCAACTCGGCGCCCAGCCCGGTGCCGCGCGCCGCCTTCACCACCGCGAGCCGGCCGAGCAGCACCCGGCCCGCCGTCCCGCCGGTGAGGGCGAGCGCCTGCGGGCCGTGGATCAGCCGGGCCGTACCGAGCGGCTCGCCCGCCGGGCCGACCGCCAGCAGGTGCTCGGAGGTCGCGTCGAGGTCGTCGTACTCCAGCTCCTCCGGTACGCCCTGCTCGGCGATGAACACCGCGTGCCGGACACCCCGCACCAGCGCCAGGTCGTCCTCGCCCTCGGCCACCCGGATCCGCGCCGCGAACGCGCTCATCTCAGCTCTCCGACGCGATGACGTCCAGGGCCTTGCGCAGGTCCTCCGGGTACTCGCTGGAGAACTGCACCCACTCGCCGTCGGCCGGGTGCTCGAAGCCGAGCGAGACCGCGTGCAGCCACTGCCGGGTCAGCCCGAGCCGCTTGGCCAGCGTCGGGTCGGCGCCGTAGGTGAGGTCACCGACGCAGGGGTGGCGCAGCGCCGACATGTGGACCCGGATCTGGTGGGTCCGGCCGGTCTCCAGCTTGATGTCCAGCAGCGAGGCGGCCCGGTAGGCCTCGATCAGGTCGTAGTGGGTGACGGACGGCTTGCCCTCGCGGGTGACCGCCCACTTCCAGTCGGAGCTGGGGTGGCGCCCGATCGGCGCGTCCACGGTGCCGCTCATCGGGTCCGGGTGGCCCTGGACCAGGGTGTGGTACTTCTTCTCGGTCACCCGGTCGTGGAACTGCCGCTTGAGGTCGGTGTAGGCGCGCTCGGACTTGGCGACCACCATCAGCCCGGAGGTGCCCACGTCGAGCCGGTGCACGACGCCCTGGCGCTCGGCGGCGCCCGAGGTGGAGATCCGGTAGCCGGCGGCGGCCAGGCCGCCGATCACGGTCGGACCGGTCCAGCCGGGGCTGGGGTGGGCGGCGACGCCGACCGGCTTGTCGACGAGCACGATGTCCTCGTCGTCGTGGACGATGCGCATGCCCTCGACGTGCTCGGCGACGATCCGCACGGGAGCGGCGGGGGCCGGGATCTCGACCTCCAGCCAGGAGCCGGCGGTGACCCGGTCCGACTTTCCGGCCAGGGCGCCGTCGAGCGTCACCTTGCCGTCGGCGGCCAACTCGGCGGCCTTCGTCCGGGAGAAGCCGAACATCCGGGCGAGGGCGGCGTCGAGACGCTCGCCCTCAAGGCCGTCGGGTACGGGGAGGCTGCGGATCTGCGCTGCGGTACTCACCCGTACGAGTATGCCGGACGCCGGAGCCGCCCCTTACGCGGTCGGACCCGGCCGGTCCCGGTCCGCGTCACCCGCACCGGCCTCGCCCTTGCCGCTCGCGCCCTTGTCGGCCGGCTGGTGGACGGTGCCGTCCGGGTTGCTGCCGCGGAAGGAGAGCAGCACCACCAGGATGCCGCCGCAGACGATCGCCGAGTCGGCGAGGTTGAAGACCGCGAAGTGCTGGACGGAGATGAAGTCCACGACGTGGCCGCGGAACGCGCTCGGCGAGCGGAACAGCCGGTCGGTCAGGTTGCCCAGCGCCCCGCCGAGCAGCAGCCCGAGCGCGATCGCCCACGGGAGGCTGTACAGCCGGCGGGCGATCCGCCAGATGACCACGATCACCGAGGCCGCGATCACGGTGAAGACGATGGTCAGCGCCTGCCCCATGCCGAAGGCGGCACCGGAGTTGCGGATCACCTGGAAGGTCACCACGTCGCCGATCACCTTGATCGCCGCGTGGTTCTCCAGCCGGGCGACCACCAGCAGCTTGGTCCCCAGGTCGATCAGGAAGGCGACCAGCGCGACGCCCAGCAGGACACCGATCCGCCGGCGCCCCTTGGGCGCCTCCCGCTCCACCGGAGCGGTCACCTCACCGGGCTCGGCCACGGCCTCCTCCAGGGCTTCGGCGGGGGTCGGGACGGACTCGTCCCGCGTCTGGGGGGAACCTTGCGTACTGATGATCCGCTCCGCTGCCGATGAGGGTCCCCCGGGGCCGAAGGTCGGGGGAGAGTGGGCCGGTGGTCGCCGGCCTCGACGAGTCAGGCGACGTTACGGGGTCGAGCGTACGGCAAGCCCGACCCCCCGCGTCGCCCCGGTCAGCGGCGTTCCTGCTTGGCCTTGCACTGGACGCAGAGCGTCGCCCGGGGGAAGGCCTGCATCCGGGCCTTGCCGATGGCCTGACCGCAGGACTCACAGGTCCCGAAGCCGACGCCCTCCAGCCGGCCGAGCGCCCGCTCGACCTGGGCGAGGCTGTCCCGGGCGTTGTTGGCCAGCGCCAGCTCGCTCTCCCGGGAGATGTTCTTCGTCCCGGCGTCCACCTGGTCGTCGCCGGCGCCGTCGTTGGAGTCACGCATCAGCCCGGTGATCGCGGCCTCGGCGGCCCCGATCTCGTTCCGCAGCCGGTCCAGCTCGGTGATCAGCTCGGCGTGCAGCTCGTGCACCTCCTCCGAGGTCCACGCGTCCTCGCCCGGACGGACGGGCAGCTCGGCCGGGTCCACCGACTCGGCGCCACCGCGGGCCGCGACCGCGGCCTGGACGCGGGTGCGGCCGGGGGCCACGAGCGCGGAATCGTTGCTGGTCTTGTGCCGTGCGGTAGTGGTCACGGTCCCCTCCCCTGGTTCGCCTGCCACAGCCTTGCGAGCCCGCTTGGTGACGGTACCCGCGCCGGTTGCCTCATCAGCCATGGCTTCGACCCCATCTACGAACGAATCGAGCCGCCGGTTCCCGGCGGCCTCCAGTGCCGGAACGATAATCCCCATCAAAACCGGTCACAACCTGACATACCGACGCCTCACAATGATCCCACCCAGGCAGCCGTCACAGCCGCCCCGCCCCGCGCGCTGACCAGAGTTGTGCCCAGAACACCCCCGCCTAACCGCCTCCGCGCGCCGTCGCGGCGGCGGCGAAACCGACTTGCGACTGCCGATAGACTGGGCCCGCAAGGCGCAGATGGGACGAGTACCGACGTACGCAGCCACCAGCGACCCGGGGACGGTGCGAGCCCGGGGGTGTGCACGGCGGGAAGATCACCCCGGAGCCGCCGGAAGAACGGCAGCTGGGCACCGCCCGGCAGCCCGGTAGACCCGGCAGCAAGCCCAAACAAGAGGGTCGCAGCAGCACCGCGGCCAAGGAGGGTGGTACCGCGGGGCGGCAGGCCGCCTCGTCCCTCCGTCGGATCCAGCCCATATCCGTCGGAGGTTTGACACCCGCGATGACCACCTACAACGCCGTCCCCGCGCAGGTCGACCTGCCTGCCCTCGAACACCAGATCCTGTCCTTCTGGCAGGACAGCAAGATCTTCCAGCGCAGCCTGGAGCAGTCCGAGGGCCGCCCCGAGTGGGTCTTCTACGAGGGCCCGCCGACCGCCAACGGCATGCCCGGCGCCCACCACATCGAGGCCCGCGTCTTCAAGGACGTTTTCCCCCGGTACCGCACCATGAAGGGCTACCACGTCGCCCGCAAGGCCGGCTGGGACTGCCACGGCCTCCCGGTCGAGCTCGCCGTCGAGAAGGAGCTGGGCTTCTCCGGCAAGCAGGACATCGAGGCGTACGGCATCGCCGAGTTCAACGCCAAGTGCCGCGAGTCGGTGACCCGCCACACCGACGCCTTCACCGAGCTGACCAGCCGGATGGGCTACTGGGTCGACCTCGACGACGCCTATCGGACGATGGACCCGTCCTACGTCCAGTCGGTCTGGTGGTCGCTCAAGCAGATCTTCGACAAGGGCCTGCTGGTCCAGGACCACCGGGTCGCCCCCTGGTGCCCGCGCTGCGGCACCGGACTGTCCGACCACGAGCTGGCCCAGGGCTACGAGACCGTCGTCGACCCCTCGGTCTTCGTCCGCTTCCCGCTCACCTCGGGCCCGCTGGCCGGCGGGGCCGCGCTGCTGGTCTGGACGACCACCCCGTGGACCCTGGTCTCCAACACCGCCGCCGCCGTCCACCCCGAGGTCACCTACGTGGTGGCCACCGACGGCACCGAGCGGCTGGTCGTCGCGGAGCCGCTGCTGGCCAAGGCGCTCGGCGAGGGCTGGGAGGCCACCGGCGAGTCCTTCACCGGCGCCGAGATGGAGCGCTGGGCGTACCGCCGCCCCTTCGACCTGGTCGAGATCGAGGACGCGCACTACGTCCTCAACGCCGACTACGTCACCACCGAGGACGGCACCGGCATCGTCCACCAGTCCCCCGCCTTCGGCGCGGAGGACCTCGCGACCTGCCGCCGCTACGGCCTGCCCGTGGTCAACCCGGTGCTGGCCGACGGCACCTTCGCCCCCGAGGTCCCGCTGGTCGGCGGCCAGTTCTTCAAGAAGGCCGACGAGGCCCTGGTCGCGGACCTCAAGGAGCGCGGCCTGCTCTTCCGCCACCTGCCGTACGAGCACAGCTACCCGCACTGCTGGCGCTGCCACACCGCGCTGCTCTACTACGCGCAGCCGTCCTGGTACATCCGGACCACCGCCGTCAAGGACGCGATGATCCGTGAGAACGAGGCCACCAACTGGTACCCGGAGACGGTCAAGCACGGCCGCTTCGGCGACTGGCTGAACAACAACATCGACTGGGCGCTCAGCCGCAACCGCTACTGGGGCACGCCGCTGCCGATCTGGCGCTGCGAGGAGGGCCACCTCACCTGCGTCGGCTCGCTGGCCGAGCTCTCCGAGCTCACCGGCACCGACCAGAGCGGCCTCGACCCGCACCGCCCGTACATCGACGACGTCACCTTCGCCTGCCGCGAGTGCTCCGGCACCGCCACCCGGGTGCCCGAGGTGATCGACGCCTGGTACGACTCCGGCTCGATGCCCTTCGCGCAGTACGGCTACCCGCACCAGAACAAGGAGCTGTTCGAGAAGCGCTACCCGGCGCAGTTCATCTCCGAGGCGATCGACCAGACCCGCGGCTGGTTCTACACGCTGATGGCCGTCGGCACCCTGGTGTTCGACAAGAGCAGCTACGAGAACGTCGTCTGCCTGGGCCACATCCTGGCCGAGGACGGCCGCAAGATGTCCAAGCACCTGGGCAACACCCTGGACCCGATCCCGCTGATGGACCAGCACGGCGCGGACGCGGTGCGCTGGTTCATGGCGGCCGGCGGTTCGCCCTGGTCGGCCCGCCGGGTCGGCCACGGCACCATCCAGGAGGTGGTCCGCAAGACCCTCCTCACCTACTGGAACACCGTCGCCTTCCAGGCCCTGTACGCCCGCACCGCCGGCTGGGCGCCGTCCGCGGGCGACCCGGCCCCGGCGCTGCGCCCGCAGCTGGACCGCTGGGTGCTCTCCGAGCTGAACACCCTGGTCCGCGAGGTGGACGCGGCCTTCGAGGCCTATGACACCCAGCGCGCCGGCAAGCTGCTCTCCGGCTTCGTCGACGACCTCTCCAACTGGTACGTGCGCCGCGGCCGCCGCCGCTTCTGGCAGGGCGACGCCGCCGCGCTCGCCACCCTGCACGAGGCGCTGGAGACGGTCACCCGGCTGATGGCCCCGCTCACCCCCTTCATCGCCGAGCGGGTCTGGCAGGACCTCGTCGTCCCGGTCGTCCCGGACGCCCCGGCCTCGATCCACCTGGCCACCTGGCCGGAGGCGGACGAGGCGCTGATCGACGCCGACCTCTCGCGCCACATGACGCTGGTGCGCCGGCTGGTCGAGCTGGGCCGGGCCACCCGCGCCGAGTCCGGCGTGAAGACCCGTCAGCCGCTCTCCCGCGCGCTGATCGCCGCCCAGGGCTGGGAGGAGCTGCCGGCCGATCTGCGCGCGCAGATCGCCGAGGAGCTCAACGTCTCCACCCTGGAGTCGCTGGCGGAGGTCGGCGGCTCGCTGGTCGACACCACCGCCAAGGCCAACTTCCGCGCGCTGGGCAAGCGGTTCGGCAAGGGCGTCCAGGACGTGGCCAAGGCGGTCGCCGCCGCCGACGCCGCGCAGCTCGCCACCGAGCTCCGGGCGACCGGCAGCACCGGTGTGGAGCTGAACGGCGAGCGGATCGAGCTGGGCCCCGACGAGGTGATCATCACCGAGACCCCGCGCGAGGGCTGGGCGGTCGCCAACGAGTCCGGCGCCACCGTGGCGCTCGACCTGGCGATCAGCCCGGAGCTCAAGCGGCTCGGCACCGCCCGCGACGCGATCCGCCAGATCCAGGAGGCCCGGAAGAACTCCGGCCTGGAGGTCTCCGACCGGATCGTGCTCCGCTGGCGGGCGGCCAACGAGGAGACCGCCGAGGCGATCGCCGAGCACGGCCCGCTGGTCGCCGAGGAGGTGCTGGCCACCGACTTCGCGGCCGGCGCCGCCGACTGGGAGTCCGAGACCTTCTCGGACGAGGGCCTCGGCCTCGCCTTCCAGCTCCGCAAGGCCTGATCCCGTCGGGCCTGATCCGTCGGCCCGACCGCGACACCCCGAAGCCGCCGCCACCCCACCCGGGTGGCGGCGGCTTCGCCGTTGTCCGGAGCCGCCTCCGCGGCTCCCGTCCGGTCCCGCTCCGGGCACGCACGAGGGCGCCCCCGTCATGACCCGGAAGTCACGGCAGGGGCGCCCTCGAAATGCCTGGCTACAACCTCAGTTGTCGCCGTCCTCGTCGATCAGGAACCCGCGCATCGGCGCCGGCGCCTGCTGCATCGGCTGCGGCGGCTGCGGACGGACGGCCGCCATCGGCTGCGTCATCCCGGCCGGCTGCATCTGCTGGGCACCGGAGTTGCCGCCGGACTGCCCGCCGAAGCTCGGCGCACCGTTGTTGCCGCCGAAGGAGCTCTGGCCGCCGAACGAGGGCTGGTTCCCGCCGAAGGACGGCTGGTTGCCCCCGAAGCTCGGAGCGCCCCCGCTCATCGCGGACGCACCGGCCGGAGCCATCGACGACGCGGCCGGCGGCAGCGAGGCGGTGGCCGGGATGCGCGGCGGGGCGAGCGAGTCGTCCGCCTGCGACTCCAGCTGGCGCAGCTGGGTCTCCAGGTAGGACTTCAGACGCGTGCGGTACTCACGCTCGAACGCCCGCAGGTCCTCGACCTTGCGCTCCAGCGTGGCGCGCGCGGACTCCAGCGAGCCCATCGCGACGCGGTGCTTCTCCTGCGCGTCCCGCTCCAGGGCGTCGGCCTTGGCACGGGCGTCCCGCTCCAGGCCCTCGGCCCGGCTGCGCGCCTCGCCGACGATCTTGTTGGCCTCGGAACGGGCCTCCGAGATCGCCTGGTCGGCGGTCTGCTGGGCGAGCGCCAGCACGCGGGCCGCGCTGTCGCCACCGGGGCCCTGCTGCGGCTGCTGCTGCTGCATCGGAGCGCCGAGCGGGCCGCCCATCTGCTGCTGCTGGCCCATCGGGCCGCCCATCTGCTGCATCTGCTGCTGGCCCATGCCCTGGCCCATCGGGTTGCCCATCTGCTGCGGGCCACCGGGACCGCCCATGGGCTGGAGCATCTGACCGCCCATCGGCTGCACCAGCTGCTGCTGGCCGCCCATGGTCTGGTTCATCTGCTGCTGCGGGCCGCCCATCGGGCCGCCCTGGCCGGCGGGGAGCTGCGGGGCGCCGGACGGCAGGCCGAGGGGCTGATTGCCCATCTGCTGCTGCTGCTGGCCGCCCATCTGCTGCGGACCACCGGGGCCGCCCATCTGCTGCGGACCGGGGCCCTGCTGCTGCCCGGGGACCGGCGGGCCGGATATGGCGGCCGGCACCGGGGCGCCGGGACGCGAGTCCTGCGGCGGCTCCTTGCGCATGTTGGCCTGGTTCTGCGCGGCGGCACGGGTCGCGGCGGCCAGCTTGGCACGCAGGTCCTCGTTCTCGCGGAGAAGTCGGGTCAGCTCCGCCTCGACCTCGTCGAGGAAGGCATCGACCTCGTCCTCGTCATAGCCTTCGCGCAGGCGGACGGTCGTGAACTGCTTGTTCCGAACGTCCTCGGGGGTCAATGGCATCTCTTCACCTCAACGTGATCGTCGGCACACCGGCATCCTGTCGCATCGCTCACCTACGACTAGGGCCGCACAAGCGAGATCAGGACATACACAATGATCATCAGTACGAAGAAGGACAGGTCGAGCGCCACGCCCCCGAGACGCAACGGCGGAATGAACCGCCGAAGAAGCTTGAGCGGCGGATCCGTGACAGTGTACGTGGCCTCCAGGACCAGGACCATGGCCTTGCCGGGCCGCCACGAACGTGCGAACTGGAAGACCCAGTCCATCACCAGCCGCGCAAGCAGAAACACCAGGAAGACGGTCAGCGCGTAATAGAGCACCGCCCACACGATCCCCATCGCGCTTCCCTCTCCCCGGTTCTCGGCCCTTCGGCCGTGCCGCCTGTCACTAACTCACTGTCGATCAGATCCACACGTAAAGTCGTGGCCGGGTCAGCTCTGGTTGAAGAACCCACCCTCGGCGATCCGAGCCTTGTCCTCCGCCGTGACATCGACGTTAGCAGGCGACAGCAGGAACACCTTCTGTGTCACGCGCTCGATACTGCCGTGCAGACCGAAGACGAGTCCAGCGGCGAAGTCTACGAGCCGCTTGGCATCGGTGTCGTCCATCTCGGTCAAATTCATGATCACCGGGGTGCCGCCACGGAACTGTTCCCCGATCGTACGGGCCTCGTTGTAGGTCCGGGGGTGCAACGTGGTGATGCGGTAGGGCTCTCGTTCGTTCACTACCTTGGGCATGATCACCGGGGCGCTCTTCTCCAGGTTGTGGCGGCGTTCGGGTGTGATGGACGACACTGGGGCCATCCTCGGGGTCTCCTGCCGGATCGGGACCGCGGCCGGCACCGGCTGCGGCGTGATCGAGGAGACCGGGGCGGGTGCCGCGGCGGGCCGGGGGATGTCCTCCGTCCGCCCCGTTCGGATCGGCTCGGGGTCCGCGTCGTAGTCGTCGTCGGGGTCGTAACCCTGGCCGTCGTACGTCTCGTCCTCCACGAGGCCGAGGTAGACCGCCATCTTGCGCATTGCGCCGGCCATGCTCCTGTCTCCTCCGCTCATGCCCACCTCGCTGCGCTCGGTGGTCGCTTCGCGAACGCGCGCCTCTCGATGGCCGCTCGCCCTGCTCGCTCCGTGGTGGACCGACTCCGTACCGACGACCGGACCCGGGGGCCCCGCCTGCGGATTCCGCGGTCCGCCCACGACGAGCCGTCAGGCCGACGGCCGGTCAGAACTCGTGGGTGGGTGCCGCGGAGCTGCGATCCACGGTTCGCTAGCGCTCTGGAAAGCTGCTAGTTTCTGTCCTATTTTGTCCTGCAGTCTGATCTACTACCCGGTGACGTTACCTGAGGGGTGACCGCACTCCGAGTACCGCCGTTCCGACGCGCACATGTGTCGCCCCGGCGGCAACGGCCTGCTCGAGGTCACCGCTCATTCCCGCGGAAACCATGGTGGCAGCAGGATGGGCCGTCCGTACGGCGGTTGCGATTTCCGCCAGCCGCGCGAAGGCCCGGGCCGGGTCCCCGGCCAGCGGCCCGGACAGCGGAGCGACGGTCATCACACCGTCCAGTCGCAGCCCGGGCGCGTCGGCGATCGCGTCGGCCAGTGCCCCGACCTCCGCCGGGGCGACCCCGGCGCGGCCCTCGCCCTCGCCATCCTCCTTCTCCAGCGCGACCTGCACCAGGCAGCCGAGCTCGGGCCGCTCGGCCTTGAGCACCGCCGCGGAGAGCGACTCCACCAGCCGCGGCCGGTCCACCGAGTGCACGTGGTTCGCGTACCGGACCACCGAGCGGACCTTGTTGGTCTGCAGCTGGCCGACGAAGTGCCAGTCCAGCGGAAGGTTTCTGCACTGCTCCGCCTTGGGCGCCGCGTCCTGGTCGCGGTTCTCCGCGACATCGGTGACGCCCAGGGCCGCCAGCAGTGCGCTGTCCAGTGCCGGGTAGGTCTTGGTGACGACCACCAGCCTCACCTCGTCACGTGCCCGCCCCGCGGCCGCGCAGGCGTCGGCGATCCGGCGCTCGACGACGTCGAGGTTGATCCCGAGTTCCTCGTAGCGGGCCCGCTGGCCCTCCGTCAGGGCGGCCAGGAATTCCGCACCGCCCGGGAACGGTCCGTAGATGTCGTTCGTCATGAGTGATCAGAGCCCAACCAGACGTAGCTCGCGAGCCGGCCTGTGCGCTGCTCGCGGCGATAGGAGTAGTGATCGGCGGATTCGAGGGTGCAGACCGATGATCGCACCAACTCGGTGACCCCCGCAGCGGCCAGCTGGGCCGCCACTCCCTCCGCGACGTCCAGGGCCGGGGTGCCCCAGGAGGTCTCGGCGTGCGCGGCCGGCACCAGCTCGGCCACCTCGGCACGCATCCGGGCCGGCACCTCGTAACAGCGGCCGCAGACCGCGGGCCCGGTCGCGGCGGTGATCCGCCCCGGCTCGGCCCCCAGCTCCACCATCGCCCGGACCACCGCCGGCACCACCCCGGCCGCGAGGCCGGGCCGGCCCGCGTGGGCCGCGCCCACCACACCCGCCACCGGATCGGCCAGCAGCACCGGCGTGCAGTCCGCGGTCAGCACCGCCAGCGCCAGCGGCCGGTCGGTGACCACCGCGTCGACGGTCGGCGCCTCCCCCTCGGGCTGGCGCCGCGTCACCACCGCCACGTCCGCGCCGTGGACCTGGTTCATCCAGACCACGTCCGCCGGGTCGAGGCCCAGCGCACCGGCCGCGATCGCCCGGTTGCGCCGGACGGCGGCCGGGTCGTCCCCCACCGCGCCGCCGAGGTTCAGCTCCCCGTACGGCGAAGTGCTCACCCCGCCCCACCGGTCGGTGAAGGCGAAGTGAGCACCGTTGCGTACTGCGTGATCGACCACTGCTTACTTCAGGAAGTCCGGCACGTCGAGCTCCTCGGCGGGGCTCTCCACGTACGGCTGGCGGACCGGCTGCACCTGCGGCGGCACCGGAGCGGCGGTCGCGGTCGCCGGGCTCTCCGCCGAACGCGCCGGGGACTCGCCCTCCGACCGGGCCGTGACCGAGCCGATGCTCCCGTACGAGGGCCGGCCGACCGGACGCTCGGGGGCGGCCGCGGGCGGCGGCGTGGCCTTGACCACCGGGTCGCGGACGATCGCCGGGGGCTGGCCGCCGTCGAAGCCGGCCGCGATCACGGTGACCCGCACCTCGTCGCCGAGCGCGTCGTCGATGACCGCGCCGAAGATGATGTTGGCCTCGGGGTGCGCCGCCTCGCTGACCAGCTGGGCGGACTCGTTGATCTCGAACAGGCCGAGGTCGGAGCCACCGGAGATGGAGAGCAGCACGCCGCGGGCGCCGTCGATCGAGGCCTCCAGCAGCGGCGAGGAGATCGCCATCACGGCGGCCGCCTTGGCGCGGTCCTCGCCCCGGGCCGAACCGATGCCCATGAGCGCCGAACCGGCCTCCGACATGACGGACTTGACGTCGGCGAAGTCCAGGTTGATCAGACCGGGAGTGGTGATCAGGTCGGTGATGCCCTGGACGCCCGAGAGCAGCACCTGGTCGGCGGAGCGGAACGCGTCCAGCACGCTGACCTGGCGGTCCGAGATGGACAGCAGCCGGTCGTTGGGGATCACGATGAGGGTGTCGACCTCTTCGCGCAGGCCGGCGATGCCGTCCTCGGCCTGGTTGGCGCGACGGCGGCCCTCGAAGGTGAAGGGGCGGGTGACCACGCCGATGGTCAGTGCGCCGAGCGAGCGGGCGATGTTGGCGACGACCGGCGCGCCGCCCGTGCCGGTTCCACCACCCTCACCCGCGGTCACGAAGACCATGTCGGCCCCCTTGAGGACCTCCTCGATCTCCTCGCGGTGGTCCTCGGCGGCCTTGCGGCCGACCTCGGGGTTGGCGCCGGCGCCGAGGCCCCGGGTGAGTTCACGGCCCACATCGAGCTTGACGTCGGCGTCGCTCATCAGGAGGGCCTGCGCATCGGTGTTGATCGCGATGAACTCGACGCCCTTGAGACCGACCTCGATCATCCGGTTGATGGCGTTGACACCACCGCCGCCGATACCGACGACCTTGATGACTGCGAGGTAGTTCTGCGGTGCTGCCACGTCGAAGGCCTCTCGCCTCGAATTTCCGGGTCGGCCGGCCCCGGTGGGGTGCCGAACCGACGGATGTCGATGGGTAGGGAGCCTGGTTTCTGACTGAATGTCCGAAATGCCGACCGCCGACCCCAACCCTAAACTTGACCTTTAGGGTTAGTCCTGTGCCTCCGTCACATCACCAGGAAACACAGTCTGGTGACACAGGACACTAGGTGGCCCCGGGCACGTGTTTCAACGAACACGCCGAGCTTCCCTTTTTCTTTTGAGCCTATGTGATCATCAACCGGCTTATGAAACCGGGGTGACCACCAAGGGTCGGGCCGTCACCGAAAGGCGTCAACCCCTCCCCCAGAGAGAGAACCTACCGGATCATCCCGACACCGCCGGCGCCTCCGGCGCACTGACGTCGAAGTTCGTACCCTTCTGACTCATCAGTGCCACCAGCACCCGCGCTTTTCGATCGATCTGCTCCGGACTCCCCCAGCGCACCGTGGCACCCCCGCTGAGCTGCAGCTGGATGTCGTCGTAGGAGTGCACCAGCACCGCCCCGGCCCGCTGCCGGACCTCGGCCGGCAGGCCGGCGGCCACCGCCACCGCCCCCTGCACCAACTGCGGACGGGTGATCACGGAAGCCACGTCGTTCGCCTGCTGACTGAGCCGCAGTTCGACCACCGGCACTCCCGCCGGTGCGGCGTCCTCGGTGGCGAAGCTCACGCCACTCGCGTCCATCTGGGTGAATCGGCCGTCCTCGCCCTTGACGGCGGCGACCGCTGTGCGCTGGGTGATCTTCACCCGCAGGGTGTGCGGCCAGCCCCGCCAGACCTCGGCCCGGGCCACCCGCGGGATCGCCTCCACCCGCCGGGTGGCGTCGTCGAGGTCCACCCGGGCCAGCGGGCCGGCGCCGACCGTGCCGATCGCCGCACGGACCTGGTCGACCGTCAGCTTGTCGTCCTGCACCCCCTGCACCGCGACGCTGCGCACGTCCAGCACCGAGGAGAGGAAGACCAACCAGGCCAGCACGCCGAACACCGCGGCTCCGAGCGCGGCCAGCACCGCCACGCCCCGCCGGGAGAGCCGGAGCCGGGGCGAGTGCTCCTCGTCCCCGAACTCCACCTCCTCCTGCGGGTACCCACCGCCGGACCGGCGGCCGGGAGGTGCTCCCGGACCGCCGGCCGGCGGTGGAACGGCGCGACGGCCGTCAGCCACGACGGCGGCCACCCCTGGCGGCCTCGATCGCCTCGTACACCATGCCGACCAGCAACTCGTCGGCGTCCCGGCGGCCGAACTCGGAGGCGGCCCGGCTCATGTCCCAGAGCCGCTGCGGGTCGGTGAGCACCGGCAGCACGTTCTGCAGCACCCACTCCGGGGTCAGTTCCGCGTCGTCGACCAGCAGGCCGCCGCCGGCCTTGACCATCGGCTGGGCGTTCAGCCGCTGCTCGCCGTTGCCGATCGGCAGCGGGACGAAGGCGGCCGGCAGGCCGACCGCCGCCAGCTCGGCCACCGTCATGGCACCGGCCCGGCAGAGCATCAGGTCGGCCGCGGCGTAGGCGAGGTCCATCCGGTCCACGTACGGCACCGCGCGGTAGGGCGGCATCCCGGGGATGTCGTCCACCTGCGGCAGCTCGTTCTTCGGGCCTACGGCGTGCAGGATCTGCACGCCGTACTGCTGCAGCCGGGGCGCGATGGCGGTGACGGTCTCGTTGAGCCGGCGCGCGCCCTGCGAACCGCCGGAGACCAGCAGGGTGGGCAGCCGCTGGTCGAGGCCGAAGTAGTGCCGGGCCTCGGGGCGGGCCGCGTTGCGGTCCAGGGTGGCGATGGTCCGGCGCAGCGGGATGCCGATGTACCGGGAGTCGCGCAGCTTGCTGTCCGGCGTGGAGACCGCGACGAAGTCGCTGTACCGGGCGCCGATCTTGTTGGCCAGGCCGGGCCGGGCGTTGGCCTCGTGGACCACGATCGGCACCCCGGCCCGCTTGGCGGCCAGGTAGGCCGGCATGGCCACGTAGCCGCCGAAGCCGACCACGGCGTCCGCGTTGACCCGCTCGATGATCTCCTGGGCGGCCCGGACGGTCCCGCGCAGCCGGCCCGGGACGGTGATCAGCTCGGGGGTGGGCTTGCGGGGCAGCGGAACGGCCGGGATCAGCTCCAGTTGGTACCCGCGCTCGGGTACCAGCCGGGTCTCCAGGCCGCGCTCGGTGCCCAGGGCGGTGATCCCGATGGACGGGTCGTGCCTGCGGAGGGCGTCCGCGAGGGCGAGGGCCGGCTCGATGTGACCGGCGGTCCCCCCGCCGGCGAGTACGACATGCACCGAAATTCACCGCTCCCTGCGTGCCGGCACCGGGGCCGGGCGCGCTGTGGTTCGTCGTCGTGGCAGCACCCGGGCCAGTCGTCTCCTGACCCGGGAGTTCTTGCTCCGGGCGGCCAGGGCCGCCTTCGCGCCCGAGGTGCTGCGTGCGAGGCACAGCAGTACACCGATCGCGGACATGGCCGACAGCATGGCGGAACCGCCGTAGGAGAACAGCGGGAGCGGGACGCCCGCGATGGGCAGCAGTCCCAGCGCCGACCCCAGGTTGATCACGGCCTGCGCCATGATCCAGGTGGTGGCGGCTCCCGCGGCGTACCTGACGAAGGGGTCCTTCGTACCGATGGCCACACGGATACCCGCGTAGCCTAGTGCCGCGAAGAGACCGATCACCGACAGCGTCCCCACCAGGCCCAGTTCCTCGCCCGTCGTGGCGAAGATGAAGTCGGTGTGCGCCTCCGGCAGCTGGCCCCATTTCTCGACGCCGGCGCCGAGGCCGGAACCGAACAGGCCGCCGAGCCCGAACGAGTACACACCGTGCAGGGCCTGGAAGCAGGCGCCGGCCGGATCGAGTTTGGTCACGCCGATGCAGGAGAGCCGTTCGGCCCGGTGCGGGACGGTGACCACCAGGGCGGTGCAGACCACGACGGCGACGCCGAGGGTGGCGACGAACAGCCGCATCGGGGCGCCGACCATCCAGAGCAGGCCGAAGAGCATGGCCACCAGGATCATCGAGGTGCCCATGTCGCCGCCGAGCATGATCAGCGCGAGCAGCAGCAAGGCGCCGGGCACCAACGGGACCAGCAGGTGCTTCCACTGGTCGAGGGTGCCGTTCCGCTGCTTGCGGGCCAGCAGGTCGGCCCCCCAGAGCACCAGGGCGAGCTTGGCGAACTCGGACGGCTGGAACTGGAAGAACCCCAGGTCCAGCCAGTTCCGGTTGCCGTTGACCTCCACCCCGACGCCGGGGATCGCGACCAGCGCGAGCGCGCCGATCACGCCGAACATCACGGGGTAGACGATCACCCGCAGCACCGCGACCGGGACCAGGGCGAACCCGACCAGCAGCGAGAAGCCGAGCAGCACCGCGACCAGCTGCTTGAAGAAGTAGAACTGGGTCGAGCGGTGCTGGCCCAGCGCCAGGATCTGCGAGGCCGAGAAGACCATCATCAGGCCGAGCACCACCAGCAGCAGCGTCGCGCCGATGATCAGCAGATAGGGCGTCAGCGGTCGGTCCAGGGCGTACCGCAGACGGGCCCTGAAGGCCTGCAGACGGGCCACCGGACCGGCCGACTTGTAGGCGGTCGTGGTGGCCGAGATCACCCGCCACGGATCGGCGGGGCCCTTTTCCGGCACACCGGAACCGCCCACCCTGCCCTGCCCCGCCACCACACGCTCCCCTCTTCTTACGGCTCGGCTCGGCTCCGGGCCGCTCGACCCGGCGCCGACGGTCGTCGCTCCGACGCCCCTCGGGGCGCCCTCGCTCCTCCCTTTCGGCACCGGCGCGGCCCTTCGGCTCGCTCGCCCGTGCACGGGTGGGCCGGCGGCCGTTGCCGTGCGCCGCTGTGCCGCCTCAGCTGTCCGCGAGCTCCCGGACCCGCGCGGCGAAGAGGTCGCCGCGCTCGCCGTAGTTGGTGAACATGTCCATCGAGGCGCAGGCCGGTGCCAGCAGCACCGTGTCACCCGATCGGGCGAGCGAGGCGGCCGTGCGGACCACCTCGGCCATCGCCACCGCGCCAGTCTGGCCCTCGGCCGCCTCGATCACCGGGACATCCGGCGCGTGTCGCGCCAGCGCCTCCCTGATCACCGCGCGGTCCTCGCCGATCAGCACCACCGCGCGCAGCCGCTCGGCCGCGCCCCGGACCAGGTCGTCGAACTCGGCACCCTTGGCGAGGCCGCCGGCGATCCAGACCACCGGCCGGTACGCGGCCAGCGAGGCCGCGGCGGCATGGGTGTTGGTGGCCTTGGAGTCGTCGATGTAGGTGACTCCGCCGACCACGGCGACCTCGGAGATCCGGTGGGCGTCCGGGCGGAAGGCCCGCAGCCCCTCCCGGACGGCCGCGGCGTCCACCCCGTACGCCCGGGCGAGGGCGGCGGCGGCGAGGGCGTTGGCGATGTTGTGCGGGGCCGGCGGGTCGACGTCCGCGACCGAGCCCAGCTCGGCGGCGTTCTTGGTCCGGTCCGGCACGAAGGCGCGGTCCACCAGCAGGCCGTCGACGAGGCCGAAGTTCGACGGGCCGGGCGAGCCGAGGCCGAAGCCGATCGCCCGGCAGCCCTCCTCGACGTCGGCCTCGCGGACCAGCGCCTCGGTGGCCGGGTCGGCCAGGTTGTACACGCAGGCGACGACGTTGCCCTGGTAGATCCGGCCCTTGTCGGCGGCGTACGCCTCCATCGAGCCGTGCCAGTCGAGGTGGTCGGGCGCCAGGTTGAGCACGGCCGCCGCGTAGGGGCGCAGCGACGGCGCCCAGTGCAGCTGGTAGCTGGAGAGCTCGACGGCGAGCACGTCGTACGGCTCCTCGGCGAGCACCGCGTCCAGCACCGAGACCCCGACGTTGCCGACGGCGGCGGTGCGCCGGCCGGCCGCGGTGAGGATCGAGGCGAGCATCTGGACGGTGGTGGTCTTGCCGTTGGTGCCGGTGACGGCCAGCCAGGGAGCCGGCTCGCCGGTGGTCACCAGCGGCCGGCGCAGGCGCCAGGCCAGTTCGACGTCGCCCCAGACCTCGACACCGGCCGCCTCGGCGGCGGCGAACAGCGGGCTGCTGGGCGGCCAGCCCGGCGAGGTGACGACCAGCCGGGTGCCCTCGGGCAGGCTGTCGCCGTCGCCGAGGCGGACGGTGACGCCCTGCTCCCGCAGTTCGGCGGCGCGGGCCTCCAGGCCCGGGCCGGAGCCGCCGTCCACGACGGTGACCAGCGCGCCGAGGCCGTGCAGCACCCGGGCCGCGCTGATGCCGGAGACACCGAGGCCGGCGACGGTGACCGGCAGGGAGGTCCAGTCGGGTCCGGTCATCCCGTCACCCATCCCGCGTAGAAGAGGCCGAGGCCGACCGCCACGCAGAGGCCCTGGATGATCCAGAACCGGACCACGATCAGGACTTCGGTCCAGCCCTTGAGTTCGAAGTGGTGCTGCAGCGGAGCCATCTTGAAGACGCGCTTCCCGGTCATCCGGAAGGAGCCGACCTGGATGATCACCGAGAGGGTGATGATCACGTAGAGGCCGCCGAGCAGTGCGAGCAGCAGCTCGGTGCGCGAGCAGATCGCCAGACCGGCCAGGGCGCCGCCGAGGGCGAGCGAGCCGGTGTCACCCATGAAGATCTTGGCGGGCGAGGTGTTCCACCAGAGGAAGCCGAAGCAGGAGCCCATCAGGGCGGCGGCGACCACCGCGAGGTCCAACGGGTCGCGGACGTCGTAGCAGCTGGAGGTGGCCGAGATCGCGTAGGCGCAGCTCTGGCCGTACTCCCAGACGCCGATGAAGGTGTAGGCGCCGAAGACCATCACCGAGGCGCCGGTGGCCAGGCCGTCCAGACCGTCCGTCAGGTTCACGCCGTTCGACATCGCGGCGATCATGAAGTAGGCGAAGATGACGAACAGCACCGGGCCGATCGACCAGCCGAAGTCCCGGACGAAGGAGAGGTGCTGGGAGGCCGGGGAGAGCCCGCGGTCGTCGCTGAACTGCAGCGCCAGGATCGCGAAAGCGAGGCCCACAGCCGACTGGCCGAAGAGCTTCGCCTTGGCCCGCAGACCGAGCGAGCGGCGCTTGACGACCTTGATGTAGTCGTCCAGGAAGCCGACCAGGCCCAGGCCCACCGTCAGGAAGAGCACCAGCAGACCGGAGGCGGTCGGGGACTCGCCCGTTATCGCCTTGGTCGCGAAGTAGGCGATCAGCGTCGCCAGGATGAAGGCGATGCCGCCCATGGTGGGCGTGCCCTTCTTGCTGTGGTGCGCCTTGGGGCCGTCGTCGCGGATGTACTGGCCGTAGCCGCGCTTGGCGAGCAGCTTGATCAGGGCCGGGGTCCCGAGCAACGAGAGGACGAGGCCGATCATGCCGGAGAAGAGGATCTGCTTCATTACTCGGCCGCACCGTCCGCGAGCAGTGCCTCGGCCACCTTCTCCAGCCCCACCGAACGGGAAGCCTTCACCAGGACCACATCCCCCGGCCGAAGCTGACTGCGCAGCAGTTCGACCGCCGCGTCCGCGTCGGACACCAGCACCGACTCCTCACCCCACGAACCTTCGTTCCTAGCGCCCAGTTCCATGCAAGCCGCCTCGCGTCCGCCGACCGCCACCAGCTTGGTGACGTCCAGTCGTACCGCGAGCCGCCCGATGGCGTCGTGCTCGGCCAGGCTCTCCTCGCCGAGCTCCCGCATCTCGCCGAGCACCGCCCAGGTGCGACGGCGCTCCGGGCCGCGTCCTCCGATCGAGACCAGCGCTCGCAGCGCGGCCCGCATCGAGTCGGGGTTCGCGTTGTAGGCGTCGTTCACGACGGTGACACCATCGGCCCGGTCGACGACCTCCATGCGCCAGCGGGACAGCGCACCCGCCTCGCTCAGCGCTTCGGCGGTGTCATCGACGGACATCCCGAGCTCCACCGCCACCGCTGCGGCGGCGAGGGCGTTCGAGACGTGGTGCTCACCGTACAGGCGCAGCTGCACGGGTGCGGAACCGGCCGGGGTGGTCAGCGTGAACGATGGCCGTCCGGTGGAGTCGAGGCGAACATCCTGTGCCCGGACGTGCGCCTCCCGGGACTCCCCGAAGTACACCACCCGGGCCTTGGTACGGGAGGCCATCGCCCGTACCAGCGGGTCGTCGACGTTGAGGATCGCCGCGCCGTCCGCCGGCAGTGCCTCGACCAGTTCGCCCTTCGCCTCGGCGATCGCCTCCTGGGAGCCGAACTCGCCGACGTGCGCGGTGCCGACGTTCAGCACCAGGCCGATCCGGGGCGGGGTGATCGAGGTGAGGTACTCGATGTCGCCCTTGTGCCGGGCGCCCATCTCCATCACCAGGTGCCGGGTGCCGGCCTCGACCCGCAGGGCGGTCATCGGGTGCCCGATCTCGTTGTTGAGCGAGCCGGGCGGGTAGACGGTCTCGCCGAGCCGCTGGAGCAGCTGGGCGATCAGGTCCTTGGTGCTGGTCTTGCCGGCCGAACCGGTCAGCGCGACCACGGTGGTGGACTCGGCGCGGGCCACCACCGTCCGGGCCAGCTTGCCGAGCGCGTCCACCACGCTGTCGACCAGGACGGCGGGCACCCCGACCGGGCGGGAGGCGAGCACCGCGACGGCGCCGGCGGCCACCGCCCGCTGGGCGTAGTCGTGGCCGTCCACGTGCTCGCCGGCGAAGGCCGCGAACAGGCAGCCGGGGCGCACCTTGCGGGAGTCGACCTCGACCGGGCCGGTCACCGGGGTGTCGGGGTCGGCGCCGTCCAGGGTTCCTCCGACGGCCGCGGCCACCTCGGCGAGGGTCAGTGCGATCACGGCTGCTCCACTCCTGCGGTACCCCGGGCGGCCGTGGTCCGCGTGATCGAGTCCCGCAGTACCTCCCGGTCGTCGAAGGGGCGGATCTCGTCTCGTACGTACTGGCCGAGCTCATGGCCCTTGCCGGCCACCAGCACGGTGTCACCGGCCTGGGCGCGGGCCACCGCGAGGTGGACCGCCTCGGCCCGGTCGGGCACGACCAGGACGGTGCCGCGCTCGGCCTCGGGCACCGAGGCGGCGCCCGTCAGCATGGTGGCGAGGATCGCCAACGGGTCCTCGCTGCGGGGGTTGTCGCTGGTCAGCAGGGCGGTGTCGGCGAGCTCGGCGGCGATGGCGCCCATCGGGGCGCGCTTGTGCGGGTCGCGGTCGCCACCGCACCCGACCACCACGTGCAGCCGCCCCTTGGTGACCTCGCGCAGCGAGGCCAGGACCGCCCGCAGGGCGTCCGGCTTGTGGGCGTAGTCGACCACCGCGACGAACGGCTGTCCGGCGTCCACCCGCTCCAGCCGGCCCGGTACACCGGGCACCGCGGCGATCCCGGCGACGACCTGCTCCAGCGGCAGCCCGGCGGTCACCAGCAGGGTGATCGCGGCCAGCGCGTTGGCGACGTTGAACGGTCCCGGCAGCGGGACGGACGCGTCGGCCTCGGCGCCGTCGGGGCCGAGCACCCGGAAGGTCGACCCGACCGGGCCGAGCTGGACGTCCACCGCCCGCCAGTGCGCCTCGGGCGCGCCGGTGGCGGAGAAGGAGGTGACCGGGATCTTCGCCTCGGCGATCAGCCGGCGCCCGTAGGCGTCGTCCAGGTTGGCCACGCCCAGGCGCGACTTGCCGGGCTGGAAGAGCCGGGCCTTCGCCTGGAAGTAGTCCTCCATGTCCGGGTGGAAGTCGAGGTGCTCGGGCGTGAGGTTGTTGAACAGCGCGACGTCGTAGGCCACCCCGTCGGTACGGCCGAAGACCAGCGCGTGACTGGAGACCTCCATGGTCACCGCGTCCGCGCCGCGCTCGCCCATCACGCCGAGGATCGCGTGCAGGTCGGTGGCCTCGGGGGTGGTCCGCTCGCTCTTGATCCGCTCGTCGCCGACCCGCATCTCGACGGTGCCGATCACCCCGGGGCTGCGCCCGGCGCCGCGCAGGCCGCCCTCGACCAGGTAGGAGGTGGTGGTCTTGCCGTTGGTGCCGGTCAGCCCGATCATCAGCAGCCGGTCGGCGGGCCGGCCGTAGACCGCGGCGGCCAGTTCGCCCATCCGGGCCCGCGGCCGGTCGACCACCAGCAGCGGCAGGCCGGTGCCGGCCGCCAGTTCGGCGCCGGCCGGGTCGGTGAGCAGCGCCACCGCGCCCGCCGCGGCCGCCTGGGCCGCGAAGGCGGCGCCGTGGTGGTTGGCGCCCGGGAAGGCCACGTAGACATCGCCCGGGCGCACCGCGCGGGAGTCGTGGGTGACGCCGGTGACCGGGCCCCCCTCAACCGGCGCGAGGCCGAGCAGTCGGGCCAGCTCGGCGAGCGGCTGGGCCTGCGCGCGGACGGGGCGAGGCGGGCTCACGGTGATTTGATCGGGTTTCGGCACGGCGGGAAGGCTATCCGCCGAAGGGTGTCCAGGGCCAAACCGGCCCCGCGCCGTGCCGTCGTCCCACCCGGCCCGCTCCTTGCTCATGGTCGATCACGGCTTCCACTCGACGGGCAGATTGGGTGCCTCGCTGCCGCTCGGCGGCACCTGCAGGGTCTTCAGGGTGAACTCCATCACCTGCTTGAACACCGGGCCGCAGAGCTGGCCGCCGAAGTGGCCGTTGACCGGGTCCTGGATCACGCAGGAGACGGTGACCCGGGGGGCGTCGGCGGGCGCGAACCCGATGAACGAGGCGGTGTAGCCGCGGTAGCCGCCGGTCTTCGGGTCCACCCGGTTGGCGGTGCCGGTCTTGCCGGCCACCCGGTAGCCCGGGATCGCGGCCTTGCCGCCGGTCCCCTGCTCGTCCGAGACGACCGACTCCAGCATCTCGGTGAGCGTCTTGGCGGTCTGCTCGCCGACCACCCGGGACTGCGCGCCGGGCGCGGCCGGGGTGAAGCGCCCGTCCGGGGCGGTGGTGCCCTGCACCACGCTGGGGGCCACCCGCACCCCGCCGTTCGCGATGGTGGAGAACACCGAGGTCGCCTGCAGGGCGTTCACCGACAGGCCCTGGCCGAACGGGATGGTGTACTGCTTCGAGGCCTTCCAGTCCTCCGGCTTGTCCAGGATGCCGGGGGTCTCGCCGGGGAAGCCGAGGCCGGTGGACTGCCCGATGCCGAACCTGCGCAGGTAGTCGTTGAGCACCTTGTTGGCCTCCGGCTGGGTCGCCCCGAGCGTCTGGGCGGCCTCGATGGTGCCGATGTTCGAGGACTTGGCGAGCACCCCGGCCAGCGTCAGGTACCAGGTGTCGTGCGGGATGTCGTCCTTGAACGCCACATCGCCGCGGACCAGCGGGTACGGCACGGTGACCTTGGTGTCCCAGGTGGCCTTGCCGGTGTCCAGGACGGCGGCCATGGTCATCAGCTTGGCGGTGCTGCCCGGCTCGTAGGCGTCCTGCAGGGCCGGGTTGCCGAGCTGGGAGGACTTGGCGGTGCTCAGGTCGTTGGGGTTGAAGCCGGGCGAGGTGGCCATCGCCAGCACCTGGCCGTTCTTCACGTCCTGGACGATGACGTAGCCCTTCTCCGCCCCGGCGTTGGCGACCTGGTCGGTGATGGCGCGCTGGGCGGCCCACTGGATGTCCCGGTTGATGGTCAGCCGCAGGTCGGTGCCGGGTACCGCCGGGTCCAGCGAGCCCCCGGCGGTGGGCACCAGCCGGCCGCCCGCCTGGGCGTAGCTGCTGTGGCCCTCCTTGCCGGCCAACTGCTTCTGGTACTGCTGCTCCAGGCCGCCGGCGCCCTCGCCCTCGGCGTTGACGAACCCGACCAGGTTGGCGGCCAGCCCGTCCGACGGGTAGACGCGCTTCTGGGTGTCCCGGTTGAA
The DNA here is from genome assembly GCF_044768625.1 of Kitasatospora sp. NPDC091207. Taxonomy (NCBI): domain Bacteria; kingdom Bacillati; phylum Actinomycetota; class Actinomycetes; order Kitasatosporales; family Streptomycetaceae; genus Kitasatospora; species Kitasatospora sp. NPDC091207. Next base: position 399,346 of record NZ_JBIVVS010000002.1, read on the forward strand.
GACGCCGGCCAGCGGGTTGACGCACTCGTTGTCCACCCTGGTCCGGCCGCCCTCGTCCACGGCCTTGTTCAGCAGGCGCTTCTGGGCCTGGCAGGTCTTGGAGTTCGCCTGCTTCTCCAGGCCCGACTTGAGGTCGCTGATCTGGTTCTTGACGTCCGGGCTCTGCTGGGCCGCGAGCCGCTTGTAGCGGGTCTTGGGGGTGTGCAGGTCCGCCGCGAGCTTCTCCTTGGACTGGCCGAGGATCGGTGCCAGCAGCGCGGCCGCCTGCTCGGGGGCGTCCGGGATGCCGGCCGCCCCCTGGGTGAACATGGCCGGGTCGGCGGTGATGTCGTACGCGTCGACGGTGGTGGCCAGTGCCACGCCGTCGGCGGACGTTATCGAGCCGCGCTCGGCGGTGATCGGGATGCTCAGGTAGCGGTTGGTGTTGGCGTCGGCGGCCAGTGCGTCCGAGTCCAGCAACTGGAGCTGGACGAGGCGGCCGGCGAAGACCGAGAACACCAGGGAGAGCGCCACCGTGACCACCCGCAGCCGGCGGCGCGGGTCGGCCAGCCGGATCGCCCTGGACTGCGGGCGCTGCGGCGGGCGGGACTTCGGGCGCGGACGGACCGGCGGGCGGCCCTCCGGGCGGCGCTGCTGCGGGGTCCGGGCCGGGCGGCCGGCCGCCTTCGGGTCCCGGGCCCCGGCCGGCTGCGGCTTCGGGGGCTGGGCCTTCGGGGCCTGCGCCTTGGCGGACTGGGGTTTCGGGGGCTGCTTCGACCGGGCGGGCTGCGGCTTGGCAGGCTGGGCCTTCGCCGGTTGGGCCTTGCCGGCCTGGCCGCGCGGGGTCTGCCGCGGTGCGGCGCCCTTGGCGACGGGCCGGCGGCCACCGGCGCCGCCGGTCCCGCCGGTGGGCTGTCGGGGCTCGCTCACGCGCCCACCTCGCTACGCTCGCTCATGCGCTCCCCAATGACCCGCTCGGCGGGCGCTCCGCAGCACGCGCACCCTCTGATGACTCGTTCGCCGCGCCCGCTCATCGGCCCGTACCTCCGGTCGCGGCCGGCGAACCGGCGGGAGCGGGCACGGCCGGAGCGGCCGGGTTGATCTGGACGGTGGTGTCACCGCCGGGCGCGGGCGCCGCCGGGGCACTCGGCTGGGCGCTCGGCGACGGCTGGCGGCCGGGCCACGGCTCGGCGGTGGACCGTTTCACCGGGGGGCTGTCCTGGGCCGGTCCGGGCGTGCCGAGCACCTTGCCGCCGTTCGGGACGTCCAGGAAGGCCATCCCCCCGGCGGGCACCATGCCCAGCTCGGCGGCCCGGCGCGCGAGCGCGTCCGGCGCGGAGTTCTGGTCGATCTGGTGCTGCAGCCCCTGCTGCTCGTCGGTGAGCACGGTGGTCTGGCGCTGCAGTTTGGAGAGCTCGAACGAACCCTCGTTGAGCGCGGTGTTCAGCGCCAGCAGCCCGAGCAGTCCGGCCGCGAGCAGGACCACGACCAGGACCGCGAACGGCGTCCTCCCCCGTACCGGGCGCCGCCCGGGCCGGACCGTGATCCGCGCCCTGCCGCCCTGCCCGGGGAGCACCGCGCTCCCCGCCCCGCCTCCGGCCACCGGCCCCACGCTGTTCCTCCGCCCTTCGGACCCCGCCCCGTGAACCTGGTCAGCCCCGGGTGCTCCGGTCCCTGATCCTCTCCGCCACCCGCAGCCGCACGGGCGCGGCGCGCCGGTTCTCCTCGATCTCCTCCTCGGTGGCCAGCTCGGCACCGCGGGTGATCAGCTTCAGCCAGGGCTGGTGCTCCTCCGGGACGAACGGCAGCCCGGGCGGGGCGGTGGTGGTCGCGCCGGCCGCGAGGTACTGCTTGACCAGGCGGTCCTCCAGCGACTGGTAGGACATCACGACGATCCGCCCGCCGAGTGCCAGGGCGTCCAGCGCGCCCGGGATCGCCCGGTCCAGCACCTCCAGCTCGCCGTTGACCTCGATCCGCAGCGCCTGGAAGGTGCGCTTGGCCGGGTTCCCGCCGGTGCGGCGGGTGGCGGCCGGAATGGCGTTGCGCACCAGATCGACCAGACGCGCGCTGTTGGTGAACGGTTCCTTCTCTCGCTCGCGCAGGATCACCGAGGCGATCTTCCCGGCGAACCGCTCCTCGCCGTACACCTTCAGGATCCGGGCCAGCTGCCCGTGGCTGTAGGTGTTCAGCACCTCGGCCGCGCTCAGGCCCCGGGTCTGGTCCATCCGCATGTCCAGCGGGGCGTCCTGGGAGTAGGCGAAGCCGCGCTCGGCCTCGTCCAGCTGCATCGAGGAGACGCCGAGGTCGAACAGGACGCCCTGCACCCGGGGGATGTCCAGGCGCTCCAGCACCTCGGGGATCTCGTCGTAGACGGCGTGCACCAGGGTGGCCCGGTCGCCGAACGGGGCCAACCGCTCGGCGGAGAGCTTCAGGGCGGCCGGGTCACGGTCGACGGCGACCAGCCGGACGTCCGGGAACTGGGTCAGCAGGGCCTCACTGTGCCCGCCGAGCCCCAGCGTGGCGTCCACCACCACCGCGCCGGGGCCCGAGATCGCCGGGGCCAGCGCGTCCATGCACCGCTGCAGCATCACGGGGACGTGCTTGGGGGCCGGATCGTTGGTGCTCATGCGCGGTGGCGCCCTTCTTCGGTGCGGAGCAGCCCGACGTCCGGGAGCTCCGACCATTTTGGCCCACTGTGTGCCGGAGTCGGCGCCTGGGGCGCCGGGTGGCCGCCGCCGGTGGCCGGGACGCGGCCCGTGGTCCCCGCCCGCTCAGGGGGAAGATCGTGACCGCCCGGCGCCGGGGAAGGTGCGCCAGGTGGCACGGAGCGGGTGGAGGCCACCGGCCGCGTCGGCCGCCGCACCGGCCGGAATCGCCCGGTTGACGGGGCCCGGCGGGTGTGCTCCACTGCGCCGCAACTCTATCGCGGACACCCCGTCAGTCAATGGTCCGCTCCGGCGCACCACCCGGGCGGCGGTATGGATCACCGCAGGTCGTGGCCGTCCGGCGGGCCGGCGGGGGCATCACTCGGGGCTCGTCCGGCCCGGCCGCGCGCCCCGGCCCGGACGAGGGGGGACAAACCGGCCCGGAACACCCCGACGGCCCCGCCCCGCCCCCGCCCGGTTGTCGATATGCGCTCGGTCACAGCCGGTCGCTCTGTAGCCCTCGGCCCCACCACGGACAGCCAAATCGCACTAACGTCTTCAGCATGACAGTGACCCCCGACCGGCCCACGCCGACAGCCGCTGCCGACACCACCGGACCGAACATCATCGACCGCTTCGTGGCGGCCAACCGCGAGTACGCGGTGACCTTCCGCGACGGCGGCATGGACGCCCGCCCCGTCCAGCGCATCGCCGTGGTGGCCTGCATGGACGCCCGACTCGACCTGTTCGCCGCGCTCGGCCTCGAACTCGGCGACGCCCACGTCATCCGCAACGCCGGCGGTGTCGTCACGGACGACACCATCCGCTCGCTCACCATCAGCCAGCGCGCCCTGGGCACCCGCTCGGTGGCGCTGATCCACCACACCGGCTGCGGTCTGCTCGGCCTCACCGAGGACTTCCGGCGCGAGCTGGAGCTGGAGGTCGGCCAGCGGCCGCAGTGGGCGGTCGAGGCCTTCGTCGACCTCGACAGCGACGTCCGCCAGTCCATGCAGCGGGTCCGCACCTCGCCCTTCCTGCCGCACACCGACGACGTCCGGGGCTTCGTCTTCGACGTCCACACCGGGCTGCTCCGCGAGATCGCCTGACCCACCCCGTCCCCACCGGCCGCCGCCGGCCCGGCCAACGTCGTCCGGGCCCCGGCCGGCGCTCCCCCGGCCGCGAGCGGGTGCCCGCCCCCACCGCTTCCCGGGCGCTTTCGGCCGGGTGGTGACTTCTGGCCACCGCCCGGGGGAGAATGCGCCTGCCGGTCGGACCCCGAACCACCTGGGGCGGCCAGCCGCAGGCCCCACCAGGGCACCGGCTCCCGCTACGGAACCGCTCCCGGAGGAGCCGCGTCCAGCATGGGGTGGGGGCCCGCCTCGGGGTGAGGCGGGCGCAGTGTGCCAGGGAGCGTACGGGTGACGAGCTACAACGATCAGGCCGGTCACGAAGGTCGCGCGGGGGGCGACCAGGAGGCACGGGGATACCGCCCGGTCGGCCTGCCCGAGCTCGCCGCCGTGGTGGACCGCGTCCGGGCCAACATCGAGAGCGTGATCGAGGGCAAGCCGGAGGTCGTCCGGATCGCGCTGACGGTCATGCTCGCCGAGGGCCACCTGCTGCTGGAGGACGTGCCCGGCGTCGGCAAGACCATGCTGGCCAAGGCGCTGGCCCGGTCCGTCGACTGCACGGTGCGACGCATCCAGTTCACTCCGGACCTGCTGCCCTCCGACGTCACCGGCACCAACATCTTCGACCAGCACGAGCGCGACTTCGAGTTCCGCCCGGGTGCGATCTTCGCCCAGATCGTGGTCGGCGACGAGATCAACCGGGCCTCGCCGAAGACCCAGTCCGCACTGCTGGAGTCGATGGAGGAGCGCCAGGTCACCATCGACGGCACCAGCTACGAGCTGCCCTCGCCGTTCATGGTGGTCGCCACCCAGAACCCGGTCGAGATGGAGGGCACCTACCCCCTCCCGGAGGCCCAGCGGGACCGCTTCATGGCCCGGATCTCGATCGGCTACCCGAGCCCCGAGGCCGAGTTCGCGATGCTCGACGTGCACGGCGGCGCCAGCCCGCTGGAGGACCTCCAGCCGGTCGCGCACGCCGCCGACATCCTCAAGCTGATCGACCTGGTGCGCACCGTGCACATCGCCGACCCGGTCCGCCGCTACGCCGTCGACCTGGTCGGCGCCACCCGCACCAGCCACGAACTGCGCCTGGGCGCCTCGCCGCGGGCCACCCTGCACCTGGTCCGGGCCGCCCGCGCCGCCGCCGCGCTGGACGGACGCGACTACGTCACCCCGGACGACATCCAGCGCCTGGCCGTCCCGGTGCTCGCCCACCGCCTGATGCCGACCGCCGAGACCCAGCTGAGCCGGCGCACCGCCGAGCAGATCGTGGCCGACCTGGTCGCCCGGCTGCCGCTGCCGCGCCCGCAGGGCCAGGCCGGCCCGGCCCTGCGGAGGGGCTGAGGTGGGACCGTCCGACGCACCGTCGGGCCTGCGCGCCGGCCTGAACGGCCTCACCACCCGGGGCCGCTCCTTCCTCGCCGCCGGGGCCACCTCGGTGGTCTGCGCCTACCTGCTCGACCAGGACGCGCTGCTGCGGGTCGGCGTCCTGCTGGCGGCGCTGCCGCTGGCCGCCGCGCTGCTGCTGGCCAACACCCGCTACCGGGTGGCCAGCGGACGCCGGCTCAGCCCGCGCCGGGCCGTCGCCGGCCACGAGGCCCGGGTCCACCTGCGGGTGGACAACGTCTCCCGGGTGCCCACCGGCCTGCTGCTGCTGGAGGACAAGGTCCCGTACGTCCTCGGGCCGCGCCCGCGGTTCGTGCTGGACCGGGTCGAGGCGCACGGGCACCGCGAGGTCTCCTACCGGGTCCGCTCCGACCTGCGCGGCCGCTACCCGCTCGGCCCGCTCCAGCTGCGCCTCTCCGACCCGTTCGGGATGTGCGAGGTGAACCGGTCGTTCACCGCCTCCGACGTGCTCACCGTCGTGCCGCAGGTGCAGCAGCTGCCGCAGGTGCGGCTCAGCGGCGAGTGGGTCGGCCAGGGCGAGAGCCGCAGCCGCACCCTGGCGCTGGCCGGTGACGACGACGTCATCCTGCGCGAGTACCGGCACGGCGACGACCTGCGCCGGGTGCACTGGAAGTCCACCGCCCGGTACGGCGAGCTGATGGTCCGCCGCGAGGAGCAGCCGAAGAAGGCCCGGGCCACCGTCCTGCTGGACACCCGCGAGACGGGCCACCGGGGCAGTGGCCCGGCGTCCTCCTTCGAATGGGCGGTCAGCTGCGCCGCCTCGGTCGCCGCGCACCTGCTGGAGCGCGGCTACCAGACCCGGCTGCTCACCGACACCGGCCACTGCGTGCCCGGCCCGGACGCCGGCGGCGGCAACACCGTCGCCGACGCCTCCGGCCTGATCCTGGACGCGCTCGCGGTGGTCGACCTCTCCGACGGTGGCGGGCTCTCCCGCGCCGAAGAGCCCCTGCGCAACTCCGGCGAGGGCCTGCTGGTCGCCGTCCTCGGCGAGCTGGACGAGGCCCAGACCGCCCGGCTGGCCCGGCTGCGGCGCCGCACCGGCGGCGCCGTGGTCTTCCTGCTGGACACCGGCACCTGGTCCGGTCTGCGGATGCTCGCGCCGGAGACCGGCGGGGACGAGTTCCGCGCCCGGGTGCGACAGCTGCGCGAGGCCGGCTGGACCGTCCTGCCGGTCCGCGCCGGGGACTCCGCGCCGGATCTCTGGCAGGCCGCCGACCGGACCGAGTCGCCCTCCCCCTACCGAGATGAGGCCGGCGCGTGACCACCCGGGCCAAACTGACCGCGTACTCGGCGCTGGCCACCGCCCTGGCCGCGCTCTGCCTGACCCCGCTGCTGACCACCAAGGGCTGGATCACCCACGCCTACCTGGTGATCGCCGTGGTCGCGGCGGCCGGCGCGGGCCTGCGCCGGACCCCGTTCTACCGCTGGACGGTGCCGCTCGGACAACTGCTCGTCCTGTTCGTCCTGCTGCTGATCGGCTTCGCCGGCTCCACCGCCCTGTGGGGCGGCCTGCTGCCCGGCACCCAGTCGGCGCACACCCTCGCCCAGGTCCTCGGCCGCGGGCTGGACGACATCCGGGAGTACGCCATCCCCGCGCCGCCCGAACCGGGCCTGCGGCTGATCCTGGTCGGCTCCGTCGGCCTGATCGCCATCGCGGTGGACACCGTCGCGGTCACCTACCGGCGTTCCGCGCTGGCCGGCCTGCCGCTGCTGGCGCTCTACTCGGTCGGCAACGGGCTGGCCGGCGACGGCGGCAGCTGGGTCTGGTTCGGGCTGGCCGCCGCCGGCTACCTGGTGCTGCTCTTCGCCGAGGGGCAGGACCGGGTCTCCCGCTGGGGCCGGGTCTTCCGCGGCACCTCGCGCGAGGGCGTGAGCTCCGGCACGCTCAGCCAGGGCGGCCAACGGATCGGCGTCCTGGCGCTCGCGCTGGCCCTGCTGGTGCCAGCCTTCCTGCCGCGCTGGGAGGGCGGCCTGGTCCACACCGGCCGGACCGGCGGCGCGGCCGCCGGCGGCGCGGGCGGTGTCACCACCCTCGATCCGCTGGTCACCCTGGAGGCGGCCCTGGCCACCCCCAGCAACGTCGAGCTACTCACCTACCGGATGGACAGCAGCCTCGCGGACACCGCGTACCTGCGCACCGGCTCGCTGGACCAGTTCGACGGCACCGCGTGGAAGCTCAGCAACCCCTCGGTGAGTGAGCTCAAGGGCACCTTCGCCCCGCCCGAGGGCCTGGCGAACGCCGACATCCCCACCCAGACGGGCGACTTCCAGGTCACCGACAAGCTGGAGTCGGGCTGGCTGCCCATGCCCTACCCGGCCTCCGGCGTCAGCGTCCCCGACCCCGGCGCCTGGCGGGTGGACACCCTCACCGGCACCGTGCTCCCGGCCCGGGACAAGGCGATCAAGAACCTGCGCTACAAGGCCACCGCCTACGACGTCCGGCCCACCGCGGCCGAGCTGCGCCGCGCGGCCGCGGCGCCGTCCAGGCTCGTCGAGCACTACACCGAGCTGCCCAAGGACCTTCCCCCGGTGGTCCGGGAGAAGGCCCAGGAGGTCACCCGGAACGCGTCCACCCCGTACGACCGGGCGCTCGCGCTGCAGGACTGGTTCACCAGCTCCGAGTTCAGCTACAACACCAAGATCAAGGCAGGCACCGGCAGCACCGCGATCGCGGACTTCCTGCGCGACCGCAAGGGCTTCTGCGTGCACTTCGCCTCCACCATGGCGGCGATGTCGCGCACCCTGGGCATCCCGTCCCGGGTCGCGGTCGGCTTCACCCCGGGCGACGCCAAGGGCGGCGACCGCTACTCGGTGAACGGGCTGATGTACCACGCCTGGCCCGAGCTCTACTTCCAGGGCTTCGGCTGGCTGCGCTTCGAGCCCACCCCGAGCCGTGGCGTGCAGCCCTCCTACACCGAGCCGGTCGCCGCGCCCGCCACCGCGCCGACCCAGCAGCCGACCGCCGCCGCGCAGAGCACCGCGCCGGTCGCGGCGCCCTCCAGCAGCAGCGACTGCGACCCCAAGCTGCGCCGAATGGGTGAGTGCGGGGACCAGGGCAAGGCCTCGGCCGGGGCCCGGCAGGACTCCTGGCTGCTGTCCTGGCAGGTGCTGACCACCCTGGCCGCGGTGCTCGTGGTGCTCGCCCTGCTGCTCACCCCGATGCTCTGGCGGGGGCTGCTGCGCCGCCGTCGGCTCGGTACCGGCGGGCGCCGCCGGCCCGGCGGGGACGGCCCGGGCGGGCCGACCGACGCCCAGGTGCTGGCCGCCTGGGAGGAGCTGGTCGACTCCGCCTGGGACCTCGGCATCCCGCCGGACGAGTCGCGCACCCCGCGCGCCGCCGCCCGCCGGATCTCCGAGGCCGCCGAGCTCGACGAGGCCTCCGCGGCCGCCGCCGGGCGGGTGGCCCTCGCCACCGAGCGGGTGCTCTACGCCCGCTCCGCCGAGGTGTCCGCGCCGCTGGCGGCGGACGTCCGGACCGCCCGGGACGGCCTGCGGGCCGGCGCCGGCCGCCTCGGCCGGACGAAGGCGGTGCTGCTGCCGCCGTCCTCGGCCAAGCTCTGGTGGCGGCTCTCGGAGACGCTCCTGGCCGCCCGGGCCGCGACCCGCGACCGGATCTCCCGGGCGGCCGCGCCGCTGCGCCGGGGCCGGGACCGGCTGCGCCGCCACAAGAGTGGGGACGGCGAGGCGTCCTGACACCGGGCGCGCACGGAACGCCGACACGGGGCGCACACGAAACGCGAGGGCGGGCAGTCGGATCGACTGCCCGCCCTCGCGGCGTTCCCCGGTGCGGCCGGTGGCTCAGAAGCCGCCGGTCTGCTCGTCCCGGCGGCGCTGCCAGCGCTGCTCCACCCGGTCCATCACCCCCGCCTTGCGGCGCGGTGCCGCGGCCGGGCGGGGCCCGGAGGCCTGGCCCGCGGGGCCGCGCCGCCAGCCGGTCACGGCGAAGACGGCGCACCCCAGCATCACCAGGAACCCGACCACGCTCACCCAGATCTGGTCCGGGACGACCATGCCGCCCATCAGCAGGGCGATACCCACCACGAAGCCGCCGACAGCCAGGTAGACCCGCCGACGGGTGTAGGTACGCAGCCCGGTTCCCTCGAGCACCGTCGCGAATTTGGGATCTTCGGCATACAGCGCTCGCTCCATCTGGTCGAGCAGTCGCTGCTCGTGCTCCGAGAGCGGCACGGAGTCCTCCTACTCGTCGGTCGCCGGTGCGACCGGTCCGCCGCCCCGGTCGGGGAGGCAAAGTCCAATCAGCCTTCAGAACACGCGGTCGGACGCCTGTACGGGGGCCCAGGCCCGTGTCGTCCATATGCCCCATGCATCCGGCTGTCATGCTTTCCGGCTTTACCCAGATCATACGGTCCACGGGCCCGTTGCGGGGTGGTCGGCCACGCGTGGGCCGGGCCGCCCCGGGCGGTCCCGGCCGCACAGTGCTCAACGCCGCCGGGGCCGGACAAGTGCCCGAGCGGGTGGAATCGGCCGGGACCTGGGGAGCTTCGATGCGGACCGTGCGGAGACCGGTCGGAGAACCCGGGGAGAAGGCGAGGTCAGGCCAGGGTGGCCAGCAGGTGGAGCTGGGTCGCCACGGCGTGGAAGGCCGGCTGCTCGGCGGCGGCCTGCTCCAGCTTGAGCAGCGCCTCCAGCGCGCCCGGCTCGGCGTCCACCAGCACACCGGGCACCAGGTCGGCGAAGACCCGGACGCCGTGCACCGAGTCCACCCGCAGGCCCGCCCCGGCGGCCAGCCGGTCGAGCTCCGCGCCGGTGAACCGGCGCGGCATCGGGTCGCTCGCGCCCCAGCGCCCGTCGGAGGCCGCCAGGACGGTGCGGGCGTCGTCGAAGTGGCCCCCGAGCGCGCGGGCCAGCACCGCGCCGTTGCGGTTGGCGGCCAGCAGGCTGACGAAGCCGCCGCGGCGCAGGGTGCCGGCCAGGCTGCCGAGCGCCTCGGCCGGGTCGTCCACGACCTCCAGCACGCCGTGGCAGAGCACCGCGTCGACGGTGCCGGGGGCGACCAGCTCGGGCAGCGTCTGGGTGTCGCCCTGGACGGCCCGGACCAGGTCGGTGACGCCGGCCTCGGCGGCCCGGCGCTCCAGCGCGAACAGCGCGTCGGGGCTCGGGTCGACCACGGTCACCCGGTGGCCGAGCCGGGCGACCGGCACCGCGAAGTTGCCGGTGCCGCCGCCGGTGTCGACCACGTCGAGCACGGGCTGGTCCAGCTCGGCCGCCCGCTTCTCCAGGGCTGCCCGCACCACCTCCCACACCACGGCGGTACGCAGGGCGCTGCGGGGACGCGTCGGGTACAAGGTCGGGCTCCTTGGCACGTGCAGATCGATCAGGATGCCTCCACCTTAGACCGGGCCGGGGGCCGGGCCGCGCCGCTGGTCACCGCCGGGAGGCCGGGTCGTGGCCGTCGTCCCGGCCGTCGTCCAGCGGCAGCCGCGGGGCGGGCGGCGCCGGACGCAGGCCGAGCAGCCGTTCGACCAGGCGCAGGAAGAGCGCGGAGTTGCGGATCAGGTCGTCGGCGTCGCGGGCCGAGGCGGCGCCCCTGATCCCGGCCTCGGCGGCGGCCCGGCGGCGGGCACCGGCCGCGAAGTACACCGCCCACTCGGCGAGCTCCGGGGCGATCTCGGGCAGCACCTCCCAGGCACTGCGGATGGCCTGGCGGCGCCGGGGGCTCTTCTCCGGCCGGCCCCGCACCGCGAGCACCGCCGCGACGGTGCGCAGCGCGGCGAGGTGGGCGGCGGCGTACCGCTCCAGCGGGTCCTCCCGGAGTCGGGCCCCGGCGAGGGTGCGGTGCGCGTCGGCGAGCAGGTCGAGTGCGGCGGGCGGAGCGGCGACCCGGCGCACCACCGGGTGGACGTCTCCGGTGGCGGGGCGGTGCGCGTCGGGGCGGTGGGCGGCGGAGTGGAGGCGGGCGGTGACGGGCTCAGGACGGCTGATGGTCATGGTCTCCCCCGGTCCGAGGCAGCGTACGGACCGGGTGGTCCGTGCTCCTCCATCGTGACCGGCACCACTGACAACGGGCCGTACGCCGGCCCCGCGGTCCGGCCGCGGACACGCGGGCGGGCGGCGGCCCCGCGCCCCACCGCCCCGCGCCCCTGCCGAAGCGCCGTCCCCCACGGTCGCCGCTTCGGCGCCCCCTCCGGGTCGCCGGTCCCCCCTGACCACGCTCCGCCGCCCCGTGTCGGCGGTGCGCGGCCTGCGACCGGCTCCGGTGCGGACCCACCGGTGACGTCCGCGGCCCCCGTGCCCGCTGGACGGCACCTGTCCGCCGCCCCGGGGCACGGCGCCCGACGCGCCGCTGTCCCGGTGCCACTACTTTCCCGTCTCCGCAGGTCGGAGGCCATCCGTTCAGCTACTCAACCGGGAATCTGAGTATCCGTACTCAGTCCCGCCGGGGCGGGAACCGGCGGCCGCCCGGCCGGCGTCCCGGTACGGTACGGCGAGCCGGGCGGATCCCGGCGGTGCCACGAGGAGGAACGGATGACGATCGTTCCGCTGATCTTCACCAGCGGACTGGCGAGCGGGATCAACGCGTACGCGGTGGTGCTGCTGCTCGGCCTGCTGGGCCGGTTCGCCGGGGCCGAGTCGGTGCCGGCCGTGCTGGAGCGCACCGATGTGCTGATCGCCGCCGGGGTGCTGTTCCTGCTGGAGGCGGTGGCCGACAAGATCCCGTACGTGGACAGCCTGTGGGACACCGTCCACACCGTGATCCGCCCGGTCGCGGGCGCCACCGTGGGCGCGCTGCTGGCGAGTGCCGACCCGGGCTCGCTGGGCGAGGTCGCGGCAGGGGCGATGGGCGGGACCACCGCACTGGTCAGCCATCTGGTGAAGGCCTCGCTGCGGATGGCGGTCAACACCTCGCCCGAACCGGCCAGCAACATCGTGGTGAGCCTGGCCGAGGACGTCTCGGTCGCCGGGCTGGTCACGCTGGCGATCTTCCATCCGTGGGCGGCCGCCTCGATCGCCGCCGTCCTGCTGGCCGTCGGCCTGCTGCTGGTCTGGTTCGCGGTCAGCCGGATCCGCCGCTTCCGGGACCGCCGCCGCGAGCGCCGGGCCGCCCGGGCCGCGGGCGTACGGCCGGCGCGGGGGGTGCCCGTACCCCGGCCGTAGGATGCGGTCCATGGCACGGATCGTCATCATCGGCGCAGGAATGAGCGGGCTCGCGACGGCCTCCCGGCTGGCGACCCTCGGCCACCGGGTGACGGTCTGCGAGGCGAGCGGGACGTACGGCGGCATGGTCGGCCGGTACGAGCGCGACGGCTTCGCCTTCGACACCGGGCCCGGGCTGCTCACCCTGCCGGCCGTCTACCGCGACCTCGCGCTGAAGACCGGCCGGGAGCCGTTGGAGGAGCTGGTCGAGCTGGCCCCGGTGGACCCGGAGAGCCGGCACCTGTTCCCCGACGGCACCGACCTGCTGCTGCCCAACGCCTCCCGCGGCGGCGTGATCCAGGCCCTGGACGCGGCGTTCGGGGCCGGCTCGGGCGCCCGCTGGGCCGGGGTGATGAACCACGGCCGCACGGTCTGGGAGGCCACCCGCCGCCCGCTGCTGGAGGAGCCGCTGCCGGCCGACCCCACGCCGCTGCACACCGACCCCTACCCGGCGCCGCCCCGCAAGGGCCTGGCCCGGATGTTCCGCCCCCGGCCCCGGACGCTCGCCGATGTGGCCGCCGGCGAGCTGGGCGGCCACCCGGGGCTGACCGCCCTGCTGGAGGAGTACGCGCTGCGCTTCGGCCTGCACGCGGGCACGGCCCCGGCGAGCGCCACCGTGCTCCCCTACATGGAGCAGTCCTTCGGCGTCTGGTACGTCAAGGGCGGCATCCGGGCGCTGGCCGACGCGGTGTACCGGCGCTGCGAGCAGCGCAAGGTGGAGTTCCGCTTCGACACCGAGGTCACCTCGGTGGTCACCGAGGACGGGCGCGCCCGCGGGGTCGACACCGCGGCCGGCCGGATCGACGCCGACCTGGTGATCTCCTCGATGGACGCCCGGGTGCTGTTGGGCCGCGGCATCGCCGAGTACCCGGGCGGCGGCGACCCGGCGCTGTGGGGTGAGCACGAGGAGCCGAACGGGCGGTTCACCGTGCTGCTCGCGCTGCGCGGGGCCCGGCCCGCGGCGGCCGCGCACCGCACGGTGGTCCATGCCACCGACCCGGGCGCCGAGTGGAACGCCCTGACGCTCGGCGCGGACCTCTGCGAGCGCCCGACGGTGCAGGTCCTGCGGCCCGACGATCCGTCGCTGCGGCCGGACGACGACCACGAGAGCGTGGTGCTCACCGCGACCGTCCCGGGCCAGGGTGACGTCGACTGGACGGAGCCCGGCCTGGCCGACCGCTACGCGGACCGGCTGCTGGAGCACGTCGACGCGGCTGGCCTCGGCCTGCGCGGGCGCGTCCTGTGGCGGGTGGTGCGCACGCCCGAGGACACCCGCCGGGAGACCGGCGCCTTCATGGGCGCCGTCCCCCGCCCCGCCCTGGCCGGGCACGGCGGGCACTGGCTCCAGAGCGCCAACGAGTCCCCCGTCCCCGGCCTCTACCTGGTCGGCGGCGCCGCGCACCCCGGCGGCGGGCTGGCCCGGGTCGGCATGTCGGCCTGCATCGCGGCCAACCTGGTCGGCCCGGCCTGAGCGGCCTGCCGGGCGGGGCTCAGCCCTGCTGCTGCCAGGTGGGCTGCTGCTGGTAGCCGTAGTCGTAGCCGGGCTGCTGCGGGATCCCGGGCTGAGCCTGCTGTGCCTGCTGGCCCTGCTGCTGGTCGAACTGCTGCTGGGGCTGCTGCCACTGCTGCTGTGCCTGCTGGCCCTGCTGCGCCTGCTGGTCGTAGCCGTACTGGTCGGGCTGCTGCTGGCCGTGCTGCTGCTGGTAGGCGCCGTACGCGTCCACCTGCTGCTGCTGGTACCCGGCGTACGGGTCCGGCTGCTGCTGGTAGGTGCCGTAGCCCTGGTCGTAGGCGAAGGCCGGCTGCTGCTGGGTCTGCCACTGCTGCTGGGCGTTCGCGTCCCAGGCGGGCTGCTGCTGCGGGGCGTCGTAGCCGGCCTGGTAGGCCTCGGCGTACTGGTCGGGCTGGGCCTGCGGGACGGGCTGCTGCTGCTCGTAGTAGCCGGGGGCGTAGACGCCGTCCGCGGCGAGCTCCTGCATCTCGAAGGCGGCGGTCTGCTCGACGGCCGGGACCTCCTCGGCCACCGCGACCGGTGCCGGGCTCTCCTCGACCGCGCTGACCGTGCCGATCCGGTCGGCCGCCACGGCGGTGGCCACCGCCGCGCCACCGGTCAGCGCGCCCAGCAGGGGCACCTTCGCCAGTGGGCCGGGCAGGCCGCCGTCGGCCCGGCGCAGCGACCAGCCGGCCGCGTAGCCGCGCTTCACGGAGAGGGTGACGAGGGTCTGGCCGGCCGCGAACAGCGCGGCGCCCGCGCCGATCACCACGACCGAGCCGGCCGCCATCCCGGCGGCCACCCCGAGGAAGCCGGCCAGGGCGAGGGCGCGCCAGTGCACCGGGGCGCGGTTCTGCAGCAGCAGCTCGGCCAGCAGCCACAGCGCCACCGCCGCCAACGCGGCGTACAGCAGCAGGTATCCGATGCCCATCCGCCCGCATACCTCCAGCAGTCGCGTGCCCGCGCGCGCCGCGCGTGTGCGGCGACTGTACCGGTTGAACGGCCCGGGTACCGCATCGCGTTCCCGGGCCGCCCGAGGGCCGGGCGGTCCGGGAACGGCGGCCGATCAGCGCTGGTGCAGGCCGAGGTTCTGGTAGATCTCCAGCGTCGCGGTCGAGTGGTTGAGCGTGATGAAGTGCAGCCCGGGAGCGCCCTCCGCCAGCAGCCGCTCGGACATCGCGGTGGCGTGCTCCATGCCGATCGCGCGCAGCGCCGCCGGGTCGTCGATCGCGGCCCGCAGCCGCCGCTCCAGGTCGGCCGGGAAGGCCGACCCGCTGAGCTGCGGGAAGCGCTCCAGCTGCTTGGCGTTGGTGACCGGCATGATCTCCGGGATGATCGGCGCCTCGCAGCCGGCGGCCGCGACCCGGTCGCGCAGCCGCAGGTAGTCGTCGACCTCGAAGAACATCTGGGTGATCGCGTAGTCGGCCCCGGAGCGGAACTTCGCCACGAAGTGCCGGATGTCCTCGTCCCAGTCGGTCGAACGCGGGTGCATGTTCGGCGAGGCGGCGACGCCGACGCAGAAGTCGCCGATCCCCTTGATCAGCTCCACCAGCTCGTAGGCGTAGGTGACACCGTCCGGGTGGCTGACCCACTCGCCGGTCGGGTCGCCGGGCGGGTCGCCGCGCACGGCGAGGACGTTGCGGACACCCTGGTCGGCGTACTGGCCGATGATGTTGCGCAGCTCGGCGACCGAGTGGTCCACCGCGGTCAGGTGGGCCACCGGGGTCAGAGTGGTCTCGGTGGCGATCCGGCCGACCATGTTGACCGTCCGCTCGCGCGAGGAGCCGCCGGCTCCGTACGTCATGCAGACGAAGTTGGGGTCGAGCGGTTCGAGGCGGCGGATGGCGTCCCAGAGGCGCTGCTCACCGACCTCGGTACGCGGGGGCATGAACTCGAAGGAGAAGGACCGCTTGCCGGCCGCCAGCAGCTCGCGGACCGTCGACGCGCGGTCTGTTCTGGTGGTAGCGATGCCGAGTGCCATGCTGGCAGGTTAACCGTCGGTCGAAGGGCACGGACAACTCGGTTCCAGCTATTGAGACAATCGACGGACAGCGTTCCGCTTTCCACCCGCGGGGGCGTCGGAGTCGCGTCCGTACAGCTGTTCGCGTCCGTCCGGCTACGCTTGCCGCACCCCCAGCGAAACCTCCGGAGCCTCATCGTGACCTCGTCCAGCAACCGGCCGGCCAACCCGATTGACGTGGAGGACGTGCGCGAGCGCGTCAACGCCGCCCTCGCGGGGTTCATGGACGGCCAGTCGGCCCTGCTGGGGAAGATCTCCCCGCAGCTGGCACCCGCCGTCGAGGCACTGCGGGACTTCCTGCTGGACGGTGGCAAGCGGCTGCGCCCGGCGTTCTGTTACTGGGGCTGGCGCGGCGCCGGCGGCAGCGGCCGCGGCGAGGGCATCGCGCACGCCGCGGCCGCCCTGGAGCTGCTGCAGGCCAGCGCGCTGGTCCACGACGACCTGATGGACCGCAGCGACACCCGGCGCGGCCTGCCCTCCGTCCACCGGCGCTTCGAGGCGCTGCACCGCGCGAGCGGCTGGCGCGGCGACCGCGAGCAGTTCGGCGCCTCGGCGGCGGTGCTGCTCGGTGACCTGCTGCTGATCTGGTGCGACGAGCTGTTCCTGCGCTCGGGACTGGAGCCGGCCGCCGTGCTGGCCGCCAAGCCGGCGTTCGACCTGATGCGCACCGAGGTCATGGTCGGCCAGTACCTGGACGTCCTGGAGCCGGTCGCCGGCGACTCCACCGACGAGGGCGCGCTGGACCGGGCGCAGACCGTGCTGCACTACAAGTCGGCCAAGTACACGATCGAGCGGCCGTTGCAGGTCGGCGCGCTGCTGGCGGGCGCCGGTCCGGAGCTGGTCGAGGCGTACGGGGCGTTCGGCCTGCCGCTGGGCGAGGCGTTCCAGCTGCGGGACGACCTGCTCGGCGTCTTCGGGGACCCCGCGGTCACCGGCAAGCCCGCCGGCGACGACCTGCGCGAGGGCAAGCGGACGCTGCTGGTCGCGCACGCGATGCGGGGGCTGCCCGCCGCCGACGCCCGTCACCTGGACGAACGGCTCGGCGCGCCGGACCTGGCACCCGAGGAGGTGGCCCGGCTGCGCGAGCTGGTCGGGCGCAGCGGCGCGCCCGAGCGGGTGGAGCGGCGGATCGAGGAGCTGATGCGGCAGTCGCTGGCCGCGCTGGCGGCGGCGCCGCTGGCCGACGAGCGGGCCCGCGAGGTGCTGCTGGCGCTGGCCGAGGCCGCCACCGTCCGCAAGTACTGATCCACCTGTCCGAAAACGGGCGGACCGGGAAGTACCGGGGACGGCGGCGGCCGTCCGGTCAGAGCGCGCGCAACCGCCGGGCGAAGGCGGCGGCCGCCGCCTTCGGGTCGTCCGCCGCCGTGATGGCGCGCACCACCACGACCCGGCTCGCACCGGCCGCCAGCACCTCGTCCAGGTTGTCGAGGCCGATGCCGCCGATGGCGAACCACGGCCGGTCGGTGGTCCGCCCCGCCGCGTAGGAGACCAGGCCGAGGCCGGGCGCGTGGCGGCCCGGCTTCGTCGGGGTGGGCCAGACCGGGCCGGTGCAGAAGTAGTCCACACCGGGCTCGGCGACCGCCGCGTCCACCTCGGACTCGGCGTGGCAGGAGCGCCCGATCAGCACGTCCCCGCCGAGGATCGCCCGGGCGGCCAGCACCGGCAGGTCGTCCTGCCCGAGGTGCAGCACGTCCGGCCGGGCCGCGTGCGCGACGTCGGCGCGGTCGTTGACGGCGAGCAGCTTCCCGTGGCGGCGGCAGGCGTCGGCGAAGACCTCCAGGGCCGCCAGCTCCTGCTTGGCCTCCAAGCCCTTGTCGCGGAGCTGGACGATGTCCACCCCGCCGGCCAGCGCCGCGTCCAGGAAGTCCGCGAGGTCTCCCTGTTCGCGGCGGGCGTCGGTGCAGAGGTACAGCCGGGCGTCGGCGAGCCGCCGGCGCGGTGTGTCCGCCGCCATCAGATCAGCATCGCCTGGGCGCGGCGCTTCACCTCGGTGCCGCGGTTCTCCTGAAGCGCCTGGATCGGGCTGCCGGGCAGCGACGGGTCCTCGGTGAAGAGCCACTCCAGGATCTCCACGTCGTTGTACCCGCAGTCGCGCAGCACCGTCAGCGTGCCGGACAGGTGCTTGACCAGCCCCGGGCCGTCGATGAACGCGGCCGGTACCTGGAGCGACTTGTTCGGACCGCGCCGGACGGCGATCAGCCCGCCGTGCTTGACCAGGTCACGCACCTCGGTGACCCGGACCCCCCACTGCTCCGAGATGTCGGGCAGGTACATCCACTCGGTGACCAGGGACTCAATCTTGCTTTCGATCTCACTCACGTCACCAGACTGCCACCTCCACGGCCCGCCGCGCACCAGGCGTCCGTCCGGACTACCCCGCGACGGCCGACTTCAGCGCCACCGCCGGGTCCGCCGCCCGGACCGGATCGAGCACCGCGGCGCGCTCGACCAGCCGGCGGCCCTGGGTGAGATCGCGCGGGCGGTCCACGGTCAGCAGGGCCCTCAGCACGCCGTCGCGCAGCCACAGCACCGCCCAGGACGGGTCCTGCGGGGAGCCGCGCCGGATCAGCTGTTCGCCCTCGCCGTGCCGCCCGGCGTACTGAACCATCCGACCGAACTGCTCCGACCAGAAGTACGGAACCGGGTCGTACGGCAGGTCCGCGCCGAGCACGGCGGCGGCGGCCGCCCCGCCGGACTGCAGCGCGTGGTCCCAGTGCTGGACGGTCAACCGGGCGCCGGCCCGGACCGACGGGTAGCTCACGCAGTCGCCGGCCGCGTAGACGCCGGGCAGGTTCGTGCGCAGCCGCTCGTCCACCAGGACGGCGCCGGCCTCGTCCAGCGCGACTCCGGAGCCGGCCAGCCAGCCGGTGGCCGGGCGGGCCCCGATGCCGACCACGACCTCGTCGGCGGGCAGGTGGGAGCCGTCCGCCAGCAGCACCGCGCCGGCCTCGACCGCGGCGACCCCCACCCCGCAGCGCAGCTCCACGCCGGCCTCCGCGTACCAGGCCGCCATCGCGTGGCCGATCCCGGCCGGCAGCACGCCGGGGACGGGCGCCGGGCCGGCCTCCACGACGGTGACCTCGCACCCGGCCGCCCGGGCGGCGGTGGCCACCTCGGCGCCGATCCAGCCGGCGCCGACCAGCACCAGGCGCAGGCCCGGGCGGAGCAGGGCACGCAGCGCCAGCGCGTCGTCCAGGGTGTGCAGCAGGTGGGCCCGCTCGGCTCCGGGCAGGGCGCGCGGGGCCGCGCCGGTGGCGATCACCAGGGAGTCGTACGGCAGGTCCCCGCCGTCGGTGCGCAGCACGCCGGGGGTGAGCCCGGTGGCGCGGCGGCCGGTGAGCAGCTCGACGCCCAGCCGGGCGAAGTCCAGGTCGAGCGGGGTGGCGTCGGCCTTGCCGAGCAGCACCTCCTTGGAGAGCGGCGGCCGGTCGTACGGCGGGTGCGGCTCCTCGCCGACCAGGACGATCCGCCCCCGCCACCCGCCCTGCCGCAGGCCCGCGGCGCAGTGCGCCCCGGCCAGCCCCGCCCCGACCACGACCGCCTGATCCGTCCCGCTCAGCTCTGCCACGCCCGTCACTGTACTGGCGCCCGCCGGGGGCGCCGGAGGGCCGTCCGCCACCCCACCCCGGCCCCGCCGCCCACCCCGCCGTCCACCCCTCGTACGCGCCTTCAGCGGCGATGACCCCCGGAGTTATGGTGGGGGCACCATCACGGGAGCCCGGCGGACCGGGCTGAGAGGCGGGCTGACACGGCCTGCGACCGTCCGAACCTGATCCGGGTCATACCGGCGAAGGGAGAGCAGCGACTTTGACACGCTTGGCAGCAGGAACCCACGCCGACGTGCTGGTCGTCGGCGGCGGCATCATCGGCCTCGCCGTCGCCTGGCGGGCGGCCCGGCTGGGGCTGCGGGACATCGCGGTGGTCGACCCGGACCCGGGCGGCGGCGCCGCCCGGGTCGCGGCCGGCATGCTCGCCCCCGTGACCGAGCTCCAGTACGGCGAGGAGCCGTTGCTGCGCCTCGGCATGGCCTCCAACGAGCGCTACGCGGCCTTCGCCGCCGAGCTCACCGAGGCCTCCGGCGGCCAGGACACCGGCTACCGCCGGTGCGGCACCCTGGCCGTCGCCCTCGACTCCGACGACCGCGAGGAGCTGCGCGAGCTGCACGCCTTCCACCGGCGGCTCGGCCTCGACTCGCGGTGGCTGACCGGCCGGGAGGCCCGCAAGCTGGAGCCGATGCTCGCCCCGGGCGTGCGCGGCGGCCTGCACGTCACCGAGGACCACCAGGTGGACGGCCGTCGGCTGGCCAAGGCCCTGGTCCTCGCCTGTGAGCGGGCGGGCGTCCGGCTGCACCGCGCCGAGGCCACCGAGCTGCTGGTCGAGGACGGCCGGGCCGTCGGCGTCCGGCTGGGCGACGCGCGGACCCTGACCGCCGACCGGACCGTGCTCGCGGCCGGCCCCCGCAGCCATCTGCTGCCCGGCCTGCCCGAGGGCGTGCTGCCGGCGATCCGCCCGGTGAAGGGCCAGATCCTGCGGCTGCGGATCCCCCCGGCCTACCGCCCGTTCCTCTCCCGCAACGTCCGCGCGGTGGTGCGCGGCCAGCACCTCTACCTGGTACCGCGGGAGAACGGCGAGCTGGTGATCGGCGCGACCAGCGAGGAGCAGGGCTACGACACCACCGTCACCGCCGGCGGGGTGTACGAGCTGCTGCGCGACGCCCACGAGGTGGTCCCCGGTATCACCGAGCTGCCGCTGGTGGAGACCTCCGCCGGGCTGCGCCCGGGCTCGCCGGACAACGCGCCGCTGCTCGGGCCGACCGCCCTGCCCGGTCTGGTCGCCGCCACCGGCCACTACCGCAACGGCGTCCTGCTCACCCCGGTGACGGCCGACCTGGTCGCCGAGTACCTGGCCACCGGCAGCACGCCCGCGCTCGCCGAGCCGTTCTCCCCCACCCGCTTCACCACGAAGGTCCCCGCATGAGCGAGATCGAACTCACCGTCAACGGCGAACCCCGACGGGTACCCGCCGCCACCACCCTGGCCGAGGTGGTGACCACCCTCAGCCGGGCCAACTCCGGTGTCGCCGCCGCGCTCAACGAGGCCGTGGTGCCGCGCGGTTCCTGGCCCCTGACGCGGCTGGCCGCGGGCGACCGGGTCGAGATCCTCACCGCCGTCCAGGGGGGCTGACCATGGCCGACGACGTGTTCGCCATCGCCGGGACGGCCTTCGGCTCGCGCCTGATCATGGGCACCGGCGGCGCCCCCAGCCTGGAGGTCCTGGAGCAGGCGCTGCGGGTCTCCGGCACCGAGCTGACCACCGTGGCGATGCGCCGGGTCGACGCCACCACCCAGGGTTCCGTGCTGGACGTGCTGACCCGCAACGGCATCCGGGTGCTGCCCAACACGGCCGGCTGCTACACCGCCGGCGAGGCCGTGCTGACGGCCCGGCTGGCCCGCGAGGCGCTCGGCACCGACTGGGTGAAGCTGGAGGTCATCGCCGACGAACGGACCCTGCTGCCCGACCCGATCGAGCTGCTGGACGCGGCCGAGACGCTGGTCGACGACGGCTTCACCGTCCTCCCCTACACCAACGACGACCCGGTGCTGGCCCGGAAGCTGGAGGACGTCGGCTGTGCGGCGATCATGCCGCTGGGCTCACCGATCGGCTCCGGCCTGGGCATCCGCAACCCGCACAACTTCCAGCTGATCGTGGAGAGCGCCCGCGTCCCGGTGATCCTGGACGCGGGCGCCGGCACCGCCTCGGACGTGGCCCTGGCGATGGAGCTGGGCTGCGCCGCGGTGATGCTGGCCTCGGCGGTGACCCGGGCCCAGGAGCCGGTGCTGATGGCCGACGCGATGCGGCACGCCGTCGAGGCCGGCCGGCTCGCCCACCGGGCCGGCCGGATCCCGCGCCGCTTCCACGCCGAGGCCTCCTCGGCGATGGCCGGGCGGGCCGATCTGGACACCCGCGAGCGCCCGGCGTTCTGAGCCGGCGGCGCCCCGGCGGTGTCACAGGCCGGGCACAGACCGCCCCGGGAGCGGTGTCTCCCGGGGCCGGTACCGGCCCCGGGCCCTAGACTCGCCAGGTGGACATGGCACTGCACGACCCGCTGATCGGTACTCTGCTCGACGGCCGGTACCGGGTCGAGGAGCGCATCGCGGCCGGCGGGATGTCCACCGTCTACCGGGGCACCGACACCCGGCTCGACCGGGTCGTGGCGGTCAAGGTGATGCACCCCTCGCTCGCCGGCGACCAGGACTTCACCGGCCGGTTCATCCGCGAGGCCAAGGCGGTGGCCCGGCTCGCGCACCCCAATGTGGTCAATGTCTTCGACCAGGGCGCGGACGGCGCCAACGTGTTCCTCGCGATGGAGTACGTGCCCGGCGGGACCTTGCGCGACCTGCTCCGCGACCGGGGTGCCCTGTCCATCCGGGCCGCCCTGGACATCCTGGAGCCGGTGCTCGCCGCACTCGGCGCCGCCCACCGGGCCGGCCTGGTGCACCGCGACGTCAAGCCGGAGAACGTGCTGATCACCGACGGCGGCCTGGTCAAGGTCGCCGACTTCGGCCTGGTCCGGGTACTGAACGCTGGCGACGGCGCGGCGAGCTCCGGCACCGCGACCACCGGCACCGTCCTCGGCACCGTCTCCTACCTGGCCCCCGAACAGATCCGTCCCGGCGCCGGGACGGACCAGCGGGTGGACGTCTACGCGGCCGGCATCCTGCTGTACGAGATGCTCACCGGCCACCGCCCGCACACCGGCGAGAACCCGGTCCAGGTCATGTACCGCCACCTGCACGAGGACGTCCCGGCGCCCTCGCTGACCGTGCCGAGCGTCGTCCCCGAACTGGACGCGATAGTGGCCGGGGCCTGCGCGCGCGACCCGCGGGCCCGCCCGTACGACGCGGTCGAGCTGCTGGCCGCCCTCCAGCGGGTCCGCCGCGCGCTCACCCCGACCCAGCTGGACGCCGAGCCGCCGGCCTCCACCCGGCCCAGCCCGCGGTACCCGACCAGCGAGCCGACCTCGGTGATCCGGCCGGCCGTCGCGGCGCCCCCGGTCGAGCGCACCAGTGTGCTGGACGTCCCGCCGGAGGTGATGGAGCAGCTGCTCACCGAGCCGCGCCCCTACGACGAGCCGCCGCCGGTGCGCACCCGGCGCCCGGGCCGGTGGCGCCGCCTCCCGCGCAAGCCGCTGATCTGGACGAGCGTCCTGACGGCCGTGGTGCTGCTGGTCGGCGGCACCACCTACGCGCTCTCCGGCGCGCTGTACGCGACGGTGCCCGGCGTGATCGGCAAGGACCGCGCCGAGGCGCAGCGGGTCCTGGACGGCGCGGGGATGCACGGGCGGTTCACCGAGGTGTACAGCGAGAGCGTCCCGGCCGGACAGGTCATCTCCACCGACCCCGGGGTCGGCGCGCGGGCCCGCAAGAGCGACACCGTCGCCGTCACCGTCTCCCGGGGGCCGAAGCGGATCGCCGTGCCCGACCTGGTGGGCCGGCCCGCCGAGCAGGCCGCCGCCGCCCTGGCCGGGGCCCAGCTCGCCCGCGGCAGTGTCACCGAGACGTACCACGACACCGTGCCGGAGGGCTCGGTGATCAGCAGCTCGCCGGTGGCCGGGCAGCAGGTGGCGGAGAACACCCCGGTCTCGCTGGTGGTCAGCAAGGGCATGGTGCCCGTCCCGGACGTCACCGGGATGTCCAAGGACGACGCGGCGAAGGCGCTGCAGGCCGCCGGTTTCGCGATGCAGAGCAGCGGCGTCAACCTGTTCGGCACCGGCAAGGTCTCCAGCCAGTCCCCCGCGGCGGGCGAGCGCCGCCCGCAGCGCTCCGTGGTGACGGTCAACTTCCCCTTCCTCTAAGGATTTTGCCCAGGCTTGGGGTCACCCGGCGTAGCGTGGAACCAGGCCTGCCCGGCCCCGCCTGCCACGGTCAGGAGGGCTGCGGCGCCGGGATCTCCGGACGGGGCTGCGCGGCGGCCGGTACCCGAGGATGTGGTCGTGATGGGCGGACCAGCCGTCGACGGCTTGAGGGAGCGTGTCCGGGGCGCGGTGATCACCCCCGCGGACGAGGGCTACGAGCAGGCCCGCCGGGTCTACAACGGCATGGTGGACCGCCGGCCGGCGGCGGTCGTCCGGGTGGCCAACACCGGGGACGTGATGGCCGCCGTCGACTTCGCCCGGGAGAACGCGCTGGAGCTCGCGGTGCGCGGCGGCGCCCACAGCGCGCCCGGCTACGGCACCTGCGACGACGGCCTGGTGATCGACTTCGCCGACCGGCGCGGTGTCCGGATCGACCCGGTGGGCCGGACGGCCCGCTGCGAGGGCGGCGTCACCTGGGGCGACCTCAACGACGCCGGGTACGCCTTCGGCCTCGGGGTGACCGGCGGGATCATCTCCACCACCGGCATCGCCGGGCTGACCCTCAACGGCGGCTTCGGCCACCTCGCCCGGGGACTCGGGCTGAGCTGCGACAACCTGCTCTCGGCCGACGTGGTCACCGCGGACGGGAGGTTCCGGACGGTGAGCGCGGAGCAGGAGCCGGACCTCTTCTGGGCGCTGCGCGGCGGCGGCGGCAACTTCGGCGTGGTGACGTCCTTCGAGTACCGGCTGAGCCCGGTCAAGGACGTGGTCGCCGGGCCGTTCGTCTACGAGCTGGAGCACGCGGCCGAGGTGCTGCGGTTCTACCGCGAGTACGTCCGGGAGGCCCCCGAGCAGCTGGGCCTCTTCCCCGGGTTCCACCTCGCGCCGCCGCTGCCGTTCATCCCGGAGGACCGGGTCGGCGACCCGTTCATCCTGCTGGTGCCGTGCTGGTCCGGGCCGCCGGAGCGGGCCGAGGCGGTGCTGGCCCCGCTGCGGGACGCGGCGCCGGTGGTCGCCGAGGGGGTGGGTCCGGTGCCGTACCCGGCGTTCGGGGCCGCCTTCGACCCGCTGCTGCCGCCCGGTCTCCAGCAGTACTGGAAGGGCGTCTTCGCGAGCGAGCTGACGGACGGGGCGATCGCCGTGCACACCGAGCACGGCCCGCTGGTGCCCACGGTCCACTCGGCGGTGCACATCTACCCGATCAACGGCGCCTGCCACCGGGTGCCGGCCGCCGCGACGGCCTTCGCGCACCGGGAGGCGACCTTCGCCACCGTGATCGTCGGGGTCTGGCCGGACCCGGCCGACGACACGGCGAACACCGCGTGGGTGCGCGACTACTACGACGCGCTCGCCCCGCACTCCGACGAGGGCGGCTACATCGGCTTCATGGACCACGACGACCAGCACCGGATCGAGGCCAACTACCGGGGCAACTACGCCCGCCTGGCGGAGCTGAAACAGCGGTACGACCCGGGCAACCTGTTCCACCTGAACCAGAACATCCGGCCCTGACCGTCCCGCCCGTCCCGGCTACCGCAGCGGGCCGTCGCCCGGCTCCTCCTGGTAGGAGAAGCGCTGCTCGCGCCACGGGTCGGCCAGGTTGTGGTAGCCGCGCTCCTCCCAGAAGCCGCGCCGGTCCGCCCGCATGTACTCGACCGCCCGCACCCACTTGGGCCCCTTCCAGGCGTAGAGGTGCGGGACGACCAGGCGGACGGGGAAGCCGTGCTCGGCGGTGAGCGGCTCGCCGTTGCGGTGGGTGGCGAAGAGCGTCGCCGGGTCGGCGAAGTCGGCCAGCCGCAGGTTGGCGCTGTAGCCGTACTCGGCCCAGACCATCACATGGGTGACACCGGGCGCCGGAGGCACCCGCTCCAGCACGACGGAGGCCGACACGCCGGTCCACTCGCTGCCGAGAATCGAGAACTTGGTCACGCAGTGGAAGTCGGCGCGGACGGTCGTGCGGGGCAGCGTGTTGAAGCCGGCGAAGTCCCACCGGTGCTTCTCCGCCGAGGCGGTGGCACCGAACACCTGGAAGTCCCAGGTCAGCGGCTTGAAGCGGGGCACGGGCCCGTAGTGCAGGGCGGGCCAGCCGCGTTGCGTCCGCTGGCCCGGAGGGAGCCTCGGGTCAGACGGCGGAAGTGGTTCTTGTTCGGACTGACCCATGGCTCCATGGTGACAGACGGCGGACAACGCCCGACGCACGCCCCTTTCGGGCATCGCACGCCCCGCCCGGACGGCTCATTGAACGCCCAAATCGGATATTCCGACACATGTCCTACTGAGTGTGAACTTACTGGAATTTCGCCCCGGCGCGGTGCCAGGATGCGTGCAGCCGGTGGGTACGGCCGTGATTCCCGGACGCGAAGCAGGAAGGCACCGCCATGAAGGGCGACGCAGAGGTCATCGAATTCCTCAACGAGCAGCTCACCGCCGAGCTGACCGCCATCAACCAGTACTTCCTGCACGCGAAGATGCAGGAGAACTTCGGCTGGACGAAGCTCGCCAAGTACACCCGCCACGAGTCCTTCGACGAGATGAAGCACGCCGAGACCCTCACCGACCGGATCCTCTTCCTGGACGGGCTGCCCAACTACCAGCGGCTCTTCCACGTCCGGATCGGCCAGACCGTCAAAGAGATGTTCGAGGCCGACCGGCAGGTCGAGGTCGAGGCGATCGACCGGCTGAAGCGCGGGATCGTGGTGATGCGGGCCAAGAACGACGTCACCTCGGCGAACATCTTCGAGGACATCCTGGCCGACGAGGAGCACCACATCGACTACCTCGACACCCAGCTGGAACTGCTGGAGAAGCTCGGGGAGGCGCTCTACCTGGCCCAGCTGATCGAGCAGCCGGAGTCCTGACCCCCCGGCCGTGCCCTCAGGCCGCGCGCAGCGACCGGACCGGCAGCGCGGCCGGGGCCTGGGCACCGCCCTGCGGGGCGGCCTCCGCCTCCGAGTCGGCGAGCCCCAGCTTGGCCGCCAGCCGGGCGGTCGGGCAGGGCCGCGCGCCGTGCTCGCCGAGCAGCGCCTGGATCCGGCGCACGCAGGAGCCGCAGTCGGTGCCGGCCCTGCAGCCCCGCGCGATCTGGCGCGGGGTGTTGGCACCCGCGTCGATCTCCTTCTTCACCTGGGCCTCGGTGACCGCATGGCACATGCACACGTACATCGCGGCTCTCCCGGGGTGGCGTGGCGACTGGCTCGAATCGATCTTGACTAAGGCATGCCTTAGCTCACTAAGCCTCACCTTACCCGGCGATCCGGGCAGGAAAAAGCCCCTCCGGGCTCGGGAATCCCGAATCCGGAGGGGCTTTCGTCACATCGGGGCCGGCCGCGGGGCCCGCCGGGACGCGAAGGCTCAGTTGCCGCCGCGGTACATCTCGGCCACCAGGAAGGCCAGGTCGAGCGACTGGCTGCGGTTGAGCCGCGGGTCGCAGGCCGTCTCGTAGCGCTGGTGCAGGTCGTCGACCAGCACCTCGTCGCCGCCGCCGACGCACTCGGTGACGTCGTCGCCGGTCAGCTCCACGTGGATGCCGCCCGGGTGGGTGCCCAGTCCGCGGTGCACCTCGAAGAAGCCCTTGACCTCGTCGAGCACGTCGTCGAAGCGGCGGGTCTTGTGGCCGCTGGAGGCCTCGAAGGTGTTGCCGTGCATCGGGTCGCAGATCCAGACCGGCTGCGCGCCGGAGGCGGTGACCTTCTCCACCAGGGTGGGCAGGTGCTCGCGGATCTTGCCCGCGCCCATCCGGGTGATGAAGGTGAGCCGGCCGGGCTCGCGCTCCGGGTCCAGCTTCTCGATCAGGGTGAGCGCCTCGTCGACCGAGGTGGTCGGGCCGAGCTTCACCCCGATCGGGTTGCGGATCTTGGACGCGAACTCGATGTGCGCGTGGTCCAGCTGACGGGTCCGCTCACCGATCCAGACCATGTGGCCGGAGACGTCGTACAGCTCGCCGGTCCGCGAGTCCACCCGGGTCAGCGCGGTCTCGTAGTCGAGGATCAGCGCCTCGTGCGAGGAGTAGAACTCGACGGTCCTGAACTCCTCCGGCGCCACGCCGCAGGCGTTCATGAACGCCAGCGCGTTGTCGATCTCGCGGGCGAGCTGCTCGTAGCGCTGGCCGGCCGGCGAGTTGCGCACGAAGTCCTGGTTCCAGGCGTGCACCTGGCGCAGGTCGGCGTACCCACCGGTGGTGAAGGCGCGGACCAGGTTGAGCGTCGCGGCGGAGGCGTTGTACATCCGCTTCAGGCGCTCCGGGTCCGGGTTGCGGGACTCGGGGGTGAAGTCGAAGCCGTTCACCGAGTCGCCGCGGTAGACCGGCAGGGTCACGCCGTCGCGGGTCTCGGTCGACTTGGAACGCGGCTTGGAGTACTGGCCGGCGATCCGGCCGACCTTCACCACGGGGACGGAAGCGGCGTACGTGAGTACGGCGGCCATCTGCAGCAGGGTCTTCAGCTTGTTGCGGATGTGCTCGGCCGAGACACCGTCGAAGGCCTCGGCGCAGTCACCGCCCTGCAGGAGGAACGCCTCACCACGCGCGACGGCACCGAGCCGGGCGCGCAGCTGGTCGCACTCGCCGGCGAAGACGAGCGGCGGATAGGAGGCGAGCTCCGCAAGGGTCTTGCGCAGAGCCTCGTGGTCCGGCCATTCAGGCTGCTGCGCCGCGGGCAGGGACTGCCAGGGGTGGGGATTCGTCACGGTCACACGGCAAGGCTACGGGGTGGGACAACCGATTTGTGACCGCCGCTCGCTGGGTGAGACGCGTGGTGGACAATCGTGTGAGGCGTCTCACGCCGCCCGCCGGATCCGCTACTCTCGACCCATGAACGCGCCGCACACCTCCTCCTGGTGGTGGGTCGACCCCTTGGGTGGCCCACAGATCCCGCGTTCCTAGACGAACACGACGGCCGCCCCTCGGGGCGGCCGTCGGCGTTTGCGCGGACGGCCCTCCCGGGAGCGGAACCCCGAGCACCACACCCCGCCCTCCCCGGAAGGAAGCCGCCACCGTGACCACCGCAGCCGACCTGCTCGCCCGCCTCACCGGCCCCGACGCCCCGGCCTTCGCCCTGCTGCACCGCCGCGCCCCCCGGCTCGCCCCGGACACCGTCGAGGTGCTGCTGGGCACCGTCGACAGTCACGAACGCCTCGCCGACCTGCCGGTGCGCGACGGCGTGCCGGCCGACGGCCCGGTGCACGACCTGCTCGCGCTCGTCCCGTTCCGGCAGATCCGCGAGCGCGGCTTCGAGGCGGTGGACGACGCCACCCCGCTGCAGGCCCTCGCGGTGACCGAGCAGTACGCCCTCCCGCTGGCCGAGCTGCTCCCGGCGCTCCCGCGGGTACCGGTCGCGCTGACCGACGGCGCCTTCGACATCGACGACCAGGAGTACGCCGACATCGTGCGCCGGGTGATCAGGGACGAGATCGGACGCGGCGAGGGCGCCAACTTCGTGATCCGGCGCGACTTCACCGCCACCCTGGAGGACTACTCCCCCGCGCTCGCGCTGACGCTCTTCCGCCGGCTGCTCGAACAGGAGCGCGGCGCCTACTGGACCTTCCTGGTGCACACCGGGGAACGCGTCCTGGTCGGCGCCTCCCCCGAGGTGCACGTCCGGCAGAGCGGCGGCACCGTCGTGATGAACCCGATCTCCGGCACCTACCGCTATCCGGCCGCCGGCTCCGACATCGACTCGCTGCTCGCCTTCCTCCGCGACCCCAAGGAGCTGGAGGAGCTCACCATGGTGGTCGACGAGGAACTCAAGATGATGTGCACCGTGGGCGACCTCGGCGGCCAGGTGCTCGGCCCCCGGCTGAAGGAGATGTCCCACCTCGCGCACACCGAGTACGAGCTGCGCGGGCGCACCTCGCTGGACGTCCGGGAGGTGCTGAAGGAGACCATGTTCGCCGCCACCGTCACCGGCAGCCCGGTCCAGAACGCCACCCGGGTGATCAGCCGCTACGAGCGCGGCGGGCGCGGCTACTACGCCGGCGCCCTCGCCCTGATCGGCCGCTCGGCCAGCGGCGGCCAGCAGCTGGACTCCCCGATCTGCATCCGCACCGCCGACATCGACCCGGCCACCGGCCGGCTGGTGGTCCGGGTCGGCGCGACCCTGGTCCGCCACTCCGATCCGGAGTCCGAGGTCGCCGAGACCCACGCCAAGGCCGCCGGAGTGCTCACCGCGATCGGCGCCCGCCCGGCCGCCGCCCGGGTGCCGAACCCCACCGGCCCGCGGCTCGGCGACGACCACCGGGTCCAGGCCGCGCTGGACGCCCGGCGCGCCGACCTCGCCCCGTTCTGGCTGCGGATGCAGGAGCCGGCCCGGGTCACCCGGGCCGAGCCGACCCTGGTGGTGGACGGCGAGGACACCTTCACCTCGATGCTCTCCCACCTGCTGACCTCGCTCGGGCACCGGGTCAGCGTGGTCCGGTTCGACGAGTCCGGCCTGCGCGAGCGGGTCGCCGCCCACCCCGGCCCGCTGGTGCTCGGCCCCGGCCCGGGCGACCCGGCCGCCGCCGACGACCCCAAGATGGCCGTGCTGCGCCCGATCGTCGCCGACGCGCTCGCCGCCGTCCGCTCCGGCGCCCGCACCGCGCCGCTGCTCGCCGTCTGCCTGAGCCACCAGCTGCTCGCGGAGGTGCTCGGCCTGCCGCTGGCCCGCAAGGCGGTACCCCACCAGGGCGCGCAGGAGACGGTCGAACTCTTCGGCGCCCGGCAGACGGTGGGCTTCTACAACACCTTCACCGCGCGCTGCTCGGACGAGGACGCCGCCCGGCTCGCCGCCGAGGGCGTCGAGGTCTCCCGGGACGAACTGACCGGCGACGTCCACGCGCTGCGCGGCCCCGGCTTCGCCGGCCTGCAGTTCCACCCGGAGTCGGTGCTCACCCGGGACGGCGTCGGGATCGTCGCCGAGCTGCTCCGGGCGGCCGCCGGCATCCGCGGCTGAGCCCCCGGCAGAGGCCCCGGGTGGGGCGCGCCGGACGGCACGCCCCACCCGGACCACCGCGGCGGTCGGGTCAGATCTCGTCGTCCAGACCCTGCTCGATCGCGTACCGGACCAGCTCGACCCGGTTGTGCAACTGGAGCTTGCCGAGGGTGTTCTGGACGTGGTTCTGCACCGTGCGGTGGGAGAGCACCAACCGGTCGGCGATCTGCCGGTAGGACAGGCCCTTGGCGACCAGCCGCAGCACCTCGGTCTCCCGCGCGGTCAGCTGCGGGGCGGCGGGGGCCGTCGCGGCGGCGGGCTCGGCCGCCAGCCGGCGGAACTCGCCGAGCACCAGGCCGGCCAGGCCCGGGGTGAAGACCGCGTCGCCGACGGCGGTCCGGCGCACCGCGTCCAGCAGTTCCTCGCGGCCGGCCGACTTCACCAGGTAGCCGGTCGCACCGGACTTCACCGCCTCCAGCACGTCCGCGTGCTCACCGCTCGCGGAGAGCACCAGGACGCGCACCGAAGGGTCCTGGGCGACCACCTGACGGCACGCCTCGGCGCCGGACAGGCCGGGCAGGTTGAGGTCCAGCACCACCACCTGCGGGGCGCAGGCCCGGGCCCGGCGGACGGCCTCCTCGCCGTCCCCGGCGGTGGCCACCACGTCCAGCCCGGCCTCGGCGAGATCGCGCGAGACGGCGTCGCGCCACATCGGGTGGTCGTCCACCACCATGACCCGGACCGGCCGGTCCGGCGACCGGCCGGCCGTCGACTGATCAGTCATCAGCACCCTTCCTGGGGACGCGCAGTTCGACCTCGACACCTTCGCCGGGCACCGAGTACAGCTCGGCCGTGCCGCCGAGGTCCAGCAGCCTGCCGCGGATCGACTGCGAGACGCCGAGCCGGCCCGCCCGCTCCGCCTCACCGAGCCGGCCGGGCGGGAAGCCCGGACCGTCGTCGCGGACGCTGACCGTGACGGCCTGCGGCTCGTCCTCCAACAGGATCCAGGCGTGCGCCCCGGGCCCGGCGTGCCGGCGGACGTTGTCCACCGCGGCGCCGACGGCGGCGGCCAGCTCGCCGGCCTCCGGTCCGGGCAGCAGCACCGGGGTGCCGGGGGCGGAGAGCGTGATCCGCTCGTCCGCGTAGGGGCCGAGCAGGGTGCGGAGGTCCTGCGGCTCCAGCGGCGCACGCTGGGCGGGCAGCGGGCCGCCGCTCATCAGGGCCCGCAGCGCGCGCTCCTGCTCGCCGGCCAGCCGGCCGAGCTCGGCGAAGTCCGCCCCCCGGCCGGTGCCCTGCTCGCCGCCGCGGCGCTGGACCAGGGCGAGCACTTGGAGCACCCCGTCGTGGATGTCCCGGGACAGCCGCTCGCGCTCCCGGTTCGCGGCCTCGACCTGGAGCGCCCGGGTCAGCGTCGCCTCGCTGGCGCGGGCGAGTTCGATGACGTAACCGATCGCGCAACCGGCCACCATCAGCAGCACGATGTTGTGGATGTTGTCGCCGGTCGGACCGCCGTGACCGAGGATGTTGGCCACGCCGATGACCGACCCGGCCGCCGCCGCCCAGCGCCAGCCGCCCCGGCCCGCGAAGCCCAGGACGGTGCCGGCCGCCCAGATGGTGGGCAGGGTGGGCGCGCCGTGGCCGATCCGGGCCGGGTCGTCGATCAGCCCGCTCATCACGATGCCGGTGACGACGAGGGTGAGGTCGGTGCCGAGCACGTACCAGGTGCAGCGCTGCGGTCCGGCGAAGGCACGGGTACTGGCCAGCGTCCACAGCGTCAGCGCGCCGAGGTAGATCCAGCCGGCGACGGGGTGCAGGAACTCCAGGTAGGAGTTGAGGTAGCGCAGCACCGCGTAGCAGAGCGCGAGCACCCGGAAGAACGAGATGGCCCGCCAGAGCGGCAGTTCGACGGACATGCCGCCGGCCGCGACCGCTCCGCCGACCGCCCCGGCTCTGCTGCCGTCCGTCATCTCCGCGCCCCTCCCCCGGGCGGGCGTGGCCCAGGGCTCGTCGCCCTAGGCCGGCCCGCTCTCCTTCTGGTCCTGCTCAGCGGCCTTCTGGGCCTTCTCCGCTTCGGCCTTCTCAGCCTTGGCGGCGGCCTGCTCGGCCTTCTGGACGGCCTTGCGCTCGGCGTCGGCGCGCTTCTTGTCGTCGGCGATCTGCCGCTTGGCGGCGGTCGCGTAGATGTCCACGTACTCCTGGCCGGAGAGCCGCATGATCTCGTACATCACCTCGTCCGTCACCGAACGGAGGATGAAGCGGTCGTTCTCCATGCCGTGGTAGCGGGAGAAGTCCAGCGGGCGGCCGATCCGGATACCGGGACGGGTACCGAAGTTGGGGACGACCTGGCCGGGCGGCTGCACCTTCTCGGTGTCGATCATCGCGACCGGGATCACCGGAGCCCCGGTGGCCAGCGCGACGCGGGCCAGACCGCCGACCTTGCCGCGGTACAGCTTGCCGTCGGGCGAGCGGGTGCCCTCCGGGTAGACGCCGAACAGCTCACCGCGCTCCAGCACCGCGATGGCGCTGCGGATCGCCGCCTCGCCGGCGCCGCGCACGCCCGAGCGGTCCACCGGCAGCTGGCCGACGCCCTTGAAGAAGGCCGCCGTCAGCTTGCCCTTCAGGCCCGGCGTGTTGAAGTACTCCGCCTTGGCGATGAAGGTCACCCGCCGCTTGATCAGCGCGGGGAAGAAGAAGGAGTCCGAAAAGGAGAGGTGGTTGCTCGCGATGATCGCGGCACCCTCGGTGGGGATGTTCTCCTCACCCTCGATCCACGGCCGGAAGAAGATCCGAAGCAGTGGCGCGACGATCATCTTCATCAGTCGGTAGAACAACCCGGGCCTCCTGTTATGCGGACCGGTCGATCCTAATGCCCCGCGGCCACCGCCCGCGCCCCGCCCCGCCCCGCCGGGGTGTCCGGCAGGTCCGGCACGGGGTGTACGACGCGTGCGGGCGCGTGGGACGATGCGGTTTCCGCAGCCCGCCGTTCCGCCGTACCCCGTGCCAACGCGCCGCCGCCCGCGAAGGAGCCCGTCATGCCGCTGCTGCCCGGTGCCGAACCGTACCGCCACCGGGGCGGGCCGGTGGGCGTCCTGCTCTGCCACGGGTTCACCGGCTCGCCGCAGTCGCTGCGCCCGTGGGCCGAGGAGCTCGCGGCGGCCGGGTTCACCGTCTCGCTGCCGCTGCTGCCCGGCCACGGCACCCGCTGGCAGGACATGCAGGTCACCCGCTGGGAGGACTGGTACGCGGAGGTCGAGCGGGAGCTGCTGGCGCTGGCCGCCGAGTGCGAGCGGGTCTTCGTCCTCGCGCTGTCGATGGGCGGGGCGCTGGCCCTGCGGCTGGCCGCGCTGCACGGCCCGGTGGTGTCCGGACTGGTGCTGGTCAACCCGTCCGTGCGTTCCGACAACCCCGCGAGCGTGCTGCTCCCGGTGCTGCGCCACCTGGTGCCGAGCCTGCCCGGGATCGCCGGTGACATCGCCCGGCCGGGCTCGGCCGAGGTCGGCTACGACCGGACGCCGCTGCACGCGGCCTGGTCGCTGGCCCGGCTCTGGAAGGACGTCCAGCGCCGGCTCCCGCAGGTGACCCAGCCGGTGCTGCTCTTCCACAGTCCGCAGGACCACGTGGTCTCCCCGGCCAACTCGGAACTGGTGCTGGCCCGGATATCCTCGACCGACGTGACGGAGCGGTTGTGCCAGCGCAGCTACCACGTCGCGACGCTGGACCACGACGCGGCGGAAATATTCGCGGCCGGCCAGGACTTCATCCGACGGCTGGCTCCCGCACACGCGGCGGGCGTCACCCGGGTCGAATCCGACGATCACCAAGGCTGAAGGGCCGGAAGTGCACGAGAGCAGCACGGCGGGCGGCGAGGACGAGGCGCCCCGCGAGGACGCGGAGAACACGAAGGCGGACGCCGCGAAGGCCGAGGCC
Organism: Kitasatospora sp. NPDC091207; assembly: GCF_044768625.1. Classification (NCBI taxonomy): domain Bacteria; kingdom Bacillati; phylum Actinomycetota; class Actinomycetes; order Kitasatosporales; family Streptomycetaceae; genus Kitasatospora; species Kitasatospora sp. NPDC091207. The sequence goes on from NZ_JBIVVS010000002.1 coordinate 433,857, forward strand.
GCCAAGGCCGACGGGGTGAAGGCGGACGGCGTGAAGGCCGAGGGCGTGAAGGGCGGGGGCGCCACCGGGGAGGCCGCGGAGGCCGCCCCGGCACCGGAACCGCCCCGGGTGCGGCGTGCGCCCGAGCGCAGCCAGGCCGAGCAGGACGAGATCTTCGCCGCCCTGGTCGCCCAGTTCGACGACCCCGTCGACCTCAACAACCCGAAGTGGCCCGAGGTCGAGGACCTCCGGGCGCGCGGCGACGTCAAGGGCGGCTTCAAGGAGGGCGCCGACCGGCACGCCGACCCGGACGACCTCGCCGACCTGGCGCCGCAGCCCCGGCCGCGCTCCACCCGGCCGGTGATGCCCGCCGCCGGCTCGGGACCGCGCGACTTCGAGCTGACCGAGGAGACGGACGAGGGTCACTTCGTCCCGCCGGAGCCGCCGCCGCTGCCCGCCGCCGACGTCACCGCCAAGTTCGCCTGGCTCGCGGTGCTCGGCGGGCCGGCCCTGCTGCTGTTCGACGCGGTGGTCTGGCGCGAGGTGTCCGGCTGGCCGGCCTGGGTCGGCGTGACCGCCTTCCTCGGCGGCTTCGTCACCCTGGTGGCCCGGATGAAGGAGCGCGACGAGGACGAGCCGGAGGACCCGCACGGCGGCGCCGTCGTCTGACGCCGGCCCCGGCCCCCTCCCCCCGGTCGCCCGGGCAGGCGGGGGGCCGGTCCTGCGGGACGCCCCGCGTCCGCCGTGGAGCGGCGGACGCGGGGCACCACCGGAGTGGATCAGGCGAAGGTGTTGGTGCTCCAGATCGCACCGCCGACGCCCTCGCCGCCCTCCTTCTTGTAGATGACGAGGTTGCCGTCGTCCTGGAGCTTCATGAACGCGCCCGCGCTCCACCAGGTGGCGGAGTTCCACACCGAGCCGACGCCGTTGCCCTGGCCCGCCGGGTAGACGACCGCGTTGCCGTCGCTCTGCATGACGAAGTACCCGGAGGTGCTGGTGTACGTGCCGGTGCCCCACAGGTAGGCGCCGTCGCTCTTGCGGTACACGGCGAGGTTGCCGTCCCGCTGCATGATCAGCACGGTCGACCTGGCCTCGGCCCACTGCGCGGACCAGACCGGCTGGCCGGAGGTGATGGTGTTCCCGATCCGGGTCGAGCCGGAGCCCCACACCGCGTTGCCCGCGAGCGGGCCGCCGTCCTTCTTGTAGACGACGAGGTTGCCGTCGTCCTGGAGGCTCAGGTAGTTGCCCCCCGAGGTCCAGGTGGCGGTGTTCCAGATCGGCCGGTTGTCGGCCGTGTAGACGACGAAGTTGCCGTCGGGCTGCAGCCAGGCGTAGGCGCCGGGGTTGCCGCCGGTGCCGGTCGCCCAGATCACGCCGTTCGGGATGCCCTTGTGGGTGATGGTCAGGTTGCCGTCCGACCCCATGGTCAGCTGCAGGTCACGGCCCGCGAGGGTCTGGCCGGAGGCCAGCTTGGTGTCGGGCGCGAGCAGGGCCTGGTCGGTCGAGGAGCTGTCGGCGATCCACTGGCGGATGTCGTCGACCCGGGTCTCGACCGCGTCGGTGCGGGTCTCGGTGGAGCCGAAGCAGCCGCCCTGCCAGGAGAGGCTGTGGACGCCCGCCAGGACGGCGGTGGTGCCGTTCTCCTTGAAGGTCGGGCCGCCGGTGTCGCCCTTGCAGATCGCGCCGGTGGCCGGGGCCTTGGGGGCGATGGTGACGGTGGTCGCCGCGGCGGACTTCACCGTGACGGCCGCGCTGTGCAGTCGGGTCGGCACCCACTCGTCGCCGGTGCGGCCGTAGCCGGTGGCGCGCAGCGTGTCGCCGACCGCCGGGGCGGCGGTGGCGAGCGCCACCGGGGTGACGCCGAAGACCGGGCTGGCCAGCCGGGCCAGCACGAGGTCGCGGTCCGCGCGGGGCTTGAGGTCGACCACCTCGACGGACTTCCCGGCCGTGCCGCCCAGGTCGGCGCGGCCGACGGTGGCGACGGTCTTGTCCGCCGGCCGTCCGGCGGTCACGGTCGAGGGGTTGGCCGGGTCGGCGGCGAAGCAGCTGGCGGCGGTGATCAGCCAGGTGGGATTGATCAGGGCCGCGGAGCAGGAGCGCTTGCCCTCGCCGATGTCGAGCTTGGCCGAGAAGGAGTAGCCGCCGTCGGCCACCGGGTCGCCCGCGACGGCACCGGCGGGCACCGTGCCGAGGATCAGCAGGCCGGCGGTGGTGGTGGTGAGGAGGCTGGTCATCCACGCGGCACGTGGACGCTTGAGCTGCATCTGTCGATCACCTTTGGTCAGAGGTGGGAGAGGGGATCGGGGGGCGACGGCATGGGCGTACCCGCCCGGACGGACCGATGCCCGGGCATGCGGACCGGGCCGGCCGGAGCGGGGTGTGCGGAATCGCCGTACGGCGGCCCGAGGGAGTACGTCGCCGTCGGGCAGCGGGGGACGGCGCCTGGAGCGGCGCGCGTCCGGTGGTCAGGCCGACGCGGGCGCGGTCGCGCGCGTCAGCTCCGGTGACACCTCGGTGTCCGGCGGTCGCCTGCCGATATCTGCGTTCATCACGCCAAAGCCCCCGTTTTCTGGCACGCCGATCAGCGATGTGGAAGGACCACAGCCCCCATCACCGGATCGATCTTCACACAAATACCACCCCTGGGACCGTCGACGGCAGGTCACCACTGAAATTTCGCCGCCAACCGGTGTGAAATGCCCCGTACATGACGATTGTTCAGATCGGCTGAACCCCAGGAGGACCGGAAGTTCACCAGCGCGCGGGGGCGCACGGGCGGCACCGGTGCCGGCACGGCGACGGAGCGGCCCCCGGCCCCGGCGGTCAGCCGGCCGGGAGTTCCAGGACGGCGAGCACCGGCAGGTGGTCGGTGGCGGCCCGCAGATCGGCCTCGGTCACGCCTGGCAGACCGTGCGGCACTCCGCAGGCGAGCACCCGGACGCCGGGGGTGGCGAAGACGGCGTCGATCCGCTGGTAGGGGTTCTCCGGGACGGACGTGAAGGTGCCACCCCAGGGCGCCGCGAGGTGGCCGTCCTGCAGCCGGCCGGCCAGCAGCTGCCAGCCGGTGCCGTCCGGGTGCTCATTGAAGTCCCCTGCCACGACGCCGAGTTCGGCGAACCTCAGCTGGTCGAGCAGCAGCTCGAACTGGCCGTACCGCTCCTCGGCGTCCAGGCTCAGATGGCAGCTGGTGACGGTGAGGGGCGCCGAGCCGGTCACCCGGACCAGCGCGCTCGCGAAGCCTCGCGCGTGCAGCCCGCGGGTCTTGGGCAGCAGTCGGTCGTGGACGGCGAGCAGATCCACGCCGAGCCGGCCGAGCAGCAGCGGACCGGCGGCGGTCCGGCCGCCGCCGGCCAGCACCACGGTGCCGGTCTGCCGCGCCAGCCAGGCCGCCTGCCCCTCGGGGCGCCAGTAGCGCGGCGACTCCTGAACGCAGACCACGTCCGGTTCGCAGGCCCGGATCACCCGGACGAGGGCATGCCGGTCGTCACGCAGCGAACGGATGTTGTAGCTGAGCAACCGCAGCCGCCGCGGTCCGGGCGGCGGCAGGTCGGTCGGTCCGGCGGTCATGGCGGTCCTCCCCGTTCGTCCGGTGACGACCGTACGACAGCGGGCCGCCGGACGGGGGCGGAACACGACGGCGGCGGGGGGGGGGGGGGGGGGGGGGGGGGGGGGGGGCCCGCCGCCGCCCGGCGGGCCGGGGGGGGGGGCGCCCCGGGGCGCCCGCCCCCCCCCCCCCCCCCCGCGCC
>NZ_JBIVVS010000002.1:437591-621659 GCF_044768625.1 Kitasatospora sp. NPDC091207
ACGCCCGGTCAGCGGTTTCCGCGGGGGGGGGGGGGGGGGGGGGGGGGGCGCGGCGGGGGGGGGGGGGGGGGGGGGGGGGGGGGGGGGGGGGGGGGGGGCGGGCGGGGGCGGCGGGGGGGGGCGGGGGCGGGCGCCCCCCCCCCCCCCCCCCCGCCGTCGGCGGGTGCGCGGGTGTCCGGTCAGACGGTGCGGGCCAGGTCGGCCGCACCGGCGATGCCGGCGGCCGAGCCCATCGAGGCGAGCACCACCTCGGCGCGCGGGCGGTGCACCCCACCGGTCAGGTAGTGCTCGAAAGCCTTGGTGACCGGGTCGAGCAGCAGCCGGCCGGAGTCGGAGACACCGCCGCCCAGCACGAAGACGGCCGGGTCGAAGAGCGCGGCGAGGTCGGCCATGCCGCGGCCCAGCCAGTCGGCCAGCTCCGCGTAGCATTCCAGGGCGAGCGGGTCGCCCGCCTCGGCGGCCTCGGTGATGTGGATGCCGCGGATGGTCTCGGCGACGCCGTCGTTGAGCTCCAGCATCCGCCGGCCGCGCACCGGGTCGGCGGCGGCCATCTCCCGGCCGTAGCGGCGCAGCGCCCGGCCCGAGCCGTACTGCTCCCAGCAGCCCTTGCCACCGCAGCCGCAGGGCAGGCCGTCGGGGACCATGTTGAGGTGGCCGATCTCGCCGGCCACACCGAACCGGCCGCGGTGCAGCCGGCCGTCCAGGACGATCCCGCCGCCGATGCCGGTGCCGACGGTGATCAGCACCATGTCCGAGTGCTCGGCGGCGGCGCCGAAGCGGAACTCGGCCCAGGCGGCGCAGTTGGCGTCGTTCTCGACCACGGTGTCCAGGCCGGCGAGCTCCTCGATCCGGCCGCGCAGCGGCTCGTCCTCCCAGTCGATGTTGGGGGCGAAGATCACCGTGGAGCGGTCGCGGTCGACGAAGCCGGGGGCGCCGACGCCGGCCGCCACCACGTCGGGGTACTGCTCCTTGAGCTCGCGCACGGCCTGCGCGATGGCGTCGACCGCCCACTGCGGGTCGGCCGGGGTGGGCACCCTGGTCCGGGCCAGGATCTCGCCCGCCTCGTTGACCACGCCTGCCGCGATCTTGGTCCCGCCGACGTCGACGCCGATGGTCAGAGCCATGTGTCCCTCAGCTATTCACTCGTTCCCGCTGGACGGAACGGTACCGCCCAACCCTGCCCCCGTACACACCGTCGCCTACATTAACCGAAGACAATTCGCGCCCAAGCTCGCCGAGCAGCTTCAAAAGTCGTACATTCCGCCCCGCTCCGTCACAGCGGAGGTCCGCACGGTCACCACGCGGAGGTCAGGGCTTCACTGCTTGTCGGACGGCCCGTCAGGCGTGTCGAGGTCGATCCGCTCGCTGCGGGCGCCGTCACCGGCCGTCCAGCGGTACTCGTGGCCGGCCACGGCGGCCCGGTAGGCGGCCACCAGCTCGCCACCGGCGGCGGCCAGGCCGCTACCCGCGGCCGACAGGTGCTCGTACACCTCCGGCTGCTTCTCACGCAGGCGGTCGGCGAAGCCGGCCAGCGAGATCAGGGTCTCGGCGCTCGCCTCCTGCGCCTTCTGGCCGACGACGGAGGCGAACCGGCGCACCTCGTCCACCAGCGGGCCCAGCTCCGGGCCGAACGGGTGCTCGGCGGGCTGCTCGGCGGACTGCTCGGTGCGGTCGTCGGCAGTGGTCATCGCGGGCGTCTCCTCAGCTCCGGCCGCGCCTGCGGCCCCTGGCCCCGACGCTACCGGACCGGCCCCGCCGCCCCGACGGGCTCTGCTGCCGGGCCGCGGCGGCGGGCTCGGGCCGGCCGTCGACCGGCGGGCCGGCCACCGGCGCCGACGGGAAGCCCGGTCACGGGCGCCGCAAGGGGCTCAGCCGCGCGGCCAGAGCGCCGGATCCGGCGCGAAGCGGACGGCGAGCGCCCCGTCGTGCAGGCCCGCGCCCGCGACGGTGCAGCGGCGCAGCGCCGAGGGCAGCGCGAGCACCCGGCGATGGGCACCGAGGCCGACCACGAGTTCGTCGCCGCGCCGCACCAGGTCCAGGTCGGCCCGCTCCGCGCCGGGCAGCGGGAGGTGCCAGACCAGCAGCCCGTCCTCGGCCAGCCGGTCCTCGACGGTCCACGGCTCGGGGTCGAGCGGGGCCGGGCCGGGACCGGTGCCGTACAGGCGGTCGGCGACGGCCTCCAGGGTGACCTCGGCGAATCCGGTGACCAGCACCGGGACGTCGCTCGCGGCGGTCAGCCCGGCGAGCTCCTCCCGCCGGCGGCGGGCCAGCCCGGCCAGCCAGGGGTCGGCCGAGTCGGCGGCGGCGTCCGGCAGCACGCCGTGCACCACCACGGCGTCCGGCCGGTGGCCGTGCAGGGCCAGCCCGGCCCGGATCCGGCGGAGCTCCTCGTACGGGTGGGCGTCGGCGGCGGTGACCAGACGGACGCTGGTACCGGGCGCGGCGATCGCCGCCCGGGCCTCGGCGAGCGCGGCGGCGGCCTTGCTCCGGCCCTCGTAGAGCCAGTCGGCGGGCATCGGCACCCCGGCCAGACCGGCCAGCAGCGGGCGCAGCGCGCGGGCGGCCTGGCGCTGCTCGGGCACCAGCCGGGCCAGGTAGCGCTCCAGCTGTTCGGGCAGGGCGAGCGCGGCGATCAGCTCGGCGGGCGGCGGGCCCAGCACCACCAGGACGTCGGCCTCGACGGCGGACAGGGCGCGGAGCAGGGCGAGCCGGGCGGTACCGGGGAGCGCGGTGAGCTCCTCGGGGTCGAGCGGGTCCGCGCCGAGCAGGTCGAGGGCGGGCTTGATCCGGCCGCCGATCTCGCCGAGGGCGTGCCGGAACGCGGCCTGCTCGTCGATCCGGGCCACGGTCAGGCCGGGCGCGTACCCGGCCGGTTCGGGCTCCAGCCGTGTACCGAGGACGGTGTCCAGGGTGCGGTGCGGGTCGTCGGCGGCCAGCAGCAGGGTCCGCCGGCCCTGCCGGGCGGCGTGCAGGGCGGTGGCGGCCGCCACCGTGGGTGCCGCCGTGTCACCGCTGACCAGGATGGTGCGTGTCGCCGTCATGCCGTGCGGCCCCGTCTTCCCGGCGTCAGCCCTCGACGCGCTTCTTCAGCCCGGCCAGGGCCCGGTCGATGATGACCTTCTCGGCCTTGCGCTTGATCATCCCGAGCATCGGGATCTTGACGTCGACCGCCAGCTGGTAGGTGACCTCGGTCCGGCCGCCGTCGAGCGGGGCGAGCGAGTAGGAGCCGTCCAGCGAGCGGAGCATCTGGCTGCGCACCAGCGTCCAGCCGACCTCACGGTCCCCGTCCCAGGTGTAGGCGAGCACGTGCTCGTCCCGGATGGCGCCGGCGTCGAGCAGCAGGCGCACCTGGGCGGCACGGCCGTTCTCGGCGGTCTCCAGCACCTCGATCTCCTTCACCTCGCCGGTCCAGGCCGGGTAGGCGGCGAAGTCGGCGATCACGGCCATGACCTTCGCCGGGGTCGCCTCGATGGTGATGCTCGACCTGGTGTGCTCCGCCATGGAATGGCCCTCCGCGTCGTCCCTGCTGCCGGCCCGGCCGAGCCTGCTCGGTCGGGTGCGCCCGGAGCAGGCTATCGCGACCGGCGATCCCTCAGGTCCAGGGCTCGGAGGCGCGGAAGTCGCGGGCTCGGGGCGCTCGCAGGCTACCGGCCGGTCACCCCCGGGCTGTCGTAGGGTGCCATTCGAACGACCCGGTCACGGCCTGGTCGGACCGGGTAAAGGTGTGACACTTCGAACACCGGAGCCGACCCCCCTGGTCGAAGCTGCCTACCGGGCAGTAACGTCCTGCCGTCCCGCAGCGTCGCGAACGAGGAGCAGTCTTGCTCGACTTCAGCCTTCCGGCCCTCTACCAGGTACCGAGCGGCGGTAACCTCTCCGACCTCGTGCACCAGAACGCCGAGCGGCACCCGGACGTCGTGGTGCTCAGCCGCAAGGTGGACGGCCGGTGGCAGGAGTTGACCGCCGCCCAGTTCCTGGTCGAGGTGCACGCCGCCGCCAAGGGCCTGATCGCCGCCGGCATCGAGCCCGGCGACCGGGTGGGCATCATGTCCCGCACCCGCTACGAGTGGACGCTGCTGGACTTCGCGATCTGGACGGCCGGCGCGATCACCGTGCCGGTGTACGAGACCTCCTCCGCCGAGCAGGTGGAGTGGATCCTCGGCGACTCGGGGGCGGTGGCCGTCCTCACCGAGACGGCCCAGCACGCGGCGGTGGTCGAGGGGGTCCGGGAGCGCCTGCCGCTGCTGCGGCAGACCTGGCAGATCGAGGCCGGCGCGCTGGCGGCACTGGCCGAGGCGGGGCAGCACGTCGCCGACACCACCGTCACCGAGCGCCGGTCGCTGGCGACGGCCGACTCGATCGCCACCATCGTCTACACCTCGGGCACCACCGGCCGCCCCAAGGGCTGTCAGCTGACGCACGCCAACTTCATGGCCGAGTGCGGCAACATCGTGGAGCGGCTGGCCCCGCTGTTCCGCACCGGTGAGAGTTCGGTCCTGCTCTTCCTGCCGCTGGCCCACGTGCTCGGCCGGATCGCGGAGATCGCGCCCGCGATGGCCCCGATCAAGCTCGGCCACGTGTCGGACATCAAGGACGTCACCGCCGAGCTGGCGGCGTTCCGGCCCACCCTGATCCTGGGTGTGCCGAGAGTCTTCGAGAAGGTCTACAACACCGCCCGCGCGAAGGCCCAGGCCGACGGCAAGGGCAAGATCTTCGACAAGGCCGCCGACACCGCGATCGCCTACAGCCGGGCGCTGGACGCCGGCCGCGCGGGCCTGGGCCTGCGGATCAAGCACAAGGTCTTCGACAAGCTGGTCTACAGCAAGCTGCGCGCCGCGCTCGGCGGCCGGGCGACCCACGCGATCTCCGGCGGCGCCCCGCTCGGCGAACGCCTCGGGCACTTCTACCGGGGCATCGGCTTCACCGTGCTGGAGGGCTACGGCCTGACCGAGACCTGCGCGGCCACCGCCTTCAACCCGTGGGACAAGCCGAAGATCGGCACGGTCGGCCAGCCGCTGCCCGGCGCCGCCGTGCGGATCGCCGAGGACGGCGAGGTCCTGTTCAAGGGCCCCCAGGTGTTCACCGGTTACTGGAACAACCCGCGGGCCACCGCCGACGCGCTGAAGGACGGCTGGATCTCCACCGGCGACATCGGCTCGCTGGACTCCGAGGGCTACCTCACCATCACCGGCCGCAAGAAGGAGATCATCGTCACCGCGGGCGGCAAGAACGTCGCCCCGGCGGTGATCGAGGACCGGATCCGGGCGCACGCCCTGGTCGGCGAGGTGATGGTGGTCGGCGACCGCAAGCCGTTCATCGGCTGCCTGGTCACCGTGGACGAGGACTTCTTCCCCAAGTGGAAGGAGCTGAACGGCAAGCCGGCCACCGCCACGGTGTCCGAGCTGATGGAGGACCCGGACCTGCTCGCCGCCCTCCAGTCCGCCGTGGACGACGGCAACGCCGCCGTCTCGCACGCCGAGGCGGTCAAGAAGTTCCGCCTGCTGGACACCGTCCTGTCCGAGGAGAGCGGCCACCTCACGCCGTCGCTCAAGCTCAAGCGCAACCTCGTGCTGAAGGACTTCGCGGCCGATGTCGAGGCGATCTACCGGCGGTGACCGTACGACGGGGGCCTGCCACCGGGCCGGGCCCCCGTCGCGCCGTCAACCCGCCAGCAGCGAGGTGAGCCGCCCGGCCAGCAGGTCCCACCGCCAGGAGCGGTCCACCCAGCGCCGCCCGGCCTCGCCCATCCGCCGGCGCAGCTCCTCGTCGTTCAGCAGCCGGACGATCCGCTCGGCCGCGGCGGCCGGCGAGCCGCCCGGCACCACGTAGCCGGTCTCGCCCTCCAGTACCGCGTCCGGCGCGCCGCCGGAGTCCCCGGCCACCACCGGCAGGCCGGTCGCCGAGGCCTCCAGGTAGACGATCCCCAGGCCCTCGACGTCCAGCCCGCCCCGCCGGGTGCGGCAGGGCATCGCGAAGACGTCTCCGGCGCCGTAGTGCGCGGGCAGCTCCGACCACGGCACCGCCCCGGTGAACCGCACCGCGTGACGGACGCCCCGGGCGTCGGCGAGCTTCTCCAGGTCCGCCCGGTAGGGGCCGTCGCCGACGATCAGCAACACGGTGTCCGGCACCTCGGCGAGGATCTGCGGCAGCGCCTCGATCAGGGTGTCCTGGCCCTTGCGCGGCACCAGCCGGGAGACGCAGACCACCACCGGCCGGTCGGCGAGCCCGAGCCGGCGGCGCAGCTCGGCACCGCCCGAGTCGGGGTGGAAGGTCCGCTCGTCGACCCCCGGCGGCAGCTGCGCCATCCGGGCGGCCGCCTCCGGGCCGACCGCGCCGGCGATCCGGGAGCGGGTGTACTCGCCGAGGTAGGTGAGGGTGTCGGTGCCGGCGCCGATCCGGCGCAGCAGCTGCCGGGCCACCGGGAGCTGGGCCCAGGCGGCCTCGTGCCCGTGCGTCATGCCGAGCAGCCGCCCGGCCCCGGCACGGCGCAGCGCGGGCGCCATCAGCCCGAGCGGGGCGGCCGCGCCGAACCAGACCGCGTCGCAGTTCTCGGCCCGGAGGATCTCCGCGGCCCGCCGGGTGACCCGCGGTGTGGGAACCATCACCTTCGTCCGGTCCCGGATCACCGGGAACGGCTGTTCGGCGTCGAAGCGGGCGACCTCACCGCCGTCACGCCAGGTCGACGCGTAGACCACGATGCTCCCGGCGGGCTGACGGACAGCCATGTTGTGGACGAAGGCCTGGATGCCGCCGGGTCGCGGCGGGAAGTCGTTGGTGACGATCAAGGTCTTGTGCATCAGGCCACGGCTCGCTCGGTCGGGGGGTGCTCGGTGTACCGCTGGGTGATCCGTACGATAGGTCAACACCATGACCCGCCGGGAACGGATCCGCGCACGGCAACCGTTTCACCCCCGGGTCTGTCCTAGTACCTAGGCAGTCGGTGCGGCCCCGCCCGGTGTGGCGCCGCGCCCGGCACCGGCCGCCCGGGCGTCCGTCGCGTGACGCCTCCGGTGGGACGTCCGAGACGAACGAGGGAGCGCAGTGGAGTTGGCCCCGGCCACCGAGTCCGGTTCACCCAGCGGCGCCGACGGCCCCGGCACGGCGCTGGCCGTCCGCCAGGAGCCCGTACCGGCCCCCGTCGGCCCCGTCAGGCGCACCGGAGCGCTCTGCGCGCTGGGCGGGACGTGGCTGGCCTCCCGGGCGCTGCTGCTGCTGCTGGTGACCGGCGTGCTGCGGATGCCCGGCGGGGACATCACCACCGACGTCTGGCTGATCTACCACGGCTGGTACGGCGTCCTGCAGACCGGCACCTTCCCGCTGGACGACGTGACCTGGCAGTACCCGCCCGGCGCCGCCCTGGTGATCATGCTGCCCGGGCTGCTGCCCTGGTCGTACCTGGTCTCGTTCTGGGTGATCTGCGGGATCGCCGACGGCGTGGCGATGGCCCTGCTGGTGCGGACCGGACTGCGCAGGGGCCGGGCGCTGACCGGCGCCTGGGTCTGGGTGGCCGGCGTGCCGCTGCTCGGCCCGATGATCTACAACCGGTACGACGTCATCGTCACCGCGATCGCGGTGGCCGGCCTGCTGGCGCTGATCCGCCGCCCGGCGATCGGCGGGATCCTGCTGGGCCTGGGCGGGATCATCAAGATCTGGCCGCTGATCGGCCTGATCGGCACCCCGTCCGGCCGCCGCACCCGCCGCGCCTGGACCGCCGCCGCGGCCACCGCCGTCTCGGTGGGCTTCCTGCTCGCGGCCGGGATGAACGGCGCGTTCGAGTTCCTGACCTTCCAGAAGGACCGCGGCGTCGAGGTCGAGTCGGTGGGCGCCCTGCCCCTGCACTTCGCCCGAATGGCCGGCGCCTGGGACGGCAGGGTGACGATGAACTACGGCTCGGTCGAGATGCTCGGGCCGTGGGTGACCGTGGTCGGCAAGGTGATGCTGGCCGGCAGCGTGCTGGGCTTCGGCTGGCTGCTGCTCTGGCGCTTCACCGCCAAGCGCCGCACCGCGGCCACCATGTACGACGCGGCGCTGGCCGCGCTGCTGATCTTCACCGTGACCAGCCGGGTGATCAGCCCGCAGTACCTGGTCTGGCTGGTCGGCGCGGCGGCGGTCTGCCTGACCGTGCGCACCACCAGCCAGCGCCCGGTGGCGCTGCTGGTCCTGGCCGCGACACCGCTCACCGTGGTGGAGTTCCCGCTGCTCTTCAGCGAACTGGTCGGCAGCGAGCCCTGGGCGGTCACCGCGCTGGCCCTGCGCAACCTGCTGCTGCTGGCCGCCACCGGGCTCTCCTGCGTCCGGCTCTGGCGCTCGACCCGCGGGTCCGCCCAGCTCCCGGCCACCGTGGTGCTGGACCGCTCGGAGCCGGTGTCGTCCACCGGCTACCCGGTGCGCCCGGGGATCGCGTACGAGCAGGACCTGCTGGACGGCATCGACCGGCCGGAGACCCCGGCCCAGCGGCGCCGCTAGGAGCGGCCGGGGTACCGGGCTGCCGGGCGCCCCGGCGGGCCTACCCCGCCAGCCGGCGGACCTCGGCCGTCCAGAGCTCGGTGAAATCGGCCAGCCCCAGGCCCAGTTCGTCCCGCAGAACGCGGTCCGTGCGCTCGTCCCGGCCGGTGCCCGCGCCCGCCGCGCCGACCGCCCGGTAGAAGTCGACGAGCCGCTGCGGCCCGTAGCGGCGGGCGATCAGCTCGCAAGCGAGCCAGGACTGCTCGTAGGCCTGCGCGATGCCGGCGGCCCCGGCCGTGAAGTCCCGGTCGGCGGGCAGCGCCGAGGGCACCTTCCCGGCGGCGACGTCGCGGGCCAGCTCGGGGGCGATCTGCCGCGGGGAACGGCCGGAGTCCCGGTAGCCGGTCCAGTCGGCGACGCCCTCGGAGAGCCAGAGCGGCGTCCACGCGCGGGTGTCGGCCCGGGTCGCCACGTGCACCGCCTCGTGGGTGGTCACCACCTGGCGGCCGAAGTCGCTGAGCCCCTCGTACGCCCCGGGGTTGACCAGCACCCGGTCCGCCGGGGTGTGCCAGGGGGCACCGGGCGCCGCGGTGGTGACCGCCGCCATGCCGCCCCAGCCCGCCGGACCGGCGTCCAGCAGCCGGCCGAACTGCTCCTCGGTGGCGGGCAGCTCCAGCAGCAGCCGGCCCGCCCAGGCACTGCCCCAGAGGGCGGTGACGGCCGGGACGGCCCGGTCGGCCACGGCCGCGAGCCGCGCCGGGTCCGGCCCGTCGGCCAGGCCGAGCACCAGGCAGTGCTCGCCGCCCGCCGCCCGCACGGTCCCGAGGTCCCAGAGCGGTGCCGGTCCGCCGGTGCCCTCCTCCCGCTCCACCCGCCAGCCGTCGCCACCGCGCAGCAGCGCCAGCCGGCGCGGGTGGACCACCGGGTACTCGTCGTAGCCGGCCACCCGGACGGTCAGCTCGGCGGTCCCGGTCAGCCGGTCCGGCCCGCCGCCCGGCCCGAGCACGAGGTTGCGGTAGGCCAGCTCGACCGGGGTCGCGGACAGCCCGGCGGCCAGTGCCCGGGCCCGCTCGGCCAGCAGCCCGGTCAGCTCGGCCCGGTGGTCCGTCACCGCCACGGCCACGGGAGCGGCCGGTGCCGCCCGGGGCAGCGAGAGCTGGGCCAGTCCGCCCGCCGCGAGCAGCAGCGCACCGCGCCGGGACAGCGCGCCGCGGCGTGACGCGGGCGCGCCTCCCGGTCGCGGGGCCGGGTTCGCGTCGGCGGGAGGGGTGGGGCCGGGCCGGCTCAGAGCCGGATCACCCCGGCGACGGGCATCGCGTTGACGCTCTCGTAGCGGACCTTGGCGCCCGGGTAGGGGGCGTGCACGATCACGCCGCCGCCGGCGTACATGCCGACGTGGTGCATGTCCCGGTAGAAGATCACCAGGTCTCCCGGTCGCGCGTCGGAGATGCTGACCCGCTGGCCGGCGGACGCCTGGGCCTGCGAGGTGCGCGGCAGGGTCACTCCGGCCTGCCGCCAGCTCCAGTACATCAGACCCGAACAGTCGAACGCACGGGGCCCGGTGGATCCGTACACATAGGGCGAACCGATCATCTTGACGGCGGCGGCCAGCGCGGCGGCGCCGCGTTCGGAGGCGGGCGGGGCGGTGCCCAGGTCGAGCCGGTCGGTGCCTCGGGTGGCCCGCTGCTCGGCCTCCCGGGCGTCCTGGGCCACCAGCCGGGCCCGCTCACCGGCCCCCAGGCTGTTGAGCAGCCGCTGCGCCTTGGCCAGCCGCTGCTGGATCTGCTGCTTGCTCTCGGCGAGGGCGCGGCGGGTCTGCTCCAGCTCGGAGAGCTTCATGGAGGTCTCGGCCCGGCGCTGGTCGAGCCGGCGCTGACGGGCCACCACCTCGTGCAGCGTCTCGTTCTGCCGCTCGGCGGCCTGCTCCAGGGTCCGGGCCTTGGAGAGATAGCCCTCCGGGTCGGTGGAGAGCATCAGCTGGACGGTCTGCGCCATCCCGCCGCCCCGGTACTCGGCGCCGGCCACGGTGGCGAGGTCGCCGCGCAGCTGGTTGAGGTCGTCCTGGGCGACGGCGACCTGCTGCTGGAGGGTGCCGGTCTCGTACTGGAGCCGCTGCTGGGCGTCCAGTGCCGCGTTGTACTTCTCCGAGGCCTGCTCGGCCTCGTCGTACAGCTGCTCCACCTGCGCCTTGACGTCCTTGCGGTTCGACGGCCCGTCCGGCGCGCCCGGGGCGGCCTGGGCGGCACCGCCCGTCGCCACCCCCAGCGCGGTGGTGGCCGCGGCGGTCAGCACCAGCGCGCGGGCGAGCGCACCCGGCAGGGGGGAACGGCGGTGCAGGGCCATACGACGGTGGCTCCGATCCTGGGCCGGGCCCCGCCGCCGCACCGGAGCGGGCGGCTCTCAAGCGGAAGTCCGGTGGCAGACGTTAGCGAGTCCGGGCGAGCGAGTCCAAACCCCTCCCAACCCGAATATTTGACCCGCAATCGGACACCAGACCGGTCCGCCGCAAAAGCCGCAGGCCCGGCCTCCCGCGAGGGGAGACCGGGCCTGCGGCGGCGGACGTCGGATCAGACGCGCACGATGGCCGAGATCGGCAGCATGCTGGCGGTCTCGTACCGGACGTTCGCACCGGGCTTCGGCGCGTGGATGACCTGGCCGCCACCGACGTAGATGGCGACGTGGCTGCGGTCCGCGCGGTAGATGATCAGGTCACCGGGCTGGGCGTTGGCGATGTTGGTGCCGACGTTGGTGCCGACCGTGGCCTGGGCCTGCGAGGTGCGCGGCAGCGACACGTCGGCCTGGGCGTAGGCCCAGCTGGTGAGGCCGGAGCAGTCGAACGAGCCCGGGCCGGAGGCGCCGTAGACGTACGGCGCGCCCAGCTTGCTCTCGGCCGCGGCGATCGCGGCGGCGGCGCGCGAGCCATTAGCCGCGGGCGCGGACGGCGCGGCGGCGGCGGACGAGGCGGCGGCGGGCTTGGCGGCCGCCGAGGACGAGCCGGCCAGGTTGTCCCGGCTGTTGTCGCGGGAGGCCCGGTCGGCGTCCGCCTTGGCCTTGGCCTCGGCCTTGGCGGCGTCCGCCTTGACCTTCGCCTCGGCGGCGGCCTTCTCCTCGGCCGCGCGCAGCGCCTGGCGCTCCTGCTCGGTCAGCGTGTTGAGCAGGTCCTGGGCCTTGGCCAGCTTGCCCTGGACCTCCTCCTTGGAGGCCTTCAGCTGCTGGGTGGTGGCCTCGAGCTCGGCGAGCTTGCCCTGGGCCTCGTTGCGGTCCTGGTCGAGCCTGCGCTGCTGCTCCTGAAGGTCCTTCAGGACATTGGACTGGGTGCTGCCGGCCTGGTTGATCGCACCGGCCTGGGTGAGGAAGCTGTCCGGGCTGGACGAGAGCATCAGCTGGACGGTCGGCGATATGCCGCCGTTGCGGTACTGCTCGCCGGCGATCTCGGCGAGGCCACCCTGGGCCTCGGTCACCGAGGCCTGCTGGCGGGCCACCTTGTCCTGCAGCTCACCGACCTGCTTCTGCAGCTCCTGCTGCTTGGCCTGGGCACCGTTGAGCTTCTCGGTGGCCTGCTCGGCCTGCTCGTTGAGCTGGTCGACCTGCTCCTTGACCTGGTCCTTGGTCGGCGTCGGGTCGGCGTGGGCGCCGGACTGCGCGGAGAGGGCGACCGCCGCAGCGGCGACACCGGTCAGGATCGAGACCCGGGCGCGGCCGGCGGGCTTGGGACGACGATGGGACGCCACGAAGGCGGACTCCTTCTTCCTACGTCCGCCTACCGGGTGAGCTGACGGGTTCGGGCCGGAAGCGTGCCCTACGACGCCTCACCGGCCGCTCTCGCGGTCGACCTGGCGCCGATTCACCCCGGAGGAACATGGTTCCCCGGCTCCGCTCCACAGCACCCCCGACTACTGGGCTCCCCGTCGGGCAGACGACCTGCCCCGCTGCTTCACGAACTCGGCGGTAAACCCCCGCCGCCACCCTGGCTGGGTGATCGACTGTGCGGTGGTTCGAGGCACGACCCTAGTAACAGAACCGTGATCCGTTCAAATCCTTGTCAGAAAAATGCCGGAAGAATATCCAAGTTCACTTGTGAATATGACCGAGTGTGATCACCAGCCCACACGGAGCTGATCGTTTGTCACCATGCCGCCGTGAATGCCGACGCCACCCCCGATCAGGAGGTGGCGTGGATCACAGGGCCGTGTCCCGGCCCGTGGGCGTGTCGTGCCGGTCCGTCAGACCCGGCGAATGGTGTTGATCTTCATCGCGTCGGCCTTCATCACCTTCACGACGTCACCGGTGTGCGGCGCGTGCACCACCATGCCGTTGCCGATGTACATCCCGACGTGGCTGCGGTCGTCGCGGTAGATGATGAGGTCGCCCGGCTGGGCCTCGGCGAGCGAGGGGACCCGGGAGCCGTAGTTGGCCTGCGCCTGCGAGGTGCGCGGCAGCGTGACACCGGCCTTGGCGTACGACCAGACCATCAGGCCCGAGCAGTCGAAGGTGTTCGGCCCGACGGAACTCCACTGGTACGGCGAGCCCTGCTTGCTCATCGCGTTGGACACGGCCGACCCGGCCATGCCGCTGGCCTGCGGCAGGCTGCCCAGATCGGCCCGCTCGCTGCCGCGCGAGGCCCGGTCCGCCTGCTGCTGGGCGGCCTTCAGCGCCGCCCGGTCCGCCGCGCTCAGCGAGTTCAGGAGGTCCTGAGCCTCCTTGAGCTTCTTGTTGACCTCCGCCTTGGACTGGTTCAGGTCCTTGGTGGTGTTGTCCAGGGAGGCCAGGATCGCGGCCGCCTCCGCCTTCTGCTGGTCCAGCCGGCGCTGCTGGTCCTGCAGGCCCTTGAGCGCGTCGGCCTGGCTGGAACTGGCCTGCTGGACGCTGGACGCCTTGTCCAGGTAGCCGGACGGGTCGGAGGAGAGCATCAGCTGGACGGACGGGTCGATGCCGCCGGTGCGGTACTGCGCACCCGCCACCTCGGCCAGCCCGGCCTGGAGCTGGGTCATCTGGTCCTGGCCGCGGGCCACCTGGTCCTGGAGCTGGTCCGACTGCTTGCGCAGCTGGTCGGCCCGCTCCTTGGCGCCGTTGTACTTCTCGGTGGCCTGCTCGGCCTCCTCCTGCAGCTGGTCGATCTGCGCCTTCACGTCCTCCTTCTTGGGGGACGGACTCGGCGCGGCGTGCGCGGCGACCTGGGCGGAGAGGGCGACCGCGGTCGCCGCGGCAGCGGTGAGCACGGAGACCCGCGCGCGGCTCGGCTGCTTGGGACGGCGGTGGGTGGCCAAGGGACCGGCTCCTTCTTCCAACGGACTCACCCGATTGGGTGAGAATCCGGAAAATAGGTTTGACGCCAGACCCTAGTGAAGATCCACGCTTTGCGCCACTCCCCCAATGGCGTGAACCTCCGCCCGCGGCCATGACTTCACCGGATCCTCACAACCCCGCAAACCGGGCGCTGACCAGGCGTCACTCCGGCCTGGCCAGCGCCCGGTCGAGGTCAGGGCCGGGCCAACCGGTTCAGCAGCAGCACGGAAGCCACGGGGCGCGCACCGGCCTTCCGCACGCCCTCCGCGACCTCCCGGTCGGCGGAGACCACCACCACCGGCCGCCCCTGCGGCTCGGCCCGCACCAGCCGGCGGATCAGCTCGTCCGCCGTCTCACCGGTCCGGCTGAACCGCACCCGGACCCCGCGCGGCGGCGCCATGATCACCGGCACGTCGAGGTCCTGCCCGTCGAACACACAGGTGACCTCCGCCTGCGTGCGCTGGGCCAGCATCGCCAGCCCGCCCAGCAGGCGGATCCGCTGCTGCTCCAGCGGCAGCGCCGGATAGCCGGTCTTGGTCACGTTGTAGCCGTCCACCACCAGATGGACCTGCGGGATCGCCAGCAACTGGTCGAGCAGCGCCGGATCGTCCTCGGCCAGCCCGCGCCGCGCCACGTCGTGCGGCGAGGCCGAACCCGGCACCACCGCCTCCACCAGGTCGGCCGGACGGATCTGCGACACCGGCAGGGCCAGCTCCCGCTGCAGCCCCTGCGCCGACTGCAGCACGGTGTCCAGCAGCAGCCGCAGCCTCATGTCCTCGACGCTGCGCCCCTCGCGGGCCGAACGGCGGCCCTGCTCGGCGGCGTTCTCCAGCTCGGAGATCCGGTGCCGCAGCCGCCGCGCCTCGCTCTCGGCGGCGCCGCGCTCGGTGGCCGCCTGCGACCTCAGCGCCTCCAGCTCCCCGGTCACCCGGCGGGTCTCGGCCTGCGCCCGACGGGTGTCGCTCTCCAGCGAACGCACCTTCTTGCGCAGCGACTCCGCCTCCTTGCGGACGTCCTCCGACTCGGCCCGCTGCCGGTCCAGGTCGGCCCGGGCCGCGGCGCGCACCTCGGCCAGCTCCGCCTGCAGCTTCTCCGCCAGCCGGCTCGCCTCGGCCGCCGCGCCCTCGGCACCGGCCCGCTCGGCCTCCTCGCCCGCCTCGGTGACCAGCCGGCTCCAGCCCGCCGAACGCACCAGGTACGCGGCGGCCGCCACGTCCATCGGATCGGCGGCGCCCGGCACGGTGCCCGACTCCAGCGCCCTGACCAGGTCGGGCTGCCCGAGCCGCAGCCGCTCCGCTATCCGCACCCGGAACGCCGGCTCGGACTCCAGCGCCGCGGCCAGCGCGGTCGCGGCGTACTTGGCCCGGCGCGCCGGGGTGAACTTGGCGTACGGGCGCAGCGTCTGCGGCAACTCCCCGATCGGCAGCCCGCCGAGCGCGTCGGCGGCCAGGCCCACCACACGCCGGCGCACCCCCTCGGGCAGCGGCCGGTCGAGCTTCTCCGCGGCGCGGCCTGCCGCCGGCTCCTCACCGCCGGCGCCGCCGGACTCCTCACCGGCGGCCTCCTCGGCGGGGGCGCCGGTGCCGGGCGCGGCAGCCCCGACCGCGTCCGGCGCCTGCGCGTCCACAGCGGGCTGCCGCCCCTGCGGTCCGGCGGGCTCCTTCGCTGCGTCCACCACGTCCTCGGCTCCGATCCTCGTCCAGCGGGGCACGGCCGTCGGCCGCACCCCTGGTCGTCACGCTCCGTGCGCTCTGTCTGTATTGTCCCGCGCGGCGGACGGCCGTGCCGCGCACCGTCCGCCGCGGGGGGCGGGCATCAAGCCTGCTCGGCCGCCTCGGCGCCCGGACGGGCCACCAGCTCGACCTGGTCCACCGCGTTGCACCAGCGGCAGCGCACCGACTCGACGGTCTCGCTGTGCACCTCGGTCTCCTCCACCTTGGACTCGCCGGCCAGGTCGAAGTGCAGGAACTCGGTCACCCGGGCGGTACGGGTGACATCGAAGCGGGTCAGGTTGCCGCACAGCGTGCAGCGCCAACGCGTCTCTGCGGTCAGGGCGGGGACGGTCATCGGGGGTCCTCTCGGGTGGTCCCTGGGTGGGCTCAGGCGCTCCCCCCGGAGCCCCGGCATCGGCGGCGGGAGGCGGGAATGCCCGGCCCAAGCCTATTGCCTGGGGCAACCACCCCGGCCACCGGTCACAGCGATCGCGGGGGTGGTCCACCTGCCGTACAGCGCGGTGTCGCCGGCACCGGACGGAGGGATGCTTGGTCGCATGGCGATCCCGGTCCTCGACCACACCGGTGCGCGGGGCGGCCGCCCGGCCGCACCCGTCCCGGCCGTCAGCTACGCGCTGATCGCGCTCAACGTCCTGGTGTTCCTGCTCGGCCCGGCGGCCGGCCTCAACCCGTTCTACGGCCGGGGGCAGGACCGGGTCTGCGCGGAGCAGCGCTACGAGCAACGCTGGGGCGCCGTCCCGGCCGAGCTGCTGGCCGGGCGCCCGCTGAGCGCCGAGCAGCTGGCCGAGGCCCCCGATCCGGTGCCGGGCTGCCCGGCCGCCCCGACCCCGGGCAAGCACCCGGCCCTGTCGGTCCTCAGCGGTCTCTTCCTGCACGCCGGCTGGCTGCACCTGCTGGGCAACCTGCTCTTCCTCCAGGTCTTCGGCCCCACGGTCGAGGAACGCCTGGGCCGGGCCCGGTTCGCCCTCTTCTACCTGGCGGCCGGCTCGCTGGCCACGTACGGCTTCGCGCTGGCCGAGGCGCACTCGCCGGACTCGACCAGGGTGCTGATCGGCGCCTCGGGGGCGATCGCCGCCGTGCTCGGCGCCTACCTGCGGCTGCATCCGCGCGCCCGGGTGACCACGCTCGTCCCGCTGCTGCTCTTCCTGCCGCTGCGCTTCCCGGCCTGGCTGGTGCTCGGCCTCTGGTTCGCGCTCCAGTGGTGGTCGGTGCACGCGGCCGGGCCCGGCGTCGCCTACCTGGTCCATGTGATCGGCTTCTCGGCGGGGTTCCTGTACGCCTGCACGCTGGCCACCCGCCCCTCGCGACGGCCCGGCTGACGCCCGATACCCTGGCGACACCTCACAAAGGAGCCCGAACAGTGATCACCGCCATCGTCCTGATCAAGACCAGCGTCGACCGCATCCCGGAGATCGCCGAGGCGATCGCGGCCATCGAGGGCGTCAGCGAGGTCTACTCGGTGACCGGCGGCTACGACCTGGTCGCGATGGTGCGGGTGCGCCGGCACGACGACCTGGCCGAGGTGATCCCCGGCCGGCTGAACAAGGTCCCGGGCGTGGCCCACACCGAGACCCAGATCGCCTTCCGCACCTACTCCCAGCACGACCTGGAGACCGCCTTCGCGCTCGGCCTGGGCGAGTAGCCCCTCCCCCGCTCAGCCCTCGCGCCGGCCCCTGTCGACCTGCACGGTGGCGACGCAGCGGCCGCCCTCGTTGCGGTAGTTCCAGGCCGCGCCGTCCGTGACCAGCTCGCGGACGGCGGTCAGGAACCGGTCGATGTGCTCGTCCGGGGTGCCCGCGCCGAAGCTGACCCGGATCGCGTTCAGGCTGCGCTCCCCCGGCAGCGACGCCTCCGGCGCGCCGCACTCGGACGGCGCCACGTCCTCGTCGCCGAGCAGGGTGCGCACCAGCGGGTGGGCGCAGAACAGGCCGTCGCGCACCCCGATGCCGTACTCGGCGGAGAGCGCGGCCGAGAAGTGCGAGCTGTTCCAGCCCTGGACGACGAAGGAGAGCACGCCCACCCGGGCCGAGTCCGCGCCGAACAGGTTCAGCACCCGCACCTGCGGGACCTCCGCCAGACCGGCCGTCAGCCGGGCGATCAGCTGCTGCTCGCGGGCCTCCAGCGCGTCGAAGCCGGCTTCGGTCAGCGCCCGGCAGGCCGAGGCGATGGAGTAGGCGCCGATCACGTTCGGCGAACCGGCCTCGTGCCGGGCCGGGCCGGTGTGCCATTGCACGGCCACCGAGCCGTCGGCCTCCCGGGCCACCGTACGGGTGGCGCCGCCGCCGGCCAGGTACGGCTCGGCCTCGTCCAGCCAGTCGGCCCGGCCGGCCAGCACGCCGGCGCCGAACGGCGCGTAGATCTTGTGCCCCGAGAACGCGATCCAGTCCACGCCCAGCTCGCGCACCGAGACCCGGTGGTGCGGGGCGAGCTGCGCGGCGTCCAGCACCACGCGGGCCCCGTGCCGGTGGGCGGTCTCGGTCAGCTCGGCGACCGGCCACAGCTCGCCGGTGACGTTGGAGGCACCGGTGACGCAGAGCAGCTTGGGGCCCTCGGGGGCCTCGGCCAGCGCGGCGTCCAGGGCGGCGACCGCCTCGGCCCGCGAGCGCGGGGCGCGCAGGTAGGTGACGCTCAGGCCGGCGTGGCGCCAGGGCAGCAGCGAGGCGTGGTGCTCGGTCTCGAAGGCGAAGACCCGGGTACCGGCCGGCACGGCACCGGCCAGCAGGTTGAGCGAGTCGGTGGTGGCCCGGGTGAAGACCACCTGGTCGCCCTCGCGCAGGTCGAGGAAGTCCGCGACGGTGCGGCGGCTCTGCTCGAAGAGGTCGGTGGAGAGCTGGGAGAGGTAGCCGGCGCCGCGGTGCACGCTGCCGTAGTAGGGGGCGTAGGCGGCGACGTCGTCCCAGACCCGCTTCAGTGCCGGGGAGCTGGCGGCGTAGTCGAGCGCGGCGTAGGTGACCTTGTCACCGTTGACCAGCGGGACCTCGACGTCGTGGCCGAGAACGGGGAGCGGGGCGCAGGTTTCGGTGGCGACGGACATGGGAGTGCACTCCTTCGACGGGTAAGGACCCCGGAGTGCGTGTCAGCCGGCGTCCGCGCTTGTCGCGCGGACGGATTGCCGCGAGACCCGGTCCTCACCCAGGGCACCCCGCCACGGACGGAGGGTTGCCGGACAGCCAGCTGGGGCTTTGCACTGTCACTCATGACCTGGCGAAGACTCTAGGTCGCGTCCGCCGGGTGGTCAAACAGGTGTCCACGATCCGGGCTGTGTTGTCGCCCGCTCGCCTCCGGGCCGCTCTCGTCCGGTGCCGACGGTCGGCGCTCCAACGCCGCTCGTTCCTCGCGGCGTCCTCGCTTCTCCCTTTCGGCACCGGCGCGGCCCTTCGGCTCGGGGCGGAGTCGGTCGGGGCCGGGGTCAGAGCCGGTGGCCGGGGTTCGGGCGCCGGGTCGGGACCGGGGCTCAGGCGCCGGGGCCGGAGGCGGGGTTCAGGCACCAGCGCCGCGGTTCGGACGCCGAGGTCGGGATCTCGGGTTCGGGCGCCGGGGTCGGGATCTCGGGTCCAGGGCCGGGGGCCGGCGGGCGGGGCGGCGGGGCGGGTGTTCGCTCGGCTGCCGCGGTCCGTGGGGTACGCGAAGGGCCCGCGGGGCGTCCCCGCGGGCCCGGCCGGCGTCTCACGCCTTGGCGGTGGCCTCCGCCCAACGCCGCAGCAGGTCCTGCGCGGCACCCGAGTCGATGGCGGCCGCGGCCCGTTCCATCCCGGCCGCCAGCTGCTCGGTGAGCGGCGCGTCGGTGAGGTCCAGCGCCACCAGCGCCGTCGCCGTGTTCATCAGGACGGCGTCCCGCACCGGCCCGCGCTCCCCGGCCAGCAGCCGGCGGGCGACGTCCGCGTTGAAGGCCGGGTCCCCGCCGCGCAGCGCCTCGATGCCGACCAGTTCGACGCCGACGTCACGCGGGTCGAAGGAGGTCTCGGTGACCTCGCCGTCGCGCACGATCCAGACCCGCGAGGTGGTGGTGACGGTCAGCTCGTCCAGGCCGTCGTCGCCGCGGAAGACCAGCGCGGTGGAACCGCGCCGGGCCAGCACCCCGGCGATCAGGGAGGCCAGCCTGGTGTCGAAGCAGCCGATCGCGTGCGCGGTCACCTTGGCCGGGTTGGTCAGCGGGCCGAGGGTGTTGAACGCGGTCGGCACCCCGAGGCCGCTGCGGGCGGGGGCGGTGTGCCGCATCGCGGGGTGGAACTTGGCCGCGAAGCAGAAGGTCAGCCCGACCTCCTCGGCCACCTCGGCGACCCGCCGGGCCGAGAGGTCCAGACTGACGCCGAGCTTCTCCAGCACGTCCGAGGAGCCGCTCGCCGAGGAGGCGGCCCGGTTGCCGTGCTTGACCACCTTGGCGCCGGCCGCCGCCGCGACGATCGCCGACATGGTGGAGATGTTGACGGTCTTCGCCCGGTCGCCGCCGGTGCCCACGATGTCCACCGCCGGGCCGGGGATGGAGAGCGGTTCGGCGTGCGCGTACATCGAGTCCACCAGGCCGACGATCTCGTCGACCGTCTCGCCCTTGGCCCGCAGGGCGACCATGAAGCCGGCCATCTGCACGGCGGAGGCCTCGCCGCTCATGATCCGGTCCATCGCCCAGGCGGTGTCCGCCCGGTCCAGGTCCTCGCCCCGCAACAGCGCCGAGAGGATGTCCGGCCAGGTGCGGACCACCTGCACGGGGTCCTTGCCGCCGTTCGCAGGGTTCACGTTCACCATGGCTGACTCCAGCTCTTGTCGGTTCCCCGAGGGGATCTCCGTAAGGATGGAGCCAGCCTATCGAGCGGCGGGACGCGACCGCCCCGCCGCGGCCTTCACTTCTCTCGTACTGAGACGCGCCGTCCTAGCGGGCGGCCGGCGCCCGCTTCGCCAGTCGGGTCCGGAGCAGGGTGGCGGCCGCCTCGGCCAGCGCCACCGGATCCACCGGGCGGGAGATGGCCGCGTCCGCCCGGCTCCAGGCGGCCAGCCACGAGTCCTGCGGCCGGCCGATCAGCACCAGCACCGGCGGGCAGCCGTAGATCTCGTCCTTCAACTGCCGGGCGAGCCCCAGCCCACCCGCCGGCACCGCCTCGCCGTCCAGCACGCAGATGTCCACGCCGCCCTTCTCCAGTGCCTTCAGCACCGCGGGGGTCGTCGCGCACTCGAGGTAGGCCAGCTCCGGAAGATCCTCGGCGGGCCGCCGGCCGAGGGCCGTCAGCACCTGCTCGCGGGTGTTGCGGTCGTGGCTGTAGACGAGAACGGTCAGCGTCTCGCCGGTGGTGTCCGCCATGGGCCCTGCTCCCTCAAGTGTGATCCGGACCACGTTCGCCTCATCCCGGATGCTACTCCCGATCACCGCCCGCCGAGCCACTCCCGCGCGATCCGTCTCAAGCCGCCGCGCCCACGGCCCGCCCGGGACTCACCCGCCCGGAGGACAGGCCGTCACCCCCGGCGGCGCGGTCCACCCGTACGGCCGACGGGACGGCCGTTCCCTTACTCCCGGCGGTCCCCGAAGGAGTGGAGCGACACGCAGGGCAACAGGGTCGAAGATGCCTTCGAAGAACCGTCAGAAAAGGGACACGCCGCTGCTCAGCCGCCATCCGGGCGTCCCGTCGGGCCCCACCGGGGCATACCGCACGCACCGGACACTCCGAGGGACACCCCCCGGCGTGAAGACGGAATAAGGGACCGACATAATGTCCGTCGTGGCGACAGCAACAGCAGTAGAAACCGGGCACGCGCACGGATCGGTCAACCGGCCGAACATGGTCAGCGTCGGAACGATCGTCTGGCTCAGTTCCGAGTTGATGTTCTTCGCGGCCCTCTTCGCGATGTACTTCACGCTCCGCTCCGTCAAGGGAGCCGAGTTCTGGAGCGAGAAGGCGCACGCCCTCAACGTGCCCTTCTCCTCGGTCAACACCACGATCCTGGTGCTCTCCTCCCTCACCTGCCAGCTCGGCGTGTTCGCTGCCGAGCGCGGGGACGTGAAGAAGCTCCGCTCGTGGTTCGTCATCACCTTCGTGATGGGCGCGATCTTCATCGGCGGCCAGATCTTCGAGTACACCGAGCTGGTCAAGAAGGACGGCCTCTCGCTGTCCTCCGACCCGTACGGCACGGTGTTCTACCTGACCACCGGCTTCCACGGTATGCACGTGACGGGTGGTCTGATCGCCTTCCTGCTGGTCCTCGGACGGACGTACGCAGCCAAGCGCTTCACGCACGAGCAGGCCACCGCCGCGATCGTGGTGTCGTACTACTGGCACTTCGTCGACGTCGTGTGGATCGGCCTGTTCGCGACCATCTACCTGATCAAGTAACCAGCTGATCAGGTCGCTGGCCACCGGCTCCGGGTCCCGCCCTCACCGGCGACGGCCCGATTTGCCGGTGCCTACGCTCCCAACCGACCGACCGCGCGCGCAGCCCTAGACAGGCAGCCTCGTGCCGGCCAGACCGGCCGCCGGGTGCACCCACCAGTCGACCAGATCCTGACACCGGGGTTATTCCGTGAAAAAGCTCTCCGCACGACGGCGCCACCCATTGGCGGCGCTGGTCGTCCTACTTCTCGCCCTGGCGGCAACCGGGGGGCTGTACGCCGCGTTCGCGCCCGCCGACAAGGCGCAGGCCGACGTCGCCGCGCAGTCGCTCGCGATCGATGAGGGCAAGAAGCTCTTCGCCGTGGGCTGCTCCTCCTGCCACGGCCTGAACGGCCAGGGCAGCAGCGACGGCCCGAGCCTGGTCGGCGTCGGCTCCGCCGCGGTCGACTTCCAGGTCGGCACCGGCCGCATGCCGGCCCAGCAGCCCGGCGCCCAGGTGCCGGCCAAGAAGAACATCTACGCGCAGGCGGAGATCGACCAGCTCGCCGCCTTCGTGGCTTCGCTCGGCCCCGGCCCGGTCATCCCGACCGAGGAGCAGTACACCTCGACCAACCCCGAGGACCTGTCCAAGGGTGGCGAGCTGTTCCGCACCAACTGCGCCCAGTGCCACAACTTCGCCGGCCAGGGCGGTGCCCTGACCAAGGGCAAGTACGCCCCGTCGCTGGAGGGTGTGGACGCCAAGCACATCTACGAGGCCATGCAGACCGGCCCGCAGAACATGCCGTCGTTCCCGGACACCACCATGCCCGAGGAGCAGAAGAAGCAGATCGTGGCCTTCGTCCGCCACACCACCAACGATGAGCCCAACCCCGGCGGTCTCACGCTCGGCAGCCTCGGTCCGGTGACCGAGGGCCTGTTCGGCTGGATCTTCGGTCTCGGCACGCTCATCGCGGTCGCGATCTGGGTCGCCGCCCACACCACCAAGGCCAAGAAGTCATGAGCCACGACATGTCAGAAGACAAGCTCCCGGAGTCGCACGGCTCCGCCGGACACCACGAGGTGGCCGCCCACGGCGACCCGTTCGCCGACCCGGGTCTGCCGGCCCACGCACCGCGTCGCACCGACATCGACGAGCGGGCCGCCCAGCGGGCCGAGCGCCAGGTCTCGCTGATGTTCGTGGTCTCGATGCTCGCCACCGTGGGCTTCATCGCCTCCTACGTGGCCATCGACCCGGACAAGATCGTCTTCATCTGGCCGCTGGGCCACATCAGCGCGCTGAACTTCGCGCTGGGGATGACGCTCGGCGTCGCGCTGTTCTGCATCGGCGCGGGCGCGGTCCACTGGGCCCGCACGCTGATGTCGGACCACGAGATCCCGGCCGAGCGTCACGCGATCGAGGCCGACGACGAGGTCCGCGCGGACGTCATCGAGCAGTTCAAGACCGGCGCCGCCGAGTCCGGCTTCGGCCGCCGCAAGATGATCCGCAACACCCTCATCGGTTCGATGGCGCTGGTGCCGCTCTCCGGCGTGGTGCTGCTGCGCGACCTGGGCCCGCTGCCCGAGGACAAGCTGGCGCACACCGGCTGGCGCGAGGCCACCGACGCCAAGCCGCTGCAGCTCATCAACATGAACACCAACCTGCCGATGAAGGCCGAGGACCTCATCGTCGGCTCGCTGACCTTCGCCATGCCGGAGGGTCTGAGCACGCACGACGAGGACTTCCAGCAGCAGATCGCCAAGGACGCCCTGATGCTGGTGCGCATCGCACCGCAGGACATCAAGGACGACGAGTCCCGGGAGAAGGGCTTCGAGGGCATCCTCGCCTACTCCAAGATCTGCACCCACGTCGGCTGCCCGATCAGCCTGTACGAGCAGCAGACCCACCACGCGCTCTGCCCCTGCCACCAGTCGACCTTCGACCTGGCGGACGGCGCGCGCGTGATCTTCGGCCCGGCCGGACACCCGCTGCCGCAGCTGAAGATCACCACTGACGAGAAGGGCTTCCTGGTCGCCACCGGCGACTTCGACGAGCCCGTCGGCCCGAGCTACTGGGAGCGTGCTCGATGAGTAGCGCGAGCAGCACCACCACCTCCGGTGCCGCCAAGCCCGCCGGCAGCACCCGTGCCAATCCCGCCAACAAGTGGGAGCAGGCCGCTGACTGGACGGACGGCCGGCTGGGGATCTACTCCCTCGCCAAGGCCAACCTGCGGAAGATCTTCCCGGACCACTGGTCCTTCATGCTGGGCGAGATCTGCCTCTACACCTTCGTCATCATCATCCTGACGGGTGTCTACCTGACGCTCTTCTTCAAGCCCAGCATGGGCGAGGTCATCTACGACGGCTCGTACATCCCGCTCAAGGGCATCCCGATGTCCGAGGCGTACGCGTCGACGGTGGACATCAGCTTCGAGGTCCGCGGCGGTCTGCTGGTCCGCCAGATCCACCACTGGGCCGCGCTGGTCTTCGTGGCCGCGATGCTCGTGCACATGATGCGCGTGTTCTTCACCGGCGCGTTCCGCAAGCCGCGTGAGATCAACTGGGTCTTCGGCTTCCTGCTGCTGGTCCTGGGCATGTTCGACGGCTTCTTCGGCTACTCGCTGCCCGACGACCTGCTCTCCGGCACCGGTATCCGCTTCATGGAAGGCGCGATCCTCGCCGTCCCGCTGGTGGGCACCTACATCCAGATGTTCCTGTTCGGCGGCGAGTTCCCCGGCCACGACATCGTGCCGCGGTTCTTCACCATCCACGTGCTGCTGATCCCCGGCATCATGCTCGGCCTGCTGGTCGCGCACCTGATCCTGGTCTTCTACCACAAGCACACCCAGTGGGCGGGCCCGGGCAAGACCGAGAAGAACGTCGTCGGCATGCCGCTGATGCCGGTCTACATGGCCAAGGCCGGTGGCTTCTTCTTCCTGGTCTTCGGTCTCATCGCCGCCATCTCGGCGATCGCCACGATCAACCCGATCTGGGCGTACGGCCCGTACCGCCCCGACCAGGTGTCCACGGACGCCCAGCCGGACTGGTACATGGGCTTCTCCGAGGGCCTGATCCGGGTCATGCCGGGCTGGGAGATCGGCCTGTGGGGCCACACCCTGAACCTGGGTGTCTTCGTCCCGCTGATGATCTTCCCGCTGGTCCTGGTCGCGATCGCGGTCTACCCGTTCATCGAGTCCTGGGTCACCGGCGACAAGCGCGAGCACCACATCCTGGACCGCCCGCGCAACGCCCCCGTGCGCAC
Source organism: Kitasatospora sp. NPDC091207 (assembly GCF_044768625.1). Lineage (NCBI taxonomy): Bacteria > Bacillati > Actinomycetota > Actinomycetes > Kitasatosporales > Streptomycetaceae > Kitasatospora > Kitasatospora sp. NPDC091207. The sequence continues at coordinate 462,611 of NZ_JBIVVS010000002.1, forward strand.
CGCGCTGGGCGCCGCCTGGATCAGCCTGTACCTGGTGCTGCTGGTCGGTGGTGGCAACGACCTGTTCGCCACCCACCTGCACCTGTCGATCAACGACATCACGTACTTCGTCCGAGTGGGCTTCTTCGTGGTGCCGGTGCTGACCTTCATCGTCACCAAGCGCTGGTGCCTCGGCCTCCAGCGCCGCGACAAGGAGAAGGTGCTGCACGGCCGCGAGACGGGCGTCATCAAGCGCCTGCCGCACGGCGAGTTCATCGAGGTGCACGCGCAGCTGCCGCAGGCCGACCTGCACACGCTCACCTCGCACGAGCAGCCGCCCGTGTTCGAGCTGCCGGCCGAGACGGACGAGAACGGCGTGGCCGCCAAGGCCGGGCTGCTCACCCGCACCCGGGCGAAGCTCTCCCGCGGCTTCTACGGCGAGGGCAGCCGGATCCCCAAGCCGACCGCCGAGGAGCACCACGAGATCACCAGCGGCCACGGCCACCACTGATCCCGTACGCACCCCGCGTCACCCCCGAGGGCCGCTGACCAGAGTTCTTCCTGGTCGGCGGCCCTCGGGCTTTCCCCGTCCGTCCCACCCCCAGGAGCCCCCGTGGAGCTGTCCGTCGACCCCGCCGCCGCCACTCCCCCGTACGAGCAGATCCGGGAGCAGATCGCCGAGCGGGCCCGCACCGGCGAGCTGCCGACCGGACTGCGGCTGCCCACCGTCCGGGCCCTGGCCGAGCGGCTCGGGCTGGCCGCCGGTACGGTGGCGCGGGCCTACCGCGAGCTGGAGGCGGACGGCGTGGTGGAGACGCACGGCCGGCGCGGCACCCTGATCGCCGCCACCGGTGACACCGCGCACCGGCTGGCCGCCGCCGCGGCCACCGAGTACGCCGAACGCGTCCACCGGCTCGGGGTGTCGAGGGCGGACGCGCTGGCGGCCGTGGAGACCGCCCTGCGGCTGGCCCAGGAGGGCTGAGCGCGCCGGGGCGGGGCCGGGAGGGGGGTCAGATCTCCGGGCGGATCATCCCGTTGGCGGGGGCCCGGGTGGCCGGCGCCGAGGTGCTGAGGGGCTGTCCGAGGGCACTGTGCTTGACCCAGTCGGTCCAGGCGATGTTCCAGTCCCCGAAGCCGTTGCCGAACGGCTCCATGCCCGCACCGTGGCTGTTGACCACCGTGACGAGGTCGCCGACCCGGGTGTTCTGGTAGAACCACTTCGCGTTCTCGGTGCTCATGCCGGTACAGCCGTGGCTGACGTTGGCCACGCCCTGCGAGCCCACCGACCAGGGCGCGGCGTGCACGTACTCGCCGCTCCAGGTCACCCGGGTGGCCCACTCGACGTTCAGGTCGTAGGCCTCCGAGCTGCCGGCGGCTATGCCGATCGTCTCGCCGCTCATCCGCACCTGGCGCTCCTGGCCGAGCACCACCTTGACGCCGTTGCGGGTGTCGAAGCCCGGCTTGCCGGTGGTCACCGGTATGGTCCGGACGACCTCGCCGTCACGCGTCAGGGTGAGCTCGTGGGTGGCGGCGTCCACCACCGACTCCACCCGCTCGCCGATCCGCAGCGCCAGCGTGGCGCGGTCGCCGCCGTAGAGGCCGTCCGCGATCCGGCTGCCGGTGCCGTCGAAGACGAGGCTGACGGTGGTGCCGGTCGGCCAGTACTCCGCCGGCCGGAAGTGCACGTTCTTGTCGTCCACCCAGTACCAGCCGCCGGTGACGGCGGGCTGCGAGGTGACGGTCAGGGCGCGCTCGACCTCCTGGCGGGCCTGCGGGTCCTTCACCGCCTCGGACAGCTGGACGGTGAGCGGCTGGCCGACCCCGTAGAGGCCGGTGCCGGAGGAGTCCGGGCCGAGCTTGGCCGTGAGCAGGCGCTGTCCGGCCAGGGTGCTGAAGCCGGCGGTGGTGTCGCCGCGGCCGCCCTTGCCGTCGTCGGCGGCGATCCTGACGGTGTAGGCGGTGGCCGCCTTCAGCCGTCCGGTGGTCTGCCAGCTGAGCTGGTCCGCCGAGAGCTGCCCGGCCACCACCCGGCCGTCCGGGCCGACCACGGTCACGTCGGTGAGCCGGCTGCCCGGGAGGGCGGTCACCGTGACGGGCTGGGACGGATCCACCGCGCCCGCGGCCGAGACGTGGACCAGCGGGGCCGCGTCCACCCGGTGGACGGCGCCCGGGGCGTCGTCCTCACCACCGGACGAGCAGGCGGCCAGTGGAGCCAGCACTGCGAGAGTGAGCGAGATGCTGCCGATGCCTGCGATACCGCGCCTGTCGGCCATGACCGCCTCCGAGGGGTCGCACGATTGATCAGATCGTAGGAACGCGGAGCGGGAGAGCGACATCCGAGCGACCCTCCGTTGGACCGGGAGGGTGAGGCCGTCACTCCGGGGACGCAAAAGGGCCGGGCATCCCATGCGGGATGTCCGGCCCTGTGCGAGGGGGAGGCCTACTGGTTCTGGTTCTCGCCCCGGTAGAACTCGAAGACCCAGCCGAACAGGCCGATCAGGATGACCGGGATCGACCAGTAGAGCAGCCACCAACCGAAGATCACGCCCATGAACGCGAGCGCGCCACCGATCGCCAGCGAGAGCGGCTGCCAGCTGTGCGGGGCGAAGAAGCCCTGCTCGCCGGAGTCGTCCGCGACCTCGGCCTCGGGGTTGTCACCCGCGCCGCTGTCCACCCGGCGGGCGGTGAAGGCGAGGTAGTACCCGATGAAGGCGCAGAGGGCGAAGGCGAGGAACAGCGCGGTGGTACCGGCGGCCTCCACCCCGAGGTCGGAGTGGTTGGTCCAGACGCCGTAGGTGATCGCCATCGCGAGCGTGAAGACCGCGAGGCCCAGGAAGATCTTGCCCTGTTCCTTCATCAGGCGTCGCCTTCCTTCTTGCCCTTGTCGAGCTGCGGGGCGTCGTACTTGGCCGGGGTCACACCGGCGAGGTGCTTGGCCGGCTCACCGTGGTTCTCCAGGTAGTCCAGCGCCGCGATCTCCGGGTGGTGGAGGTCGAAGGCCGGGGATTCGGAGCGGATCCGCGGCAGCGTGAGGAAGTTGTGCCGCGGCGGCGGGCAGGAGGTCGCCCACTCCAGCGAGCGGCCGTAGCCCCACGGGTCGTCCACCTCGACCTTCTCGCCGTACTTGGCCGTCTTCCAGACGTTGTAGAGGAACGGCAGGATCGACAGGCCGAGCAGGAACGAGCCGATGGTCGAGACGGTGTTCAGCGTGGTGAAGCCGTCCGAGGCCAGGTAGTCGGCGTAGCGGCGCGGCATGCCCTCCGCACCGAGCCAGTGCTGCACCAGGAAGGTGGCGTGGAAGCCGATGAACAGCGTCCAGAAGGTCATCTTGCCGAGGCGCTCGTCCAGCATCTTGCCGGTCATCTTCGGCCACCAGAAGTGGAAGCCGGCGAACATCGCGAAGACGACGGTGCCGAAGACCACGTAGTGGAAGTGGGCGACGACGAAGTACGAGTCCGAGACGTGGAAGTCGATCGGCGGGGAGGCGAGCAGCACACCCGTCAGACCACCGAAGAGGAAGGTGACCAGGAAGCCGACCGTCCAGAGCATCGGGGTCTCGAAGCTCAGCGAGCCCTTCCACATGGTGCCGACCCAGTTGAAGAACTTCACACCGGTCGGGACCGCGATCAGGAAGGTCATGAAGGAGAAGAACGGCAGCAGCACTTGGCCGGTGACGTACATGTGGTGGGCCCACACCGTCACGGACAGACCGGCGATCGCGATGGTGGCGGCGATCAGGCCGGAGTAGCCGAACATCGGCTTGCGGCTGAAGACCGGGATGATCTCCGAGACGATGCCGAAGAACGGCAGCGCGATGATGTACACCTCGGGGTGGCCGAAGAACCAGAAGAGGTGCTGCCAGAGCAGTGCCCCACCGTTGGCCGGATCGAAGACATGTGCCCCGAATTTACGATCCGCCTCCAGCGCGAACAGCGCGGCGGCCAGGACCGGGAAGGCCAGCAGGACCAGCACGGCGGTCAGCAGGACGTTCCAGACGAAGATCGACATCCGGAACATCGTCATGCCGGGCGCGCGCATGCAGATGATGGTGGTGATGAAGTTGACCGCACCGAGGATCGTGCCGAAGCCGGAGAAGGCCAGACCCATGATCCACATGTCGGCGCCGATGCCCGGCGAGCGGACGGCGTCCGACAGCGGGGAGTAGGCGAACCAGCCGAAGTCGGCCGCACCCTGCGGGGTGACGAAGCCGGCCACCGCGATGGTCGAGCCGAACAGGTACAGCCAGTACGCGAACATGTTCAGACGCGGGAACGCCACGTCCGGGGCGCCGATCTGGAGCGGCATGATCCAGTTCGCGAAGCCGGCGAAGAGCGGCGTCGCGAACATCAGCAGCATGATCGTGCCGTGCATCGTGAACGCCTGGTTGAACTGCTCGTTCGACAGGATCTGGGTCCCGGGACGAGCCAGCTCGGCACGCATGACCAGGGCGAGGATGCCACCGATCAGGAAGAAGGCGAACGACGTGCCCAGGTAGAGCGTGCCGATCGTCTTGTGGTCAGTGGTGGTCAGCCACTTGATGATGGTCGAACCCGGCTTCCGGGTCCGCTGCGCCCCGACCGTGACGGCCCCGGCGCCCCCGCCGGCCGCGGCGGGCTCGTTGAGGATGGTCACTTCTCTTCACTTCCCATGGTCGTGATGCCGGAGGGCAACGCGCCGGTCTGGCCCTTGGCCCGCAGGTCCGCCAGGTGCTTGTCGTAGTCGGCGCGGTCGACGACCTTGACCTTGAACAGCATGCGCGAGTGGTCGGTGCCGCAGAGCTCGGCGCACTTGCCGTCGTAGTCGCCCTTGACGTTCGGGGTGACCTCGAACTTGTTGACCACGCCCGGCACGACGTCCATCTTCATCAGGAAGTTGATGGGCCAGAAGTCGTGGATGACGTCACGCGAGGTCAGCCGGAACTGGACGCTCTCGTTCACCGGCAGCCACAGCGTCGGCATCTCCTTGGGGGTGCCGACGTCGTACGCCGCGTCCTTGTTGGCCGGGTCGGGGTTCTCGGTGTTCTCGTAGTTGAACGCCCAGCTCCACTGGAAGCCGACCACGTTGACCGTGTGCTGCGGCTTCTCGGAGACGGAGATCAGCTTCGACTCGTCGCGGGCGACGAAGTAGAAGAGAACCGACACGATGATGATGGGGACCGCGGTGTAGAGCGCCTCGATGGGCACGTTGTACCGGGTCTGCGGAGGGATCTGCACACCGGTGCGGCTGCGCCGGTGGAAGATCACGCTCCAGATGATCAGACCCCACATCAGTACGCCGACCACCAGCGCCGCGATCCAGGACCCCTGCCACATGTGGAGGACCAGGGGTCCTTCCTCGGTGACGGGGCTCGGGAGGCCAAGCCTGGGGAGGTCGTTGGCCGAGCAGCCGGTGGCGGTCGCGATGACGAGGCCCAGTGCCAGCGCCTGAGGCAGCTTCCGCCGCATCGTGCGCCGCGGCGAGCGGTCGGAGCCGTTGGGACTCACGTAGCGCCTTCCCGAAGTCTCGCCCGCCTTCGCGTCGCCCCGAGGAGGTGTGTGAGCCTCCCCGGCGACCCGTCCACGGGCACGGTTTGAATGCTTATGCGGGCCAAACCCTACTCCAGCCTTATGCGCTGCTGACGGGCAGGTCCCGGTAACGCGCCGCCCGGTCGCCCGATCAGGCCCCGCAAGGGCTGCGTCGCAGGTCATCGTAGGCATTCGAGGTCCGTACGCCCGATCGGGGGATGAGCTCGGGCAACGTGGGTGACGGTCCGTCGGATAGGGACGAATCGGACATTCGGGTTGATCGACTGACGGCTGGTAAGCAGCGGGCGGCGGCCGGATCCCACCCGGGAGTGTCGTTAAATGTGACCGTGTACTTCGATGTGGCGTCCACGGCCCCGCTCCACCCCGTCGCGCGGCAGGCGCTGACCGCCGCCCTGGACGAGGGGTGGGCCGATCCCGCGCGGCTCTACCGCTCCGGACGGCAGGCCCGGATGCTGCTGGACGCCGCCCGCGAGACGGTCGCCGAGGTGCTCGGCACCCGGGCCGACGAGATCTCCTTCACCGCCAGTGGGACGCAGGCCGTCCAGTTGGGCGTGCTCGGCGCGCTGGCGGGCCGCCGGCGCCGAGGGGCGCACCTGGTGCACTCGGCGGTGGAGCACTCCAGCGTGCTGCACACCGCCGAGGCGCACGAGGCGGCCGGCGGCGGGGTGAGCGTCGTCCCGGTCGACCGGTACGGGCGGGTCACGCCCGAGGGCTTCGCCGCCGCGCTGCGGCCGGACACCGCGCTCGCCGTGCTGCAGTCGGCCAACCACGAGGTGGGCACGGTGCAGCCGGTGGCCGAGGTGGCCGAGCTCTGCGGGGACGTCCCGCTGCTGGTGGACGCCGCGCAGAGCGCCGGGCGGGTGGACGTCCCGGGCGGCTGGTCGCTGCTGACGGCCAGTGCGCACAAGTGGGGCGGTCCGGCCGGGGTCGGTGTCCTGGCGGTGCGCAAGGGTGTCCGCTACTCCTCCCCGCTGCCGGCCGACGAGCGCGAGGGCGGCCGGGTGCCGGGCTTCGTCAACGTCCCGGCGATCGTGGCCGCCGCCGCCTCGCTGCGGGCGGTGCGCGCCGAGGCCGAGCGGGAGAACGCCCGGCTGCACGCGCTGGTCGAGCGGATCCGGGCCCGGGTGCCGAGGTCGGTGCCCGAGGTGGAGGTGGTCGGCGACCCGGTGCGGCGGCTGCCGCACCTCGTCACCTTCTCCTGCCTGTACGTCGACGGCGAGGTGCTGCTGACCGAGCTGGACCGGGCCGGCTTCGCCGTCTCCTCCGGTTCGTCCTGCACCTCCTCCACCCTGACGCCGAGCCATGTGCTGGCGGCGATGGGGGTGCTCACCGAAGGCAACGTCCGGGTCTCGCTGCCGTTCGGCGCGGCCGAGGCCGACGTCGAGCGGTTCCTCGCGGTGCTGCCCGAGGTGGTGGACCGGGTCCGCGCCCCGCTCGGGCTGGACCTGTCGGTGCCGGAGCCGGCGGAGGAGGCCCCGGACGGGCCGGGCCCGGTGATCGACGCACTGGTGATCGACGCGCTGGGCAAGCGGTGCCCGCTGCCGGTGATCGAGCTCGCCAAGCGGATCGGCGGGGTGCCGGCCGGCGGGACGGTCGCGGTGCTGGCCGATGACGAGGCGGCCCGGCTGGACATCCCGGCCTGGTGCGGCATGCGCGGCCAGGAGTACCTGGGCGAGGCCCCGGCCGCCGACTTCGGCGGCGACCGGGGCTCGGCCTACCTGGTGCGGCGCACCGCCTGAGCGGGCGCGCCGGGCGGGTTACTTGACCAGGTACGTCCGGACCTCCGCCGCCGCCTCGGCGCCGTAGGCGTCCTCGAAGCGCTGCAGGAAGGCGACCGGGCGCAGCTCGTACTCCTGGGTGCCGACGGTCTCGATCACCAGGGTCGCGAGCATGCAGCCGATCTGGGCCGAGCGCTCCAGGTCCAGCCCCCAGGAGAGACCGGCCAGGAAGCCGGCCCGGAAGGCGTCGCCGACACCGGTCGGGTCCACCTTGGCCTCCTCGGGGGCGCAGCCGACCACCACCGGGGGCTCGCCCTTGCGGTCGATCCGCACCCCCTTGCTGCCGAGGGTGGTGATCCGGGTGCCGACCCGGGTCAGGATCTCCTCGGCGTCCCAGCCGGTCTTGGTCTCGATCAGCGCGGCCTCGTACTCGTTGGTGAACAGGTACGCGGCACCGTCGACGATCTCCCGGATGTCCTCGCCGTCCAGACGGGCCAGCTGCTGGGACGGGTCGGCGGCGAAGGCGTAGCCGCGGGTCCGGCACTCCTGGGTGTGGCGGACCATGCCCTGCGGGTCGTCGGCACCGATCAGCACGAGGTCCAGGCCGCCGACGCGGTCGGCGATCGGCTTGAGCTCGATGTTGCGGGCCTCCGCCATCGCGCCGGTGTAGAACGAGGCGATCTGGTTGTGGTCCTCGTCCGTGGTGCACATGAACCGGGCGGTGTGGCGGGTCTCGGAGATGTGGACCGAGCGGCAGTCCACGTTGTTGCGCTCCAGCCAGCTGCGGTACTCCGCGAAGTCCGCGCCGGCGGCGCCGACCAGGATCGGGCTCAGGCCGAGGACACCCATACCGAACGCGATGTTCGGCGCGACACCACCGCGACGGATGTCGAGGGTGTCGACCAGGAAGGACAGCGACACGGTGTGCAGCTGCTCGGCGACGAGCTGGTCGGAGAACCGACCGGGGAACGTCATCAGGTGGTCGGTCGCGATCGAACCGGCGACGGCGATACGCACGGGAAGTCTCCTCAGGAGGGCGGCATGGCCACAAAGAAAGCAAGGGGCGGAACCCACTCACGGTACCGGGCGGGGGGCGGGCCGCAGCAAGACCGCCTGGATTGGCGCCGGACACCGTCGAACGTGTACTACCCCTGGGTAACCCTGGCCGGGGCCTGACGGTCGGCCTAGGGTCGCTGGCAGGGGCCGAACCAGGCCCTGACCGAGCCGTGGCAGTGCGGCCGCGGCACCGTGGATCGGAGCGATGCCCGATGATGCCCAGTCACCACCCACTGCGTGTCCCGCCTGGCCTGCGGGGCGACACCGACGGCGAGACCCTGGACGCGCTGGTGGACTCCTCGCGGCAGCTGCGCCGGTTCTGGCCGCTGCTGGCGACCGGCCCGGAGCCCGGCACACCCGCCCGGGTCGGCATCAGCGTCCCGTCCGGGGCCCGGCGAGTGGTCGCGGGAATGGCCGAATACGGCGTCTGAATCCCTCCCCGGGGGCGGCCCGCGGGACCGCGGGAACCGGATCCGTCCGAGGCGCGTCACATCCGCGCGGTGCGGCCGTCGAGGCGGTACCGCTGAACCCTCGGGAGGATGTTCAGATGGATCTGGAGACGATGCCCCGACGTACCGGTGGAGCACGGGCCGGCCGGTCGCGCGGACGGCGGGCGGCGGCGCTGGCGGGTCTGCTGCTGGCGGCCGCGGCGGTGGCCGGGTGCGGTGACGGCGACGGCAAGGCGGCCGCGGATTCGGCGTCCGGCCCGGCGCTGCCGTCGGCGAGTGCGACGCCCTCCCCCGGCGGCTCGGCCCCGGCGACCTCCCCGGCCGCGCCGTCGGCCTCCACCGCGGCCTCGCCACCGGTGACGACCCCGCCGGCCGATCCCTCGGCGAGCACGCCCGACCCCCGGCCGACCGGCCCGGCGCAGTCGCCCACGCCGGCACCCACGCCCCCGGGCATCGCGGTCGGCGAGCCGGCGCCGAACGGCCAGCCGGTCCACCCCGCGATCACCTACCGGGTGGACGGCAACAAGCTGACGGTCTGGTTCTACGGCGGGATCTGCGAGAAGTACGCGCTGAAGGCGGACGAGTCCAAGCCCGGACGGGTGGACGTCCGGGTCACGGTGGCGGCCCCGATGCCGGCCGGGCAGGCCTGCGCCGAGCTGGCGAAGCGGCAGACGGTGACGGCCGAGCTGAAGCAGCCGCTGATGGGCCGGGCGGTGACGGACCTCGCGACCGGTCAGCCGGTGCCCCTGGAGAGCGACCCGCACATCGGCCCGGACCCGGCCGGCCCGGAGATCGGCGGGAAGTAGGGCGGTACGGAAAACGGCGAGGGCGGCCCCGGAGGATCCGGGGCCGCCCTCGCCGTCTGCCGACTAGCTGAACGAGTCGCCGCAGGCGCAGGAGCCGGTGGCGTTCGGGTTGTCGATCGTGAAGCCCTGCTTCTCGATGGTGTCCACGAAGTCGACGGTGGCGCCGCCGAGGTACGGGGCGCTCATCCGGTCGGTGACGACCTTCACACCGTTGAAGTCCTTGAGCACGTCGCCGTCGAGCGAGCGCTCGTCGAAGAACAGCTGGTAACGCAGGCCGGAGCAACCACCGGGCTGGACGGCAACGCGCAACGCGAGGTCGTCACGGCCCTCCTGCTCCAGCAGGCCCTTGACCTTGGCCGCGGCGGCATCGGTAAGGAGGATGCCACTCTCGACGGTGGTCTCGTCCTGGACGGTCATCTGCTTTCTCCCGGTCTTGACGACGGTCTGCCGCCAGTGCCAACCAACGGCCGCCCGGATTCATTTCCCGGACGGCGGTGCAATTTCGGTGGCCTTCGGCGGCGGATGATTTCGTGGGCCGGGTGTGCCACCCGCTCCCCTACGCTCCCCATGCTCGCACAACCCGCGCGGGTCGGACACCGCCTCGGCCCCCGATCCGGCGGAACCGGCCCCGGGCGGACACCCCGGCGGCCAGGATGGTGGGCATGATCCTGCGCCTCGTCCAGGACACCGCCGCCGACGCGGAGGCCGTCCAGCACATCGCCCGTGCCTCGTTCGCCTCGCTCGCCGACTCCCCCGGCACGGCCGCGCGGGAGCGGCCGCCGGTCCAGCGGCTGGCCCGGATCAGACACCTCGTCCGCACCGACCCGCAGGGCTGCTGGCTGGCGGAGCGCGACGGCGAGCCGGTCGGCGCGGTGCTGTCGCTGCGCCGCGAGGGCCTGTGGATCCTGGCGCTGCTCGTGGTGCGGCCCGAGGCGCAGGGCCACGGCCTCGGGCGGCTGCTGCTGGAGCGGGCCACCGTGTACGGGCGCGGCTGCCTGCGCGGGATGCTCTGCGCCTCGCCGTCCCCGGCGGCGGCCCGGCGGTACCGGCTGGCCGGGTTCACCCTGCACCCGGCCATGACGCTGAGCGGGCGGGTGGACCGCGCCGGACTGATCGACCCCGGGGACATCCCGGTGCACCCCGGCAACGCCACCCACCGGCACCTGCTGGACTCGGTGGACCGGCGGCTGCGCGGCGCCGCGCACGGGCCGGACCACGAGCTGCTGCTGGCCCACTGCGAGGAGCTGCTGATCGCCGACGCGCTGGCCGGCAGCGGCTACTGCTACCGGGACGGCGGTGAGGTGAAGCTGCTGGCCGCGACCTCGAAGCGGATCGCCGCCCGGCTGCTGCGCGAGGCCCTGGCCCGGGTGCCGGACGGCGTGGAGGCCCGGGTGGAGTACCTGACCGCCGAGCAGGAGTGGGCGCTGGACGTCGGCCTGGAGGTGGGCCTGACCCCGCGTACTCGGGGCTACCTGGGCCTGCGCGGGATGCGCCCGCCGGCGCCGTACCTGCCCAACGGCGCCTTGCTGTAGCCGGCGATACCCCCGCCGGGCACACCCGGCGGGGGTATCGACAAGGACGCTCAGGACCACGGCTCCACTCACCTCGGCCCCACGACGGTTCGCCCTGATCCCCTCCCCGCACTCCCCGGCCCCACCGGGTTCGCCCCTGAGCCAAAGGGGCGCGCCGGTGCCGAAAGGGAGGAGCGAGGAGGCCCTGAGATGGGGGTCCCCCCGGCCGAAGGCTGGGGGAGAGGGGCGTCGGAGCGACGACCGTCGGCACCGGGTCAGAGCGCCCCGGAGGTGAAGGGGCCTTAGATCATGCTGTCCAGGATCTCCCGGACCATCTCCATGGTCGTGCCCGGGTGCAGGAAGGCGAAGCGGGCGACCGTCTCGCCGTCCCAGCCGGTCGGGGTGACGAAGCCGATCTGGTCCGCGAGCAGCTGCTGCGACCAGCGGTAGTAGTCGTCGTTGGTCCAGCCCTCGCGGCGGAAGCAGACCGCGGAGAGCTGCGGGTCGAACAGCAGCTCCAGGTGCTCGGTGTCGCGGATCAGCTGCGCGGTGTCGCGGGCCAGGGTGAGGCCGGTCTCGATCGCGTCGGTGTAGGCCTGGGTGCCGTGCACGGCCAGCGAGAACCAGAGCGGCAGGCCGCGGGCGCGCCGGGTCAGGTGGTAGGCGTAGTCGGTGGGGTTCCACTCGTCGCCCTCGGTGTGCAGCACGTCCAGGTAGGAGGCGTCCTGGGTGTGCACGGCGCGGGCGAGCTGCGGGTTGCGGTAGATCAGCGCGGCGCAGTCGAACGGGGCGAACAGCCACTTGTGCGGGTCCACCACGAAGGAGTCGGCGTGCTCGATGCCGTCGTAGCGGGCCCGGACGGAGGGGGCGAAGAGGCCCGCGCCACCGTAGGCGCCGTCCACGTGGAACCAGAGGTCGCGCTCGCGGGCCACCTCGGAGAGGCCCTGGAGGTCGTCGATGATGCCCTCGTTGGTGGTGCCGGCCGTCCCGACGACGGCGATCACGGTCTCCGGGTTCGGGTCGGCGGCCAGGGCGGCGCGCAGCGCCTCACCGGTGAAGCGGCGGTCGACGGTGGGGACCTTGAAGGCCTCCACGCCGATGATGTTGAAGGTGTTCTTGACCGAGGAGTGCACCTGGTCGGCGACGGCGATCCGCAGCCGGGCCTCGGGGCCGACGCCCAGCTTGCGGCGGGCGGTGTCGCGGGCGACCACCAGGGCGGAGAGGTTGCCGGCCGAGCCGCCGGACACGAAGGTGCCGCCGGCCGACTCGGGCATGCCGGCCCGGTCCGCGATCAGGCGCAGCACCTGGTTCTCGGCGGCGATGGCGCCGGCCGCCTCCAGCCAGGAGATGCCCTGGAGCGAGGCGCAGGAGACGACCATGTCGAAGAGCAGCGCGGCCTTGGTCGGCGCGCACGGGATGAACGACAGGTAGCGCGGGCTGTCGGCGGAGATCACCGCGCGGGAGAGCTCGTGGTCGTAGAGCTTCAGCACGTCGGCCGGGTTGTTGCCGTCCGGGTTGAGCAGCCCGGCCAGCTGGGTGCGCAGGTGCTCGCCGTCGCCGGGGTGGTCGAGCGGCACGGGGTCGTACTGCAGCCGCTCCCGCATGTAGTCGAATACCAGGTCGACCAGCTCGTTGTCGGGCCGGTGCATGCGGTCGGGGGCTGCGGACACGGGGGTCCCTCTCGGCTGTGGGGTGTCGGGGGGAGGGCCGGCGGGGCGGGACGTCTCACCGCTCCGCCGGTTGTGATCAGCCTAGGCAGCGAGGGGCCTTCGCCGCGCGTCCGAACGCGGCTGGTCAGGCAGGTTTCGAGCGTCTTCGCCGGGGCGTGCGCAGGATTCCTGCGCAGGCCCCGGGGCGGGCCGCGGCCAGGGCCGGAGCGGCCCTGCGCAGGACCGCGATGGTCCGTTCGGGTCAGCCGATGAGCTGGGAGAGCACGACCGAGGAGCGGCTGCGCTGGACCCCGGGCTCGCGCCGGATGCGCTCGATCACGGCCTCCAGGTGCCGCATGTCGGCGGCCCGCAGATGGACCAGCGCGTCGGGGTCGCCGGTGACCGTCCAGGCGGCGACCACCTCCGGGAACTGGCGCAGGCTCGCCAGGATCTCCTCCGGGGCGGTCCGCTCGCGGCAGTAGACCTCGACGAAGGCCTCGGTCTGCCAGCCGAGCACCGAGGGATCGAGGACGACGGTGAAGCCGCGGACCACCCCGCGCGCCCGCAGCCGGTCGATCCGGCGGCGGACGGCGGTGGCGGAGAGGTTCACCTGCACACCGATCTCGGCGTACGAGGCCCGGCCGTCGCTGCCCAGCCGGGCGAGCAGGAGACGGTCGGTCTCGTCGAGGGCCGCCCCGACCGTCTCGTGTGCTCGACTGCTGGTCATCGGTGCGGGGCTCCACAGGTCGTACGGGGTCGGCGGGGTCGGCAGCCGCCGAAACGGTTCTGCACCATTCTGGCGGATGACAGGACCGAGTCCACCGCTGGCAGATGACGGATCGCGGTCCGTTCTCAGTCCACCAGGAGCACGATCTTCCCCCGGGTGCGGCCCTCGGCGCTGAGCGCCTGGGCGGAACCGGCCTGCGCGAGCGGGAAGGTCGAGGCGACGGTGACGGTGAGCCGGCCCTCGTCGGCGAGCGCGGCCAGCTCGGCCAGCCCGGCGGCGTCGGGGCGGACCCAGACGTAGTGGCCACCGAGCGCCTTCACCCGGTAGTCGGCGACGGAGGCGATCCGGGACGGGTCCGCGACCAGGGCGGCCGAGACGTCGAGGGCCGCGCCGCCGACCAGGTCGAGGGCGGCGTCCACACCGCCGGGGGCCAGCGCCCGGACCCGCTCGGCCAGGCCCTCCCCGTGGGCGACCGGCTCGGCGCCGAGGCCGCGCAGGTAGTCGTGGTTGCGCGCGCCCGCGGTGCCGATCACCCGGGCGCCGCGCGCCGCGGCGATCTGCACGGCCAGGTGCCCGACGCCGCCGGCCGCGGCGTGCACCAGTACCGTGTCGCCCGCCTTCACCCGCAGCGCCCGCAGGCCCTGGAGGGCGGTGAGCCCGGCCAGCGGCAGGCCGCCGCTCCGCGCCCAGTCCAGCGCCGCGGGCTTGCGGGCCAGGGTGCGGACGGGCGCGGCGACCAGCTCGGCGTAGGTGCCGTGCTCGACGGAGTCCTTGCGCACATAGCCGTAGACCTCGTCGCCGGGGGCGAACTCGGTCACCCCGCCACCGACCGCCCGGACCACCCCGGCCGCGTCCCAGCCCATCACCAGGGGGAAGTGGGCGTCCAGCAGGCCGGCCAGGGCACCCTCCCGGACCTTCCAGTCCACCGGGTTCACCCCGGCCGCCCGGACCTCCACCAGGACCGAGTCCGGTCCGACCTTGGGGTCGGGCAGATCGAGGTACTCGACCACCTCGGGGCCGCCGTAGCGACGGATCGCGATTGCCTTCATGGACCCAGCCAATCCCGGCCGGGCCCGGACCGCGGGTCGGCCACGCCGGACCTCGTCATATCGTGCCTCCGGCACCACCGAACGGGTCCGAAGCGGCAAGCGGTTCTCGTCACATCGACAGGATGGCCATCGTCAGTCTGACGCTAAGCGGCTATCATAGATAACGTCAGATAGACGAGAAGGCCTGCACCGACTGATCGGCCGCACAGAAGGGCACCCGCCCGTGACCACCACCATCACCGAGACCTACGGCGTCGACCCCACTCCGACGCCGCTCGCTCTGCTGCTGCTCGGCCGTGAGGCCGACCCGAACAGCGAGCGCGGCGTCGAGTGCCCCGGCGACCTCCCCGCCGCCTCCGACCCGGACCTCGTCGCCCGGGCCCGGGCCGCCAAGGAGGCACTCGGGGAGCGCGTCTTCATCCTCGGCCACCACTACCAGCGCGACGAGGTGATCGAGTTCGCCGATGTCACCGGCGACTCCTTCAAGCTCGCGCGCGACGCGGCCGCCCGCCCGGAGGCCGAGTACATCGTCTTCTGCGGTGTGCACTTCATGGCCGAGTCCGCGGACATCCTCACCGGTGACGCCCAGCAGGTCGTCCTGCCGGACCTCGCGGCGGGCTGCTCGATGGCCGACATGGCCACCGCGGAGCAGGTCGCCGAGTGCTGGGACGTCCTGGCCGACGCCGGCATAGCCGACGTCACCGTCCCGGTCTCGTACATGAACTCCTCCGCCGACATCAAGGCCTTCACCGGCAAGCACGGCGGCACCATCTGCACCTCGTCCAACGCCCGGCGGGCCCTGGAGTGGGCCTTCGAGCAGGGGCAGAAGGTGCTCTTCCTGCCCGACCAGCACCTGGGCCGCAACACCGCGGTGCGCGAGATGGGCCTCTCGCTGGACGACTGCGTGCTCTACAACCCGCACAAGCCGGGCGGCGGTCTCACCGCCGAGCAGCTGCGGAACGCCAAGATGATCCTCTGGCGCGGCCACTGCTCGGTGCACGGCCGGTTCTCGCTGGACTCGGTCAACGACGTCCGCGAGCGCGTGCCGGGCGTCACCGTGCTGGTGCACCCCGAGTGCAAGCACGAGGTCGTCGCGGCCGCCGACATGGTGGGCTCGACCGAGTACATCATCAAGGCGCTGGACGCCGCCGAGCCCGGCTCCAAGTGGGCCATCGGGACCGAGCTGAACCTGGTCCGCCGGCTCGCCAAGGCGCACCCGGACAAGGAGATCGTCTTCCTGGACCGGGCGGTCTGCTTCTGCTCCACGATGAACCGGATCGACCTGCCGCACCTGGTCTGGGCGCTGGAGTCGCTGGTCGAGGGCCGGGTGCCGAACGTGATCCGGGTCGACCCGGAGACCGAGAAGTACGCCAAGGCGGCGCTGGACCGGATGCTCGCCCTGCCGTAGTCCGCCGCACGCCGAAGGGCGGGCCCCTCCTCGCGGAGGGGCCCGCCCTTGCGTCTGGCGCGAGACGGCGGCTACTACTCGGGAAGGCCGGGGATCAGGCCGTCACCCTCGGCCCGCAGCAGCTGCCGAACCTGGTCGATCGTCGCGTCGGCATCCGGGAGGATCAGGTCGGAGGGCTCCAGCGAGGCGTCCGGCAACGGGGTGCCGAACTCCTTGACGGCGCCCAGCAACTCCCCGAGCGCTCGACGGAAATGCTCTTCGTCCCCCGACTCCAGTGCGACGAGAAGCTCTTCGTCGAGCTTGTTCAGCCGGTTGAGATGGGCGTCGCCCACCTCGAACTGGCCCTCGCCCATGACCCGCATGATCATGCCGTGCGTCTCCCGGTTCGTGGGGTGAAGCTCAGGTCACTTGTTGTAGTTGATCCGCGGGCTGTCCGGCTGGGCGTCCTGCGGCTGCGCCTTGCCCGGCTCGATGGCCTGCGGACCGGAGGCCGGCGAGCCACCCGTCAGTTCGGCCTTCATCCGGGCCAGCTCCAGCTCGACGTCCGAACCGCCGGCGACCCGCTCCAGCTCCGCCTCGATGTCGTCCTTGCGGCCGAGCCCGCTGGCGTCGTCGAGCGCGCCGGAGGCCAGCAGCTCGTCGATCGCACCCGCGCGGGCCTGCATCTGGGCGGTCTTGTCCTCGGCCCGCTGGATCGCCAGACCGACATCGCCCATCTCCTCGGAGATGCCCGAGAAGGACTCGGCGATCCGGGTCTGCGCCTGGGCCGCGGTGTAGGTGGCCTTGATCGTCTCCTTCTTGGTGCGGAAGGCGTCGACCTTGGCCTGCAGCCGCTGGGAGGCGAGCGTGAGCTTCTCCTCCTCCGCCTGGAGCTGCTGGTACTGCACCTCCAGATCGGTGATCTGGGACTGCATGTTCGCCTTGCGGGTCAGGGCCTCGCGCGCGAGGTCCTCCCGACCGAGCGAGAGCGCCTTGCGGCCCTGGTCCTCGTACTTGGCGGACTGCTGCTGCAGCTGGGTCAGCTGGAGCTCCAGGCGCTTGCGCGAGGTGGCCACGTCCGCGACGCCGCGACGCACCTTCTGCAGCAGCTCAAGCTGCTTCTGGTACGAATAGTCGAGCGTCTCACGGGGATCCTCCGCCCGGTCCAAGGCCTTGTTCGCCTTGGAGCGGAAGATCAGCCCCATACGCTTCATGATTCCGTCGCTCATGGGCCTCGGGTGCCCCCTTCTCCGGCCTGCGGTCTCTATCTCGTTACCAGACACGACGAGTGTATGTGCAGCGAGCCCCTCGCCGCAGTGCACCTGCCTGCAACAAGACTGCTACAGAGATCCCCGCGGCGGCCTCATCCCCCGGGTGGATCCGTCCCTCATCCCACCCACCGTCCACCGGAGTGATCCCCTACGGGACGCCCCCCGGAAACCCGGTCCGGGCCCGGACCGGCACGATCGATATGCGTTTGGGTCCGAGGGCACCCGTGGAAGCGGCCGCGCACCCCGTACGCTGGTGGTGTGTTCCGACGCCGTTCAGATGATGCCGCTGCCTCCGCCGCCGTGCTGGAGAAGCAGGACGAGACGACCCAGACCCGCGACCCGCAGGCGAAGAAGGGCCGGCCCACGCCCAAGCGCAGTGCGGCCGAGGCCAACCGGCGCACCCGGGTGACCGTGCCCAAGGACCGCAAGGAGGCCTCCCGCCAGGCGCGCGAGCGCATGCGCAGCGAGCGCGAGAAGCAGCGCACCGCGCTGCTGGAGGGGGACGAGCGGCACCTGCCGGCCCGTGACAAGGGCCCGGTGCGCAAGTTCACCCGCGACTACGTGGACGCCCGCTGGTCGCTCGCCGAGTTCTTCCTGCCCGCCGCCGTGGTCATCCTGGTCCTGAGCATCGTCAAGGTGCCGGCCCTCCAACTGCTCTCCACCCTGCTCTTCCTGGCCTTCTTCGTGCTGGTGGTGCTGGACTTCGTCCGGCTCGGCTTCGGACTGCGCAAGCAGCTCACCGAGCGGTTCGCGGGCCAGAACACCCGCGGCGCGGTCGCCTACGGCCTGATGCGCATCCTGCAGATGCGCCGGCTGCGCCTGCCCAAGCCGCAGGTGCGGCGCGGAGAGAAGCCCTGACCGCCGAACCGGTGGACTCCGGCTGGGCCCCTCCCGCCTGGGAGGGGCCCGGCCTGTACGCGCTTCCGGGCCAGGGCGACGGCGGCCACGACCGGATCGCCCAGGAGCGCCGGCTGCCCTCGCGCAGCGGCTCCTTCGCCGGCGGCGCCGGCCCGTGGCTGGAGCGCCTCGGCGGCCTGCGCAACCTCGTCCGGCAGGAGCTGGTCACCCGGCAGCTGGCCGAACAGCTGGCCGGCCGCGCCGAACAGCGCGTCCTCGACATCGGCTGCGGCCAGGGCACCCAGGCGCTGCGGCTGGCCCGGGCCGGCCACTACGTCACCGGGATCGACTCCGACCCGGTCGCGCTCGGCGTCGCCCAGGGGGCGCTGGCCGAGGAGCCGCCCGAGGTGCGCGGCCGGATGCAGCTGCTCAGCGGCGACGGCCACCAGTGCGGGCGCTGGTTCGGGCCGCGCAGCTTCGACGTGGTGCTCTGCCACGGTGTCCTGATGTACCTTCCGGACCCGGACCCGATGATCGCCTCGCTGGCCCGGCTGCTGGCCCCCGGCGGGCTGCTCTCGCTGCTGGTGCGCAACCGCGACGCGCTGGCCCTGCGGCCCGCCGCCGCCGGGGACTGGCGGGCCGCCCTGCACGCCTTCGAGAGCGACCGCTACTACAACCGGCTCGGACTCGCCGCCCGGGCCGACCGGATCGCCGACCTCGCCGTCACCCTCTCCGAGGTGTCCGTGCCGCTACGGCACTGGTACGGCGTACGGGTGTTCACCGACAACGCGCCCGACGACGCGACGCCGCCGGTGGACGGCCGGCAGCTGGCCCAGCTGCTGGAGGCCGAGGAACGGGCCGGCCGCACCGATCCGTACCGGCAGGTCGCCGCGCTGCTGCACGTCATCGGGGCCAAGTAGCCGTCATTTCGGGCGCTCGCCTCCGGGACGCTCGACCCGGTGCCGACGGTCGTCGCTCCAGGGCCCCTCTCCCCCAGCCCTCGGCCGGGGGACCCGTCTCGGGGCCTCCTCGCGCTCTCCCTCTCGGCACCGGCGCGCCCCTTCGGCTCGGCGCGGCCTCTCCCGTCGGCGGGGGAACCGGCTCAGGCCTCGTGCAGGCTCATCGAGTAGATCTCCCGGCCGTCGTCGAGCAGGACCGCGGTGTCGACGCCGTCATCGGCCAGCTGCTTCCAGCTCTCCCCGATCCAGGTCTCGGCGTCCCCCTGGCCGGCGAACTCCTCCTCCTGGCCGCCGCTCGGGGCCACCACGGCGCCGTCCGCCTTCTCGTACCGCCACGTCCAGACCATGCCCGGCTCCTCCCACTGACGACCTGTGCGCTGCCTGTGTGCTGCGCACCTTAGCCTGCCCGGCCCGATCTTCCGTATGCCTGGCGGGGACCGCGTTGTCATGCCCGACGGGGACCGGGTCGTCGTTCCCGGCGGCGCCGCGCCGGCCCGACGGCCCGCCCCGGCCGGGTCGGCGCGGCGCCGCCTTGGCAGGATGGCCGTATGGCAGCCCACCCCGCACTTCCCCGCACCCTGGTCCTCGGCGGCGCCCGGTCCGGCAAGTCCACCAAGGCCGAGCAACTGCTCGCCCGGTACCCGGACGTCCTGTACGTGGCCACCAGCGGCAGCCGGGACGGCGACACCGAGTGGGCGGGGCGGGTCGCGCTGCACCGCGACCGGCGGCCGGCGAGCTGGCGCACCGCCGAGACCTGCGACCTGGAGGCGGTGCTGGCGGACACCGCCGACCCGGCGCCGGCCCTGATCGACTGCCTGGCGCTCTGGCTGACCGCGGTGATGGACGAGTGCGGCGCCTGGGACGACGCGGTCTGGGCGGACGGCGGCGAGGCGGCGGTCCAGCGGCGCTGCGAGGCGCTCGCGCGCTCCTGGGCGGCCACCGGACGCCCGGTGATCGCGGTCAGCAACGAGGTGGGCATGGGCGTCGTCCCGGCCACCGCCGCGGGGCGCCGCTTCCGGGACACCCTGGGCCGGCTGAACATGGCGGTGGCCGACGCCTCCGAGCGTGTGCTGCTCGTCGTGGCGGGGCAGGTTCTGACGGTCAAGCCCGCCGCAGGCTGAACATCCGCGGCGTGTAGCCTTCCGACCGATGGACACGACCGTGGATCTCGATACGTTCTCCTCGCTCGTCGAGCGCCCCGACGAGAGCGCCCGGCGGGCCGCCGAAGAGCGCTGGCAGGCGCTGGACCGGCCGCGCGGCGGGCTCGGCCGGCTGGAGGAGCTGGGCAGTTGGCTGTCGTCCGTGCAGGGGCGCTCCCCGGTGCGGCCGCTGTCGGCGCCCAAGGTGCTGCTGTTCGCCGCCGACCACGGGGTGGCGGCCCTCGGGGTGTCCCGGCTGCCCGCGCGGGGCGGCACGGCCGCCCGGGTGCGGTCGGTCCTGGACGGCACCGCGCCGGTCGCCCTGCTCGCCCGGCGCTTCGGTGCCGAGGTGCGGGTGGTGGACGTCGCGGTGGACGCGGACCCGTCCGACTTCCCGGCCGAGGTCGTCGCGCACCGGGTGCGGCGCGGCTCCGGCCGGATCGACACCGAGGACGCGCTGAGCGCCGAGGAGACCGTCAAGGCCTTCCGGGCCGGGATGGCCGTCGCCGACGAGGAGGCCGACGCCGGTACCGACCTGGTGCTGCTCGGCGACCTCGGGGTCGGCGCGACCACGGTGGCGGCCGTCCTGGTCGGCGCGCTCTGCGGGACGGACGCGGCCGCGGTGACCGGGCGCGGTTCGGGCATCGACGACCGGGTCTGGATGGTCAAGTGCGCGACCGTGCGGGACTCGCTGCGCCGGGCCCGACCGGTCCTCGGCGACCAGCTGGCCCTGCTCGGCGCGACCGGTGGCGCCGACTTCGCGGCGATCACCGGCTTCCTGCTGCAGGCCGCCGTGCGCAAACTCCCGGTGGTGCTGGACGGCGTGGTCTCCGCGGCCTGCGCGCTGGTCGCGCAGCGGATCGCGTTCCGGGCGCCGGAGTGGTGGCGGGCCGGGCAGTCCACCGGCGAGCCGGCCCAGGCCAAGGCCTACGACCGGCTCAC
Organism: Kitasatospora sp. NPDC091207; assembly: GCF_044768625.1. Lineage (NCBI taxonomy): Bacteria > Bacillati > Actinomycetota > Actinomycetes > Kitasatosporales > Streptomycetaceae > Kitasatospora > Kitasatospora sp. NPDC091207. The sequence continues at coordinate 483,615 of NZ_JBIVVS010000002.1, forward strand.
CCTGACGCCGCTGCAGGAGCAGGAGATCACCATGGGCGAGGGCGTCGGCGCGCTGATGGCGCTGCCGCTGCTGCAGGCCGCGGCGGACGCCCTGGCCGAGCACACGCCCGCCCCGATCCTTCCGGCAGTGCCCAAGGAGCAGCCGAAGCTGCCCTCGGCGGCGGAGCTGCTCGGCCGGGTCTGACCTCATGGCTTCGCCCGACGGCCGGGCGCGGCAAGGCCGTCGCGGAGCGCGGCACAGTACGGGGCCGCGCCCCGACGTACGGAGTGAGGAGCGGCGGGCCATGCGGGACGGGTCACCGGAGGCGCCGGCCGGCTGGGGCGACGGGCTGCGGTTCGCGTTCGGCACGCTCTCGGTGCTGCGGGTCCGGGTCGAGCGGTGGGACCGCCCGACGGCGGGCCGGGCGATGACCGCGGCGCCGGTGGTCGGCCTGGTGCTCGGGGCACTGGCCGCGGCCGCGGGCGCCTCGGTGGCCTGGCGCGCGGGCGGACCGCTCGGCGCGGTGGCCGCCGTCGGCGCCCTGGCCGCGCTGACCCGGGGCCTGCATCTGGACGGTCTGGCCGATGTCGCCGACGGCCTGGGCAGCGGCAAACCGGCGCCGGACGCACTGCGCGTCATGAAGCAGTCCGACATCGGGCCGTTCGGCGTCCTCACGCTGGTGCTGACGCTGCTGGCCCAGGTCGCCGCGCTGGCCGGACAGTTCGACGCCTCGCCGGGCCGCGGCGCGCTCGCGGTGCTCGCCTCGGCGACGGCCGCGCGGTGCGCGCTCGCCTGGGGGTGCGCGCGATCGGTGCCGGCCGCCCGGCCGGGTGGGCTCGGCGCGATGGTGGCGGGCACCGTACCGCCGGGCGCGGCGGTCGCGTCGACGGCCGGCGCCGCAGCGCTGCTGACCGCCCTCGGCCTGCTTGACGGATGGTCAGCCCTGCGGCTGCCACTGGCCGTTGCGATCGGCCTCGGCTGCTCCTGGCTGCTGCTGCGGCGCTGCGTACACCGGTTCGACGGCATCACCGGGGATGTCCTCGGCGCGATGGCGGAGACCGCCGCGACCGGCACACTGGTCGCCCTCGCGCTCCTGGACTGAGGCCCACCGCGGGTCCCCGGACCGGACGGTGGGACACCGGGCGGCGCGTGATCCCAGCATGCGGACTACCATGCGGGGAGCACCGCAGCCCTGCACCGTCGCAGGTCCGCCCGGCCGTCGCGCGTCGAGGAGCCGGGGCTTCTGGTGTGTGCGGCCGCCGCGACCGGTGGACGCACGCGCCAGGGGCCCCGGACCCGGCCCGCTCCGGCCGGACGGCCCGCAGTGGCGGCCCCGGGCTGCGCCGGTGCGGCAGCCGTGCCGTCACCGGTGCCGTGGACCGCGATAGAACAGGACGCATTACGTGACTGCATTGTCTGTGAGCACCTCCTCCGCCGCCTCGCTGCGCGCGGACGCGCTGGTGATCGGTGTGGCGAAGGGCCCGAAGGGCATCGTGCTGGCGCCGGGCGCCGACGCCGTGGGCGAGGCGTTCGAGGGCAAGCTGGCCGAGGTCCTCACCACCCTGGGCGCGACCGGCGCCGAGGGCGAGGCCGTCAAGGTCCCCTCCCCCGCCGGCCTGAAGGCCGCCCTCGTGCTCGCGGTCGGCCTCGGCGAGGCCACCGACGGCGGCTACGGCCTGGAGACGCTCCGCCGCGCCGCCGGTGTCGCCGCCCGCACCCTGACCGGCAGCAAGAAGGCCGCGCTGGCCCTGCCGGTCGAGTCCGCCGACGAGGTCGAGGCGGTCGCGCTCGGCGGTCTGCTCGGCGCCTACTCCTTCGGCACCTACAAGGGCAACGGCAGCGCCAAGGAGCCGGTCGGCGAGCTGGTGCTGCTGACCGCCCGCAAGGGCAGCAAGGACGCCAAGGCCGCCGTCGAGCGCGCCCAGGTCGTCGGCGAGGAGATGAACCGCGCCCGCGACCTGGTCAACACCGCGCCGAACGACCTGAACCCGAAGGGCTTCGCCGCGATCGCCCAGGCCGCCGGCAAGGAGCACGGCCTCAAGGTCGAGGTGCTGGACGAGAAGGCGCTGCTCAAGGGCGGCTTCGGCGGCCTGCTCGGCGTCGGCAACGGCTCGGCCAACCCGCCGCGGCTGGTCAAGGTGGCCTACACCCACCCGAAGGCCAAGGCGAGCCTGGCGTTCGTCGGCAAGGGCATCACCTACGACTCGGGCGGCATCTCGCTCAAGCCGGCCGGCCACAACGAGACCATGAAGTGCGACATGGCCGGCGCCGCCGCGGTGTTCGCCGCCGTCGTCTCCGCCAAGCGCCTGGGCCTGGCCGTCAACGTCACCGCGTGGCTGGCGCTGGCCGAGAACATGCCGTCGGGCACCGCCACCCGTCCGGGTGACGTGCTGCGGATGTACGGCGGCAAGACCGTCGAGGTGCTGAACACCGACGCCGAGGGCCGTCTGGTGCTCGCCGACGCCATCGTGCGGGCCGGCGAGGAGAAGCCGGACGTGATCGTCGACGTCGCGACGCTGACCGGCGCGATGATGCTGGCGCTGGGCAGCCGCACCTTCGGCGTGATGGCCAACAACGACGAGCTGCGCGAGACCCTGCACACCGTCGCGGGCGAGGCCGGCGAGCAGTCCTGGCCGATGCCGCTGCCGGCCGAGCTGCGCAAGGGCATGACCGAGTCGACCATCGCCGACCTCGCCAACATGGGCGAGCGGATGGGTGGCGGCCTGGTGGCGGGCCTGTTCCTCAAGGAGTTCGTGGCCGAGGGCATCGACTGGGCCCACCTGGACATCGCCGGTCCGGCCTTCCACGAGGGCGCGCCGTTCGGCTACACCCCCAAGGGCGGCACCGCGAGCGCGGTGCGCACCCTGGTCCGCTTCGCCGAGCGGACGGCGGCGGGCGACAAGGCCTGATCCGGGGTCCGGACGGACGGGGTCCCGCGCGCTCGCGCGGGGCCCCGTCCGCGTTCCCGGCGCGGGCCGCCCCGGCGGACCCGCCCGCGGCGCTGTTACCCGCGGGTAGAAAGCCGGACCCCGCCCGCACCCGTGTTCGCTGCGGGCGAAACTTTGTTCCACAGTGCGGAACCAAGCGTGGCCCGGCCCGCCCAAAACCCCTCCCCCGCCGCTGTCAACCCCGCGCTGAGCTGGGATGATGCCCTTCCGTCGGGGGCATTCCCGCCCCTGTGACCACCCTGTGGGACACCCCTGGGGTGGACCCGGACATCAGCTGCCGTGAACAAGTGCGAAGATGTATTTCCGGCACGACTGGGCGCCTCACAAAGGCTTCCGACCCACCGGACCGCGACCGGCCCGGCGACCCACCCCATTGCATGGAGGACGTGACGTGGCGAACGACGCCAGCACCGTTTTCGACGTAGTCATTCTCGGAGGCGGAAGCGGCGGTTACGCCGCGGCGCTCCGCGCCGCTCAGCTGGGTCTGAGCGTCGCCCTGATCGAGAAGGGCGAGCTGGGCGGCACCTGCCTGCACCGCGGCTGCATCCCGACCAAGGCGCTGCTGCACGCCGCCGAGATCGCGGACGAGACGAAGGAGGCCGCCGAGTTCGGCGTGCTGGCCACCTTCCAGGGCATCGACATCAACGGTGTCCACAAGTACAAGGACGACGTCATCGCCGGCCTGTACAAGGGCCTGCAGGGCCTGGTGGCCTCCCGCAAGGTGACCTTCATCCAGGGCGAGGGCAAGCTCTCCTCGCAGACCTCGGTGGACGTCAACGGCCAGCGCGTCGAGGGCCGCCACATCGTCCTCGCCACCGGCTCCGTGCCGAAGTCGCTGCCGGGCCTGACCATCGACGGCGACCGCGTGATCTCCTCCGACCACGCGCTCAAGCTCGACCGCATCCCGAAGTCCGCCGTGATCCTCGGCGGCGGCGTGATCGGCGTCGAGTTCGCCTCGGTCTGGAAGTCCTTCGGCGTCGAGGTCACCATCGTCGAGGCGCTGCCGCACCTGGTCCCGCTGGAGGACGAGAACTCCTCCAAGCTGCTGGAGCGCGCGTTCCGCAAGCGCGGCATCAAGTTCGAGCTGAAGGCCCGCTTCTCCGGCGTCGAGTACACCGAGACCGGTGTGCGCGTCTCCACCGAGAACGGCAAGCAGATCGACGCCGACCTGCTGCTCGTCGCCATCGGCCGCGGCCCGGTCTCGGCCGGCATCGGCTACGAGGAGAACGGCGTCGCGATGGACCGCGGCTACGTGCTCGTCGACGAGTACATGCGCACCAACGTGCCCACCATCTCCGCCGTCGGCGACCTCGCCCCGACCCTGCAGCTGGCCCACGTCGGCTTCGCCGAGGGCATCCTGGTCGCCGAGCGCCTGGCCGGCCTCAAGGCCGTGCCGATCGACTACGACGGCGTCCCGCGCGTGACCTACTCCAACCCCGAGGTGGCCTCCGTCGGCATCTCCGAGGCCAAGGCCGTCGAGCTGTACGGCAAGGAGAAGGTCGTCACCCTCAAGTACAACCTGGCCGGCAACGGCAAGAGCAAGATCCTGAAGACCGCCGGCGAGATCAAGCTCGTCCAGGTCAAGGACGGCGCCGTGGTCGGCGTCCACATGGTCGGCGCCCGGATGGGCGAGCAGGTCGGCGAGGCTCAGCTGATCTACAACTGGGAGGCTCTGCCGGCCGAGGTCGCGCAGCTCATCCACGCGCACCCGACCCAGTCCGAGGCCCTGGGCGAGGCGCACCTGGCGCTGGCCGGCAAGCCGCTGCACGCGCACGACTGATCGCGCCCCACACCCCCCATTCCAGTACGCAAGACTTGATAGGAGTCGCTGAAACCATGGCGGTCTCAGTAACACTGCCCGCGCTGGGCGAGAGCGTTTCCGAGGGCACCGTCACCCGCTGGCTGAAGGCCGAGGGTGAGCGTGTGGAGGTCGACGAGCCGCTGCTCGAGGTCTCCACCGACAAGGTCGACACCGAGATCCCGGCCCCGGCCTCGGGCATCCTGGCCTCGATCAAGGTCGGCGAGGACGAGACCGTCGAGGTCGGCGCCGAGCTGGCGATCATCGATGACGGCTCCGGCGCCCCGGTCGCCGCCCCGGCTCCGGCCGCCGAGGCCGCGCCGGCTCCGGTCGCCGCCCCGGCCCCGGTCGCGGAGGCGCCCGCCGCTCCCGCCCCGGTCGCCGAGGCTCCGGCCGCTCCGGCCGCCGCTCCGGCCGCCGACGCCACCCCGGTACTGCTGCCCGCGCTGGGCGAGTCGGTCACCGAGGGCACCGTCACCCGCTGGCTGAAGGCCGAGGGTGAGACGGTCGAGGTCGACGAGCCGCTGCTCGAGGTCTCCACCGACAAGGTCGACACCGAGATCCCGTCGCCGGTCGCCGGCGTCGTCGTGAAGATCCTGGTCGGCGAGGACGAGACCGCCGAGGTCGGCGCCCAGCTCGCGCTGATCGGTACCCCGGGTGCGGCCGCCGCCGCTCCGGCTCCGGTGGCCGCCCCCGCCCCGGTCGCCGCTCCGGCCCCCGTGGCCGCTCCGGCTCCGGACGCCGCTCCGGCTCCGGCTCCGGTCGCTGCCCCGGCCCCGGTTGCTGCTCCGGCCCCCGTCGCCGCGCCGGCTCCGGTCGCTGCCCCGGCCCCGGTTGCTGCTCCGGCCCCCGTCGCCGCGCCGGCCCCCGTCGCCGCGCCGGCTCCGGTCGCCGCTCCGGCCCCCGTCGCCGCTCCGGCTCCGGTGGCCCCGGCCGCTCCGGTCGCCGCCGCGCCGGCCACCGACAGCGGTGACGCCTACGTCACCCCGCTGGTGCGCAAGCTCGCCGCCGAGCAGGGTGTCACCCTGGCCTCCGTCACCGGCACCGGTGTCGGCGGTCGCATCCGCAAGCAGGACGTCATCGCCGCCGCCGAGGCCGCGAAGGCCGTTCCGGCCCCCGTCGCCGCCGCCCCGGCCGCCGCGCCGAAGGCCGCCGCCGCGCCGTCCCCGCTGCGCGGTCAGACGGTCAAGATGACCCGCATGCGCAAGGTCATCGGCGACAACATGCTGAAGGCCCTGCACGAGCAGGCCCAGCTGACCAGCGTGGTCGAGGTGGACGTCACCAAGATCATGTCGCTGCGGAACAAGGCCAAGGACGGCTTCCTCGCCCGCGAGGGCGTCAAGCTGTCCCCGATGCCGTTCTTCGTCAAGGCCGCGGCCCAGGCACTGAAGACCAACCCGGTCGTCAACGCCCGGATCAACGAGGCCGAGGGCACCATCACCTACTTCGACACCGAGAACATCGGTATCGCGGTGGACTCCGAGAAGGGTCTGATGACCCCGGTCATCAAGGGCGCGGGCGACCTCAACATCGCCGGCATCTCCAAGAAGACCGCGGAGCTGGCCAGCAAGGTGCGCGGCAACAAGATCACCCCGGACGAGCTGTCCGGCGCCACCTTCACCATCAGCAACACCGGTTCGCGCGGTGCGCTCTTCGACACCGTGATCGTCCCGCCGAACCAGGTCGGCATCCTGGGCATCGGCGCGACCGTCAAGCGCCCGGTCGTCATCGAGGCCGACGGCGGCACCGCCATCGGCATCCGTGACATGACCTACCTGTCGCTCTCCTACGACCACCGCCTGGTGGACGGCGCCGACGCCGCCCGCTACCTGGTGGCCGTCAAGGAGATCCTGGAGGCCGGCGAGTTCGAGGTCGAGCTCGGCCTGTAGGGAAGCGGCCGCAAGGCAGCCCACGGCAGTACGGAGCCCCGCGTCGTCCCAGGACGGCGCGGGGCTCCGCGTGTGCGTCCCGCCCCGTCGGCGGCCCCGCGGGCCCGGGTGGCGGGCCCGATGCCGCCCGCGTTTCGCCGGGCCCATCGCATGCGATCGCGCGGGCGAACAGGGATGCTTGAGCGGTGATGGACGAGACCGACTTCTGGCAGATCATCGACGACACCCGGGAGGACGCCGAGGGCGACCCGGACGAGCAGGCGGAACGGCTGGTGGAACGGCTCGTCCAACTGACGCCGGACGACGTCATCGACTTCGCCCGGCTCTTCGAGGCCCGGTTCCAGCGCGCCTACCGCACCGACCTGTGGGGCGCGGCCTACCTGTTGCTGGACGGCGCCTCCGAGGACTCCTTCGACTACTTCCGCTGCTGGCTGATCGGCCAGGGGCGGGAGGTGTTCGAGGGCGGGCTGCACGAGCCGGACGACCTGGCCGACCTGCTCCCCGACTTCGACGAGGAGGAGGACGGCGAGGCCGAGGACCTGGGCTACGCGGCCGACGAGGCGTACGAACAGCTGACCGGGCTGCCGCTGCCCGAGGTGGGCGAGCGGCAGCCCGCGCGGCCGGCCGGTGCCGCCCTGGACTTCGACGACCCGGACGCCATGGCGAAACGGTTCCCCAAGCTCTGGGAGCGTTACGGGGACTGACCGACCGGTGGCTCAGGTCCCGGAGCCGGAGGCGCTGCCGTCCTGCTTGACGCCCTTGAGGATCTGGTCGAGCACGGTCGGGTCGGGCGCGCCCGCGGCATCGTCCACCCCGCCCTCGAAGGCCACGTAGCCGCCGCCCTTGGCGGGGACGGCCGCCAGCAGGATGTAGCCCTTGGTGCCGTCCGAGGTGGTGATGTGCCACCGCACCGCGTAACCGGAGACGCCCGCCACCGTGGTGCTCGCCGAGCCGGCGTCGGTGTGCGAGGTGATCCCGGTGAAGATCGCCGCCGCGTAGGCGGGCATCGCCGCCTCGGCCGCCGCCCGGGCGGAGGCCCCCGCGATGGTGTCCTTCTCCACCGAGAACTGCCCCCTGATGCAGGAGCCGCCGCTGGGGCACGTGTAGCGGCCGTTGCCCAGGAAGACCGTCGAGTGCGTGGTGTCGGTCTGGGCGTCCCAGCCCTGGAAGATCGGCACCGTGATGGCGTGCTGGGCGTCGGTGGCGGTGTCCTTGACCACCGGCACCGGCGGCAGGCTCGGCGCCGGGGTCGGGGTGGGAGTGGGGGTGCGCGTGGTCGGACGGGGGGTCGGCGTCGGGCTGGGGGTGTCGGTGACCGTGACCGTCGGCACGGGTCGCGGGTCGGCCTTGGGATCGCCGCCGCTGTTGAGGGCGATCGCGGCCACCACGCCGACCACGGCCAGCACACCGGCCACGATCGCCACGACCACGCCCGGCTTCATCCGGCCGGACTGCGGCGGCGGCGGCGGCGGATAGCCGCCCTGCGGATAGCCGTAGCCCTGCTGGTCCTGCGTCGGGTAGCCGTAGCCGGGCGCGGCCTGCTGCGGGGCGCCGTAGCCGTAGGAGGGCGGCGGGGAGACGGGGGCCGGCGGTGTCGTGGTCTGCCAGGAGACCTGGGTCGGGGCGTCGGCGAGCCCGCCGCCGCCCGCCTGGACGGGGCGGACGTCACTGGTCCAGGCATGGCCGTCCCACCAGCGCTCATGACCGGCCGTGCCGTCCGCACCCGGTACCGGGTACCACCCGGGAGGCGTCGAGTTGCTCACGGCCGTACGGTACCCGGCGCGGCGCCGCTCCAGACCGGTTGGTTCTGTCACGAGTCTGCACCACCCTCGCACCCGGTCTGACGCCCCGTCAGTGACCTGTGCGCGGCGGGTGGCGGGCGAGGGGTGGCGTGAGGCGCGACGCGGGCGGACGGGCAGGCTCAGAGTGCCAGCGAACGGGCCATCCAGATGTCGTCCACGTACCGGCCGTCGATCAGGAACTCCTCGGCGAGCGACCCCTCGACCACGAAGCCGCAGGCCTCGTAGAGGTGGCGGGCCGGGGAGTTGTGCCCCAGCACGCGCAGGGTGATCCGGCGCGCCCCCTGCTCCCGGGCGGCCGCGCAGCCCGCCTCCACCAGCGCCCGGCCGATGCCCCGGCCGCGGGCCGCGGCGGAGACCGCCAGGCCCTGGATCTGCCGCACATGGCGGTTGCTGACGAGCGGAGTGGGCGGCACCACCCGGATGTAGCCGACGACCCGCCCGTCGAGCAGGGCCACCAGGAACTGGTCCGGGGTGTGGCGCTCGTCGAACACCCCGGCGTCCTCGGCCGGCCGCGGGGCGACCTCGCTCTGCCAGGACCAGGCGGCCCGGTTGAGCTCGGCGAGCTCCTTCTCGTCCTCGGCCTGCGCGGGACGGATGATCAGATCTTCGTCGTGCATGCGCGCCATGCTAATCAGCGGCACCCGGGGCGTACACGGAATTCCCGCCGCCGGAAGCTGTAAGGATGGCCCCATGCGCATCGCGGTCACAGGATCCACGGGATTGATCGGCTCGACACTCGTCCGCTCGCTGCTCGCCGACGGCCACGAGGTGGTCCGGCTGGTCCGGCACCGCTCCAGAACCGGGCCGCGGCCGGACGGGACGACGGCGATCGGCTGGAACCCGCTGCTGGGGCAGGTCGACCGGGCCGGGCTGGCGGGCGTCGAGGCGGTGGTGCACCTGGCGGGCGCCGGGGTCGGCGACCACCGGTGGACGGACGCGTACAAGCGGGAGATCCGGGAGAGCCGGGTCCTCGGCACCGAGACGCTCGCCGTGGCACTGGCGGAGCTCGAGGAGCCGCCGAGGGTCTTCGTCAGCGCCTCGGCCGTCGGCTTCTACGGGCAGACCGGGGACGAGGTGATCGACGAGGACTCCCCCGCCGGGGACGACTTCCTGGCCGAGGTCTGCGTCGAGTGGGAGGCCGCCGCCCGGCCCGCCGAGCGGGCCGGCATCCGGGTGGTCCACCCGCGCACCGGACTGGTGCTCTCCGCCGCCGGCGGGGCCGGTGGCCGGCTCTTCCCGCTGTTCCGCCTCGGGCTCGGCGGGCGGCTCGGTGACGGGCGGCAGTACTGGAGCTTCATCTCACTGGCGGACGAGGTCGCGGCGCTGCGGTTCCTGCTCGACCGGGACGACCTGAGCGGCGCGTTCAACCTCAGCGCGCCGGAGCCGGTCACCAACGCCGAGCTGACGGCGGCGCTCGGCCGGGCGCTGAAGCGGCCGACGCCGTTCCCGGTGCCGGAGGCGGTGCTCACGGCGGTGCTGGGCGAGCTGGCGGTCGAGGTGGTCGGCAGTCACCGGGTGGTGCCGCGACGGCTGCTGGAGGCCGGCTTCCGCTTCGCGCACCCGGATGTGGACTCGGCGGCGCGGGCGGCGCTGTAGCGGCGGGGCGGCCCCGGGACCGGGGCGGTGGGGGTGCGCGCCGGGCGGGCGGGTGCGGTAGACCGGCTGCTCCCGGTGCGGCACCCCGCCCGGGCGGTCCCGCGTACGCCCGCTACGGCATTCGCGCTGGCCGGAGGCATATGCCGAGCGGAGCCGGGCGGGGCTCCGACAGGGGGCGCACGGGAGCACGCACCGGGCGCGCCGCACGCCCCCGGTGACCGTGCGCGCCCGCCGACCCGGAAGGCGGCCGGTTGCGCGCACCGTGCGTGACCACATCCCCACCGCACGCTGTCGAACCCTCTCCGGGGCCCGGATAGGACCCGGTGTGCTTGTCTGACGCTCGCACTGACTGGGCATCACACCGTCGGACCGTGTCCCGGCACCCCGCTGCCTGCGTCGGCCGAAGCTCCGGGACCAGGGAGGGAGCACGCCAGTGCCCACATACGACTTCACTCGCCGCACCCGCCGACAGTCCGATCCGGACGTCATCGTGGTGGGCGCCGGACTCGCGGGCCTGGCCGCCGCCCGCGCGCTCACCGGCCACGGCCTGACCGTCCAGGTCCTGGAGGCCTCGGGCCGGATCGGCGGCCGGATGGCCACCCGCGAGCTGGACGGGTTCCGGCTCGACCACGGCAGCCAGCTGTTGAACACCGCCTACCCCGAGCTGAACCGTGCCCTCGACCTGGACCGGCTCGGCCTGCGGCCGCTCGCGCCCGGCGTGCTCGTGCACAGCGGCGGCCGCCGGTACCGCGCCGGGGACCCGCAGCTGACCGCCGCCCGGCAAGCGGCCTCGCGGGCACCGCTCGGCAGTCCGCTGGACAAGGCCCGACTGGGCAGCTGGCTCGGCCGGCTCGCCGCCACCCCGGCCGGCCGGCTGCAGTCCCGGCCGGAGACCACCACCGCCCGCGCGCTCGGCGAACGCGGCCTCGCACCGCGCACCGTCGACGGCTTCCTGCGGCCGCTGCTCGGCGCCCTGCTCAGCGACCCGGCCCTGGGCACCAGCAGCCGGATCGCCGACCTGGTGCTGCGCTGCTACGCGCGCGGCCGGCTCTGTCTGCCCGCCGACGGGCTCGCGGCCGTGCCGGCCCAGGTGGCCGCCGCCCTGCCGGTCGGCACCCTGCGGACCGGCGTGCGGGTCACCTCGATCGCGGCCGACGGCGTGGAGACCGCCGGCCACGGCCGGATCGGGGCCCAGGCCGTCGTGGTGGCCACCGACGCACGCTCCGCCGCCGGCCTGCTGCCCGGACTGCGGCTGCCGGACTTCCACCCCGTCACCACCTTCTACCACGCGACCGACCGGGCGCCGATCGGCGAGGCCGTGCTGCTGCTGGACGGCGACCGGCCGAACGGGCACCCGCCGCTGGTCTCGCACTCCCTGGTGCTCAGCGAGCTGCACTCCTCGTACGCCCCGGCCGGACAGGCACTGGTCGCCACCACGGTGCTGGGGCGGCGCTCCTTCGACTCCGGTGGGCCCGCCGCGCTGGAACCCGCCGTCCGCGCACGGCTGGCGGAGCTGTACGGCGCCCCGACCAAGGGGTGGCAGTTCCTGAGCGTGCGCCACGTCCCGGACGCGGTGCCCGCCATGCCGCCGCCGCACAACAACCGGCGCCCGGTGCGGCTGCTGGCCGGGCTGTACGTCTGCGGCGACCACCGGGACACCAGCAGTGCCCAGGGCGCACTGGTCTCGGGGCGGCGGGCGGCGCGCGCGGTGGTGCGCGACCTCGGACTGCCGGTCGTCACCCGGGAGTCGGAAGCGGCGGCGTAACACGCGACCGGCGGGCTGCCGGGGCGGCACGCTACAGCATGCCAGTATGCCGATATGACCGCTAATCGGATGCTTTCCGTCCAGAGCCCCCCACCCGTCGCCCGGTGAGCGCCGACTGCCCGGTCGACCCGCTCGCCCTGGTCCTGATCCCGGCCGCCGCCGTGGCCGCGCCGCTGCTCGCCGACCGGCTGCCGCGGTGGATCGCCGTCCCCACGGTGGTGTTCGAGATCGTGCTCGGAGTGCTGATCGGGCCCGATGTCCTGAACTGGGCGCAGGTCAGCGGCCTGGTCGACGCGCTCTCCGAGTTCGGCCTGGCGATGCTGATGTTCCTGGCCGGTTACGAGATCGACTTCGCCAAGCTGCGCGGCGGCCCGCTGAAACGGGCGGGCGCCGCGTGGCTGGCGTCCCTGGTGGTGGCACTCGGTGTGGGCGCGATGGTGAACCGGGACCCGCTGAACGGCGCCTTCGCCGGGCTCGCGCTCACCACCACCGCGCTCGGCACCATCCTGCCGATCCTGCGGGACTCCGGGGAGCTGCCGACCCCGTTCGGCTCGCTGGTGATGGCCACCGGGGCGGTCGGCGAGTTCGGGCCGATCATCGCGGTCGCGATCCTGCTCAGCGGCAACAGCCCGGTCCGGACCGCCGTGATCCTGGCCGCCTTCGCGGTGATCACGGCCGCCGCCGTCGGCTACGCGCGCCGGCCCCGGCCGGACTGGATGACCCGGCTGATCCGGCGGACCCTGCGCACCTCCGGCCAGTTCGCGATCCGCACGGTGGTCCTGGTGCTCGCCGCGATGGTGTCCGCCGCGATCTGGCTCGATCTGGACATGCTGCTCGGCGCCTTCACCGCCGGGATCGTCTCCCACCTGCTGCTCGCCGACGTGCCCGAGGCCGAGGAGGAGGTCATCGAGGCCAAACTGGAGGGGATCGGCTTCGGCTTCCTCGTCCCGGTGTTCTTCGTGGTCAGCGGGATGAAGTTCGACCTGGAGGCACTGCTCCGGGATCCGGGCACCCTGCTTCTCGTCCCCGTGTTCCTGCTGCTGCTCCTGGCCGTGCGCGGACTGCCGGCCGCCCTCCTGGCCCCCATCGGACTCGGCCGGCGCGACCGGGCCGCGCTCGGCCTGTACGGCGCGACCGCGCTGCCGCTGGTCGTGGTGATCACCACGATCGAGGTGGACGCCGGGCACCTGCCGTCCTCCACCGCGGCCGCGCTGGTCGGCGCCGGCATGCTCTCCGTGCTCGCCTTCCCGCTGCTGGCCCAGCGGCTGCGCGGATCCGCCCGCCCGCCGGCCGCCGAGGGCGACCGGCAGCGGGTCAACGCCGAGAGCTGGTAGCCGCGGCGGGCCGGGCCCGGCACGGCCCGCCGTCAGATCACCCCCGCCTGGCGCGCCGTCTCCTCGAAGGCGCGGGCCACCGGGCTGCCCCGGTAGGGGGTGAGCCGGCGGTGGAAGTCCCGGACGTACTCCAGCGAACGGGCCGAGCGCATCTCTCCGGCCGCCCGCAGCGCGTCGGTGGCCATGGTGCAGGCCTCGTCCAAGTCCCCCATGCCGAGCCGGGCGGTGGCCAGCACCATCCGGCAGAAGATCCGGCTGCGGGCGTAGGCGGGCGAGCGCAGCCGCAGCGACTTCTCGGCGTGCTGGGCCGACGTCCGCCACTGCTGGAGGTCCCGGTAGCAGTGGGCGAACTCGTCGGAGAGCTGCGCCTCGTCGAAGTACCGCGCCCAGGAGGGCAGTTCGTCGCCGGCCCGGGCCCCGGCCAGGGCCCGCTCGGAGCGCACCAGCGCGGTGGTGCAGGAGCGCACGTCACCGAGCAGGCCGTGCCCGCGCGCCTCGGCGGCGTGCAGCAGCGACTGCACGGTGGGCGGTACGGCGGTGCCCACGCCCTGCTGGGCGACCCGGGCCAGCTGGACCGCCTCCCGGCCGTGGCCGAGGTGCACGGCCTGCTGGCTCATCGTCACCAGGATGTAGCCGCCGAGCGCGCGGTCCCCCGCCGCCTGGGAGAGCCGCAGCGCCTGGACGAAGTAGCGCTGGGCCAGACCGTGCGCGGCGATGTCGAAGGACGTCCAGCCTGCCAGCCTGGTCAGGTCGGCGACGGCACCGAAGAGCGCCCGCCCGATCTGCTCGCCGTAGCGGCCGCGCAGCATCGGCTCCGCCTCGCTCTCCAGGTAGCGGACCAGCGCCTGGCGGGCGTGGCCGCCACCGTAGGCGTGGTCCAGCGCGCGGAAGAGGTCCCCGACGGCGCGGATGGCGGCGATGTCGCCCCGGCCGACCCGCAGCGCCGGCCTCGGCTCGCGGGCCGGGTCGGTGTACGGCGGCTCGACGGCGACGGGCGGACGGCGGCTCTGGGTCGGCACCCGGCCGAGCGCGCCGGCGGCGCCGGGCGACGCGGCGGCGGGAGCCGAGGAGGCGGCCGCACCGGCGGCGCTCCGGGCGGGCTGCGCGGCGGGCCCACCGGGCGCGCCGGGCGCCGTACCGCGCGCCGGGGCCGCACCGGGCGCGCCGGGCGCGGCCGGCCCGGCGGGCGGCGCCCCCGTGGCGGTGTCGGGCCGGGGCAGGGTGGAGCCGTCCCGGGCGACCCGCTCGTCGGTGCGGCCGATCAGCCAGTCCCGGCTGGGGACGACCAGACCGGCCGGGGTGAAGGCGATCCGGCGCAGCTCGGACTGCGGGCCGTTGTCCTTGCGCCACATGCTCGCCACGATGTCCACCGCCTCCTGCGGCGTCTCGGCGAACTCCAGGCCGGCGTAGACCGGGGCGCAGGCGTCCAGACCGAGGTCCTGGGCGGTGAGCCGGCGGCCCAGCCGGCGGGTGAACACCTCGGCGATCAGCGCCGGGGTGGCGCCGCGCGGCTGCTGGCCGCGGAGCCAGCGGGTCACGGAGGTCTTGTCGTACCGCAGGTCCAGACCGTGCTCCAGACCGAGCTGGTCCACCCGGCGGGCCAGGCCGGCGTGCGAGAAGCCGGCCTCCTCGATCAGGGCGGCCAGCTGGCCGTTCTGCGGGGCCGGACCGGTATGGGCGGCCGCCGGGGGCTGTACGGGCACGACCGGCGCGTCCGAGGGCGCCGGGGCGCTGCGCTGCCGTGCGGTCGTGACCTGCGCGGGCAGCCGCGGTTCGTCGGCGGCCGGGGCGTCGGGGGCGTCCGGAAGGGCCCGGCCGACCGGGCCCCGGTGCTGGTCGAGCGGGTCGAGCGGTCCGTACGCCGGGCTGTCGGTTGCAGGCCGTTGGGGCATAGTCAGTCAACACCTCTCGGACGCCGCACCGGCTCCACCAGCACTTCGGCTGCCTGTGGCGGCGCCCCCTGTCGGGAATCGGCGTGAATGTAGCGAGCATTCGGGCGCTATGGGCGGTTCTGACCGAGCAATCCTCCGAACGGGTGAAGCATCGGCGCCCATTGTGGGGAAGCCCGGACGGCACGGGTTTGGCCTGGGGCAGCCGGACCGCCGATCGACCGTCATAGCCGTGACCACCACAGCAGACCCGGCCACTGTGGTGCACCACCACATGGGAGCCGGGCCGCCGGATTCCTACCGTTCTCGGCCATGGACACCACTTCAGCCCGACCGCTCGACGGCCGCACGGCCCTGGTCACCGGGGCCGCCTCGGGCATCGGCCGGGCCTGCGCCGAAGCCTTCGCCGCGGCCGGCGCCCGGGTCTACGTCGTCGACCTCGCGGCCGCCCCGGCCCGGGAGCTCGCCGACCGGATCGGCGGCGTGGCGCACGTCGCCGACCTGGCCGACCCGGAGGCGGTGGAGGCGCTGCCGGACGACGCCGACATCGTGGTCAACAACGCCGGCCTCCAGCACGTCGCGCCCGTCCACGAGTTCCCGCTCGACCGCTTCACCCAGATCCAGCGGGTGATGGTCGAGGCCCCGTTCCGCATCCTGCGCCGCACCCTGCCGCACATGTACGCGCAGGACTGGGGGCGGGTGGTCAACATCTCCTCCGTCCACGGCCTGCGGGCCAGCGCCTTCAAGTCGGCCTACGTGACGGCGAAGCACGCGCTGGAGGGGCTGAGCAAGACGGTCGCTCTGGAGGGCGCGCCGTACGGCGTCACCAGCAACTGCATCAACCCGGGGTACGTCCGCACCCCGCTGGTGGAGCGGCAGATCGCCGCCCAGGCACTGGCACACGGCATCCGCGAGGACGAGGTGGTGGAGCAGATCATGCTCGACCGCACCGCCGTCAAGCGGCTGATCGAACCCGACGAGGTGGCGCAGCTGGCCGTCTGGCTCTGCTGCGCGCACGCCTCCTACATCACCGGCGCCAGCCTCCCCGTCGACGGCGGCTGGACGGCGCGCTGATGCCCCCTCACCCCACTCCCCCCTTCGAGGTGACCCCGCCCATGGCCAGTTCCCCCGCCGTCGCGAGACCAGGCTCCCCCCTGTGGAAGGTGGTCGGCGCCAGCCTCATCGGCACCACCATCGAGTGGTACGACTACTTCCTGTACGGCACGGCTGCCGCGCTCGTCTTCGGCAAGGTGTTCTTCCCGGCCAGCGATCCGCTGACCGGAACGCTGCTCGCCTTCCTCACCTATGCGATCGGCTTCGCCGCCCGGCCGCTCGGCGCGCTGGTGTTCGGGCACTTCGGCGACCGGGTCGGCCGCAAGAAGCTGCTGGTGGTGAGCCTGCTGCTGATGGGCGGCTCGACCACGCTGATCGGCCTGCTGCCGACGTACCACCAGATCGGCGCCGCCGCCCCGGTGCTGCTGACCGTGCTGCGGCTGGTGCAGGGCTTCGCGCTCGGCGGCGAGTGGGGCGGCGCGGTACTGCTGGTCTCCGAACACGGGGACGCGCGGCGGCGCGGGTTCTGGGCCTCCTGGCCGCAGGGCGGCGCCCCCGCGGGCAACCTGCTGGCGGCGGGCGTGCTGTCGCTGCTGACCACCGTGCAGTCGGACGCCACCTTCCTGTCCTGGGGCTGGCGGGTGCCGTTCCTGCTGTCGGCGGTGCTGGTGGCGGTCGGGATGTGGATCCGGCTGGCGGTGGACGAGTCCCCGCTGTTCCAGCAGGCGCTGGCCGCCGCCGAGGCCCGCAAGGCGGCGGGCCGGGCGGAGGAGCAGCCCCCGCTGGTGGCGGTGCTGAGGCACCACTGGCGGGAGGTGCTGGTGGCGATGGGCGCCCGGATGGCGGAGAACATCTCGTACTACGTGATGACCACCTTTGTGCTGGCGTACGCGGTGACCCAGGTGCACCTGCCGAAGCAGACCGCGCTGAACGCGGTGCTGATCGCCTCCGCGATCCAGTTCGCGCTGATCCCGGTGTTCGGGGCGCTCTCCGACCGGGTCGGGCGCAAGCCGGTGTACCTGGTGGGCGCGGTCGGCGTCGGGGTCTGGGCGTTCGTCTTCTTCGGGCTGGTGGACACCCGGTCCTTCGGTTCGCTGCTGCTGGCGGTGACCGTCGGGCTGGTCTTCCACAGCGCGATGTACGCGCCGCAGGCGGCCTTCTTCTCCGAGATGTTCGCGACCCGGATGCGGTACTCGGGTGCCTCCATCGGCGCCCAGTTCGCCTCGGTGGCGGCCGGCGCGCCGGCCCCGCTGATCGCGACGGCGCTGCTCAAGGACTACGGCAGCTCGACGCCGATCGCCGTGTACGTGGCCATCGCCTCGGTGATCACCGTCCTCGCGGTGCTCTGCGCCCGGGAGACCCGCGGCCGGGACCTGACCGAGCCCGGAGCCGGACCCGGAGCCGAACCGGCGGCGGCCCCGGCGGCGAACGCGCCGCAGGACGCCGTGGTCACCAAGGCCGCGAGGGCCTGACGAACCGGTGGCCGGCGCCCGTCACCCGGGAGCGCCGGCCACCCGCGCCCGCCGGGCCCGAGCGGCTAGGATCGCGCTTCCGTCCTGGCGCCCCTCGGGGCCGGAGACCCACAGCCGATTGGCGGCCGTACCGTGAACGACCCCCGTCCCGAGACCGGCGCGGCACCGGCGCTGCGGCGGTTACTGGACCTCCTCGCCTCCGGCGCCGCCACCGAGGACTTCGCCGACGTCCTGGCCGACGCGCGCCGCCGGGGGGCGCCGGCCGCCGTGCTGAGCGAGATCGACGACGCCACCTGGCAGGCGCTGCGGGTGCACCGGACCCTGCGTCAGCACCGGCGCCGCGAGGCCGAACTGACCGCGCTCTTCGACACCGCCGGCGACCTCGCCGCCTCCCGGGACCTGGACACCGTGCTGCAGGCGATCGTCCGCCGGGCCCGGCTGCTGCTCGGCACCGACACCGCCTATCTGACCCTCCCGGACGAGGCCGCCGGCGACACCTACATGCGGGTCACCGACGGCTCGGTCTCGGTGCTCTTCCAGACCCTGCGGCTGAGCCTGGGCGACGGCCTCGGCGGGCTGGTCGCCCAGACCGCCCGCCCGTACGCCACCCCCGACTACCGGACCGACGAACGGTTCCACCACACCGGCACGATCGACGCGGGCGTGCTGGACGAGGGCCTGGTCGCGATCATCGGGGTGCCGCTGCTGCTCGGCGGCCGGGTGATCGGGGTGCTGTTCGCCGCCGACCGCTCCCCGCGCGCCTTCTCCCCCGACGAGGTCGCGCTGCTCTGCTCCCTGGCCGCGCACGCCGCGATCGCGCTGGACACCGCCGGGTCGCTGGCCGGCACCCGGGCCGCGCTGGCCGAGCTGAACAGCGCCAACGAGCTGATCCGGGCCCACTCCGCCGCCGTCCAGCGGGCCGAGCAGGGCCACGACCGGCTCACCGACCTCGTCCTGCGCGGCGCCGAGGTACCGGACGTCGCCGCCGCGGTGGCCGCCCTGCTGGGCGGCGAGATAGCCGTACTGGACACCGAGGGCGACCCGCTGGCCGGCCGGGCCGGGCCCGCCGAGGGACTGGCCGAGGCCGTCGCCGCCTCCCGGGCCGAGGGCCGGTCGGTGCGGCACGGCGAGGACTGGGTCTGCGCCGTACTGGCCGGCCAGGAGCCGCTGGGGACGCTCGTGCTGCGCGGGCGGCCCGGCCTGGAGGACGCCGACCGGCGGCTGTTCGAACGGGCCGGCGTGGTCACCGCGCTGCTCCTGCTGCTGCGCCGCTCGGTGGCCGAGACCGAGAACCGGGTGCGCGGCGAACTGCTCGCCGACCTGCTGACCGCCCCCGACCGCGACCCGGCCGGCCTGACCGCGCGCGGCCGCCGGCTCGGCGTGGACCTCGGCCGCCCGCATCTGGTGCTGGTCGCCGAACCGGCCGGCGCCCCGGGCAACGCGCCGGCCGACCGCGGCCGGCTGGCGGGCGCCGCCGGGCGGTACCTGTTCGGCTCGCGCGGCATCAGCGCGGAGCACGACGAGGCCGTGGTCCTGCTGCTCCCGGACGACGGCTCGACGCTCGGCCCGGCGGGCGCCGCGGGCACGACGCGAACCGTGGCGGGCGCGCTGAGCGCCGCGGCGGGTGCGGCGGTCGCCCAGCAGGTGGCCGAGCTGGCCGCCGAGCGGCTCGCCCGGCTGGCCGGGTTCCCGGTCACGGTGGGTGTCGGCCGCCCGGCCGCCGGGCCGGTCGCGCTGGCCTCCTCGTACGCCGAGGGCCTGCGCTGCGTCCGGGCCCTGCGGGTGCTCGGCCGGGCGGGGGACGGCGCCTCGGCCCGCGCCCTCGGCTTCCTGGGCGTCCTGCTCGGCGACGGCCACGACGTGGACGGCTTCGTCGGCGCGACGCTCGGTCCGCTGCTGGACTACGACGCCCGGCGCGGCACCGAACTCGTCCGCACCCTGCGGGCCTACTTCGACTGCGGGGGCAGCCTGACCCGCGCCAAGGACGAGCTGCACGTCCATGTGAACACCGTGGTGCAGCGGCTGGACCGGGTCGAGGTGCTGCTCGGCCGGGACTGGAACCACCCCGAGCGCTCGCTGGAGCTCCAGCTGGCGCTGCGCCTGCAGCTGCTCGCGGGCACCTGAACCACCGCGTCCGGGCCCGCGGGCCCCCTCGGGCAGCCCCGGGCCCCCGGCCACCCTCGGGCACCTGAACGGCCGAAAGTGGCGCGGGCGTACAGTGGCGAGGTTGGTCTCGAACGCCTGGCAAGGAGCAGCAGTGGCCACAGAGCGCAACGAGGTGGGCGCATGAGCGGGAACGTACGGTTCGTGCGCCTGGGCACCGGCGATGCCGCCGTGCCCTACCAGGAGGCCTGGGAGGAGCAGCAGCGGCTGCACGCCCTGCGGGTCGCGGACGAGATCCCCGACACCGTGCTGCTGCTGGAGCACCCGCCGGTGTACACGATGGGCCGCCGCACCAACCCGGCCGACCTGCCGCTGGACGGCACCCCGGTGGTCGAGGTGAACCGGGGCGGCGAGATCACCTGGCACGGGCCCGGCCAGCTGGTCGGCTACCCGATCGTCAAGCTCCCCGAGCCGATGGACGTCGTCGCCTACGTGCGCCGGCTGGAGGAGGCCCTGATCCGGGCCTGCGGCGAATTCGGCGTGGAGACCACCCGGATCGAGGGCCGCAGCGGGGTCTGGGTGCTGGGCGCGACCATCCCGGACGCGGTGGTGGACCCGGCGCAGGTGGTCGACATGGGCAAGCTGACCCTGCGGATGGGCCTGCCGCTGGGCCTCGACCCGCGGCTGGCCGGCCCCGAGTACGCGCCGTCCAACGCCGGACAGCGCGGCGACGACCGCAAGCTCGCCGCGATCGGCGTCCGGGTCTCGCGCGGGGTGACGATGCACGGCTTCGCGCTGAACTGCAATCCCGACATGACCTGGTTCGACCGGATCGTGCCGTGCGGGATCCGGGACGCGGGCGTGGCCTCGCTCTCCGGTGAGCTGGCGCGGGACTTCGGGGTCGGCGAGGCGCTGTCCGTGGTCGAGAAGCGCCTGGCGGAGGTGTTCGCCGAACTGCCGGAACCGGCACTCGGCCGCTGAGTCCGAACCCGGGCGCGGGCCGACCGCGCCACCCGGGAATCTACCTGCCGGTAGCACTGTTGCCCTGCGTTTGAGGGCCACGGGCCCGGCGCAGGCCGTACAAGCACAGGCGTACCCTGGGGGTACCCCGTCTAGTTCTAGGAGTCGCACGTGTCCGCTGTCGCACCCGACGGCAGGAAGCTGCTCCGCCTGGAGGTCCGCAACAGCGAGACCCCCATCGAGCGGAAGCCCGAGTGGATCAAGACCCGCGCGAAGATGGGGCCGGAGTACAACGCCCTCCAGTCGCTGGTGAAGAAGGAGGGGCTGCACACGGTCTGCCAGGAGGCCGGCTGCCCCAACATCTTCGAGTGCTGGGAGGACCGCGAGGCGACCTTCCTCATCGGCGGTGACCAGTGCACCCGCCGCTGCGACTTCTGTCAGATCGACACCGGCAAGCCCGCCGATTTCGACCGCGACGAGCCGCGCCGGGTCGCCGAGTCCATCGTGA
Organism: Kitasatospora sp. NPDC091207; assembly: GCF_044768625.1. Taxonomy (NCBI): domain Bacteria; kingdom Bacillati; phylum Actinomycetota; class Actinomycetes; order Kitasatosporales; family Streptomycetaceae; genus Kitasatospora; species Kitasatospora sp. NPDC091207. The sequence goes on from NZ_JBIVVS010000002.1 coordinate 504,712, forward strand.
CCATGGACCTCAACTACGCCACCATCACCGGCGTCGCCCGCGACGACCTGGCGGACGGCGGCTCCTGGCTGTACGCCGAGACGGTGCGCCAGGTGCACGCGCTGACCGCCGGCCGCGAGAGCGGCCGCACCGGCGTCGAGCTGCTGATCCCCGACTTCAACGCGGTGCCGGAGCAGCTGGCCGAGGTCTTCTCGTCCCGCCCCGAGGTGCTGGCGCACAACGTCGAGACGGTGCCGCGGATCTTCAAGCGGATCCGCCCCGCGTTCCGCTACGAGCGCTCGCTGGACGTCATCACCCAGGCCCGCGCGGCCGGGCTGGTCACCAAGTCCAACCTGATCCTGGGCATGGGCGAGACCCGCGAGGAGGTCAGCCAGGCGCTGGCCGACCTGGTCGGCGCCGGCTGCGAGCTGATCACCATCACCCAGTACCTGCGCCCGTCGCTGCGCCACCACCCGGTCGAGCGCTGGGTGAAGCCGCACGAGTTCGTCGAGCTGCAGCAGGAGGCCGAGGAGCTCGGCTTCGCCGGGGTCATGTCCGGCCCGCTGGTGCGCTCCTCGTACCGCGCCGGGCGGCTGTACCGGCAGGCGCTGGAGCACCGCGCGCGGGCGACGGCGGTCTGACCGCCGTCCGGTCCGCGCACCGGTCGGCCGCGAACGGGTCGAGCTGGAGCGGATCGAGCCGGAGCGGGTCGGCGGCGAACGGGTCGGCCCGATCGCGGTCCGGTCCGACCACCGGTCGGTTTGAGCCATCTGAGGGGCGGAGCTTCGGCTCCGCCCTTTCGGGTTCACCAGGCTTTGACTGGCAGGTCACGGGCTGGTAACACGGGGTGGTGAGGATGGAAGCGTTCGAATCATTTCCGCCACAAGAGGAGCTGTTCGACATGCAGGTCGGCATCCGGTCGATGGGCACCGCGCTGCGGCTGGCCGAGAGTGTGCTGCTCGCGGGCGGGCAGCGGCAGGCCCGGCGCAACGCCTGGGCCGCGGTCTGCGAGGACCGCCGCTACGCGGCCGACCGCGAGCGCGACGCCCTGCCGGGCGGCCCCGCGGTGGAGTCCGCACGCCGCTGACCCCGGCCCGGAACGGCCACCGTGCGCGTTCGTCCCGGGGCACTCGGGTCACGGTTCGGGGCGAACGGGTACCCGGGCTTGGTTATCCCGTACCCACGGCACGTACCATGAGCGTTATGGCGAGGGAAACATCCGAGAACCCCGGGCGACTGAAGCAGATCCGCCTGGCTTACACCATGACCAAGAAGGTCGACACCAAGATCGGCCTGATCATCGCCGGCGTCGGCCTGCTGACCTTCGGCGTGTTCCTCGCCATCGGCTTCGCAATCGACCACCCGGTCTATCTGGGCATCCTGGGCTTCATCGTGGCCTTCCTGGCCATGGCGATCGTCTTCGGGCGCCGGGCCGAACGCGCCGCGTTCGGGCAGATGGAAGGGCAGCCGGGGGCCGTGGCGGCGGTGCTGAACAACATCAAGCGAGGGTGGAGCGCGAGTTCCACCCCGGTGGCGGTCACCCGTAACCAGGACGCGGTCTACCGCGCCGTGGGCCGGGCCGGCATCGCGCTGATCGGCGAGGGCAACCCGAACCGGGTCCGCCAGCTGCTGGCGTCCGAGAAGAAGAAGATGGCCCGGGTCGTCGGCGACGTACCGGTGCACGACATCGTGGTGGGCACCGGCGAGGGCGAGATCCCGCTCAAGAAGCTGCAGATCCACCTGATGCGACTGCCCCGCGCGATCACGCCCGCCCAGGTCACCGAGACCAACGACCGCCTCCGCGCGCTGGGCGACCTGCTCTCCAAGGCGCCGATCCCCAAGGGCCCGATGCCCAAGGGTGCCCGGATGCCCAAGGGCGGCCAGGTCCGCTGACCCCCTCCCCCATCGACATGAACGGCCCCGCCGCGGAATCTCCGCGGCGGGGCCGTTCATCGTTCGGGGGGCCGGCCTGCCGGTCCGGGTCGTCCGCCCGGCGGGCGGGGGTCCGGCGGGCGGGCCGTAGGGGCTAGATGCGGACCTCGACCGTGCCGACCGCCTTGTCGTGCAGACCGCGGGTGTCGCGGTCCCAGACCAGGGCCGGCACCACCAGGCAGAGCAGCAGGGTGCGCAGCAGCACCTGCGGGATGGTGGCGCGACGGCCGTCCAGGCGGACCACCCGCAGGCCGAACAGCCGCTTGCCCACGGTCGTCCCCGTGGTGGCGAGCAGCAGCACGGTGACGGCGAAGAACAGCGGGGTGGTCCACAGGTTGGCCGAGGCCGGGGAGCCCTTGCCGAGCAGCCCGTAGGCCACCAGGGCGACCAGCCAGCCGTCGACGAACAGCGCGCCCAGGCGCCGGCCCGGGCCGGCGATCGAGCCGGTGCCCTCCCGGGGCAGTCCGAGGCGCTCACCGCGGTGGCCGAAGTCGGCACCCATCTTCTCGGCGGCCGCCTTCGGGCCGTCGATCCACGATCCCAACGCTTCTCTGGTGTCCACGAATCCACACTAACCGGGCGGACGGCGCGGCCCGGCACCGGCTCCCCCGGAGGGTGAATCGCGTCTCCCGGGGCTTCCCGGGTGGTCCAGACCACTCAACGCCCGCGATCCGGGCGGGCGTGGCATTTTGCCCCGGAGCATACGACTTTGCCGCCCACCGGAGGGCGGCGGTTAACATTCAGGAAACGACCGGGTCACCGGTTGGAAACGGCCCGTTCCTAGGGTGAGGCCCATTCGCACGCCGAGGAGGATGGATGTTCAACAACGCCGCCGAAGTGAAGCAGTTCATTCAGGACGAAGATGTCAAGTTCATCGACGTCCGGTTCTGCGATCTCCCGGGCGTCATGCAGCACTTCTCCGTGCCCGCGGCGACCTTCGACCCGTCCGAGACCCTGATGTTCGACGGTTCGTCGATCCGCGGCTTCCAGGCCATCCACGAGTCCGACATGGCACTCGTCCCGGACCTGGCCACGGCCCGGCTCGACCCGTTCCGCAGGGACAAGCACCTCAACATCAACTTCTTCATCCAGGACCCGGTCACCGGCGAGGCCTACAGCCGCGACCCGCGCAACGTCGCGAAGAAGGCCGAGGCGTACCTCGCCTCCTCCGGCATCGCCGACACCGCGTACTTCGGCCCCGAGGCCGAGTTCTACGTCTTCGACTCGGTGCGCTTCGACACCAGCGCCAACGCGTCGTACTACCACATCGACTCCGAGGCCGGCGCCTGGAACAGCGGCTCCGCCGAGGGCGACGTGCGCGGCTACAAGGTCAAGTACAAGGGCGGCTACTTCCCGATCCCGCCCGTCGACCACTTCGCCGACCTGCGCGCCGAGATGTCGCTGGAGCTGGCCGCGGCCGGGCTGGAGGTCGAGCGCCAGCACCACGAGGTGGGCACGGCCGGCCAGGCGGAGATCAACTACAAGTTCAACACGCTGCTGCACGCGGCCGACGACCTGATGCTGTTCAAGTACATCATCAAGAACGTCGCGTGGCGCAACGGCAAGACCGCCACCTTCATGCCGAAGCCGATCTTCGGCGACAACGGCTCGGGCATGCACGTCCACCAGTCCCTGTGGACCGAGGGCTCGCCGCTCTTCTACGACGAGCAGGGCTACGCCGGGCTCTCCGACACCGCCCGCTACTACATCGGCGGGCTGCTCAAGCACGCCCCCTCGCTGCTCGCCTTCACCAACCCGTCGGTCAACTCCTACCACCGCCTGGTGCCCGGCTTCGAGGCGCCGGTCAACCTGGTGTACTCGCAGCGCAACCGCTCGGCCGCGATCCGGATCCCGATCACCGGCTCCAACGCCAAGGCCAAGCGCATCGAGTTCCGCGCGCCGGACCCGTCGTCCAACCCGTACCTCGCGTTCGCCGCGATGCTGATGGCCGGCCTCGACGGCATCAAGAACAAGATCGAGCCGCTGCAGCCGGTCGACAAGGACCTCTACGAGCTGGCCCCCGAGGAGCACGCCAACGTGCCGCAGGTGCCGTCCTCGCTCCCGGCCGTGCTGGAGGCCCTGGAGGCGGACCACGAGTACCTGCTCGCGGGCAACGTCTTCACGCCCGACCTGATCGAGACCTGGATCGACTTCAAGCGCACCAACGAGATCGCCCCGATCGCCCTGCGGCCGCACCCGCACGAGTTCGAGCTGTACTACGACCTGTAGAAGGCCCTCCGGCCTGCGGGAACGCAGGTCGGTCTCTCACCGTTTCCGCAGGTCAGCACCCCGCTGGCCTGCGGAAACGTCGTTCGGCCGAGCCGCGTCGAGCTGTCACGTCGCAGGTCGGGCGTTCGGGCGGCCGGGGCGCTTCTTGATCAAGGCACGGGATCCTTCGGCAGCGCGGGCCGTGGCAGTTCACTGACGGAGCCCTGGACGGCGTTGGCTGCCGCGCGCCGCGGGCCGTGACCGGGACGGACCGCCCGGCTCTGCTCGTGCCGGGCGGTGGGCGCGGGTCGGGGCCACGGTCGGCCAGGAGAGGTCCGCGGGGTTCGGTGGACTACGGCGTGGTGGCGTCGTCGACGCGGTCGAGGACGGCGGGCAGGTCGGTGACGCTGTCGAGGATGTGGGTGTGGGGGACGGTGGCGAAGTCGGTGTCGGCGTGGGAGCCGGTGCGGACCGCGGCGGCGATACGTGCACCAGCGCGGTGGGCGGCGAGGAGGTCGCTGGTGGTGTCGCCGGCGGCGGCGAGGTGGTGGACGGACTCGGTGCCGGTGCGCAGCAGGGCGGCGAGGAGCATGTCGGGGTGGGGGCGGCCGCGGCCCGCGTCGGCGGGTGAGAGGGCGAGGGTGACGAGGTCCTGCCAGCCGAGGGCGCGCAGGATGCGGTCACGGGTGGCGGCGGAGAAGCCGGTGGTGAGGACGACGTGACGGCCGGCGGTGCGCAGGCGCTCGATGGTGTCGGCGGCACCGGGGATCTCGCGTACGCCGGCGGCGTCGATGGACTGGTCGTAGGCGGTTTCGAAGGCGTGGTTGGCGGCCCGGGCGCGGTCTTCGTCGCCCGCGGTGAGGGCGCGGAAGACCTCGATCTTGGACTGGCCCATGGTGTCGAGGGCGTAGGCGACGGCGGTGTCGTGTTCGGGGGAGCCGGTGGGGATGCCGATGGTGTCGAGCGCCTGGTGGAAGGCGGCGAGGACGGCGCCGCCGTCGTGGACGGTGGTACCGGCCATGTCGAGGCAGACGAGCTGGATGGGGAAGCGGGGGGTGGTCATGACGGAGTCCTGTTCGTCAGGGGGCGGAGGGCGGGGCGGGTCCGGCGGGCTGTCGTGAGGTAGGGGCGCGGCGGGGGCCGGGGCCTACGGCGGGTGCTGTGCGGCTTGGACATCCGGTGGCAGCTTGTCCTTACAGGAGGTCGGTTGTTCATCTGGCGGATGCCGGAGCGGGGTGGCGGATTCGCCTGGAACGCGGGCTCGGCAGGGGTCGCGGCGGGGCGGAGAACATGTGGTGACAGGTGGTTGTCGGGGGCGGGCGGCAGGCCTGTAGGGTCGGTTCCGTGAAGGAATCACTGCACGGCGTGGTCGCCGCCGAACTGCGCCGGCGGATCCGCGGCGGCTCGTTGAAGGTGGGCGAGTTCCTGCCCTCGGAGGCGGAGTTGTGCGAGGAGTTCGCGGCCTCGCGGACGCCGGTGCGACAGGCGCTGGCGGCACTGCGGGAGGAGGGACTGATCAGCGGCGGCCAGGGGCGGCGTTCGGTGGTGCTGGACGCGGTGCCCTCCCAGCCGTTCGAGTCGCTGCTCTCCTTCACGACGAGGGCCCGGCTGACCGGGCACGCCCCGGGGCAGCGCCTGCAGGAGATCGCCCTGCGCCGTCCCCAGGCGGCCGTCGCGGCGGCGCTGGAGGTGGACCCGGACGCGTTGGTGGTGCAGTTGCTGCGGCTTCGGCTGCTGGACGGGCGTCCGGCGATGCTGGAGCGGATGACGTACATCGAGGCGGTGGGCCGCCCGCTGCTGGACGCGGATCTCGACGCCGGTTCGATCTACGCACTGCTGACGGCGAACGGGGTGGAGCTGGCCGCGGCCCGGCACACCTTCGACGCGGTGGCCGCCGACGAGGTCGACGCGCAGCTGCTGGAGGTGGGGGTGGGTGCGCCGCTGCTGCGCGAGCGGCGGCTGACGACGGACGCGCGCGGGGTGGCGGTGGAGTGGTCGGAGGACCGCTACCGCCCGGACGTGGCGAACGTGACGGTCACCAACACCCGCTCGGCGCGCTCCGCGCAGCTGTAACGGTCGGCGCGGGCAGGTCGCGCTCACTGGGCGGGCGCGTGGGGGGCGAGTGCCTGGCGCGGGGCGACGCCGCTGCGGGCGGCTTCGACGGCGTCGGCGATGCGGTCGAGGGGGTGAGCGTCGGCGACCAGGTCCGCGAACGGGAAGCTGCGGTGATGGTCCGTCAGGAAGCGTACGGCGGCGTCCAGGTGCTCGGGACGGTAGTTGTGGACGCCGGTGACGGTGTGCAGGCCGCGCACCAGGCGTTCGGGGTCGAGGGCGACGGAGGGGCCCGGGGAGACGGAGCCGACGAGAACGGCCCGGCCGCCGACGGCGAGCGAGTCCAGGCAGCGCTGGACGGCGGCGGGGTGTCCGGAGAAGTCGAGGGCGAGGTCGGCTTCGCCGCTGTCCTCGGTGGTGTCGAGGGCGAAGCTCGCGCCGAAGCACAGGGCTCGGGAGCGCCGTTCGGGGTCGGGGTCGACGGCGGTGACGCGGCCTCCGGCGGCGGCGGCCATCGCGGCGGCGGTCAGGCCGAGCATGCCCGCGCCGGTGATCAGGACCCGGCGTGCGGCGAGCGGGCCGGCGGCGGCGAGCGCGGCGGCGACCGTGGCGGTGGCGCAGGAGGCGGGGCTGGCGACGGCGTCGGGCAGGTCGGCGGGGACGGCGACCACGGCGGTGCCTGCCAGCACGACGCAGTGGGTGGCGAAGCCGCCGTTCAGTGGGGCCTGCGGGGACCACGGTTCGTGGCCGTACTTGCGCAGCTCCAGGCATTTGTTCGGCAGTCCGCGGGTGCACCGTTCGCAGGTGCCGCAGGCGGCGGCGACCGACCAGACCACCCGCATGCCCTCGGTGACGGGGGTGCCGTCCACACAGCGCACGCCGCCGGCGCCGACGCCGACCACCGTGCCGACCTGTTCGTGGCCGAGCAGGGAGGGGGCGGGCGAGGGGCGGCGGCCCTCGACGGTGTGCAGGTCGCTGCCGCACACGGTGGCGAGGTCGATGCGCACCAGCAGTTCGCCGGGGCCGGGGGTACGGGCGGTGACGGTCTCCAGCAGGGCGAAGGGCCTGTCCACGCCCTCCCAGCGGGCAAGGCGGACCGGGATCGTGTCGATGGGAACGCTCATGGGCCGAACTTGTCATGAAACTCGACCGCGATCAAGTACTTGTCATGACAAGAATAGGGAAGAGTGGGTGAACCCCTGCTGCCGCGACCCGGTGAAGAGGTCGCGGCAGCAGGGGTTCGAGGGTGGGACTTCGGTGCCGGTCGGTCAGGCGGGGTGGCCGAGTTCGGTGGCGGTGCGGTGGACCTCGAACAGGCGCTTGCCGTCCCGGTTGATCCAGGTGGCGGTGAGCGTCGCCGGGGAGACGGTGGTGTCGGCGACGAGCTTGAGGAAGGTGTAGGGCTCGACGGCGCTGGACACCAGGGCGGGGTTGGCGGCGTTGAGACCGGAGATGGTGCTGCCGTGCAGCGGGCTGACGACGAACTGCCACAGGTCGTAGCCGATCCGAGGGCCGTAGTTGAGGGCCTGTGAGCTGTGGATGTCGCCGCTGAGCAGGAAGCACCCGGGGATCCGCTCGGCGGCCAGGAAGTCGAGGATCGCGTCCTTCTCGTAGGAGTAGGTCGCCCAGTCGTCGGTCTCCGCGTTGCCCTTGTCGTCCCAGATCATGCCGGAGGCGATCGCCTTGAACGGGGCGGTGCTGGCGCGCAGCGCGGCCCGCAGCCAGTCCCACTGGGCCTGCCCGAGACAGGTGGTCCGGGTGGGGTCGGCCCAGCTGGGGCCGGTGGCACTGAACCAGCGCGGGTCGAGCAGGAAGACCTCGACGGGGCCCCGGCGGAAGGAGGTGTACACGCCCTGTCCGGCGGTCCTGGCGGTCAGGCGGGTGCCGTCGGCGGCGTGGCCGAAGGAGGCGTTGGCGCGGTAGTCGACGAAGGCGGCGCGGGTGTTGGCCTTGCCGGCGAAGGAGCCGTTGACGCCGTTGGTGCCGAAGTCGTGGTCGTCCCAGGTGCCCCAGGTCGGCATGGCCGCGACCATCTTGGCCAGTTCGGGCTGGGCGAGGAAGGCCCGGTGCTTGCCGCGCGCCACCGCGAGGTCGCCGGAGTCGACGTAGGGAGTGTCGCCGAGCATGACGAAGCTGTCGCAGCCCTCGTCGACGATCCGCGTCCAGACCGTGTTCGGTACGGACGGGGCGCAGGAGCCCAGGCCCATGGTCACCACCGCGGCCGCGCCGGCGGCGGGAGAGGTGGTGAACGAGCCCGCCAACGGGGTGAAGCCGGGCGCGCTCACCACGGGAGCGATGGTGAAGGTGTAGTGGTTCGCTGGCTGCAGGCCGCCGACGTCGGCCAGCAGGGTGTTGTCGTTGGCCGTGGAGACGGGGACGTCGACGCTGGTCGACCAGCCCGCCGCCGTGCGGACGGTGCAGCGCCAGGTCGGGTAGACGGCGGGGTCCAGGCCCGGGCGCGCCCACAGCCGGGCGGTCGTGGTGTCGACATGGCCGACCAGCGGGCCGACGGGGGCCTGGGCGGGCATCGGGGTCGGGGTCACGGCGGGGGCGGTGCCCGCGCGCACCCGGGCGACGTAGGAGGCGAGAGCGGTGAAGAAGGTGACGCTGTCCTGCACCGCGGCGGCCGGCTGGACCGCCGCTCCGGTGCTGTCGAAGCACTTGTCGACGGTCAGACTGGTCACCAGGAACCGGCCCGCGCCGTGCGCGCCCTCCAGTAGGGCGGGGGTGGCACCGCCGGTGGTGCAGGCCATCAGGACCCGCATCGACGTCCAACTGCCGACGGTCTCCCAGCTGACCCGGATGCCGGTGGCACGGCCGGTCAGCACCTTGCCGGAGGCCACCGGCAACGCCGACACCAGCGGGTGGTCGGTGGCGACGGGCAGGATCGTGTCGTAGTCGGCGTCGGTGCGCACCGCGCCGAGGGCGGGCGGCAGGTAGGAGACGGCAGCGCCGTACTGGTCGGACTGGGCGAGGTCCAGCACCACGCCGCCGCCGGCCGCGAAGTCGCGCAGCGAGGCGGCCTGCGCGGCCACGTAGGCCGGGTACTGGGAGCCGTTGTTGGTGAAGCTGCCGAACGCGATCAGGTCGACGCCCTGCGCGGTGGCCGCGCGGGCGGTGTCCAAGGGGACGACGGTGAAGCCGGCTCGGCGCAGCAGTTCGGCCAGGCCGGTGGCCTTGGTCCACTGGTCGGCGTACTCGAGCACCGCGGCGCGCGGTGGCACGGCGGTGTCGGCGCCGGCCGGGTGGGCGGTGGCGACAGTGGTGGCGACGGCGGTGGTCAGGGCGGCTGCGCCGCCGACCAGGAAGGACCGTCGGTGGATTCCGTCTGAGCTCATGATGGTGTTCCTCCTTCGGCGGAAACCGTCGCAGCGAACCTCGCCCACCGGCAATAACCTGTCACGACAAGTCATTCACTGTTCACTCCGCAGGCCTGCGGGGCGAACGGGCCGGGCAAGCAGAGAGACCCGTCCGACTGCCCCGATCGACCCTCGGGCCTGCCCAATTCGTCCACTCGCTCCGCCTGTCGGCCCGCCCGGCCGACCGGACAGGCGAGGTCACGGGCGGATGAACAGGAAGTGACTTGTCACAACAAGCGGTTGACCTGTGACGGCGGGGCCTGACAGCGTTCCGGTTGCCGGCCCTTCGACGGCGCCCCGAGCGGTCACCGCCGGCCCGCGCCCCGGCCCCTCCCAGCTGCTCACCCCGGAGCCCCCCGTGCGCGTTCGTCCTCTCGCCCTCCTGCTCACCGGCGCCCTCGCCGCGCTGTCGCTGACCGCCTGCGGCAGCGGCGGCTCCTCCTCGGCCGCGAAGTCCGCGACCTGCCAGGGAGGGAAGATCCGCTTCGGCGTGGAGCCCTTCGAGGACCCGGCCAAGCTCACCCCCGCCGCCCAGGTGCTGGCCGAGTCCCTCGGTGAGCAGCTGAAGTGCCCCGTGCAGCTCACCATCACCGAGGACTACTCCGCCGAGGTCCTGGCCCTGCAGAACGGCAAGCTCGACATCGCCATGTTCGGCCCGCTCGGCTACGTCTTCGCCCAGCAGCGCGCGGGCGCCGAGGCCGTCGCCTCCTTCGGCGACAGCTCCGGCAAGGTCTCCAGCTACACCGCCGGCATCTGGGTCCCCGCCGACTCCCCCGTCCAGAGCGTCAAGGACCTCGCCGGACACTCCCTCGCCCTGTCCTCGGTCGGCTCCACCTCCGGCGACGCGCTGCCCCGCAAGGCCGTCATCGACGCCGGCCTGAAGCCCGAGGACGTCAAGGTCAACTACGCGGGCGGCCACGCCGAATCGCTGCTCGCCCTCGCCAAGGGCACCGTCGACGCCGCCGAGATCAACTCCCAGCAGCAGGCCAGCGCCACCGCCTCCAAGACCTTCGACCCCGCGAAGTTCCGCAAGATCTGGGCCTCCGACGCCATCCCCAACGACCCCATCACGGTGCGTGGCAACCTCGACCCCGCGTTCAAGCAGGCGGTCGCCGACGCCCTGCTGCACCTGCCCGCGGACAAGGTCGGCCAGATCGGCGCCCTGCTCGCCGTCAAGCCCGCCGCCCCCCTGGTCGCCGTCGACAAGAGCACCTACCAGCCGCTGTTCGACCTCGCCGCCACCCTCCACCTCACCGACAAGGACCTGTGATGCTCGCGCTCGCCGGCATCACGGTGCGCTACGGCGAACGCGAGGTCCTGCGCGGTGTCGATCTCACCGTCCCGCGCGGCCAGTTCCTCGCGGTGCTCGGGGCCAACGGCTGCGGCAAGTCCACCCTGCTGCGCGCCGCCGCCGGCCTGCAGCCGATGGCGGAGGGCGAGGTGACCCTCGACGGCGGGGCCGGTGACCCGCTCGTCCTCGCCATGGTCTTCCAGCAGATCCACCTGGTGGCCCGGCGCACCGTCCTGGACAACGTGTGTGCCGGAGCCCTCGGGCGCCTGCCGCTGCGGCACTCGCTGCATCCCCGTCTGTTCCCCCGTGACCTGCGCGAGGAGGCCATGGCCTGCCTGGACCGGGTCGGACTGGCCGACCGCGCGCACGACCGCGCCGACCGCCTCTCCGGCGGTCAGCAGCAGCGCGTCGCCGTCGCCCGCGCCCTGTGCCAGCGGCCTTCCGTCATCCTCGCCGACGAACCCGTCGCCGCCCTCGACCCCGCGGCCTCCGAACAGGTCCTGGCCCTGCTCGCCGAACTCGCGCACGACGAAGGGCTCGCCGTGGTCGCCGTCCTGCACCAGCCCTCGCTCGCCGCCCGCCACGCCGACCGGATCGTCGGCCTGCACGGGGGCCGGATCCTGCTCGACGGACCGCCCGACCAGGACGTCGACATCCTCTACCAGCCCCAGACCCGGCCCGAACCCGCGAAGAGCCTGTCATGACAACCGCCCCCCGAGGCCTGCGCCGCCTTCCCGTCCCGGCCCGCCCCCGCCGCCCCCGCGCCGTCGCCACCGCGGTCGCGGTCACCGGCGCCCTGGCCGCCGTCCATGTCATCGCCTGGAACACCACGGAGATGTCCCTCGGCGCCCTCGCCGACGGCTGGCACGGCATGGCCTCCTTCCTCGCCGAGGCCTTCCCGCCGAGGCTCGAATGGTCCGTCCTCAAGCCCAGCCTGGACGCTGCCCTGGTCACCCTGTGGATCGGCCTGCTCGGCACCACCCTGTCGATCCCGCCCTCCCTGCTGCTCGCCCTGCTCGCCGCCCGCGACGTCGCCCCCTCCGGCCTCGTCTACCAGACCGCCCGCTCCGTGCTGTCCTTCCTGCGGTCCGTGCCCGACGTCGTCTTCGCGCTGGTCTTCGTCACCGCCGTCGGTCTGGGCCCGTTCCCCGGCGTCCTCGCCCTGGTCGCCCACAACGTCGGCGTGATGGGCAAGCTGTGGGCCGAGGCCATCGAGGACGCCGACCCCGGCCCCTCCCGCGCCCTGCGCTCCGCCGGCGCCAGCCGCGTCCAGGTCGCCCTGCACGCCCTGCTGCCCACCGTCACCCCCCGGCTCGCCGGCCTGCTCCTCTACCGCCTGGACGTCAACGTCCGCGCCTCTCTGATCCTCGGCCTCGTCGGCGCGGGCGGCATCGGCTTCCTCATCAACCAGTCCATCAAGCTGTTCCGCTTCGACGAGATGCTCACCCACATCCTCGTGGTCCTCGTCCTCATCGTCGCCGTCGACCTGCTCTCCGCCGCGGTCCGCCGCCGCCTCGCCTGAGCACGCCGACAGGCCGGACACCCGGGGGTGGGGAGGTCCGCGGCGGAGACGGTCCCGCACGACAAGGGCCGCCGCCGGCGCCGCACGCCGAACGTGTGACCGGGGCGCGGGCGGGCGGGCGGGGCCGCGCGAGGGCCGTCAGGCGGGGGTGAGGGCGAGGACGGCGAGGTCGTCGGCGAGCAGGCCCGCGTAGGCGTGGACGTCCTGGGCGAGGAAGGAGACCAGCCGGTCCGGGGCGGTCGTGCCGAGGGCGGCGAGCCGGTGGGCGAGCGGGTAGAAGGCGCCGGAGGCGTCCCGGGCCTCGCTGACGCCGTCGGTGTAGAGCAGCAGGGTCTGGCCGGGCGCCAGCGGGACGGTCGACGGTCCGGGACGGGCGGGCCGGTCCGCTCCGGACAGGGCCGCTCCGGGCCGGTTGAGATGGCCGAGGCCGAGCGGCAGGTCGAACGGGCAGTGCACCGGGGCGATGCCGCGGTCGGCGAGCAGCAGCGGCGTGACGTGGCCCCGGTTGACGATCTCCACCTCGTTCGAGCCGGACCGGTACTGGAGCAGGACGGCCGTCACGAACAGCTCGTCGTCGCCGCGGTCGGCCGCGTCCCGCAGGACCGCGCGGTCCAGTTGCTCGGCGAGCTCGACCAGGTCGGCGGTGTCGTGCGCGGTCGCCCGGAACGCGCCCAGCACGTCCGCGACCGTCCGGACCGCGCCGAGGCCCTTGCCCCGGACGTCGCCGAGCAGCACCCGGACCCCGAAGGGGGTGTCGCACACCTCGTAGAGGTCGCCGCCGATCAGCGCCTCGGCCTGTGAGGGGCGGTACAGGCCGGCCACCCGCAGCCCGCCGGCCCGCTCGGGGACCGGGCGCAGCACGGTGCGCTGCAGGGTCTCGGCGACCGTCCGGGTGCGCAGCAGGGTGCGGTGCTGCCGCGTCCGCTGCCAGGACAGCGCGGTGCCCATCACGCCGGCCAGCAGGGTGGAGATGTAGACCCAGACGTGGTGCTGCTCGTAGAGGTGTCCGGCCCGCCCCGCCAGGGCGAGTTGGAGCCCGAGGGCCCCGGCGGTGGCACCGGCGGTCAGCACCGGGCCGTAGGAGAACGCCACCACGACCGGCAGCGCGGTGAGCAGGAACCCGGCCGCGACCGCGTCGGGGACGACCGCCTCGGCCACCAGGTCGAGCAGGACCAGGAGCACCGGCAGCCAGGCCACCCAGCGGGGTGCGCTCGGTTCCACGGCCGCCCGGTCCGGCGGACGGGGCGCTGTGGGCACGGCGGGGACCTCCTGGCCGACCGGCAGGGGCCGCGGTCGGGGTGACCGGGCCGGAAACGACCGGTTCGTCCCTTCCATGCTCTCCCACCGCCGCCCGAACGGCCCCCTTGCTTTGGTCCCGGCCGCCCGGGCCCAACGGCCCGTTTCGGAGCCGGCCCGGCGCCCCCGTGCGGAGCCGCCCGGCGGCTCAGCGGACGGTGACCGGCAGGGTCTCGAAGCCGCGCAGGACGAGCCGGTCCCGCCGGGTGGGCACACCGCCGGGCGCGAGCCGCGGGAAGCGGTCCAGCAGGGCCGGCACCGCGACCTCGGCCTCCAGCCGGGCCAGCTGGGAGCCGAGACAGAAGTGCGGGCCGCCGCCGAAGCTGAGCGGCTGGCTGTCCGTCCGGCTCGGGTCGAACAGTTCCGGGCGGTGGTAGCGGGCCGGGTCGTGGTTGGCGGCGGCCAGCAGGATCAGCGCCATGGTGCCGGGCGGCACGGGCACACCGGCCACCGAGAGCCCCTCGGCGGTCGCGATCCGGGTGGTGAGCTGGACCGGCGAGTCGTGGCGCAGCACCTCGTCGGTGAACCGGGCCGGGTCGAGTGCGCCGGTGCGCAGCCCCTCCATCGCCCGCGGGTGCCGGAAGAGCAGGGCGAGCCCGTTGCCGAGCAGATTGGTGGTGGTCTCGAAGCCGGCCACCAGCAGCAGGACCAGGTTGGCCAGCAGCTCGCGGCCGGAGATCCGCTCCGGGGCGTCGGCGGCGATCCGGGCGAGGTCGCTGACCAGGTCGTCCTTCGGGCGGGCCAGCCGCTCGGCCACCAGCGCGGTGAAGTAGCCGGACAGCTCGTCGGCGGCGGCGTCGGCGACCGCCAGCTCGGCGAGGTCCTGGACCAGTTCCAGGGCGATGGTCAGGTCCCCCGCGAGGCCGCGGAAGCGGTAGCGGTCCGGCTCCGGGACGCCCAGCAGCTCGCAGATGACCTCGACCGGCAGCCGGAAGGCGAAGGCGTCCATGAAGTCGACCGGTGAGCCGTCCCCGCCCTGCTCCGCCATCGTGTCCAGCAGCCGGCCGACCGCGGCCCCGACGACCGGTCGCAGCGCGGCCACCCGGCGGGCGTTGAAGGCCGAGGCGATCAGCGAGCGCACCCGGGCGTGGTCGGGGGCGTTGCGCTGCAGGATCGAGCGGCCGAGCAGGGTCACCGACGCGTGCCGGGCCAGCTCGGCGTCCGCCTGCCCCAGCAGCTCGATGTCCGCCAGGCCGAAGCCGGGGTTGCGCAGCACCTGGTTGGCCGCGGTGTGCCCGACCACCACGACCGTGCCGGGCCCGGCGGCGAAGGCCGCGCCGAGCTCGTGCGCCCGCGCGTACAGCGGGTACGGATCGGCCGTGCCCCTGTCGGCCGTCAGCCTCTCGATGATCGACGCGCCGTCCACCCGGTGCTCCCCTCCCGCGACCCGCTCCCGGGGCCGCGCTCCCGCGGTCCCGCTGCCGGTTCGTAAACCGCCGGTGGACGCACGGTAGTTCCCGCGAACCCGGGTTCACCCGATCGGGGACCGGCGGTCGGTACCCTGGCGGCATGGAGATCTGGATCAACCCCCGCTGCGGGAAGTGCCGTACCGCGCTCGGCGCGCTGGAAGCGGCCGGCGCGAAGTACACCGTGCGGCGCTACCTGGAGGACCCGCCGACCGCCGCGGAGCTGGAGCAGGTCCTGGAGCGGCTGGCGCTGGAGCCGTGGGACATCACCCGGCTCGACGAGCAGACCTCCCAGGACCTGGGCATGAAGCGCTGGACCAGGGAGCCGGGCGACCGGGCGCGCTGGATCGCGGCGCTGGCCGACCACCCGATCCTGATCCAGCGCCCGATCATCACCGCGGACGACGGCCGCGCCGTGGTGGCCCGCACCCCCGACGTCCTCAAGTCCGTCCTGCCGTAGCCGGGGCGGCCGCGGTCAGTGCCGCTGGATCCGCCGTACCGGCTCCCCCGGGTGCCAGGAGGTGATCCACAGGTGGTCGTCGCCCACCGTGGTGTGCACCACCTGCTCCAGCTCCAGCCGGAAGGCCTGGAAGGGACCGGGCGGCGGCTCCGGCAGGTCCGCCGCGTAGGCGGCCAGCTCGGTCTCGTCGGTGATCTCGACGGCCCGGCCGGAGACCTTGGAGTCACCGCCCGCCAAGGTCTCGTCGCTGGGATTGCTGTGCAGCGCGAAGCGGGCGTCCCGCTGGAGGTCGCGCGCCTTCATCGCGCCGTGCATCGACCCGAGGGTCAGATCGGCGCCGTTGAAGTCCACCTCGGTACCGCTCACCCGGGGTGAGCCGTCGCTGCGCAGCGTCGCCAGGACGTGGTGCTTGTTCGCCTCGAAGCGGGCCCGCACGGCGGAGGCCAGCTCGGGTGCCTCGTGCTCGAAATCCTGCCAGGTAGCCATGGCGCCAGTCTGGCACCGGGCACCGACGGCCGGCCTCCGGTGGCCGTCTGTGGCCGGTGGTGCCCGGTGCTTGTCGGTGGCCGCTGCCAGACTGGGCGGGTGACCACCACGACCACGTACATCGCGTTCCTCCGGGCCGTCAACGTCGCCGGCCGGACGGTGAGGATGGAGCGGCTGCGCGCCCTCTTCACCGAGCTGGGCCTCGACGAGGTGCGCTCGTACATCCAGAGCGGCAACGTCTTCTTCCGCACCGCCGAGCCGGACCGCGCCGCGCTCACCCGGCGTATCGAGGAGCACCTGGCCGAGGCGCTCGGCTACCCCGTCCCGGTGATGCTGCGCACCGTCGACGAGGTGGCGGAGCTGCTCGCCGCCGAACCGTTCGCGGGCATCGAGGTCACACCGGAGATCCGACTGGTGGTCAACTTCCTCTCCGAGCCGCTGCCGGCGGACTTCCCGGTCCCGTACACCTCGCCCAAGGGGGACTACGAGGTGGTCGGTGCCGACGCCGGCGCCGCCTATGTGGTGGTCCACCTGAAGGACGGCAAGTGGCGGGCCGGCCGCAAGCTCTTCGGCCCGTCCTACCAGGGCTCGGCCACCGCCCGGTTCCTGCACACCACCGTCAAGATCCTGGCCGCCGCCCGGAAGTCCTGACCCCGGAGGCCGGGCCGCCGTCCCGGGGGCGGCGTGCCCCGACGGACCGGAGCACCCGGCAATCTGGACAGCCGGGGGCGGCCGAGCCGACAATCGGGCCATGACGTCTCCAGAGATCCGGACGAGCGTGGTCCGGCCGTCCGAGGCCGAGCGGGACCACGCGCTCGGGGTCCTGCGAGAGGGTGCGGGCAGCGGCCGGCTGTCCCACGACACCTTTCTCGGGCGGATGGAGCTGGTGCTGCACGCCAACAGCCGGGCCGAGCTCGACCGGGCGATGGCCGACCTGCCGACCGGCAACCCGGTCGGCCGCTTCGTGCTGCGGACGGTCGGTCAGCTCTCGTCCTTCGGGGTGCGGTTGCGCGGGGCCTGGCGGACCGAGCGCCTGCCCGGACTGAGCCTGCCGCACCCGGCGGCACGGCAGTTGACGATCGGCCGGATCCCCGGCTCCGGCCTGCGGCTGCACGACGCCTCGGTGTCGCGCCACCACGCCGAGCTGCGGCGGGAGGGCGACGACTGGGTCCTGTACGACCTCGGCTCGACCAACGGCACGCATGTGAACGGCCTCCGGGTCGCGGGCGGCGTCCGGGTCCGCCCCGGGGACCAGGTCCGGTTCGGCAACCTGGAGTTCCGGCTGGCCCCGGGCTGAGCGCCCGCCCCCGCGGGAGGGGCGCCCCAGCGCGGGAGCACCGGCCGCCGTCGACTCCGGCCGCCATCGGCTCCGGCCGCCGTCAGTGCGGGAACTGGCGGGGCGGGCGCTGGGCCGGCAGGCCGTCGCGGAACTCCTCGATCACACTGCTGATCTGCCGGGTCAGCACCGTGCGCTCGATCAGGTGCAGGTAGCGGTGTTCGGCCGCCAGCGCCTCGACGGTGACGCCGAAGTAGAGCGTCATCAGGGGATTGACGAACAGCGGGCCGCCCTTGGTGCGGTCGGTGAAACGGACGTCGCCGAACTCGCCCCGCAGCGCGGCCGCCACCGAGCCGTTGACGATGCTCGGGTGCTCGGGGAACGCCGCCCTGGCGTGTTCGACGGCGTCCAGGTAGAGCACGCCCTCCCGGCTGTCGCGCGGGATCGAGAAGGCCCCGAGGTAGCCGCCGGCCCGCTCCAGCGCGGCGAGGTTCTCCAGCACCAGGGCGTGGTTGACGCCGTGGAAGGCATCGATCCCGAAGCCCAGACAGGCCACCAGGCGTTCGGGGACCTCCGTCAGCCCGGCGACCGCGCCCAGGCTGGCCATGTCCTCCTCGGGCGTGCCGAGCCCCGCCTCGTCCCCGCGCATCAGGATGTCGGTGCCGCCGTCGACCAGCAGCACGGCGTCGACGGCGAGGTGGGCGGTGAGCGCCCGGTAGGCGGCGCGCAGCGGCCGCACACCGACCGAGGGGAACGCCCAGACGGTGTCGGGCATGCCGTGCCGGTGCAGCCAGCGGGCCAGCGTCCGCTCCGGGAAGTAGCCCTCGGGGGCGGCGGTGTCGGGACGGATCCGGGCGACGTCCTGCTCCCACCAGGCCTCGGCGGGCAGGCCGTAGAGGTGGCTGAAGGAGAGGTTGGCCAGGTGCACCTCCTTGCCGGCCGCGCGCAGGGCGAGCGCCAGCGGCAGGCCCGCGTACACGTCGAATCCGCCGCCGGCGCCGGCGACCAGGATGCGCTCGGCACCCAGCAGACGGGTCATCAGGGGCGGTTCGAGGAGGGAGGGCATCGGGGGACATCAGCACCGGGGGCGGTCGGCGGGACTGTCGGTGGTCGGTGCGAGGATGCGGGCATGAACCAGGAGACCGAGCTCAGCTTCGAGGTACGGCGCGAGGCCGAGGAGCGTGCCCGCGAGTTGATCCGCTGCGGCTTCCAGGAGCCGGACGAGATAGCCGAGTCCCTGGTCGACGAGTTCGAGGACCAGGGACTGGAACCGGAGGACGCCGAGGAGATCGTCGCCCCGGTCTGGCAGGAGCGGCTGGCCGAGCAGGCGTCGTGGCCGGAGACGACGGACGTGGACCGGCTGGAGGAGGCCTTCGACGCGCTGGAGGAGCAGGGCATCGTCGCGGCGATGGACTTCACCTGCTGCGCCGGCTGCGGCTACGCGGAGATCGGCGGCGAGGCGGACGAGGACTCGCGCGGCTTCGTCTTCTTCCACCAGCAGGACACCGAAGGGGCGGCCGCCGGGCTCGGCCTGATGCTGCGCTACGGCGGATTCCGGGCCGAGGACGAGAGCACGGAGTCGGCGGAGCGCAGGACGGTGGAGATCGGCCGCGCGGTGGTCGCGGCGCTGGAGGCGGCCGGCCTGTCGGTGGAGTGGGACGGTTCGCCGCAGAAGGCGATCGCGGTGACGCCGCTGACCTGGCTCAACCGGCTGCCCGAGTAGCGGGTGCGGCACTCGACGGGCACAGGTCTCGGCGGGCGCGGCACTCGGCGGGTGCGGTGTTCGGCGGGTGCGGTGTTCGGCGGATACGGGGGCTCAGCGGCTGACGTGGAGTTCGGCGTAGTGGTCGTGGGCGTCGGCCTTGCGCAGAGTGATCTTCGCGGTGCCGACGGCGGTCTCGGCCCCTTCGGTGATGGTCCTGGTCTCGTCGCCGATCTTCACCTCGGCCGCTTTATCGGTGATGTGACTGATGGTCAGCTTCACGGTCCGGTCGCCGCCGAAGACCTCGACACTGTGCGTGGCGTCACCGCCGTCGGTGCGCACGACGACGTCGCAGCTGGTGTCGGTGGTGCAGAGCGAGGCACCGCCCTTGCAGGCGGTCAGACCGGCTCCGAGCAGCAGCACGGCGGCGGCCGCGAGCAGGGCCGGGCGGACCGGTGCGGGGCGGCGTGCGGGGCGCGCGGTGATGGTCGTTGTGGTCATGGCTCCGACGGTAGGCGGCGGCCCGGGCCGCGCCATCGACCCCCGGCGGTACCCTCCCCCTGGCCGCCCCCGGAGCGCCCGGGCCACCCCGCCCCGAAGGACACCGGGGTGAATCCCCTAGGGGATACCAGGAGTTGACGGTCCGAGGACCTTCTCCACGCCGGCCACGACGACGGCCAGACCGCGCTCGAAGCGCTGCTCGAAGCCCCCGAAGAAGTCCCGCCCGGCCGCGGCGGCCAACCCGTGCGCGGGATCGATGGCGGCGGCCCGCTCCGCCGGGTCGTAGCCGGGAGCCCGCTCCCCCGGCACGGGGTGGACGGCCTGCTCCTCGATCACGAAGCCGATGGTGTACGCGTACGCGGTCGTGAACGCCTGTGCGGCGTCGCCGAGTTCGAATCCGGCGCGGACGAACACGGCCAGCACGGCGTTCTGGCCCTCGATGTGGCCGTAGTCGGTGAGCCGCGTCCCGCTGAAGACCTTGGCGCCGTCCCGGTAGCCGAGCAGGGCGGCCCGCAGGGTCCGACAGGTGCCGGTGAGCGCCTCCTGCCAGGACTCCGGCACCGCCGGGCCGGCGGACATCCGGCGCAGCATCTCGGTGGCCATCTCGTCCAGCAGGGCCTGCTTGTTGGCGAAGTGCCAGTAGAGCGCGGGCGCCTTGACGTCCAGCGCGGTGGCGATGCGACGCAGGGTGAGACCGTCGAGCCCGGTCTCGTCGAGCAGGCGCAGGGCGGCGTCGACCACCTGCGCGCGGTCCAGCTTCGACGGCATCCCGGCCGCCCCTTCCTGTCGTCCCGATCCCCGGCATTGACAATTTAACACCGTTAAGCCCATGCTCTCCCCATCGGCCAACTTAACGTCGTTAAGGAGAGTCCTCATGACGCCTGCCCAGCAGCAGCCCACCCCGCAGCGGCCCGCCCGGCACCCGGATCGCACCGACGTCCTGATCGTCGGCGCCGGACCGGCCGGCCTCACCCTGGCCTGCGACCTCGCCCGCCGCGGCGTGGACGCCGTGCTGGTGGAACGCGCCGGAGCACTGTTCCCCGGCTCGCGCGGCAAGGGGCTGCAGCCCCGCACCCAGGAGGTCCTCGACGACCTCGGCGTCCTGTCCGCCGTGCGGGCGTACGGCGCGCCGTACCCCCGGATGCTGTCCTGGCAGGACGGCGAGCGGCAGGGCGAGTGGGACCTCGTGGACCGGAGCCTGCCCGACCCGACCGTCCCGCACCCGGACGTCTGGATGATCCCGCAGTGGCGCACCCAGGAGCTGCTGCACGCCAGGCTGGTGGAGCTCGGCGGCCGGACCTCCTTCGACACCGCGCTCACCGGCCTCGACCAGTACCCCGACCGGGTCGGGGCCACCCTGACCGGCCCGGACGGCATCGGGCGGACCGTCTCGGCCCGCTACCTGGTGGCCGCCGACGGCGGACGCAGCACGGTGCGCCGCGCGGTGGGCATCACGATGGCCGGCGAGGAGGTCGACCCCCGGCCGGCGCTGGTCGCGGACGTCGGGATCGACGGCCTCGACCGCGGCAACTGGCACGTCTGGCCCCACGGGCCCGGCGGGCCGCTGCTGCTCTGCCCGCTCCCCGGCACCACCGACTTCCAGTTGTTCGCCCAGTTCGACCCGGACGAGACGCCGGACACCTCGCCCGACGGGGTACGCCGGGTGATCGCGGCCCGGACCCACCTCGCCGCGTCGGCGGTCGGCGAGGTGCGCTGGGCCTCCGACTTCCGCCCGCGCGCGGCGCTGGCCGAGCGGTTCCGGGCCGGCCGGGTCTTCCTCACCGGGGACGCCGCCCACATCCACTCCCCCGCGGGCGGGCAGGGCCTGAACACCGGCGTCCAGGACGCCTACAACCTGGGCTGGAAGCTCGGCCAGGTCCTGCGGCACGGCGCACCGGAGGAGCTGCTGGACAGCTACGAGGCGGAGCGGCTGCCGATCGCCGCCGACGTCCTGGAGCTCTCCACCCGGCTGCACCGCGCGGGCGGGGTGCAGGACGGCGGACTGCGCCGGGGGCCCCGGACGGAACAGCTGGGGCTCGGCTACGAGCACGGCCCGCTGACCGTGGAGGCGCGCTCCGGCCTGGCCGAGGACGCGCTGCGTGCCGGGGAGCGCGCGCCGGACGCACCACTGGACGCGGCACCGGGCACGGCGGGAACCCGGCTGTTCGACGTGTTCCGGGGCCCGCAGGTGACGGTGCTCGCGGTCGGTCACGAGCTGCCGGACGTCCCGGCCGGCGTGCGGACGCACCGCGTCGACGACGGGGTGACGGCCGAGGCCTACGGCCGCGGGCTCTTCGTGGTCCGGCCGGACGGCTATCTCGGACTGGCCACCCACGACCCGGCCGACCTGCCGGGGTACCTCGCCCGGCTCGGCCTGCACCGGTCCTGAACGGGGCCGGGGCGGGAGCGGGGGCTCGACGCGCCGGAAGGGTTCGACGCGCCGGACTGCGTGGCACGGGCCTCCGGCATATGCCACGCGCGTAGATCAAGGGCCCGAAAAAGACCCGCCGCTCACTCGGCGGAGCCGTCCGAGGTGTCGGCGGGCCCCCACAGCAGGGCGGTGCAGCGCTGGTAGGTCGCGTGCCAGTGCGGCCAGTTGCGGGCCACGTCGTCGTCGCAGTCGGCCAGCAGCCGTTCGACCACCGCGGGCTCGACACCGTCCAGCAGCCAGGCGAGCGCGTCGGCACTGCCGGGGCCGTCGGCGGAGCGCAGCAGGTCCAGCAGCTCCGGCAGGCCGCCGACCCGCGAGGTGTCCGCGAAGACCCGCTCCATCCGGGGCAGCAGCTGACGCTCCTCGATCCGCAGGTGGGTCTCCAGCCGGGCCGCCAGGTCGTCCATCGCGTAGGCGACCGGCCAGGCACTGCCCGCGTCCCGGCTGGCGATCCGGACCAGGGTGGTGACCCGGGTGAAGGAGTGGTCCAGGTTGTGGTGGTCGGCCTCCAGCCAGTTGAGCAGCAGCCGCAGCTCGGGCGCGAACCGGCGGACGATCGGCCAGATCCGGGTGTCCTGCTGCTCGTGGTGGCAGGTCAGCATCGCGGTGACGAAGGTCCAGTGCCGCAGCAGCGCCTCGCCCTTCTCGTCCTCACCGGGCTGCAGCAGCCGCAGCGCGTTGGGCAGCCGGGCGAGGTCGCGGCGGAGGGCGTCGTGCACCAGTCGCAGTCCGGCGAACCGGACGGCTTGCGACTCCTCGTCGGCGGCCCGCTGACGCTGGGAGCCCGCCTGGGCGGGCACGGAGGGGGACGCTACGGGCAGCAGGTGGCTCGGCATGGCACTCTCTTCACGACTTGGCACGGCGGGCTTGCACGGCATGGCACGACCGGGTTCACGGCCGGGTTCGCGGCTGGCGGCACTGGCGGAATGCGGTCCCATCACAGTGGCCGTAGTCGATCAGAGGCGAATCAATGTCCGATTGACGTGCAGGTCAGCGGCCTGGCGCGGGGCGTCGCGGCGGCTCCGCGCACCGCGGGCCGAGTGCGCGCGGGGCCGTGCCGGGGTGCGTCGGCGAGACGGTGGAGGTGCGGGCCGGCGGGGCCGGGGCGGGCACCCGACGGGCCGGGGCGCGGGCACGCACGCAGCGGGCACGTACGGCAGCGGGCGCGAACGGCAGCGGGCGCGGGCGCCCGGGCGCCGGCACCGGACGCGTCCGCGGTGCTTCGCCGGCGCACCGGAGGCGGACGGTCAGACGGTCGGCGGGCCGGCCGGACCGCCCGACGGGCGGCCGGTGCCCACGCCCACCGGCCACCCCCGCGGGGTCAGTCGCTCTGCGGCCCCGCGAGGTTCTTGGTCAGCCACTGCAGCGTGTCCGGGATCATCTTCTTGAAGTCAGTGGTCAGGTGCTTGCCACCGGCCTGCTCGTAGTACTCGACGGTGAGCGGCGCCGCGGCCTTGCCGACCCACGCCTTGACCAGCTTCATCTCGAACGGGTTGGCGCCGCCCGCGGTCGCGAGCAGCCTGACGTCGGCCTTGCCCTGAGCGACCATCAGCTCGGGGCTGTTGGCCTGGCGCTCCGCCTCGTGGCCCTTCCAGAGCGGCGAGTCCGGGTTGAAGTAGCCGTCGATCGGGACGGCGGCCTTGAACTTGTCCGGGTGCTGCAGCGCCAGCTTGGCACTGCAGAACGCGCCGGTGGAGGCACCCATCAGCCCCCAGCCGTCGCGGCCCTTCACCGTCCGGAAGTTGGCGCGGACGAAGTCCGGGATGTCCTCGGCCATCCAGGTGCCCATCTTGGGCTGCCCCGGGATGTCGGCGCACTCCAGGGCCTTGGCCTCGTTGGAGTCGAGGTTCTGCACCGGCATGATCATGATGAACGGGTGCGCCGTGCCGGCCGCCGCCAGGTTGGCGTCGATCTCCTGGATCGGCAGCTGGTTGTCGGTCCAGGTGTTGTACCCGGCGCTCTGGCCGCCCGCGTAGAGGGTGAGCACGGGGAAGCCGGTCCGGGCGAACTTCGGGTCGTTGTACTGGGGCGGCAGCCAGACCCAGACCTTGCCGGAGACGCCCGACTTGGGACCGTTCAGCGTGGTCACCATGATCTGCCCGGCCGCGGTGTCGCGGGCCTTGGTGAAGGCCGTGGCCGGACCGGCGGGCATCAGGACCTTGCCGGCCGGGCTCGGGGCCGGCGGCGTGGTCGCGCTGCCGGAGGCCGTCGGGGTGCCCGGCGCGGTGGTACCGCTCGCCGTGCCGCCCTTGGCGGCGTTCCCCTTGACGGCGTCCCCCTTTCCGCTGCCGTCCGTACTGCCACAGGCTGCCAGCGAGGCGGCCAGGGCCAAGGCGGCGGCGCCGGTCAGGACGGCGCGGATACGGGTGGACTGCGGCTGCACGGTGAGGACTCTCCGACCGATCTCGCGCCCGCTCCCTCGGGAGCCGGGCGGCGGCCCCCGGGTGGGGCCGGACAGACCCGGGGTGCGACGTCGTGCCTGCCCCCGGGGCGGCGGCGCGCCGTCCCTCGCGGGAGCGCGTCGTCCTGCGATCTTATGACGTGGTCCCGGGCGGCCCGGTTGCGCCGGACCCGGCGTCGGCCCAAGGTTTGTCCCCGATCGGGTAAAGGCCGGCGGGTGGCTCTGCCGATCGGCGGGGGAAGCCCCCCGCCGGGTGGCGGGGAGGGAGCCCTCCACAGCCGGCGGCCCGCCGGACGGGCCGGACTTTGGGGCCTTCCACCAGTGACTCCGGGCCGCGGATCGGGAACGATCGGCACACCCGCCGTCGACCGACGAGCCGCCCGAAGACCCCCGAGGAGTACCGCCATGCCGCAGCAGATCGCCGTCGTCACCGGAGCCGGCAGCGGGGTGGGGCGCGCCGTGGCCGTGGAGCTGGCCGCCGCCGGGTGGCGGCCGGTGCTCGCCGGGCGGCGGGAGGAGCCGCTGCGCGAGACGGCCCGGCGCTGCGCGGCGGCCGGACCGGGCGGCGACGTGGCCGTCGTGGTGCCGACCGACGTCACCGACCCGGCGGCGGTGGACGCGCTCTTCGCGGCGGCCGCCGAGCGGTTCGGCCGGGTCGACGTGCTGTTCAACAACGCCGGGACGTTCGGCGCGCCCGCCGCGGTGGACGAGTTGGACATCGCCGAGTGGCGGGCCGTGGTCGACCTCAATCTGACCGGCGCCTTCCTCTGCGCGCGGGCCGCGTTCCGGCAGATGAAGGCGCAGGACCCGCAGGGCGGCCGGATCATCAACAACGGGTCGATCTCCGCGCACGTGCCGCGGCCGCACTCGATCGCCTACACGGCGACCAAGCACGCCGTCACCGGGCTGACCAAGTCGCTGTCGCTGGACGGGCGGCCGTACCGGATCGCCTGCGGGCAGATCGACATCGGCAACGCGGCGACCGAGATGACGGCGCCGATGAGCCTCGGGGTGCGGCAGGCGGACGGGCGGGTCGCGGTGGAGCCGACCATGGACGTCGCGGACGTGGCCCGCACCGTGCGGCACATGGCGGAGCTGCCGCTGGAGGCCAATGTGCAGTTCGCCACGGTGATGGCGACCGCCATGCCGTACATCGGCCGGGGCTGACCGGGCGGCGGCGGGCGGCGGGCGCTACTCGTCGTGGGAGTAGCGGTAGTGCCACCGGCCTCCCGTGTCGTCCAGCCGGTAGACGCAGGTGGTCGGCCAGTACTCGCCGGCCTCGGCGGCGGGCAGTTCGGCCCGCAGCGCCATCCGCAGCGACGGTGGCGGGGCCGTGGCGTTGACCCGCTTGCGGTGGCCGTCCCAACGGCCGCCGAGGAGTTCGACGTCGAGGACGACAGGGGTGGCTCTCATCCCGTGATGCTGGCAGCGCCGGCCCGTCCCGGCGGGTGGAACCGGGGCGGCGCCACCCGCGCGGGCGAATTCCCGGACGGCGCGCTGACGGCCGCCGCCCTCCCCCGCGCCGGGCGCGGGACGGAGGGCGGCGGCCGGCGCGGTGAATCAGGCGCGCCAGGTGTCGTTCAGCGCCACGCCGCCCGAAGTCGGCACCGTCGCCGTGCGGTTGGCCCCGGACTCCCAGGTCACCGCCCCGGAGGCGTCCTTGCGGACGTACTTGTACTCGAACGCCGTCCCGGCCGGCATCGCCACGTCGAGCTTCCAGACCGGGTACCCGGCCGAGGAGAGCGGCAGCGCCTTCGCGGTGTCCCAGGCACCGAGCGCGGCCGTGTTGCCGACCACGAAGACGTTCTGCCCGTAGACGGTGGTCGCGTTGACCGCGAAGGACGCGCCGCCGCTCACCGGTGTGCCGCCGCCGGAGCCGCCGGGAGCGCCCACGTACAGCGCCACCGCGTCACCCGCGCCGACGGTGGCGGTGAAGCGGCCGTCGGACCCGACGGTGTAGGACGGGCCGGTGCAGCCGCCCGACGCCGGGTCACCGTGCTGGACGTCGCAGTAGGAGCCGGCCGGCAGCGAGGTCTGGAAGGTCTGGGTGACCGGGCCCGACTCGCGGTTGATCGCCACGAAGCCCTTGCCCCCGCGCCCGAAGGCGATCGCGTTGTTGCCGTTGGACCACCAGTTGGTGATCCCGGTCCCCGCCACCGCGTTGCGGAAGCCCACCATGTTGGCGACCTGGCGCCAGGCGTGGGTGCAGTTCCAGCCGTCGCTGTAGCAGGCGTTGACGGTGCCGCCGTTCGGCGGGCCGTCGTCGTGCCCGGAGAAGGCGTAGCCGGAGTACACGTTGGGCGAGCCGTAGGGGCTGGCCAGCATGAAGACGTTGGCCAGGGTGTAGGCGGAGCCGTCCTTGTAGGTCAGCGTGGAGCCGTTGCGCTCGGTGTCCCAGTTGTCGACGAAGGTGCGGGCCTTGTCGCTCGGCAGCAGCCCGGAGCCCCAGCTGCCGAGGTCGGCGATCCGGCCGCCCTGGAAGGCGCTCTTCAGCCAGGTGCCCGAGCGGAACTCGTCGACGTCGCCGGTCCCCGTGTACTCGGTGGGCTGGATCGGCTCGCCCGCGCCGTAGATGACCTCCTGCACCCAGTACGCGTTGGGGTTGGCGGTCTTCGCCTTGATCGCGGCGAGGTCGGCGGCGGCGATGTGCTTGGCCGCGTCGATGCGGTAGCCGTCGACGCCGAGCGAGGCCAGGTCGTTCAGGTAGCCGGCGATGGTCTGCTGGACGTAGCCGCTGCCGGTGTTCAGGTCGGAGAGGTTGACCAGCTCGCAGTTCTGCACGTTCGAGCGGTCACCGTAGTTGCTGATCGCGGTGCGGCAGGAGTGGAAGTCCTGGTCCTGGTAGTACCCGGGGTAGGTGTACTTGGTGTAGTTCGTACCGCCGGTGCCGGTGCCGGAGCCGGCCGACATGTGGTTGATCACCGAGTCGGCGATCACCTTGACGCCCGCCGCGTGGCAGGTGTCGATCATGCTCTTGAAGGACGCCCGGTCGCCGAGGCGCCCGGCTATCCGGTAGCTCACCGGCTGGTAGGACGTCCACCACTGGCTGCCCTGGATGTGCTCCTGGGGCGGCGAGACCTCGACGAAGCCGTAGCCCTTGGGGCCGAGGGTGTCGGCGCAGGCCTTGGCGACGGAGTCGAAGCGCCACTCGAAGAGCGTGGCCGTGACGTCCTTGCCGCTGCCCGGCGGGGCGGCCTGGGCGGTGGGGGCGGCGCCGAAGGCCG
The DNA here is from genome assembly GCF_044768625.1 of Kitasatospora sp. NPDC091207. Taxonomy (NCBI): domain Bacteria; kingdom Bacillati; phylum Actinomycetota; class Actinomycetes; order Kitasatosporales; family Streptomycetaceae; genus Kitasatospora; species Kitasatospora sp. NPDC091207. Next base: position 532,238 of record NZ_JBIVVS010000002.1, read on the forward strand.
CGGTGAGCGAGAGCGCGAGCGCCGCCGAGGCGGTGAGCGCGCCCGCCGTCCGGGCAGGCCGGCGGGTGGGGGCGATGGTGACCACGATGTCTCCTGGGGGCTGGGGTGGGGGCAGCCTGGGGTACCGCTCGTGAAAGATTGCTGAAACTTGCTGGAAACTTGCAGCGCTGAACCTAGGGTCGCGATGAGGGCCCGTCAAGGCCTTGGGAGCAACGTTTCTGCAGCCCCGGAAAGCTCGTGTGCGACTCGTCCGCGCGCCACGGCGTGGACAGTGGCGACAGCGCAGGACGGCAGAGGGCCGACCGCGGAGGGCGGCGGCCGACAGCGGGACCGGACACCCGCCGACGGGCGCCGGCCGGCCGGCGGAGGACCACAGCCGGCGAACGGCACACGGGGGCGGCTGAGCAGGGCGGGCGACTTCGAGGACTTCGCGGCGAAGCGGGCCGGACGGCTCTTCCAGGTCGCCTGCCTGATGTGCGGCGACGGGCAGCAGGCCCGGGACCTCGTCCGGCCCGCCCTCGCCCCGATGTTCCCGGTCCGGGGCCGGCTCCGGCGCGGCGAGAAGGGCCCCTCGCCGGACACCTGCGCGCGCAGGGTGCTGCCGCGCCACGACGACGGGAACGACACCGGCACGGTGCCGGCCGAGGTGTTCGACCCGGCCTCGCAGGCCACCGCGCCGGCCCGCGGCAGCCGCGGCAGCCGCGGCGGGACGGACGGACGGCGAGTCGCGGCTCAGCCCGTGCCCCACCCGGGCCGGGCCACCGTTCACGCTCGGGCCGTGGCAGCAGACCGCCGCCGACAGCCGGCCGGCCCGGACCCGCCGCCGACGGCCCGCCGGAACTGCGGGCTGCCCGGACCGCGCGGCACCCGGACCGCAGGACGCCCGGACCGCGCGGCGGAACCACCCGGCGTCGGAACTACCCGAACTACACCGCGTCCGGACCGCGTTCGCCGGTACGGACCCGGACGACGGTCTCCACCGGCACCGCCCAGACCTTGCCGTCGCCGATCTTGCCCGTCCGGGCGGCCCGGACGATCTCCTCGATCACCTGCTCGGCATCGGCGTCCTCGACCACCACCTCGATCCGGGCCTTGGGCACCAGGTCGATCCGGTACTCGGCACCCCGGTAGACCTCGGTGTGGCCGTGCTGGCGCCCGTACCCACTGGCCTCGGTGACGGTCAGTCCGTGCACGCCGATGGCCTGCAGCGCGTTCTTGACCTCGTCCAGCTTGAACGGCTTGACGATCGCGGTGATCAGCTTCATGCGGAGGGGGTCCTGTCGGACGAGTGCGTGAGCACGGTGGTGGCGTGGGCGGTCGTGCCGTGGCCCAGGACGCCGTGATCGTACGCGGTCTCGGCGTGCACGGCGAGGTCCAGACCGGTGAGTTCGTGCTCCTCCGTGGCGCGGAAGCCCATCACCCGGTCGATCACCCGCCCGATCCCGTACGTCATGGCGAAGGCGTACCCGGCGACGGCGGCCACCGCGGCGAGCTGCTTGCCGAGTTGGCCGAGGCCACCGCCGTGCAGCAGCCCGACCGGACCGCCGGTCATCACGGCGCTCGCGAACAGGCCGATCAGCGCGGTGCCGATGGCCCCGGCCACGAAGTGCACCCCCACCACGTCGAGCGAGTCGTCGAAACCGAAGCGGAACTTCCAGCTGACCGCGTACGAGCAGACCACACCCGCCACCAGCCCGATCACCAGCGCGCCGAGCAGGTCGACGCTCCCGCAGGAGGGGGTGATGGCGACCAGGCCGGCCACCGCCCCGGAGGCGGCGCCCAGCGTGGTGGCGTGGCCGTCCCGGAGCTTCTCGACCAGCAGCCAGCCCAGCAGCCCGGTGCAGCCGGCCGCCTGGGTGTTGAGCAGCACGGACGCGGCCAGGCCGTTGGCGCCCAGCGCCGAGCCCGCGTTGAAGCCGAACCAGCCGAACCAGAGCAGGCCCGCGCCGAGCAGCACCAGGGGCAGGCTGTGCGGGCGCATCGCCTCCTTGCGGAAGCCGATCCGGGGTCCGAGCAGCAGCGCCAGGGCCAGTCCGCCGGCCCCGCAGTTGACCTCGACCACGGTGCCGCCGGCGAAGTCGAGCGCGCCGAGCCTGGCCAGGATCCAGCCGCCGGGCGCGAACACCCAGTGCGCCACCGGGACGTAGACCAGCAGTGTCCAGACGGCGGTGAAGGCGACCCAGGAGCCGAACCGCGCGCGGTCGGCGATGGCGCCGCTGATCAGGGCGGCGGTGATGATCGCGAAGGTCAGCTGGAAGGTGGCGAACAGCACCGTGGGGACGTGGCCGGTGAGCGAGGAGGGAGTGATCCCGGCCATCCCGAGGTGGTCCAGGCCGCCGATCAGGCCCCACCCGCCGACGTCCGGCCCGAACGCGAGCGAGTAGCCGGCCAGCAGCCAGACCACGGTGACCACGGCGATGGAGACGAAGCTCATCATGATCATGTTGAGCACGCTCTTGGTGCGGACCATGCCGCCGTAGAAGAGCGCCAGGCCGGGGGTCATCAGCAGGACGAGAGCGGTGCTGGCCAGCAGCCAGGCGGTGTCACCGGTGTCGAGGCCGGACGACGGGTCAGCCAGGAACATAGGGGCGTGCCTTCCCACGGGCCCGCGCCAGGGGGGAGCGCGGGTCGGTTGGGAGAGTGTCGCGAGGGCGGATTTCTGGTTGCGGACGGACACGTTTCGCCCGTGTTTCGTGTTGCCCGGCGGTTGCCCCGCAGTTGCCGGGCGGTTTCCGAAAGCTCACTCCCCCGCGTCCGGCGGCCGGGCCGGAAAGCACCGCACCGGGCACCGCCGACCGGCCCGGAACGCACCGCGGACCGGCCCGGACGGACGGACGCGGGGCCCGGCAGCCGTGGCTGCCGGACCCCGCTCCCTGTCCTACTTGGTTCTACCGACCGCCGAGGCGGGTCAGCTGGTGGCGATCGAGGTGTCGTCGATCACGAAGCTCGTCTGCAGCGAGGCGTCCTCGGTGCCGGCGAACTTCAGGGTGACCGTCTGGCCCGCGTAGGACGAGAGGTCGAAGGTGCGCAGCTGGTAGCCGGCCGCGGCGTCCACGTTGGAGTAGGTCTTCAGCGCGGTGCCGTTGACGGTGACCGCCAGCTTGTCGTACGCCGTGGAGCCGGTCTCCGCGGTGTCCACGTGCAGGTAGAAGCTGAGCGAGGCCTTGCAGCCGGCCGGGATGGTCACCGTCTGCGAGAGGTTGTCCGAGTGGGTGGAGCCGTAGCCGTTCAGCCAGGACTTCCACGACCCGCCGTGCGCGGCCTGCGAGGCGCTGTTGTCGACGACCCCGCTGGAGGCGGTCCACGGCGCGGCGGTGCCGGTCTCGAAGCCGGCGTTGCCGAGCAGCTGCGCCGGGGTGCAGGTGCTGCTGCTGTCGCTGACGGTCCAGGTGAAGCTCGCGGTGCCGGTCTTGTTGGCAGCGTCCTTCGCCGTGACGGTCACGGTGGACGTGCCGATCGTGGTCGGGGTGCCGGTGATCAGGCCGGAGGAGGCGTTGATCGACAGGCCGGCGGGCAGGCCGGTGGCCGAGTAGGTGAGCGGGGCGGTGCCGCCGCTGGCCTTGATGCTCAGGCTGACCGCGGTGCCGACCTTGGTGCTCTGGTTGCCCGGGCTGGTGACGGTGACGCCGCCCGGGTTGTTGGGCAGGCTGCCGACGTTGACGGCGGCCCAGGCGGTGCCGACCGCGATCAGCTCGGGGCTGCCGGCGCCGTACAGGTCGGTGGCCGCCTTCTCCGTCGCGGTGCGCGCCGCGGCGTAGTTGGTGGTCGAGGTCATGTACGAGGTCAGCGCCTTGTACCAGATCTGCAGCGCCTTGTCCCGGGTGATGCCGGTGACGGTGATGTTGTTGACCGTCGGGCTGTTGTAGCTGACGCCGTTGACGACCTTGGCGCCGCTGCCCTCGGCCAGCAGGTAGAAGAAGTGGTTGGCGACACCGGACGAGTAGTGGACGTCCAGGTTGCCGACGCCCGAGTACCAGGAGTCGGCCGAGCCGCCGTCCTTGGAGGGCTTGTCCATGTAGCGCAGCGGCGTGCCGTTGCCGTTGATGTCGATCAGCTCGCCGACCAGGTAGTCCGGGTTGTCGGCGGGCAGGTTGGCGTAGAACTCGACGGCGTTGCCGAAGATGTCCGAGGTGGCCTCGTTGAGGCCGCCGGACTCACCCGAGTAGTTCAGGTTGGCGGTGGCGGAGGTGACACCGTGGCTCATCTCGTGGCCGGCCACGTCGAGCTCGGTCAGCGGGTGGGTGTTGCCCGACCCGTCGCCGTAGGTCATGCAGAAGCAGCCGTCGTCCCAGAAGGCGTTGACGTAGCCGCTGTCGTAGTGGACGCGGCTGAACGCGCCGACACCGTCGTTGCGGATGCCGCTGCGGCCGAAGGTGTTCTTGTAGAAGTCCCAGGTGGCGGCGGCGCCGTACTGGGCGTCGACGGCCGCGGACTCCTTGTTGCTGGCCTGGCCGTTGCCCCAGGTGTCGCTCGTCTTGCTGAACAGCGTGCCGTTGCCGGTCGTGCCGTTGTTCATGTTGGTCGTGTACTGGCCCCCGCGGGTGCCGTCCTTGAGCTGGTAGTTCGACCCGCTCTGGGTGGTGGTCAGCGGCACGTTGCCGACGAACACGCCCTGGCCGGTGCCGGTCTTGATGCCCTCGGCCTGGCTCAGGACGGCGCCGGTCTTGGCGTCGGTGACGACGTGCAGCCGGCTCGGGGTGCCGTCCGACTCCTTGCCGGAGACGACGGTCTCCCAGGCGAGCTTCGGGGTGCCGTCGGCGGCCCAGACGACCAGCCGCGGGGCGGTGTCGAGGGCGGAGCCGGCCTCGGCGGCGAGCGCGGCCTCCTGCGCCTTCGGCGCGGCCAGCGCGGGCGTGGTGTTCACGCCGGTCAGCACGGCCTCGCTGGCCTTGGTCACACCCTGGGTGGCGCCGGTGGCGTCCTGGTGGACGATCAGGTCGCCGCCGAGCACCGGAAGTCCGGCGTAGGTGCGCTCGTAGCGCAGGTGGCGGGCGCCGTTGGCGTCCTGGACGACGTCCTTGGTGACCAGCTTCTCCTCGCTGCCGAGGCCGAGGACCTGGGCGAGGGTGCCGGTCTGCTGGGTCGCGGAGGCGATCAGCTGGGCGCGGCTCGCCTGCTGGGCGGCGACGGCAGCCGGCGCGTCCGAAGTGGCGGCCTGCGCGATGACGGGGATACCGGTCACCAGCAGCGCGGTGGTGGCGGCCATGACAACCGCTGCCTTCCGAGCCTGGGTGTAACGCGACATGCGGACTCCTTTTCCGACCGACGCGGGGTGCGCGTGCGGTGGAGAGAACCTGGCCGCAGGGTTGCGGCGCAGTGGGGGCCCCCGCCGCCGGGTGCGCGGCGCGGGTGCGGTTGCGGAGCAATGTGCCGAACAGTTGCTGACAGGAAGAGGCGCTGTACCTGACCTGGGACAGCCGCACCGGGGGGTGGGGCCCCCTCGTCTGCAGCCGGGGGAATCGTGGCAGCAAACGAGCCGTTAATGACAGATGCATGCCACGGATTGGCCGATTCGCTACCGGGCCCGTTCACCCGTCGGACCGCCCCGCGTGTTACGGGCGTGCGATCTACCGACGACGGTTTTCATTGCCGCCGCAAAAGTTCGATCACCTCCGGCGGGCACTGACCAGCGCTCAGGGCCCGCTCGGAGTCCGCATGGTGGACCGCGTCGTCGGGTGGATCGGGCACCCCACCTTTCCGGCCGTGCCGGGGGCGGTTTTCGGCCACCCGCTCACCGGGCACCGGCGGGAAATACCACGGCCCCGCGCCACCCGGGGGTGGCGCGGGGCCGTGTGCGACGATCCGTCAGCTCTGGACGAAGACCGCCACGGTGCGACCCGGCACGGTGAAGGTGCCGGTCCCGGCGGCGAAGCCGGCCTGCCTGACCACCGGGTCGGCCCCGCCCGCCTGCACCGGGTGCAGTGCCTGCGCCGTCCCCCGCAGGGCGGCCACGGTCTGGCTCTGCGCGGTGGGCGTGGCGTTGAACACCACCGTGATGCCCTTCTCCGCGCCCGCCAGCCCGGTCCCGTCCAGATGCAGCGTGATCACCCCGGGCGTCTCGCCGGCCGTGCCGGAGAGCGGGTAGGAGAGCCGCTGCTGGACGGCGGCCAGGGTGGGCAGCGAGAACAGCGGCGAGCCCTGCTTGATCCGCAGGAACTGCTGGTACTGCGCGGCGGTCGCCCGGATGTCGGCGGCGCCCACCACCAGCCGCGGATCGGCCAGCAGGGACTTGGCGGCCGGCCACATCTCCTTGTTGTCGGCCGCCATCGGCACCCCGCGGCCCCAGCCGTTGCCCCGCGAAGGGTCCCACTGGACGGCGTTGAACCAGTCGCCCGAGTCGTAGGAGTTGGCGTCCAGCGACTTGGAACGCAGCAGGTCGCTGCCGGCCTGGACGAAGCCCGGCCCCTGGGTGAGCGCGGTCAGCGAGAGCGCGAGCGCCTGCGCCCGGGCCCGGTCGGCGGGCGCGGTGGCGGTGGGCAGCTTGTACGCGAGCGCGTCGAACAGGTCCGCGTTGTCGTGCGCGTCCACGTACTCCACGGACTCGCCGGGCTTCGCCGCGTACCCGGTCGGGGCGCCGTTGTAGTCGACGCCCGCGCCGGTGACGGCCCGGCCCGAGCTGTCGGTGAAGGAGTAGCCGGCCAGATTGCCGGTGAGCGCCACCTTCAGCTGGTCCATCTGCTGGAGCAGCCGGGCCTTCTGCTCCGCCGGGGTGCCGTTCGCGGGCGAGCCGTTGGGATCGGTGAACAGGCCCGAGGCGAAGCCCTGCTGCGGGGCCGAGGAGAGCTGGAAGTTGCCGCCGCGCGCGGCGTCCCGGACCCGGTCGTCGAAGGTGGCGATGCCGGTGCCGGCCATGTTCAGCTGGGTGGCCTGCTCGAACCGGGCGTTGTTCGCGACGACGCCGAAGTTCCAGCCCTCGCCGTAGAGGAAGACGTTCTTCCCGTCGACCCCGTCCGAGTCCGGCGTCATCTTCCGCAGCGCCGCCCGCACGTCCAGCATGGTGGACTTCGGGTCCAGGCCCATCAGGTCGAAGCGGAAGCCGTCCACCTTGTACTCACGGGCCCAGGTGGTCACCGAGTCCACCACCAGGCGGTTCATCATGGCGTGCTCGGGCGCGGTGTCCGCGCAGCAGCTGTCCGTCGTCACCTTGCCGTTGGCGTCCAGCCGCTGGTAGTAGCCGGGGACGATCCGGTCCAGCACCGAGTGCTCGGCCTGACCGGCGGCGGCGGTGTGGTTGTAGACCACGTCCAGCACCACGCGCAGCCCGGCCGCGTGGATCGCCTGCACCATCTGCCGGAACTGCACCGTACGGGCGGTGCCCTCCGGGTCGGTGGCGTACGAGCCCTCCGGCACGTTGTAGTGCAGCGGGTCGTAGCCCCAGTTGTAGGCGTCCTCGGCGGCCACGGCCGCCACGCACTCCTGCTGCTTCTCGCTGTCCGCCGCCAGGGCCCCGAGGTCGCAGGCGGGCAGCTTCTGCTCGGCCCGGTTCTCCCGGATGGTGGCGATGTCGAAGGTGGGCAGCAGGTGGACGGTGGTCACGCCGGCCCCGGCCAGCTCGCGCAGGTGCCGCATGCCCGCCGACTGGGACTCGGTGAAGGCCAGGTAGGTGCCGCGCTCGGCGGCCGGCACGGTGGTGTCCTCGACCGAGAAGTCCCGGACGTGCAGCTCCTGGATCTGCTGCTGCGCGGGCGGGACGGCCTTCGGGACGGCGTGGTTCTCCCAGCCGGCGGGCTTGAGCTCCTTGGCGGCGAGGTCGGCGACCAGGCTGCGCCCGGAGTCGGTGGAGAGCGCCACCGCGTACGGGTCGGTGACGGCGTTGACCACCGTGCGCTGGACGGACGGCGCCCAGACCTTCACCTGGTACAGGTAGTACTTGCCGTCCAACTCGGCCTTGTCCCGGACGAGTTCCCAGACCCCGGTCTCGTCGTCCAGCGTCAGCGGCACGGTCTTCGGAGTACCGCCGGCCGGGCCGTCGAAGAGCTGGACGGAGACCTCCCGCGCGGTCGGCGCCCAGACCGACAGCGCCACCTTGCCGTGGTAGTAGGCCGGCCCGAAGTCCACCCGGCCGGTGCGGCCCGCGTACAGGTCGTCCAGCACGCCCGGGATCTGCACCCCGGTGGCGGCCGTCGCGGCGCCGCTCGGCAGGTGCTCGGTGAAGAGCAGCTGGCTCCGGAGGGCGTCGGGCACCCGGGCGGCGTCGCGGGCGTCCACGGTGAAGGCCCGGTAGCCCGCCAGGTGCGGGTACTTCGCCTTCTGCGCGGCGGTCGGGCCGCCGGGGACGGGCGTCAGCCGGATCCACTGTCCGGGCTTGCTCAGCACGCCCTTGTCGGCGCGGATGCCGCCCTCGGGGTCGTACACCAGCTGGGCGCTGGTGCCGCCGGCCAGGGCGGCGTCGTCCGCTCCGTAGCCGGCCGGCACCACCACCGTCCGGGCGTCGATCCACTGGGCCTTGGCGGAGCCGAGGTCCACCTGGGCGGAGGCGGCGGCGCTCTGCGGCAGCAGGTGGCCCGGCCGGCCGCCGAGGATCCAGACCTCACGGCCGCTGACGGCGAGGTCCAGCGACTGGTCGTCGGGCAGGTCCTTGTCGTTGCCCCGGTGCAGGATGTAGCTGAGGCTGGTCGCGCCGGGTGCCAGCGGCACCTCGAAGACGGCGCCGAACGCGTCGCGGCGGGCCGGCAGCAGCGGGTTGCCCCAGTCGGTCGGGGTGGCGGCGCCGGTCCAGTCGTGCAGACCCCAGCCGTCGTAGTTCCCGTCGGCCCGGTTGTAGTGGATGACGGCGGTGTTCGCGGGCTGGGTGTTCACCGGCCCGGGGTTGGCCGTCCGGACGGCCGGGTCGCCCTCCTTGAGCCAGATCTCGCCGGTCGCGCCGACGTCGAGGTGGCGGTCCGCGTCCACGTCCTTGACGCCGTCCTTCTCGACCACGAAGCCGACGTCCGAGGCCCCCTCCCTCAGCTTCACGTAGGCGAAGGCGCCGTACGCGTCCCGGCCGGTGAAGCCGTGCCCGGCCGGCCAGGTGGTGGCCTCGCCGTCCGCGAGGTCGCCCCAGGCGTAGAGGTTCCAGCCGTCGTAGTCGCCGTTCCCGCGCTGGTAGTGCACGACGGCGTACGGGCGGGCGGTGGCGCTGGGCGCCGGTACGGGGGCCGGCGCGCCGGTGGTGAAGCTGCCGGTGGCCGAACGCAGGTGGCCGCCGGAGTCCTGGACGACGGCCTTGTAGCGGACCACCGTGCCGGGCCGCACGGCGCCCAGGTCCTGGGTGACCCGGTACGTCCCGTTGTCGGCGGTGCCGAGGGTCTGCCAGGGCGCGTCGCCGATCTGCGCGGCGAAGGTGACCCGGTCGAAGCCCCCGCCGTCGACGTCCGCGCCGACGGTGACGGTGCCGGTGGAGCCGTCGGCCGGGGTCCGCAGCGCGAGCCGCGGGGCGGCCGCGACGGGCGCGAGCTTCGCGGCGGCCTTGAACACCACCGAGGAGAGCGCGGGGACGGTGACGGTGACCTTGCGGTCCGCGCCGGCGGTCAGCCGCTCCCCCGCCGCCGGGTAGATCCGGTCGAAGCCCTGACCGGCCGAGAAGGTGTCCAGGGTGACGGTCTTCGCCCCGTCCGCGTTGTTGACCGCGACCAGGTACTCGACCTGCTGCCCGGCGTCGATCCGGGAGAAGGCGTACACGCCCGCGCCGTCGGCGGCGTACCGCTCGATCTGGGCGCCGTCGGCGAGGGCCGGGTGGTCGCGGCGCAGCGCGGCCAGCCCGGCGATGCCCCGGTAGAGCCCGCCGCCCTGGCCGTAGCGGTCGGCGGAGCCGGCGGGGCCGCCGAGCACCCGGTCGCTGTTGTAGGAGGGCGTCTGCGAGGCGAAGAGGTCCTGGCGGGCGTCCTTGTCGCCGCCCGCGCCGGTGAACCCCTGCTCGTCGCCGTAGTAGACGACCGGCTGGCCCCGGGTGAGGAACTGCAGCTCGGTGCCGAGCCGGTCCTTCTTCAGCAGGGTGTCCTCGTCGGCGCCCGGGTTGTCGCCGACCAGGAAGGACCCGAAGCGGCCCATGTCGTGGTTGCCGAGGAAGGTCGGCAGCTCGTAGGCGTCGGTGTCGGCGGTGGTGTAGCGGTAGTCCTGCCCGTACACGTCGGCGAGGCCGCGCGCCGAGCCGCCCTGGGAGACGTAGGAGCGGGCGGCGTTCTGGAACGGGAAGTCCAGGGTGGCCTGGAGGCGGCCCCTGGTGACGTACGGCGAGGTGATCGCCGGGTCCCCGGAGTAGACCTCGCCGAACATGAAGAACTTCTTGTTGCCCTGCTTGGCGGCGAAGTCCTTGAGTGTGGGCGCCCACTGCTGCCAGAAGGCCATGTTGACGTGCTTGACGGTGTCGATCCGGAAGCCGTCCACCCCGGCGTCCTTGACCCACTGCTGGTAGACCTTCTCGAAGCCCTTCACCACCTTGGGGTTCTGGGTGTCGAGGTCGTCCAGGCCGGAGAAGTCGCCCTCGGTGGCGGACTCGCCGACGAAGGTCGAGTCGCCCCGGTTGTGGTAGAGCGCGGGGTCGTTGAGCCAGGCCGGGGTCTTGGCCCCGGCGTCGGCCGGGTCGCGGAAGACCGGGCTGTAGGGGAACGAGTCCTTGGTCAGCTTCGGCCAGGCGGCGCCCGCGTCGGCGACGGCGGTCTCGTCCACCGGGCGGCCGTCGGCGTCCAGTACCGGGTAGGCGCCGGTGGAGCGGTAGCCGTACTGCCGCTGCCCGTTGTCGACGACATCGGCGGTGTGGTTGGTGATGACGTCGAAGAAGACCTTGATGCCCCGGGCGTGCGCCTTGGCTATCAGTTCCTTGAGCTGCTCGTTGGTGCCGAAGTGCGGGTCGACCTGGGTGAAGTCGGTGATCCAGTAGCCGTGGTAGCCGGCGCTGGTGTTGTCGCCCGTGCCCTGGACGGGCTTGTTCTTGAAGATCGGCGCCATCCAGATCGCGGTGGTGCCGAGGTCCTGGATGTAGTCGAGCCGCTGGATCAGGCCGGCGAGGTCGCCCCCGTGGTAGAAGCCCTTGTCGGCCGGGTCGAGGCCGTGGTCCAGCCGGCTGCCGGTGATGCCTCCGGTGTCGTTGCCCCGGTCGCCGTTGGCGAAGCGGTCCGGCAGGACGAAGTAGAACTGCTCGCGGGTGAGGTCGTGCCGCCCCGCGGTGGCGGCCAGCGCGGCGTCCGAGGGCGGGCCGGGCGGGGCCGCGGCGAGGGCCGCGGGAGCCGCGGTGCCGAGGGTGGCGGCGGTCAGCGCGGCGGCGAGCAGCACGGCCGTGCGACCGGGTCTGCGGGTCGGGGTGGTGCTCCGCCGGCGGCGGGGCGGGACATCGGCCACTGAGGGCTCCCTTGCGGGGGTAAGGGGTGTCGAGTTGCCAGGACGCTAGCGGTCTGCAATCTGTTTCAGCAAGATGCAGAAACGGTTTCGGCCCTGGAAATTTCGGCCCCCGCGCGCCGTTGTCCGCCCCCCGATTGCGCCACCCGGACCACCCGGCGTGACAATAGGACGTATGCCCGTCCCACCGGTTCGTACCAGACCCCAGAGCACCCCCTACCCCGGTGGGAGCCGTCCCCTAGCCCTCAAGGGGGACAGTCGGTGAAGAATCCACTTCCAGAGGATGAGCAGACGGCTACGGGACGTCTGGCAGACTTCTCGTCCATGGGGGAACCGACCGAGATCCAGCAGACCGGCGCCGAGCGCGCCGGAGCGGCGCACGGTGGCGGTTCCGCGACGGGCCCCGCCACCTCCGGCCGGACGCCCGACGGAGCCACCCGCGTCGCCCAGTCCCGCTCGGCCGCGCTGCGCGGCCGCATCCGTGACCAACGCCGTTCGCCGGCCCGGCCACGGATCTGGTTCGAGCTGGCGCTGATCGGGATCAGCTACTGGGTCTACTCCCTCGTCCGCAACGCCGTCCCCGAGCAGGAAGCGATAGCCCAGCGGCACGCGAGCCTGATCTGGGACTTCGAGCACAGCCTCGGCGTCGCCGTCGAGCGCTCGGTGAACCACGCGGTCGACAGCGTCACGTGGCTGATCGTCGGGATGAACTACTACTACGCGACGCTGCACTTCATCGTGACCATCGGCGTCCTGGTCTGGCTCTACCACTGGCACCCCGGCCGTTACGTGGCGGCCCGCACGGTGCTGTTCGTCACCACCGGCATCGCCCTGGTCGGGTTCTACTTCTTCCCGCTGGCCCCGCCCCGGCTGATGACGGACGGCGGCTTCATCGACACCCTGAAGATCCACAACACCTGGGGTTCGATGGCCTCCGGGCCGGCCACGCACGTCTCCAACCAGTACGCGGCGATGCCCTCGATGCACATCGGCTGGTCGCTCTGGTGCGGTCTGACCATCTTCTTCCTGGCCCGCGCCACCTGGGTGCGCGCGCTCGGCCTGCTCTACCCGGTGGCCACCCTGGTGGTGATCGTCTCGACCGCCAACCACTTCTGGATGGACGCGGTCGGCGGCGTCGTCTGCCTCGCGGTCGGCTTCGTCGCGGCCCGGCTGATCTACCACGTGTGGGTCTACCGCCTGCCGAAGATCCCGGCCCGGGAGACGGCGGAGGAACCGATCACCGTGCCCGAGCAGTGGAGCGCGCCCGCGGTGAGCGCCGGGCGACGCTGAGGCCGCCGACAGGGCGAAGGGCCCGCGGAGCTTTCCGCGGGCCCTTCGCCGTGTCCGCCTCCGGTGGGTCCGGGCGGCTCCCGCCGTACCCGGGGGCGCGGGGCTCACCCGTAGAACAGCCGCTCCACCACCGCCCGGGCCCGCCGGGTGGTGCGCCGGTAGTCGTCGACCAGCTCGCCGCTGTGCCCGGCCCCGTAGCCGAGGTAGCGGGCCACCCCGGCCAGCTCCCGGGCGTCCCCGGGGAAGCTGTCCCCGGGCCGGCCGCGGACCAGCATCACCGCGGAGCGCACCCGGGAGGCCAGCACCCAGGCGGCGTCCAGCACCGCCGCGTCCTCCGCGCCGACCAGCCCGGCCCCGGCGGCGGCCGCCAGCGCCGGCCTGGTCCGGGTGGTGCGCAGCGCCGGCAGCTCGTGCCCGTGCTGGAGCTGGAGCAGCTGGACGGTCCACTCCACGTCGGCCAGCCCGCCCCGGCCGATCTTGGTGTGGGTGGTCGGGTCGGCGCCGCGCGGCAGCCGCTCGGCCTCGATCCGGGCCTTGATCCGGCGGATCTCCACCACGTCCCGCTCGGGCACCCCGGCGCCCGGGTAGCGCAGCGGGTCGATCAGCTGCCGGAACCGCTCCCCCAGGCCCGTGTCCCCCGCCACCGGCTCCGCGCGCAGCAGCGCCTGGCTCTCCCAGGCGTGCGACCAGCGCCGGTAGTACGCCGCGTACGAGGCGAGGGTGCGCACCAGCGGTCCGTTGCGGCCCTCGGGGCGCAGATCGGCGTCGACCACCAGCGGCGGCTCGGTGGACGGCCCGGAGAGCAGGGTGCGCAGTTCGTGGCAGACCGCCTGGGCGGCGCGGGCCGCGTCCTGTTCCAGCGAGCCGAGCAGCGGCTCGTGGACGAAGAGCACGTCCGCGTCGGAGCCGTAGCCGAGTTCGCGCCCGCCGAACCGGCCCATCGCGATCACCGCGATCCGGGTGGGCAGCTCCCCGTGCCGGGCCTCCCAGGCGGCGGTGCAGGCGCGCAGCGCGCCCTGCAGGGTGGCCGCGTTGAGCGCGGTGAGCGCCTCGCCCGCGGCGTCCAGGGCCTCGGCCGGGTCGTCACCGAGCCGCCCGAGGACATCGGCGGCGGCGGTCCGGAAGAGCTCCCGGCGCCGCACCGACCGGGCGGCGGCGACGGCCGCCGGGGCCGAGTCGGCCCGGCCGACGGCGGCCAGTATCTCCTGCTCCAGGGCGGGCCGGCCGCGTGGCGTCAGGCCCTGCGGGTCGCCCAGCATGGCGACCGCCTCGGGGGCGCGCAGCAGCAGGTCGGGGGCGAGCCGGCCGGCCGAGAGGACCCGGGCCAGCTGCTCGGCGGCGGCGCTCTCGTCGCGCAGCAGCCGCAGGTACCAGGGGGTGCGGCCGAGCGCGTCGGAGACCTGGCGGAAGTTGAGCAGCCCGGCGTCCGGGTCGGCGGAGTCGGCGAACCAGCCGAGCAGTACCGGCAGCAGGGTCCGCTGGATGGCGGCCTTGCGACTGACCCCGGAAGCCAGCGCGGTCAGGTGGCGCAGCGCGGCGGCCGGGTCCGCGTACCCGAGCGCCTCCAGCCGGGCCCGGGCGGCGTCCGGGGTCAGCCCGGTCGCGCCGGTCGGCAGCTCGGCGACCGCGTCCAGCAGCGGCCGGTAGAACAGCTTCTCGTGCAGCCGGCGGACCTCGACGGCGTGCCGCTTCCACTCCCGCTGGAGGGCGGCGACCGGGTCGGCCCGGGTGTCGTCGTTGATCAGCGGGGCGAGCGAGCGGGCCAGCCGGCGCTGGTCCTCCTCGCCGGTGGGCATCAGATGGGTGCGGCGCAGCCGGTGCAGCTGGATCCGGTGCTCCAGCGAGCGCAGGAAGCGGTAGGCGGTGTTCAGCGAGGCGGCGTCGGCCCGGCCCACGTAGCCGCCCCGGGAGAGCGCGGCGAGCGCCTCCAGGGTGTTGCCGCTGCGCAGCGACGGGTCGGTGCGCCCGTGCACCAGCTGGAGCAGCTGGACGGAGAACTCGACGTCGCGCAGGCCGCCCGGGCCCAGTTTGAGCTGGCGGTCCAGCTCGGTGACGGGGATGGAGTCGATCACCCGGCGGCGCATCTGCTGCACGTCGGTGACGAAGTTCTCCCGGGCGGCGGCCTGCCAGACCATCGGCTCCAGCGCCGCCAGGTAGGCGACGCCGAGCTCGGCGTCACCGGCGACCGGGCGGGCCTTGAGCAGCGCCTGGAACTCCCAGGTCTTGGCCCAGCGCTGGTAGTAGGCCCGGTGGCTGGCCAGGGTGCGGACCAGCGGGCCGTTGCGGCCCTCGGGGCGCAGGTTGGCGTCCACCGGCCAGATGGTGCCCTCGCCGGTGGTGTCCGCGCAGAGCCGGGTGAGCGCGGCGGCCAGCCGGGTGGCGGCCTTGAGTGCCTCGTGCTCGTCGACGCCGTCCTGCGGCTCGGCGACGAAGATGACGTCCACGTCGGAGACGTAGTTGAGCTCGCGGCCGCCGCACTTGCCCATGCCGATGACGGCGAGGCGGCAGGCCCCGGCGGCCTCCGGATCCTCCTCGGCGGCGATGTCCAGGGCGGTCTGCAGGGTGGCGCCGGCGAGGTCGGCCAGCTCGGCGGCGGTCTGCGCGAGGTCGGTGGTGCCGGTGAGGTCACGGGCGGCGATGGCCAGCAGGCAGCGGCGGTAGGAGACCCGCAGCGCGTCCGCCCGGCTGCCGGCGGGCTCCGCCGCCACGCCCTCGCGCAGCGCGCGCCGGAAGTCGTCCGGGCCGGGGTGCATGTCGCGCAGCTCGAAGGTGACCAGGACGTGCCAGTCGTGCGGGTGCCGGGCCAGGTGCTCGGCGAGCGCGGTGGACGCGCCGAGCACACCGAGCAGCCGGTCGCGCAGCGGCTTGGAGGTGGTGAGGGTGTCGCGCAGGGTGTGGCGCTCGGTCTCGTCGGCGCCCTCCAGCAAACGGGCCAGGCCGAGCAGGGCGAGATCCGGGTCGGCGGTGGCGCCGAGCGCGTCCAGCAGCACCGGGTCGTCGGCCAGCCCCTCCAGGCCGGGTCCGGCGAGCAGCCGGACGGCCTGCGCCGGATCGGTGAACCCGCGCCGGACCAGCCTGATCTCCGGCCGGCTCACCCGGCTCCCGGCCCGCTGCTCCTCCACCGTCATCGCCCCTCCGGCTCCGGCCCGCGCGGGCCGTGACCGCCCGGTCCGACCCGCCTCCAGCAGGGTACGCGGCCGGGCTCCGCCCCGCGCTCCCCGGCGCGACGACGCGACCGTGCCGGGGCGTGTCCCGGGTCGACCCCGACTCGTTGGACCGGCGCCGGCCCGACGCACGCGGCGCCGGCCGGCCCCAGCCCGACCCGACCCAGCCCGACCCGACCCGCGGAGCGCCCGATGCCCACCCGACTGCCCTCGCTCACCGGGCTGCGGTTCTGGGCCGCGCTGCTGGTGGTGCTCTACCACCTCGCCCGGAAGGTGGGCGAGGTGCCGCTGCTGGGCCCGCTCGCCTGGTACGGCCGCAGCGGCGTGACGTTCTTCTTCGTGCTCTCCGGCTTCGTCCTGGCCTGGACGTACGACGGCGTGCCGACCACCGTGCGGCGCTTCGCCCGCCGCCGGTTCGCCCGGATCTGGCCCCTGCACGCGCTCACCACGGCGCTGTCGCTCGGCGCGGACGCCGTGACCGGCGCGGCGCTGCCGCTGGCGGCGGCGCTCTGGTCGCTGCCGCTGGTGCACCCCTGGGCACGCGAGACGGTGTTCGGCGGCAACCCGGCCTCCTGGTCGCTCGGCGCGGAGGCCTGGTTCTACCTGCTCTTCCCGTTCCTGCTGCGCGCGCTGGCCCCGCGCCGCCGGCTCCGGGCGCCGCTCGCCGCGGTGTGCGCGGCCCTCGGCCCGGTGCTCTGGGCGGCGGGCGCCCTGCTCCCGGCCGATCCGGCGGTGCGCGGCTGGCTGCTGGACTACCTGCCGTTGACCCGCACCCCGCAGTTCGTCCTCGGTGTGGTCACCGGGCTGGCCGTCCGGCACGGTCGGCTGCCCCGCGTCCCGCTCACCGCCGCCGCGGCGGCGGTGGCCGGCTGGCACCTGCTGCTGGTGCCGTGGCACGCGGCCGCGCCGGACTCCGTCTGGTGGGGCCCGTACAGCGCGTCCCAGCTGGTCCCGGCGCCGCTGTTCGCCGCGCTGCTGGTGGCCGCCGCGCAACGCGACCGCACACCGTCCGGCGGGCCGCGCCTG
Organism: Kitasatospora sp. NPDC091207; assembly: GCF_044768625.1. Lineage (NCBI taxonomy): Bacteria > Bacillati > Actinomycetota > Actinomycetes > Kitasatosporales > Streptomycetaceae > Kitasatospora > Kitasatospora sp. NPDC091207. The sequence continues at coordinate 549,031 of NZ_JBIVVS010000002.1, forward strand.
CTGGCCGGCCGGGTGGCGGTGCGGCTCGGCGAGTGGTCCTACGCCTGGTACCTGGTGCACGAGATCGGCATCCGCTGCTGGCTCCGGGTCGCCGGCCGCCCGGAGCCCGGCGCGGCCACGGCGGCGGTCTGGCTGCTGCTGGCCGGTGCGAGCCTGCTGGTGGCCGGCGCGCTGTACCGCTGGGTCGAGCGGCCCTGCGAGCGGGCGCTGCGCGGGCGTACCGCGCGCACGACGGCGCCGCCGCCGCTCCACCCGGCGCGGGTGGTGCGGCAGCGGCGCCGTTCGGTGAGGCCGGGTCAGCCCTCCAGCGAGCCGTCCAGGTTCACGTAGGCGTAGAAGACGCCCAGGTCGTAGCCGTCCTTGTCGGTGTCGAACTTGATGGAGATGTCGGTGTCCCCGTTGCGCAGGTAGGGCGAGATGTCCCACCGGTTGGAGTCGTAGCCGAAGTTGTTGCGGTTGTACGGGTTCCGGGCGAACTGGTCGGCCGGGGTCAGCTCCTCGATGGTGGAGTTGAACGAGTCGTTGACCGCGTGGTTCACGTCCTGGAAGGGCGTCAGCGGGCCGTTGGTGGACTTCATCGCGAGGGTGTCGCCGGTCCACTTCAGGTCGCCGTCGTAGACCACGAAGCCGAGCTTGCCGGCGACCGGCCCGGTGGCCGGGGTCCGCAGCCCGGTCAGGTCGAACTCGCGCGGCGGGCTGTCCGGCAGCTCGACCTGGAAGCCGTCCCACACGTGGACGTGGCGCAGCGGCTTGCACGGGTTCTCGTACGCCACCACGATCGTCCAGCCGCCCCAGCTGTGCGGCTTGACCACGGAGTCCATGTTGGCCGCGGTGTAGGTGCCGTTGCCGTGCTTCTTCACCAGGTCGGTGATGTCGGCGGAGGCCTGGTAGCTGCTCTCCTCGGTGGTGGTGATGTAGCCGATCGACGGCTGGTCGTTGGCGATGTTGGTGTACTGGCTGTCGCCCGGGAGCTTGAGGTAGATCTCGTCGATCTGGTTCTCCGGCAGCACGGTGTCGCCGATGCCCCGGGTGCCGCCCCAGTACAGCCGGGCGTACTTGATCTCGGAGCCCTCCAGCAGGCCGAGGTCGGCGGAGCTGGCGGAGTAGATCGGGTCGCCGAGCGGGCCGATGGAACCGGGGTCGATGTTGATGTACTTCATCTGGTAGTTGTTGTTGATCGGGCGGCTGCCCGCCCCGGTGCGGGCGTCCACGCAGGCGGGCTGCGCCGGGTCGACCGGCGGCTGGGTCTCGTCGCAGGTCATCAGCGAGTTGCTGATCCGGGTCACCGACCCGTGGAAGTCACCCTCGAAGCGGGTGGTGAAGGGGATCGGGTTCGAGGCGATGGTGTCGGCGCGGAGCCCGGGCTGCTTGGGGCCGGAGCCGCGGGCGTCGGCGACCGGCGAGGCCAGCGTCGCGACGGCGGCGAAGGCCGCCCCCGCGACGCCGATCCGGCGGGCGAGCAGGCGGGCGGCGGCGGCACGGCTGACGGTGGAGGAGGGCATGGGGTCCTCTCGGGGTGGGGAGGGGTGGATCTCGCTTATCGGATCACAACCCACCGTCACAATCCCCTCACATACCGCCATCGGGGAGCGTGGCAACCCAAACGGCGGGCCCGCCGTCATCCATTCGAACGACGGCGGGCCCGAAGGTCCTTGACGTGACGTCAGGCGTCAGAGCACCTGGAGGTTCTTCCGCAGCTCGAACGGGGTGACCTCGGAGCGGTACTCCTCCCACTCCTGGCGCTTGTTGCGCAGGAAGAAGTCGAACACGTGCTCGCCGAGGGTCTCGGCGACCAGCTCGCTGCGCTGCATCAGGTCGATCGCCTCGCCGAGGTTCTGCGGCATCGGCTGGATGCCGAGGGCGCGGCGCTCCGCGTCGGTGAGCGCCCAGACGTCGTCGTCCGCGCCGGGCGGGAGTTCGAGGCCCTCCTCGATGCCCTTGAGACCGGCCGCGAGGGTGACGGCGTAGGCGAGGTAGGGGTTGCAGCCGGTGTCCAGCGAGCGGACCTCGATCCGGGTGGAGCCCTGCTTGCCGGGCTTGTACATCGGGACGCGGATCAGGGCCGAGCGGTTGTTGTGGCCCCAGCAGATGTACGAGGGCGCCTCCCCGCCGGCGCCGGCGGTGCGCTGCGAGCCGCCCCAGATCCGCTTGTAGGAGTTCACCCACTGGTTGGTGACGGCGGCCGTCTCGGCGGCGTACTTCAGCAGGCCCGCGATGAAGGAGCGGCCGACCTTGGAGAGCTGGTACTCCGCGCCGGACTCGTGGAAGGCGTTGCGGTCGCCCTCGAAGAGCGAGAGGTGGGTGTGCATCCCGGAGCCCGGGTGGTCGGAGAACGGCTTCGGCATGAAGCTGGCGTGCACGCCCTGCTCCAGCGCGACCTCCTTCATGACCAGGCGGAAGGTCATGATGTTGTCGGCGGTGGACAGCGCGTCGGCGTAGCGCAGGTCGATCTCCTGCTGGCCGGGGGCGCCCTCGTGGTGGGAGAACTCGACCGAGATCCCCATCGACTCCAGCATGGTGATCGCCTGCCGGCGGAAGTCGTGGCCCACCCCGCGCGGGGTGTGGTCGAAGTAGCCGGACTGGTCGGCCGGGATCGGCGCGGTGCCGTCGCCGGGCAGGTTCTTCAGCAGGAAGAACTCGATCTCGGGGTGGGTGTAGAAGGTGAACCCGAGCTCGGAGGCCCGCTCCAGGGTGCGCTTCAGCACGAACCGCGGGTCGGCGAAGGACGGCGAGCCGTCCGGCATCAGGATGTCGCAGAACATCCGGGCCGTCCCGGGCGTCTCCGAACGCCACGGCAGGATCTGGAAGGTGGTCGGGTCCGGCTTGGCGATCATGTCCGACTCGTAGACGCGGGCGAAACCCTCGATCGCCGACCCGTCGAAGCCGATGCCCTCCTCGAAGGCCTGCTCCAGCTCCGCCGGTGCCACCGCGACCGACTTCAGGAACCCGAGCACGTCGGTGAACCACAGCCGGACGAAACGGATGTCACGCTCTTCGAGCGTCCGGAGCACGAACTCCTGCTGCTTGCCCATGGGGACAGTCTCACCTCTGCTCTTTACGTTCGTGTTACGCCCGGAAACCACCCCAAAGCGACTGTCCCCATCATGGCGGATCGCGGCCCCCGAGGGCAGTGGCAACCCCCTGGACGCGACATCGCGTCAGATCGACGATTAGACTCGTGGCATGCCCAATCTGCGTCTCGCCCTGTGCCAGACAGACCCCTGGGTCGGTGACCTCGCCCGCAACGCGGACGAGGTGGTGCGCCGGACGGCGCAGGCCGTCGGGGCCGGAGCCCAGCTGATCGCCTTCCCCGAGATGGCCCTGACCGGGTACCCGGTGGAGGACCTCGCGCTGCGCGGTTCGTTCGTCGAGGCGTCCCGGTCCGCGCTGGTCGCGCTGGCCGCGCGGCTGGCCGCGGAGGGGCTGGGCGGGGTACCGGTCGTGGTCGGCTACCTCGGCCGTTCCGACCGGGCCTCGCCGCGGTTCGGCCGGCCGGCCGGGTCGCCGCAGAACTGCGCCGCGGTGCTGCACCGCGGCGAGGTGGTCACCCGGTTCGCCAAGCACCACCTGCCCAACTACGGGGTGTTCGACGAGTACCGCTGGTTCGTCCCCGGCGACCAGTTGCCGGTGCTGCGGCTGCACGGGGTGGACGTGGCGCTCGCGATCTGCGAGGACATCTGGCAGGACGGCGGCCGGGTGAGCGCCGCCCGGGAGGCCGGCGCGGGCCTGTTGCTGGTGGTCAACGGCTCGCCGTACGAGCGGAACAAGGACGACGTCCGGCTGGAGCTGGTCCGGCGGCGCGCGGCCGAGGCGGGCTGCCCGCTGGCCTACGTCAACATGGTCGGCGGCCAGGACGAGCTGGTCTTCGACGGCGACTCGATCGTGGTCGGCGCGGACGGCGAGGTGCTGGGCCGCTCGCCGCAGTTCGAGGAGCACCTGCTCGTCCTGGACCTCGACCTGCCGGCCGCCAGCAGCGACCACACCGACGGGCTGCTGCTGGCCGACGGCCTGCACCTGGTCCGCCGCGAGCTGGGTGGCGAGCCGCTGCCCGCGCCGGCCGTGCCGCTCCGGGCAGCGGTGGCGCCCAGGATCTCGGACGAGGCCGAGATCTGGGCCGCGCTGGTCGCCGGCACCGCCGCGTACGTGCACAAGAACGGCTTCCGCTCGGTGCTGATCGGCCTCTCCGGCGGCATCGACTCCGCGCTGGTGGCGGCCATCGCGGTGGACGCGGTCGGCGCGGAGAACGTGCACTGCGTCTCGATGCCGAGCCGGTACTCCTCGCAGCACTCCCGGGACGACGCCGCCGAGCTGGCCCGCCGGACCGGGCTGCGCTTCCGGACGGTGTCGATCGCCCCGATGTTCGACGCCTATCTGGCGGCCACCGAGCTGACCGGCCTGGCCGAGGAGAACCTGCAGTCCCGACTGCGCGGCACGCTGCTGATGGCGATCTCCAACCAGGAGGGGCACCTCGTGCTCGCGCCGGGCAACAAGAGCGAGCTGGCGGTCGGCTACTCCACGCTGTACGGCGACTCGGTCGGCGCGTTCGGGCCGGTCAAGGACGTCTACAAGTCGCTGATCTTCCGGCTAGCCCGCTGGCGCAACGAGGAGGCCGGGCGGCGCGGCGAGCCGGCGCCGATCCCGGAGCACACCATCGACAAGCCGCCGTCCGCCGAGCTGCGGCCGGACCAGGTGGACACCGACTCGCTGCCCGACTACGACCTGCTGGACACCGTGCTGAGCCGGTACGTCGAGGGCGACCAGGGCCGGGACGCGATCGTGGCGGCCGGCTTCGACCCCGCGCTGGTCGACCGGGTCGTCCGGCTGGTCGACACCGCCGAGTACAAGCGCCGGCAGTACCCGCCGGGCCCGAAGATCTCCGCCAAGGGCTTCGGGCGGGACCGCCGGCTGCCGATCACCAACCGGTGGCACCGGGGCTGATCACCCACCGGTGGCACCGGCTGCCGATCACCCACCAGTGGCACCGGGGCCGGTCACCCCTGGTAGCGGTAGCCGGCGGCGATCGCGAGGTGGTCGCTGCCGTCCCGCTCCAGGGTGCGGGAGTCGGTGGGCTTGAGGCCGCCCTTGCTCATGATCTGGTCGATCCGGGCCATCGGGAATGAGGCCGGCCAGCTGAAGCCGAAGCCGTCGCCGGCCGCACCCTGGGCCGAGCGCATCTGCGAGGTGATCGGCGCCAGGCTCCGGTCGTTCATGGTGCCGTTGAGGTCGCCGAGCAGCAGCACCTTCTTCAACGGCTCGGCCTGGATCGCGTCACCGAGCGCCTGGGCGCTGGCGTCCCGCTGGTCGACGGTGAAACCGCCCTCGGCCTTCAGCCGGACGGACGGCAGGTGCGCGACGTACACCGCGACCGGGCCCTGCGGGGTGGTGACCTGGGCGCGGAAGGCCCTGGTCCAGCCCATCTTGATGCCCACCACCGAGACGCCGCTGATCGGGTACTTGGACCAGAGCCCGACCGTGCCCTCCACCGTGTGGTACGGGTAGCTGTCGGCCAGCCCGGACTCGATCACCCGCAGCGGCCGTCCGGCCAGCTCCTGGAGCGCGACGATCTGGGCGCCCGAGTCCTTCAGCAGCTTCACCGTGGACTCCGGGTCGGCGTTGAGGGCGGCCACGTTGTGGCTGACCACCGTCCAGTCGCCGGTGCCGCCGCTCTTGTCGCTGAGCAGCCCGCCGAACATGTTGAACCAGATCACCACCGGCAGCAGCAGCGCGATCAGCGCGGTGGCGGAGCGGCGCAGCAGCGCGGCCACCAGCAGGACCGGGACGGTCAGGCCGAGCCAGGGCAGGAAGGTCTCCAGCAGGCTGCCGAGGTTGCCGACGGTGTTGGGCACCTCGGCGTGGAAGGCCAGCAGGGCGGCGGTGAGCAGGGCGAGGACGGCGAGCAGCAGGCCGCGCCGCCAGGTGGTGGCGCCCCGGGCGTCCCGGCCCCAGCCGCGCAGCCCCAGGAAGCCGGCCCCCGGGCCACCGGACCCGCCCGGACCGCCGGAGCGGCCCGCGCCGTCCGGGCGGCCGAGGCCGGCGGAGCCGTCCGGGCCGGTGCCGGTACCCCCGGCGGTGGCCGGTGCGCCGCCCCCCGCCTCCGGTGCCGCCCGGTCCGTCCAGTCCGCCTGCGCCATCCTGTGGCTCCCGTTCGTTCGTGCCGTCTGCCGGTCCGACGCGCGACGCCGCCGGAGAGCGGGCACGGTGCCGGACTGGTGCCGGTTTGATCGGATTCCCGGCTCAGCCTATGCCGGGACAGACGCGGGCCCGGTGGAGCGGGTTCCGGCGTGGCCCGGTTTGGTGAGCCAGGCCACGCCGCGGCCGGACGGACGGGTGGCCGCTCAGGCCCGGGCCGGACGCCAGAGCGGACCACCGAGCCCCTGGAGCAGGGCGTCGACCATCCGGACCGGCAGCCCCGGGTCGTCCAGGTCGGAGTCCTCCCAGAGGACGGTGCGGGCCAGGATCGGGCCGAGCAGCAGGTCGGCGAGCAGTTCCTCGTCGAGGTCGGAGCGGAGTTCGCCCGCGGCGACACCCCGGCGGACCACCTCGCGGGCCATCATCCGGCGCGGCAGGATCACCCGCTCCCGGTAGGCGGCGTGCAGCTCGGGCCAGCTGTGCATCTGGCCGAGCGCGGCCCGCAGCACCCAGCGGGAGCGCTTGGCCAGGCCGCGGATGCGCATGTACTCGACCATCGCGATCAGGTCGTCCCGGACGGTGCCGCCGGTGGTCTCCGGGACGGGGGCCTCCAGCCGGCTGACCATGTCGATCAGCAGGGCCTCCTTGTTGGGCCAGCGCCGGTAGATGGTCGCCTTGCCGACACCGGCGGCGGTGGCGATGCCCTCGATGGTCAGCTCGGGCAGCGTGGTGCCGCCCGCCATGAGCTCCTCGACCGCGGCGAAGATGGCCTGCTCGGCCGCCTCGCTGCGCGGGCGGCCCCGACGCGGGCCGGTGCAGGTCGACGCGGCCGTGGTGTCCGTCTTCATCCCCGCTTCTCTCCCTGGATGTTCGCGGGCGCGCGGCGCCGTTCCCTCTCCGATTGTCGTCCGTGGGCGGGCCCGGTGGAAGCCGCGGCACGAACGGTGGCCCTGCCCGTCCGGACTCGTCCGGCCGGGCAGGGCCCCATTGTCGCTCAGCACCGCCGTCGGCCGTGCCGCGCGAGCGCAGGTCAGGCGCCCGCGGCCTCGGTGCTGCGGGCCGGCTCGGTGAGCCCGGACGGCTTCGCGGTGTCCACCGGGCGCTCCTCCCGGGCGGCGGTCGGGCCGCCCGGGGCACCGCCGGGGCCGCCGGCGGCCGCCCGGCCGGGGAGCAGGAACCAGGCCAGCAGCGCGCCGATCGCGGTGACGCCGGCCGAGAGGCCGGCCACCACGTGCATCGCGTCGATGAACGAGGCGTTGGCCGGACCGATCAGCCCGGCACCCTGCGGGCCGAGCTTGCCGGCGACCGCCAGGGTGGCCTCCAGGGACTCGCCCGCCTTCTCCCGCAGCGCCTCGGTCGGCAGCTTGTCCAGCTGCTCGGCCATGCCGTCGCGGTAGACGGTGGAGAGCACCGCGCCGAGCACGGCGACTCCGAGCGAGCCGCCGACCTGACGGAAGGTGTTGTTGATCGCCGAGCCGGCGCCGGCCTTCTCGCGCGGCAGCGAGCCCATGATGGCGACGGTGACCGGCGGCATCACGTGCGCCATGCCGCTGCCCATCAGCAGGCCGAGGACCACCAGCACCCAGATCGGCGTGTCGACGTCCAGCAGCAGGTAGCCGAGGAAGCCGATCGCGATCAGCGCCATGCCGCCGGCGCAGGTGGCGCGGACACCGAAGCGGTCCACCACCAACCGGGCCCGCGGTGCGAACAGCAGCTGGGCGACGGCGAGCGGCAGCATCAGCACACCGGCCTGCAGGGCGCTGTAGCCGCGCACGCTCTGGATGTAGAAGACGCCGAAGAAGGAGACGCCCATCAGGGCGAAGAACACCACGCCGACGACGACCACGGAGGCGCTGAACACCTTGTTGCGGAACCACGTGACGTCCAGCGCCGGGTACGCGGTGCGGCGCTCGAACCAGACGAAGGCGACCAGCGCGACCACGCCGACCAGCACCGGCACCCAGGCCTCGGGGGAGGTGAAGTCGGCCAGCTCGCCGCCCTTGATGATGCCGAAGATCAGCGCGACCAGGCCGATGATCGAGAGCAGCACACCGATCGGGTCGAGCCGGCCCGGGTTCGGGTCCTTGGACTCCGGCACCAGCAGCACCATGGCGATCAGGGCGACCACCACGATCGGGACGTTGATCAGGAAGACCGAGCCCCACCAGAAGTGCTCGATCAGCAGGCCGCCGGTGATCGGGCCGATCGCGATGGCCAGGCCGACCGCGCCGGCCCAGATGCCGATCGCCTTGGGCTGCTCGGCACGCTCGAAGACGTTCATGATGATGGCGAGCGTGGCCGGCATCGCCAGCGCGCCGCCGACCCCCATCAGCGCGCGGTAGCCGATGAGTTCACCCGGCGAGGCGGCCAGCGAGGAGAGCAGCGAGGCTATCCCGAAGACCAGCATGCCGGCCAGCAGGGCGCGCTTGCGGCCGAACCGGTCACCGAGCAGGCCCGCCGTGAACAGCAGTCCGGCGAAGACCAGGGTGTACGAGTTGATCGACCATTCCAGGTCGCTCTGGCTGGCGCCGAGCCCGGTGGGCGCCGGGGACGCGATGGTCTTCATCGCGACGTTCAGGATCGAGTTGTCGAGAACGACGACGAGCAGGGCGAGCACCAGGGTGCACAGGATCGCCCAGCGTCGGCGGTGGATGGCTTCCGGCACGCGAGGTGGCGCGGCTGCGGTGGTCATTGCGGCTTTCCCGTCCGTGGTGGCGTGTCACTGGCGGGCAATTCCGAGTCGTGAGCGTCTCGTAACCCCCGGGTCAGCGTAGCGCGACTTTCGATACGAGACGAATCCGTTTCGTAAAGTTCGGGCAAAGGGTCACCACCGGGTCCGGGGCGCCACCGGGTCCGGGTCGCCACCGGGTCCGGGTCGCCGCGGCCCGCCGGGGCACCCGGCACTCGTCGGGGCGCCGCGGCCCGCCGGTGTGCCGCAGATCGCAGCGCGGCCGTGGCACGCCTCTTTGCGCCCGGGCCGGGGCGTGCAAGCATGGAGGTGATCCGGGGACGCCGCACGGCGCCACGAGACGACAACCCTTCAGGAGCCTGTTCGATGAACGCTTCTTCGCCTTCGCCTGCCCAGAACCAGGCGTCGACCGCCACCCTCTACGGTGGGGTCACCAACCGCCGCGTCACCGTACGCGATCTCGCCGCCGCCAAGCAGCGCGGCGAGAAGTGGTCGATGCTCACCGCCTACGACGCCCTCACCGCGGGCGTCTTCGACGAGGCGGGCACCCCCGTCCTGCTGGTCGGCGACTCGGCGGGCAACTGCCACCTCGGCTACGAGACCACCGTGCCGGTGACCATGGATCAGATGGTGATGCTCTCCGCCGCCGTGGTCCGCGGCACCGAGCGGGCGATGATCGTCGCCGACCTGCCCTTCGGCTCCTACCAGGAGTCCCCCGCGCAGGCGATGCACAACGCCGCCCGGCTGATGAAGGAGGCCGGGGTCGGTGCGGTCAAGCTGGAGGGCGGCGAGCGCAGCGCCCGTTCGATCGAACTGCTGGTCGAGGCCGGCATCCCGGTGATGGCGCACGTCGGCCTCACCCCGCAGTCCGTGCACGCCTTCGGCGGCTACCCCGTCCAGGGCCGCGGCGACGAGGCGGCGCACCAGCTGCTGCGCGACGCCAAGGCCGTCCAGCAGGCCGGCGCCTTCTCGGTCGTCCTGGAGGCGGTCCCCGCCGAGCTGGCCGCCCAGGTCACCGAGCAGCTGTCGATCCCCACCGTCGGCATCGGCGCGGGCGTGGACACCGACGCCCAGGTGCTGGTCTGGACGGACATGGCCGGGATGACGGCGGGCCGGGTGCCGAAGTTCGTCAGGCAGTACGCCAACCTGCGGGCCGTCCTCGGCGAGGCCGCCCGCGAGTTCGCCGCGGACGTGCAGTCCGGCGCCTTCCCGGCCCCGGAGCACACCTTCCACTGACCGGCCGGCCAGGGCCCCGCTCCCCGCGAGCGGGGCCCTGGCCGTACCCGTACCCGCCGGCGTCCGGGCCGGGTGCCCGGGACGCCCGCGACAGCGGCGCGACAGCGCGATGACAGCGACGCACCGGGCCGCTCCCCCGGTGACAGCGGGCCGACAGCCCGGTCGGTCAGCCTGGGGGCATGACACGAATCGCCACCGCCCCGAACGACCGGGGGCCCGCCGCGGGGAACGCCGTCGAGGTCCGCGGCATCGTCAAGCACTACGGCGCGACCAAGGCACTCGACGGTGTCGACCTCACCGTCCGCGAGGGCACCGTCCTCGGGGTGCTCGGCCCCAACGGAGCCGGCAAGACCACGCTCGTCCGGGTCCTCTCCACCCTGATCAAGCCGGACGCCGGCACCGCCTTCGTCGGCGGCTACGACGTCCTGCGCCAGCCCAAGCAGCTGCGCCGCACCATCGGCCTGACCGGCCAGTACGCCTCCGTCGACGAGATGCTCTCCGGCTACGAGAACCTCTACCTGATCGGCCGGCTGCTGGACCTCTCCCGCAAGGACGCCAAGGCCCGCGCCACCGAGCTGCTGGAGCGCTTCTCGCTCACCGAGGCCGCCAAGCGCGTCGCCAAGACCTACTCCGGCGGCATGCGCCGCCGCCTCGACCTGGCCGCCAGCATGATCGGCCGGCCCCGGGTCCTCTACTTGGACGAGCCCACCACCGGCCTGGACCCGCGCACCCGCAACGAGGTCTGGGACGAGGTGCAGCGGATGGTCGGCGAGGGCACCACGGTGCTGCTCACCACCCAGTACATGGAGGAGGCCGAGCAGCTCGCGAACGAGCTGACCGTGATCGACCGCGGCCGGGTGATCGCCTCCGGCGGAGTGGCCGAACTCAAGGCCCAGGTCGGCGGCCGGACGCTGCAGGTCCGCCCGGCGCGCCCGGCCGAGCTGCCCGAGATGGCCCGCTGCCTGCACGAGACCGGTATCGCCGAGGCCACCGTCTCCACCGACGCCGGCCTGCTCTCGATACCGATCACCGACGAGGCGCAACTGACCGCCGTGGTCGGGGTGCTCGGGACCCGCGGCTTCGCCATCGCCGGGATCGACACCCGGGTACCCAGCCTGGACGAGGTCTTCCTCACCATCACCGGCAAGCCCGCGACCGCCGCGTCCCCCGCCCCGAGCCTCGCCAAGGAGCCCGTCGCATGACCACCGCAACGCTCGCCCCCACCCGGGTGGAGGACACCCGGATCGGCGTCGCCGGCACCTTCCGCCACATCGGGGCGCTGACCCGCCGCAACCTGATGCGGATCAAGGCGGACCCGGAGTCGATGTTCGACGCGGTGCTGATGCCGATCATCTTCACCGTGCTCTTCGTCTACGTCTTCGGCGGCGCGATCTCCGGCGGCCAGGACGCCTACAAGCAGTACATGATCCCGGGCCTGCTCGGGCAGACCGGCCTGACCCTGGCGATGGCCGTCGGCACCGGGCTGAACAGCGACTTCCAGACCGGGGTGATGGACCGCTTCCGCACCCTGCCGATCGGCCGCTCCGCCGTCCTGCTCTCCAAGATCGCCGCGGAGATCTGCCGGTCCCTGGTCTCCTTCACCATCCTGATCGGCTTCGCGCTGATCCTCGGCTTCGAGGTGAGGACCGGGCCGCTGGAGGTGCTGGCCGCGGTCGGCCTCTCGCTGGTCTTCGGCATGTCGATCGTCTGGATCTCGATGCTGCTCGGCATGGCGATGAAGAGCGCCCAGGCCGTCCAGGGGGTCTCCATGCTCGTCCTGATGCCCATGCAGTTCGGCAGCTCGATCTTCGCGCCGACCGACACCATGCCGGGCTGGCTGCAGTCCTTCACCAAGGTGAACCCGCTCTCGGCACTCGCCGACGCCTGCCGGGCGCTGCTCAACGGTGAGGGCGCGGTGGCCCACCCGGTGCTCATCGTGCTCGGCTGGTCGATCGGCATCACCGCGGTCTTCGCGCCGCTCGCGGTGGCCCGCTTCCGCAAGCGGACCTGACGGTCCGCCCCCTGATCCGGCCGGCCGGCCGACCCCTGGGACGGGGGGTCAGCCGGCCGGCCAGTCGGTCAGCAGGTCGAGCAGGGCGCTCGCCTGGGTGATCGACAGGCCGGCGCCCTCCTCCTGGGCGGCGGCGAAACCGGTATCGCCGAGCAGGCCGCGCAGACTCGTCTCGGCCCGCTCGGTCTCCATCCGGTCCAGATAGCCGCCCTTCGGCCCGTTCAGACCGGCGTGCGCGCCGAGCAGGACGGCCGCCCGGCGGGCCGCCTCCAGGTCGTCGTCGCGTTCGGCGAAGGCGCGCAGCACACCGATCGCCGGCGGCACCAGCATCACCGACATCTGCTCCACGAAACCGCTCGCCGACTCCGGTACGTCACGCAGCCGCCGCCGGCCCTCGTGCAGCAGGTCCATGCCGGCGTCCGGATCCCCGGAGCGGGCGACGATCCAGCCCCGGGTGACCGTCAGCATCCCGCCGACCAGACCGGGGGCGAAGGGGCCCACCCTGGTGGCGCTCAGTTCGTCCAGCTGGCGCAGCGCCTCCTCGTACTCCCCGCGCTGGGCGTGGATGCCGCAGAGCATCAGACGCCCGAAGAGCAGCGCGCCGGTGGAGGCCTGGCTCTCGCCCGGCTCGATCCCGGCCAGGGCGTCCCGGATGTGCCGCTCGCCCTCGGCGAGGTCACGGCCGAGCATCGCGCTGCCGAGCTGCACCCGCAGCATCGGCACCTCCTGCGGGGCACCCAGCAGCTCGGCCAGCTCGATCGCCTGCCGGTACGCGGCGACGGCCTCCTCGGCCCGGCCCTGGTTGGCCATCGACTCGCCGCGGGCCGCGTAGGCCTGGGACATCCCCCAGCGGTCGCCGGAGCGCCGGAACAGCTCCAGGGACTCCTCGCCGTCCAGGAGGGACTGCTCCATCCCACCGGGCCAGTCGTTCATCATCTTGGCCCGGATCTGCAGGACGAACGCCAGGTCGTTGTCGCTGCCGTGCCGGCGGCAGCCCCGCACCGCGTCGTCCAGCAGGTCGGTCAGCAGCTCCAGCCGGCCGGCCAGGAAGGCCCCGAACACCCGCATCAGGCCCGGGAACCGGTAGGCCTGCGGGAGGTCCGGGGTGTAGACCGCCAGCAGCTGCTGGGAGAGCCCGAGCGCCTCGCGGTCCGCCAGCACCTCCAGATTGCCCTCGAAGAGCCCGACCAGCCGGTACATCACCAGCTCACGGCGGGCCTCCGCCGCCACCTCGGGCGGCAGCGGCATGCCGTACTCCAGCACCGGCCGGCTCAGCGGCACCACCGGCAGGGAGTCCGGACCGAACGGGTCCGGGCCGATCGCGCCCACCGCCTCGTACCACTCCCGGGCCTCCAGCCCGAAGCCGCGCAGCGACCAGTACCAGCTCATCCCGAGCACCAGGACCAGCGCCTCGTGCTCGTCGCCGCGGTCCACCGCCCGCCGCAGCGCCGCCCGGATGTTGTCCTGCTCGCGTTCCAGCACCGCCAGCCAGGCCAGTTGCTCCGGGCCGTGCAGGTGCAGCTCGGCGGTGCGGACCAGCTCGCGGAAGTGCTCGACGTGCCGGCGCCCGGTCTCGCCGCGCTCGGCCGCCTCGGCCAGCCGCTCGACGGCGTACTCGTGGATGGTCTCCAGCATCCGGTAGCGCGGCAGGCCCTCGCCGCCCAGGTCGGCCACCAGCAGCGACTTGTCGACCAGGGAGAGCAGGACGTCCGCGACCTCCTCGCGGGGCACCTCGGCCTCGTCGGCGCAGACCGCCTCGGCGTCCTCCAACCGCCAGCCGCCGGCGAAGACCGAGAGCCGGCGCAGCACCGCCCGCTCCTGGGTGCCGAGCAGGTCCCAGCTCCAGTCGACCACCGCCCGCAGGGTCTGCTGGCGCGGCAGCAGGGTCCGGCTGCCGGCGGTGAGCAGCGCGAACCGGCCGTCCAGGCGGTCGGCGATCTGGCGGGCCGTCATCACCCGCAGCCGGGCGGCAGCCAGTTCGATGGCGAGCGGCAGGCCGTCCAGCCGGCGGCAGATCTCCGCGCAGGCGGCCGGATCGCTCTGCGGGTCGAATCCGGGCCGGGCCGCGGCGGCGCGCTCCGCGAGCAGGCGCAGCGCCACCGGGTCGGGCAGCGGCTCGACCGGCAGCACGCTCTCGCCGGGAACGCCGAGCGGCTCGCGGCTGGTGGCGAGGACGGTGAGGCCGGGACACTCGGCGAGCAACTGGTCGGTGAGGTCGGCGGCGGCCTGGACCAGGTGCTCGCAGTTGTCCAGGACGAGCAGCATCCGGCGGTGTCCGCAGTACTCGACCAGCCGGCGGACCGGGTCGTCGGCGCGGTTCTCCAGCGCCTCGACGACCATGCCGCCGGTGTGCAGCACGGTCTCGCGCAGACCGAGCGCGGAGACCACTGCGGCCGGCACGGCCAGCGGGCTCTCCAGCGGGGCGAGTTCGGCCAGCCACACCCCGTCCGGCCAGCGGCCCGCGCCCTGTTCGGCGCGGCCGGCCTCGACCGAGAGCCTGGTCTTGCCGGAGCCGCCGGGGCCGGTCAGGGTGACCAGCCGGCTGCCGGTCAGTGCGGCGCGCAGCGCGCCGAGGTCGTCCTCCCGGCCGACGAAGCTGGTGAGCCGGCCGCGCAGGTTGCCCGCGCCGCGGGGCGGCTGGGGCGCCCGCGCCGGGGCCTGCTCAGGGGTCGGGACCTGTTCACCCGCCCTTGCCTGGTCCCGGGCCGGGGCCTGATCGCGGACGGGTGCCTGATCGCGGACCGGCGGCGGCCCGGGCGGCCGGGGCGCCCCGACCGGGGCCAGCAGCTCGGCGTGGAGGTCCTGGAGCCGGCGGCCCGGATCCGCGCCGAGCTCGTCCGCCAGGGCGCGTCTGGTCCGCTCGTAGTGGCGCAGTGCCTCGGCGGTGCGCCCGCTCTCGTGCAGCGCCCGGACCATCAGGTACTGCAGGGACTCGTCCAGCGGCTGCCGTTCGCAGAGTTCGGCGAGCTCGGCGGTGAGCTCGGCGGCCCGGCCGAGGCCGAGGTCGGCGGTGATCCGGTGCCGGCGGGCCTCGTCCCGCTGGGCCTCCAGCCGGGTGGCGGGGCCGCCGGGGTCGGGCAGGTCGGCCAGGGCCGGTCCGCGCCAGAGCGCCAGGGCGGCGCGCAGCCGCTCGGCGGCCAGCGCGTGGTCGGCCTCCTCCAGTGCCCGGCGGCCCTCGCCCGCCAACCGCTGGAAGTCGCCGAGGTCCGTCCGCGGCTCGGTCAGCCAGTAGCCGGCCGGGCCGGAGCCGACCCGGTCCCGGCCGATGGTGCGGCGCAGCCGGCCGACCAGGGTCTGCAGCGCGGCGGAGGAGTCCTGCGGTGGTTCGGTGTCCCACACCTCGTCCACCAGGAGGTCGGCGGGCACCGGCCGCCCCTGCCGCAGGACCAGCGCGGCGAGCAGTGCCCGCAGCCGGGCACCGCCCAGCGCGACCGGCGTGCCGTCGTCGTGGTGGGCGGTGGTGGTACCGAGGATGCCGTAGTGCACCCGCCCATTCTGGTCGATGGCCGGTGGTGTGACGTACCCGGTTTCCGCGGCCGGGCCCGGGAGGCCGGAACCGGAACCCGGGCGCCGTACGTTCACCGGGGACGGCTTGTCCGGCAACGGGCCCGCCGGGCATGATCGGTCCCCTGCCCGCACCCCAGACCCTCCGGAGCAACCACGCCATGACCTTCGCCGCAACGCAGCGCTCGCGCAGCGAGGACCGACGGATCAGCCCGGTGTTCTGGGCCATGCTGGCGACCCTCGTGACCTCCGGCTGGGCGGTCTACGCGGGCTACGGCAACGCCCGGTTCGGGATCTTCCTGTTCGTGGTGGCGG
Source organism: Kitasatospora sp. NPDC091207 (assembly GCF_044768625.1). Taxonomy (NCBI): domain Bacteria; kingdom Bacillati; phylum Actinomycetota; class Actinomycetes; order Kitasatosporales; family Streptomycetaceae; genus Kitasatospora; species Kitasatospora sp. NPDC091207. Next base: position 564,915 of record NZ_JBIVVS010000002.1, read on the forward strand.
GCTGGATGGTCTCGCTCTGCCTGCACGAGTACGCCCACGCCCGGACCGCGCTGCACGGCGGCGACATCACCATCGGGGCCAAGGGCTACCTCACGCTCAACCCGCTCAAGTACACCAACGCCCTGCTGAGCTTCGTCCTGCCGATCGTCTTCGTGCTGCTCGGCGGCATCGGCCTGCCCGGCGGCGCGGTCTGGATCGAACGGCACCGGATCAACGGGCGGCTCAAGCACAGCCTGATCTCGGCGGCCGGCCCGCTGGTGAACCTGCTCGCCGCGGTGCTGCTCCTGGTCCCGGTCGGCGCCGGCTGGCTGGACGGCAGCGAGGTGCACGCGGTCTGGAACGGCTACGAGCTGAGCGTGGCGCCGCTGGCCCTGGCGCTGGGCTTCCTCGGCATGCTGCAGCTCAGCGCGACGCTGCTGAACCTGCTGCCGGTGCCGGGCCTGGACGGCTACGGGATCATCGAGCCCTGGCTGTCCCACAAGGCCCGCCGGGCGGTCGAGCCGTTCGCCCCGTACGGGATGCTGGCGGTCTTCGCGCTGCTCTGGCAGCCCGAGGTGAACCACTACTTCTTCGAGGCCGTCTACGGCGTGATGGACCTGCTCGGCGTCGACCGGGCGTACGCCCAGGTCGGCCGCGACCTCTTCAGCTTCTGGAAGAACTAGCGGAACCGGCCGGTCAGGAGGCCTCGGCCCGCTCGGCGGCGGCCTTCGCCAGCTTCTCGCGGCGCAGGTTCAGCCAGAGGACGTTGCTCGCCACGCCGGCCAGCGGGATCCAGACCAGGCCCACCCAGTTGCCCCGCACCACGGAGACCACGGCGGCGGCCAGGGCGAGGACAACGACGATCGAGGCGAAGAGGGACGTGCGGGGCATGGCGGGGGGCTCCTAAGGCCGGGTGACGGTCGGCCCCCATTCTCGCCGACCTCACCCCCGGCCCGGGCCGGGGGTGAGGTCGGCGCGCCCGCCGCCGGTTCGGGCGGCCGGCCGGACGTCGGTTCGGACGCCCGGCCGGATGTCGCTTCGGGCGTCGGTTCAGACGTCGGTGATCCGCAGGCCCGCGTGCGCCTTGTAGCGGCGGTTGACCGAGATCAGGTTGGCCACCAGCGACTCCACCTGGTGCGCGTTGCGCAGCCGGCCCGCGAAGATGCCCCGCATCCCCGGGATCCGGGCGGCCAGCGCCTGGACGATGTCGGTGGCGGCGCGCTCGTCGCCGAGCACCATCACGTCGGTGTCGATCCGCTCGACCGACTCGTCCTGGAGCAGCACCGCCGAGAGGTGGTGGAAGGCGGCGGTGACCCGGGAGTCCGGCAGCAGCCCGGCGGCCTGCTGGGCGGCGCTGCCCTCCTCCGGTACCAGCGCGTACGCGCCCTGCTTGTCGAAGCCGAGCGGGTTGACGCAGTCCACCACGATCTTGCCGGCCAGCTCCTCGCGGAGGGCGGAGAGGGTGGCGGCGTGCCCGTCCCAGGGCACCGCGACGATCACGATGTCGCTCTCGCGCGCGGTGGTCGCGTTGTCGGCGCCGCGCACGCCGAGGCCGAGTTCGGCCGCCGAGGCCTCGGCGCGGGCCGCGTCGCGCGAGCCGATGATCACCTGCTGGCCGGCCTTGGCGAGCCGGTGGGCGAGCCCCCGCCCCTGGTCGCCGGTGCCACCGAGGACACCGACCACCAGCTGCGAGACGTCCGGCAGCTCGTGGGCCGGGTTTGTCGCTGAATCGAGGGAAGTCATGGGCAGATCCTGCCAAACACCCGGCCCCCCGCGACATTCTGTGGCGTATGGACGCGGTGAGAGTTTCGGCACTCCGGAAACAGCTGACCGGCACGGGCTGGCTGGAGGCGGTCGGCGGCTTCGCCGGCTCCCTGCGGCGCGCGGTCTCCCGACGCGGGGCCGGCGACCTGCTGCTGGTCGGCACCGAGGGGTACGAGCCCTGGCACCTGGCCGCCCACCTGGACGACGAGGCGGCCTGGTCCGACGTCCCCCGGTTGGCGCCGACCCTGCTGCGCCACCGGGTGCCCGCGCGGGCACCGGCCCACCTGGCGCACGGCCTGCGGCGGCTGACCGAGGCCGGGCGCGGGACGACCGTGCTGGTGGTGGCGCCGACGGCGGCCGGGGCGCCGCTGCTCGAACGGGTCCACGACGCCCGGCACGGCGGGGCGACGGTGCTCGCCCTGGACGGCCCCGCCGAGCCGGACGGGCTGGCGGGTCTCGCGCACGAGCGGCTGGCGGTCGGCACCGCCGAGGAGGAGCCGTTCGACCTCGCGCAGCACCTGGTCAGCGCCGCTGCCGGGCAGGCGCCGGGCCGGCGCGGCCCGCTCGACCGGCTGGCGGCGCTCGCCGGGCGGCTGACCGAGGGGCCGGGGCTCAGCCGCTGGTAGCCGGGACCCGGCGGGCGGCACGGGCGGCACGCGGGCGACGCGGGCGGCAGGCGGGCGACGCGGGCGGCAGGCGGCACGCGGGCGGCAGGCGCCGGCACGGGCGAAAATCCGTTGCGGCCCGGCGCGGCGGCCGCCGAGGATGGTCGTTCGTGACCGAAGCCGAACCACCTCCGAACGGACGACTGCGCACGCTGCTGAGCTCGCTGCGCCCCGACCTGGCCCCCTGGCACTCCTCCCGGGACTTCCGGCTGCTCTGGCTCTCGGGCTGCGTGACCAGCCTCGGCAGCTACCTGACGTACGTCGCCGTGCCGATGCAGATCAAGGACCTCACCGGTTCCTCCTTCGCGGTCGGGCTGGTCGGCGCCTTCGAGCTGGTACCGCTGATCGTCTTCGGCCTCTGGGGCGGCGCCCTCGCCGACGCGCTGGACCGCCGCAAGCTGGTGCTGTTCTCGGAGGCCGGGCTCGGCGTGCTGACCGGCCTGCTGCTGCTCAACGCGCTGCTGCCGACGCCGGTGCTCTGGCCGGTCTACCTGGTGGCCGCCCTGGTCGCCGCCACCGACGGTCTGCAGCGCCCGGCGCTGGACTCGCTGACCCCGCGGATCGTCCCGCACGACCAGCTGACCGCCGCCTTCGCCCTCAACTCCCTCTACCGCAACGCCGGTTCGGTGGCCGGCCCGGCGCTGGCCGGGATCATCGTGGCCTTCGCCGGGGTGCAGACCGCGTACGCGCTGGATGTGCTCACCTTCGGCGCCTCGCTGCTGCTGCTCGCCCGGATCCGCGCGGTGCCGCCGCCCACCGGCGCCGAGAAGCCGTCCGTCCGGGCCGTGCTGACCGGGGTCCGCTACGCCTGGAGCCGCAAGGACCTGCTGGGCACCTACGCCATCGACACCTGCGCGATGCTGTTCGCCTTCCCAGTGGCGATCTTCCCCTTCCTGGCCTCGGAGCTGGGCGCCGACTGGGCGCTCGGCCCGATGTACGCGGCCTCCGCGGTCGGCGCGCTGGCGGTCTCGGCCACCAGCGGCTGGACCTCCCGGGTCCACCGGCACGGCCGGCTGCTGGTGGTGGCCGCGCTCGGCTGGGGCGCGGCGATGGCCCTGGCCGGGCTCTGCGGCAACGTCTGGCCGGTCCTGCTCTGCCTGGCCCTGGCCGGCGGCGCCGACCAGATCAGCGGGATCGCCCGCTCGACCATGTGGAACCAGTCCATCCCGGACGAGGTGCGCGGCCGGATGGCCGGTGTCGAGCTGCTCAGCTACTCGGTCGGCCCGCAGCTCGGCCAGGTCCGGGCTGGCGGGATGGCCGGCCTCGTCGGCGTCCGGGCCTCGGTCTGGGCGGGCGGCGTGGCGTGCGTGGTCGGGGTGGTGGCCCTGGCCACCGCCCTGCCCAGCCTGCTCTCGTACGACGACCGCACCGACCCGCACGCGGCGGCGGTGCGCGCCGAGCACGCGAAGGCCGAGGCGGAGCGGGCCCGGGCGGTGGCCTGACCGGCCGGCCCGGCGCCGCCTCACGAGAAAGTAAGTGACACAGCACGACTGAGCCTATTACCCTGGCCTTCGTCGGCGTGCGGCGAGCGAAGGGGTGGCCATGCTGGAGACCACGACGGAGAACGTCGTACGGAGCTGGGTGGACGGGTGGGTCGTGTCGCGGTCGGCGGCGCCGCCGGTCGTGGAGCCCTGGGGGTACACCGTCGACGTCGGCATCACCGGCCAGGTGACCAGGCACGTCCTGGACGCCACGGGCGACGCCGTCCGGGAGGCCGACGTCCGCAAGGTCGCCGGCGCGGTCCGCGCCCCGGGGGTGTGGCTCAAGGTCTTCGCGGAGCCGGCGGTCGTCGCCCCCTGGCTCGGGCCGCACTGGTGGGTCGACGACGAGCCGGCCTTCCTGATGACCGTCCCGCTCGCCCCCGCCCACGGGCTCACCGCCCCCGCGGGCTACCGCCTGCGCACCTGGTCCCGCGGCGGCGTCGTCCGCGCCCTGGTCACCGCGGAGGACGGCGCACTGGCAGCCCGCGGCCAGATCGCCGCCACCGGCGCGACCGCCGTCGCCGACCAGATCGAGACCGCCGCCGAGCACCGTCGCAAGGGCCTCGGCTCCCTGGTCGTGCGGACCCTGGCGGGCGCGGCGTACGACCAGGGTGCCCAGACCGGCGTCCTGGCCGGGACGCCCGACGGGCACGCGCTGTACACCACGCTCGGCTGGCGGGTGCTCGCACCGCTGACCAGCGCCAAGTACGTGGGCCCGCAGGGCGGCTGACACCGCGCCACCGACGACGGCCCAGGGCCCGCCACGGCCGGCGGGCCCTGGCGCCGGACCGGGGGTCAGCTCCCGCCGCCCTCCGCCGGCCGGTCGTTCCAGCGCTCGTCGTCCTTCTTCCACTCGCGGTTGCGCTCCTCCGCGGTGTCCAGCGCGTGGGCCGCCTCCTCACGGGTGGCGTACGGGCCGAGGCGGTCCTTGGCGGGGCACTCCGGCCCCTCCTCCACCTTGGCGTGCTTGATGCAGTAGAACCACTCGCCCGGCAGTCCGGTCGGCTTGCGGTGGAATCCCAAGGGCATGGCGGTCACTCCCGTTCGACGAACCTGTCGTACTGATCATTCCCCGCGACCGCCCGCCCCGCACACCCCCCGGGCGGCCGGGGGCCGGCGGATAGACTCGCGACCATGGCTCTCGTACCCGGCATCCAGTCCCCCACCCGCAAGGTCCCGGCGCACATCGCGCGCCCCGAGTACGTCGGGCGGCCCGCGCCGACGCCGTACACCGGGCCCGAGGTGCAGACCGCCGAGACCATCGAGAAGATGCGGATCGCGAGCCGGATCGCCGCCCGGGCGATGGAGGAGGCCGCCAAGCTGATCGCGCCGGGCGTCACCACCGACGCGCTGGACGCCGTCGCCCACGCCTACATGTGCGACCACGGCGCCTACCCGTCCGACCTGGGCTACCGGGGCTTCCCCAAGTCGATCTGCACCTCGGTCAACGAGGTGATCTGCCACGGCATCCCGGACTCGACCGTGCTGCGGGACGGCGACATCGTCAACATCGACGCCACCGCGTACATCCACGGGGTGCACGGCGACCTCAACGCCACCTACCTCTGCGGCGACGTGAACGAGGAGTCCCGGCTGCTGGTCGAGCGCACCCGGGAGTCGCTCAACCGGGCGATCAAGGCGGTCAAGCCGGGCCGGCAGATCAATGTGATCGGCCGGGTGATCGAGTCCTACGCGAAGCGCTTCGACTACGGCGTGGTGCGGGACTTCACCGGGCACGGCATCAACACGTCGTTCCACTCCGGCCTGATCATCCCGCACTACGACAGCGAGCGGGCCACCGAGGTGATCAAGCCGGGGATGACCTTCACCATCGAGCCGATGCTGACCCTGGGCACCTACGACTACGAGATCTGGGCCGACGGCTGGACGGTCGTCACCAAGGACGGCAAGCGCACCGCCCAGTTCGAGCACACGCTGGTCGTCACCGCCGACGGCGCGGAGATCCTGACCCTGCCGTAGCCCGCTCCCCCGGCGGACGCCTCGGGGCGCCTTCTCGGACTCCCGTGCGCGGGGGTTCGAGGACGGGTCCTAACCGATCAGCCACTGCTCCTCGGCGACCGCGCCCACCTCGGTGCAGGCGTCGGTGAGCACGTCCAGGACGCGCAGCGGATCCGGCAGGGCCTGCTCGGGCCCGCGGAGCCAGCGCACCTGCGAGCCGTCCGGCAGCGCGGCCGGGGGCAGCAGGGTGTACGAGCCGCGGCAGTGCCAGCGCAGGCCGGGGTGCTCGGACATGGTGTCCGGCGTGGAGTCCAGCGCGCTGGGCCACCACTCGTCCTCGTCCACCGGGGTACCCCTGGTGGCGGTGAAGAAGAGGTAGCGGTCCTCGCCGACGGCGGCCACCGGGCCCTCGACGCCCAGCGCGGCCAGGCGGTCGAGCGCCAGCCGGCCGGCCTCGGCCGGTACGTCCAGGACGTCGTGGGCGCGGCCGGTGGCGGTGATGAAGTTGGCCCGGGGATCCCGGGACAGCCAGCGGGCGACCTGCTCCGGGTCGACGGTCGCCTGGGTCTGCCAGGCGAAGGAGACCGGGTGCTGCGCGGGGGCCGGACAGGCGACCCGGTCACAGGAACAGCGGTAACCGGCCGGATGGGCGGCGGGTGCGAGCGGGAAACCGGCGCGCACGGCGCCGAGCAGCTGATCCAGTCGGGCGGCGGGACTGTCCGCATCGGCCGACCTGGCCCGCTCACGATCACGCTTCTGCCACCAGGTCGTCCACCTGCTGCCGGCTTCCATCGGGCCCCTTCCGCGCACTGCCGTGCCTGGTGTGACACAGCATTCGACGTACCACTCCGACGCAACGCACAGCGCCCCCCGCTGCTTCCCGGGACGGTGCTCGGCCCTGCTGTCCGCGCCCCGCCGACCGGAGCCGGGGTTGCCGGACGGCCGACGCGCGGGCCACGGCACGGAGTCGCGGCAGTACAGGAACTGCGGCTCGGCGGCCCGGCGGGCACACCGCTGTGTGCCGCACCCGGCCCGTACGGGGCCCGCTGACCCGGGTGAACCCCAGGGGCGTAACAGGAAGGATAAGGGTGCGCGGGCCCTCCGGATGACCGGGGGCGGTGCCTCTCCGGTCACACTCCCGGCACCCGACCCTCACAGCCCCTCCCCCGCGCCGGCTCCGCGCACGCCCTTCGACACCCCCGCGCACGCCCCTCGCGACCTCCGACCGCTGGTCGGCGCCCGGTCGGCCGTCGAACGACCACGGCGAGGTGAGACCCTGGTGGGGTGAAGAGCGCGGACACCGAATTCGTCGGCGGCCCCCTGGACGGCCGGATCCTCCCGATCCCGTTGGGGCCGATGTACGGCGTGCCCAAGACCTACAAGGTGCCGGTCCCCGCGCACGGGGAGTCCCCCGCGCGCACACTGGTGTACGTCCGGGCCAAGCAGCAGCGGGGCACCCGCTGGTTCTGGCGCTACGAGTACGACGAGACGGCCACCGCCCGCACCTCCGGGTGACGGCCGCTCCCCTCGGGAGGACGGCCATGGCGAAGACCGTACGGCACCGCCCCGGGAACAGGCCGCGGGCGGTCACGCAGCACAACCGGCAGGTCGCGGCGGTCACCGCTGGACTGCTGGTCGTGGTCAGCCTCTACAGCGCGGCGCTCGGCCCGAACGGCTGGCTCTGGTTCGGCTGGACGGTGCTGCTGCTCGCCTGCGTGGGCCTGTTCGCCGTCCGCGGCTGAGCGGCGGCACCGCCGGTCACGCCCGGCCCCGCGGTCAGGCATCCTCGGCGAGGATCAGGTAGAGCTTCTTGCGGGCCTCGTTGAGCACCGCGAGGCCCTTGGCGCGCTGCGCCTCCGTCCCCGTCGCCATCACCTGCCGGATCGCCTGGTCGACCGCGCCGAGCGCCTGGCCGACCTCCTGGACGGCCTCCCAGTCGACCTCGCGGCCGGCCTCCGCCCACGGCTCCGCAGGCCCGGCCTCGGCCTCGGCCCGGCCCGCCTCGGTGAGCGAGACCAGTCGCTTGCCGCCCACCTCCTCGGCGGTGATCAGACCCTCCTCCTCCAGCAGTTGGAGGTTGGGGTAGACCGACCCCGGGCTCGGCCGCCAGGCCCCGCCCGTCCGCTCGGTGATCTCCGCGATCATCTCGTAGCCGTGCATCGGCCGTTCCTTGAGCAGCGCGAGCAGCGAGGCCCGCACGTCCCCGCGCCGGGCCCGCCCGCCGCGCCGGCCGCGCGGACCGTGCCCGCGACCGCCGTGCCCGCCGAAGCCGTGGCCGAACGGTCCGCCGAACGGCCCACCGCCCGGCCGCCCGGGGCCTCCGAACGGCGGCCCGAAGGCCCCGCGGCTCTCGAACCCCTCACCGGGGAACTCCCCGGACTCCGGGCCCCGTCCACGACGCCGACCGCCGCGCGGGCCCCCCTCACCGAATCGCGTTCCGGAGCGCATCGCGCTCACCTCCTGATGACTCGGACAGTGCTTCCGTCACTGTCTCAATAGTTCGACGATATATCGGTGACTGTCGCTCGTCAATCGTTTCCGACGGCCCGGCCCGTGACCTGTCTCAGCGAAGATTGGCTGCGTCTCATCGAAGCTGGATCGTCACTCGCCCGTCTCAGCGAAGGTTGACGGCCTGCCGATCTGTCTCAACGAGGCTTGACCGCCCAGCTCAACCCCGGTGCAAGATGCCGTCGGCGGTCCGAGCATGATTGGCGCCGTGGAGAACGCGGTCGAGAAGGTCAAGGTCTGGTTCCGGTTCGTCCCTCGCGAGGGCTGGTTCCCTCAGGACATCGAGGGCCTGTGGGCGACAAGACTCAGTGCTGACACGGCCGTGATCGAGAACGTCCCGTTCCTGCAGGACGGTGTGGCCGAGGGGGACGTCGTGCAGTTCCAGACCGACTCAGATGGGCTGCACTGGGCTGTCGGGCGGGTCAGTTCAGCCGGCAACTGCACGGTTCGCGTCGTGCCCGTCCCCTCGGGGCCGCTGGGCCGCAGCCCCCAGGCGGTGCATCAACGCCTGGCTGTCTTCCACCTTGGCGGTGAGGTCATGAGCGCGGACTTCCCCATGGTGGCCTTCAACGTCCCAGCCGACGCGGACTTCGCCGGGATCAAGGCATTGCTGAGTCAAGGACAAGACGAGGGCTGGTGGCACTACGAGGTCGGCTGCGGCACTGACGAATGGTGGAACGCCTGACCCAGTGCATCCGCTGACGCAGTTGCTCTTGCCGAGAGCGGCCCGAACCCGCCGCCCCTCCAACTACTGGGTAGCGTCACCCTGGTGAATCTCAACCTCTTCAACGATGTCCCTGACGGCCTGACTCAACGAGCCCGATCGTTCGTCCGCGCGCACGGCGTCAGGGTCGACGTCCAGTCGGTCGAGGAGCACAGACAGTGGTGGCTTGAGCGAGACATCCCTGCGGCGGTCATCGACCGGATGGCGGCATACCAAGAGCGATGGGGCGGCTTGGTCCTGCCGCCCGCACCCAAGTACGACGGCGGACCCAGGTACCTCGAAGCGGACTCGCCGGAGGGCTCGCCCTCCGAAGGGTGGTGGTTTGAAGCCGGGATGCAGCGGACCGCGGTCCCTTTCTCGTTCATGATCGGGCCGTCCGGTGAATTCGGCATTCACGCAGGTCAGTGGGCGCCCCTCCATGCCACCGTCGAGGGCTGGGTGGAATCGCTCGCCCTGGCTCATCACGCGTCCATGTGGGCAAAGAAGATCGTCATGGTCAACGGCGACGATGTGGACGGCATCGTGCTGGATGGGTATGAGCCAGTGCACGAAGTGATGGGCGTGGCCGACACCTGGTGGCGAGGGGCTGACTCATTGGTAGCGATCTATTCAGGGGAGGCCGAGGCTGTCTCCTTTCCGCAGGGCCGCACTGCGAGGATCTACTCCGGCTTGGATGAGTGGGGCCTGCGGGGAGGCGTCAAGGGCGGCGTCAACGAGGCGCCGCTGTAGCGATTCCGGTTCAGGGTTTGGCGTGCCTGGCGGGACAGTGGCAGCAGTGGGAGAAGCGATCGATCGCGGAACTCTGCCCGCCAACGAAAGGCTTGATGGCAGCAGTTGGGCGAGCACCACTGGCGAGTCCTGCCGCCCACGCTGCGAGGGCGACTAGCTATCGACGTCCCGCAAACTGGACATTCCTTCGGGTCGTTGCGGCACTGATCGATGTGCGTGTTAAGACATGCTTCCGAGCACCATGGGTTGAGCCGCCGGGGCTTGTAGCGATCGCCGCAGCCTCTGCAGGTCTGTGTTCCTTCGGCGAGGGCTTCAGCGATGGCTCTTTCGCGTTCGGCCTCTTCGGCCTGGTGCCGGCACTTGTCCGAGCACAGGGTTCGAGGGCGGCCGTCCGCGAGGGCGAACGCCAGGCCGCCGCACTGGGTGCAGGAGGTCGGTGGGGGCATCGGGGTTCGGATCCAGCGGCGGGTTCTCCGAGTGCAGCGTCTTGAGCAGGCTCGCCGTTTTCTCGGCTGCGGCAGATATTCGCCGCAGCCGGGGCAGATCTCCGCCGGTGGGTCTTCACCGTCCGCATCGCTCTCGCTTCTACGTGGCAGCGGCTGACCGCGGCGGCGGCACTCGAACGCGAAGCGTCGACAATCGCTGGAGCACAGGTATCGTCGCTGCCCGATCCGGTAGTCCATGGGCTTGCCGCAGACGTGGCAGGGCGTCGTCCGCCGGTAATGCGAGTTGGTGAGGCGGCTGCGCTGGCGGCAGTTCGTCGAGCAGGTCCTGGGTTTGACGCCGAAGCTGGACATCGGGGTCATCGGTGCCCCGCACTCGGAGCATTGCGTCGTCTCCAGGATTCGCCGGAGCTGGACCGGGTCGCGCCCGGTGACAGCGGCGAGGCGCTCCCAGGACGGCGTCCCTCTGCGTTGTGGGGGGTCTGTCAGGAATGCGCGCAGGTAGCCGGGCTTCAGGTGGTTCGCCTCGGCCAGGCGGGTGATGAACGTGCGGCCGCCCTCGCCGCTTCGCGGGCGGACTTGGAACGGCAGCTGACGGATGGGCACCTCGGAAGTCGGCCTGGTCACTGTTCTGTGTCCCGGCGCTTGCGGCGGGAGGCGATGTCCAGGTCGACGGCCAGCAGGCCCGCCTTGGTGATCTTCTCGGTGCCGGTGAGGATGGCGTCGACCGCAGCCCCGCGGATCTGGTGGGACAAGGTGCCGATCATGCCGCCGGTGCGGGTATGGAGGAAGCGGTCCAGGCGGGTCAGGGTGCCCTTCTGGTACTCGTGCAGCACGAGGTTGGCCTCCATCTGCGCGACCAGCGCCTTCCATTCGGCGTTGTAGGGGAAGGCATGGGTGGCCGTGGAGGTGAAGCGGGCGGCGATCTGGTCTCCTCGGGTGCCCGACAGCAGGTCGCCACCCTCGATGTCGATGCCCGCGTAGGCGAATGTGGCTGGGATGCGTTCGGAGAAGTACTTCAATGTGTCCGAGACATCGGCCCCGTGACGTGTGGTCAGGGATATGTTGTGGATCTCGTCAACCAGGATCAGGCCGGTCCGGGCCTTGGTACAGACGCCGACGACGGCCTCGGTGAGGTCGGTGATGTTCGCACGTCTCAGCACTGGCAGGCCCAGGAAGCGGGAGAACTCGGCGGCGATCATGCGAGGCGTCGCGGCGGGCGGGACGGTGATGTAGACGACCGGTATTCGGCTGTCCTGTTCGGGGTGGCGACGGCGGTCATGCAGCTCGTGGGCCAGGCCGAGCTGGGTCAGGGCGATCGTCTTGCCGGTGTTGGCTGGCCCGGAGACGATCAGGCCCCGGCGGGCGCTGACCGCCCCGCGGTTGAGGATGACCAGGCGCCGTCCGCAGGTCACGGTGGAGCGGACCGTGGAGGTTGCGACCACCTGGAGCCGGGCATGGTGGTCGAGCCGGTCGTCGTCGTAGGCGTCCTGGTCTGCTGTGTCCAGCGCGGTGTACTCGGCCTTCGTCAGCGCGACCATGGGTTTGTTCAGGGACGCTTCGACGAATGCGCGCCAGCCCGGCAGGCTGGTCAGCTGCCGCCCGAAGTCCTCTCCGGAATCGTCGATGGGCAGCGCGGTCACGAGCGTCTCCAGGGGTCTTCGAGCGGGTTGAACAGTCCCAGTGGGATCACCTCGGCGAGTTCGCCGTCGTCTTCGGACCCTTCGGGTCCGTGCTGCTGCGGCACCTCCAGTGCTGGGGAGGGGACGGTGGGCGGGGCGGCCTTTGTCCGGGCGGCGACCCGCCGCTCGGCCTTGGCCGCCCCCGGCCTCCGGTCCTTCTTGCTCGCAGCGGGCCGGTCGGGGCCGGCGTGGGCGCGGGTCAGCAGGTCGGTGACGGCCTGGGCAAGCTCCTCCTCGGTGGCCCTGGGCAGTTGGTGGCTGACGTGGTCCCAGGCCAGGTCTCCGAAGGGAACTGGTGCCCGGTTCAAGTACTTCCAGGTCGCCTGGACCCACCCGCCGTCCCCGCGGTGGTCGCGGACCCAGACCCGGGAGGCGTCGTAGGGGTCGCGGTGGACTTCCCAAAGCCCGCGCTTCGCAGTGACGCCGGAATCGCGCAGGCGCATCGGACCCAGCTCAGGACTGTCGTAGGTGCGGTTGTTGATCCGGACGCCGTAGGAATTGACGGCCCGCCAGGCCGCAGGCAGCAGCTCAACGTAGTCCAAGCCGCTCAGCGCGACTGGAACGTAGCCGCAGGACTCGACCAGGGCGGCGTACTTCTGATTCGGCGTGAACAACCGCCCCGGGTGGTCGGGATCGCGTAGGCCCTCGTGCGGGCGGTTCTGCCAGTGCGCTTTACCGACCGTGAGTTGTGCTGCCCGTGATGTCCGTCTGGGCCTGTGACATGGACGTCGCGGGCTCGTTTACCGACCGGGACCGGGACGTCCGTCATGTTCCGAAGTCGGTACGGAGGGCAAGTGGCACGACACGTCATCATCGGGGACTTGAGGGTCCAACAGATCGAGCGGAAGTGCGGGCGGAGGTCGTGGACGATCCTCTGGCCCGAGGGCACGGTGCACGTTGAGGCGGACCGGTTCCTGCGGCAGCACGACGGCTCGGGCACGCAGCGGACCTACGCGTATCTGCTGGTGGACCATCTGCGCTGGCTGGAGCGTGAGTGCCTGGCGTTCAGCGCGGTTCAACTGCGGGATCTGGAGCGGTACATGGGCATGGTCGGGGCTGAGGTCCGCATGCCGCTCGGGGAGCCGTGGCGGGTGGGCAAGCGCCCCTACGGCCGGTCCGCGCTGTCGGCGACGGCCTCCTGCGTGAAGGGCTTCTACCTGCACCAAGCCTCTCTCGGCGTCAACGTCGAGCTCGGTGGGAAGCTCGACGGCACTCGGCTGCCGTCGCGGGTGGACCGTCACCGCTCGCTCCTGGGGCACGTGAAGACGGCCATGCCCGCGAACCCGCTCGCGCCGAAGGGACCGCACCGCCGGCATCCGAAGATGCTGCCGGACGGGGCTCGCGAGCGACTGTTGGAGACGGTGAACTCGGCCCGGGACCGGCTGCTGGTGACCTGGCTGGCCGACGGAGGGCTTCGGATCGGCGAGCTCTGCGGGCTGCACCTGGTGGACCTGCACCTGCGCGAGAACGCGGCCTGCGGCGAGTGCCGCAGCCCTCACCTGCACGTCTGCCACCGGCCGGACAATCCGAACCGGGCTGAGGCGAAGACCAAGCACCCCTGGCGGATCGAGCACGGCACGGTGACCGGCGGGCTGATCAAGCGGGTCAGCCCGGCGATGGTGCACACCTACTTCGAGTACCTCACCGGCGGTGAGTATCCGCGCGGTGCCGCCGGGCACGGGATGCTCCTGGTCCAGCTCCACGGCCCCGGGACCGGGCAGCCGTGGGCACCGGTCGGGGCCCGCCGGATGCTCGGCCGCGCCGGGAAACGCTCCGGCCTGGGCCTGGTGAAACCCCATGCCTTCCGCCACAGCTTCACCAGCGCGGTTCTCGACGCATCGGACGGCAACCTGCTGATCGCCCGCGACGCCGGCGGCTGGGCGTCGGCCGCCACGGTCGACGAGGTTTACGGCCACGTCGACATCCACGATCCCGCTTTCGACGCGGCCCTGCGCACGGTCTGGGGTGAGCCGAAGTGACCGTGACGACCCTGTTGCCGCAGCAGGACACCCGCACCGGCCGGGACCGGCTGGAAGTCCTGACCGCGCTGATCAGCAGCCCGTCGTTCGACCAGCTGTTCCGCCCCGACATCGTCAAGGTCCCGCCGAACCACCCGGTCTACCGGTGGAACTGCCTGACGGCGGAGTGCGAGAGGTCCACGATGGGGCATGGCGACCTGTGCTCAACCCACGAGATGCTCTGGCGCGAGCACCGCGACCAGGGAGGAACACGAGCCGAGTTCCTCCGCACCGCGCCGCCCGTCGGCCCCGGGGATGGGGTCGAGCAACGCTCCTGCCAGATCTGCCCGGGGCGGCCCGCCCGTCACCTCACTCTGGAGCTCTGCCACTACCACGAGTTCCGTTGGTACAACCATCGCGGCCGCCGCAGCGGCGACGCCGACTTCGACGCCTGGCTCCTCGATCAGCACGCGCTGCCCGGCTTCGGCAGTTGCCGGGTCCAGGTCTGCCCGGAACTGGCGGACTCCCCGCTCGGGCTGTGTTTCCGGCACGAGCGCCGCTACGGCAGAGACGGCAGACCTGGTGGAGCGGCCCTGCCATCGCAGTGGGGTAACCGCTACGGGCGCCGAGGGCTGGTCGCGCCGGTCAGCTACCAGGACGAGCACGCCTTCCACCGCTGGTGCGCGACCGCCCCGGCCGTGCTCCGCCCCGCACAGGTCAACCTCCGGGGCCTGCACCCGCTGCTGCGGGCCGAGATCAAGTGGGGCATGTTCGTTTACACCCAGAAGGCCCACGGCCGCTGGGAACTGGTCACCTGGCAGGGCCTGGCGAACTTCGCCCGCGAGCACGGCCTGCGGTCGCTGACCGACATTGGCTCGGAGGAGGAACGGCTCCTGCAGAAGGCGGTCAGCCGCGAGGCGGTCCACATCGTCCGGGCCGTGACCGACTGGCTGCACCCCCTCTACGTGACGCCGACCGAGACGCGCGAACTCGGATACATCCTCACCGAGCACTTCGGACGGAAGCTCACCGGCCGCTCGGTCCACATGGACCTCACCGGCGTTTCCCAGCGATGGCTGCGCGACCTGATCTGGGACCACCTGGTCGCAATCCTGCGTTCTCCCAGCTGCCCGCGCAGCGGAGGCACCTTCGACGACATGCGCCGAGCCGGCCTGGAACTGAGCACCTTCCTGGAACTCCACGCTCCCGCCGGCGGCCACGACCCGCGGGCGCTGACCGCAGAGCACATGCACCAGTTCGTCGCCGACCAGCGGCAACGCGAGCGGGACGGCCTCGCCTCGCTGGCGGCCAGAGGCGTCCACGGCAAGCCGTCGATCGTGACCGCCAACACCCGACAGCGCGTCTTCCACCGCACCCGGCGGCTCCTGCGCGGGGCACTGGAGTCGGGGGAGGCCGAACGCCTCGGCCTCGACCGGGCCTTCATCGCGGCCATGCCCGCCCCAGGGCGGATGATCAGCCGCTCTCGGCAGCCGTTCTCCGACGATGTCGCCCGCGCGCTCGCCGACGAGACCAACCTGAGCCGGCTCGCCGAGACCCACGACCCGTTCGACCGCGGCCTGAGGGACGCCTGGGAGACCATCCTCGTCACTGGCCGCCGCTGCGGCGAGGTCCTCCAGCTCCGCCTGGACTGCCTCGGCCGCTACGGCGGACTGCCGATGCTCTGGCACGACCAGACCAAAGTCGGCAACTACGACCAGGCCCTGCGGATCCCCGAGCGCGTCCACCAGCTCCTGGAAGTCCGCCAGCAAAAGTCCCTGACCTTGTTCGAGGCCCGGAACAACCGGCCGCCCACGGCCGAGGAACGCGACCACATGGCGCTGTTCCCCACCAACATCCGCAACCGCGACGGACGCCGGCCGCTGAGCTACAAGTGGTTCCACAAGGGCTTCAAGCCCTGGATCGACGACCTCGACATCGGCCGCGGGGTTCCCCACCAGGCCCGCCACTCGCTGGCGACCAGCCTACTGCGGGCCGGCGCGACGTTGACCCACGTCCGCCGCTACCTCGGCCACGTCTCGGAGCGGATGGCCGAGCACTACATCCACCTGACCCAGTCCGACCTGGAGGACGTCCTGCAGCACGTCTGGGTCGCCGGGCCCGGCACCGCCAAGCCCGGCGAACTCCTCACCGAACCGACAACCCCGCTCACCCGCGAGCAGGCCCAGGCCATCGCCGTCGACCTGTCCCGCCGCAGCACCCCGGCCGAGGGCGGCTTCTGCACCTTCCAACCCGTCGTCGACGGCGGCGCCTGCCCCTGGAACCTTGACTGCCACAACTGCGACAAGTTCGTACTCTCCGGCGCCGACCTCCTCTACTGGCGACGCAAGCGCGAGCAGTGGCGGCTGCTGGCCGAAGGAGCCCCAGACGACACCACCGCCGACTACCTCCACCACTACTTCGAGCCCACCGCCCGCGCCATCGACGGCCTTGAGAAAGCCCTCGCAGGACTGGGCCTCCTCGACGACGCGCTCGCCCTAGACCTGCGCAAACCCCAGGACTACTTCCAGCGGATCTGGTCCACCGCATTCCGCGCGGCCGACCTCGCCGAGGCTGGTTCCGAGGGCGCGGACGACATGGCAGGGCAGGTCGCATGAACACCCACAGCATCCCCCAGACCCGCACCGCTGCGGCCCTCGCCGCCCGGCACCGCAAGACACAGACCGCGCTCGGACGCGTCCACGAGGCCATTACCCGCCTCCGCCGGGAAAAAGCCCCGGTCAGCGTCGCCGCTGTCGCCCGCCGCGCGGACGTCTCCCGCACCTTCCTCTATGACAACCCTGAAGCCAGAACCGCCGTCGCTGCAGTGCTGGCCGAGGCCGGCGGCCAGCGCCACCGAAGCCTCGCCGAGCAGGAGGACGAGCGCGAGGCGACCTGGCGTGAACGCGCGCTGAACGCCGAGGAAGCACTCAAGGCCGCCCACGCCGAGATCCAGTCCCAGCGCACCCGAATCGGCGAACTCCTCGGCCAGGTCCGCGACTTGCAAGCCGAGTGGACAGAAGAGACCCTCCAGCGGATCACCACGGAGAACACCACCCTCAAGCAGCGCGTCCGCCAGCTCACCACCGACAACCGCACCCTCGACGAACGCCTCAAGGCCGCCCGCACCAACCTCCGCTTCCAGGACCGCCGCGTCGCCGACCTCGAAGCCCGCATCGCAGGCCCTCCGGCCGACCGAAACGCGCCATGACACGATGCGCACATGCATTTCGAGCTCGCCCCGCCCACAGGCGTCGGCCCCCTCCGGATCGGCATGTCGCGCCAGGATGCCAACAGCGCGCTGGAATCGCTGCGGGAACCCACGACAGCCTCCCCATCCGACCGGGCGGGTCAGCACATCTTCCGGCCGAGCGGCCTGATGATCAGCATCGGATGCGCACGCGACCTCCTGGAAGCCGTCGAACTGGGACGCCCCTGCGAGCCGGCCGACGCCGTTGTCTTCCGAGGCATCGACGTCTTCGCGCTGCGGCCCGCGACGTCGTGACACGCATGTCCGAGATCACCACGATTGTCGCGGCGGAGGACGATCCCGCGTCCTTCGTCGCGCCGGACCTACTCCTCAGCTTCTGGCGCCCGTTCCAGGGTGACGACGACCCCGAAGACGAACAGGGCTACTACTTCAACTCAGTCCTGCTGGCTCGCCCGGGCTACTACGACGGCCCCGGCCAGCGATGAACCCCGGATTGCCGGCCACCGCGATCCTCGACCGGCTTCTCCACCACTGCGACGTCGTCCCGATCAACGGGCCCAGCTACCAGCTGAAGAACCGGCTCAGCGCCATCGAAGGCGACGCCGAAGTCGCCTGACGACCGGACACGTCACTCCCCACGAGGGCGGGTCGGCAGTCACCCGAAGATGAGCTCGACGCCCTTCTCCACACAGAGCCGCAACACGACCACCAGCTCGCGGCCGTATTCGACGTGCTGCCGCAACAGCACGTCCCCGCCCTCGGCCGCCCACCGCGCGATGATCTCCTCCAACCGAGGAAGGACAGCATCGCACTCGGCAACCGAGAGTTCACCATCGTCATCCGGATGATCGAGCAACGGCGCCAGCGACGTCGAGACGTCACCCCATGACCGATCTCCGCCGAACCCTCGCATCTCGGGAAGCTCAAAGCCCTCGGCCCGCGCCAACCGCTGACGAAACCTGTTGAAGCCACTGCACGACAGACTCAGGTCCGGCGAGCTGACATCTCCATCATTGGCAAACAGACACAGCCCCATGCCGCCCCCTCTTCATCAGGCCACATGATCAGCTGTCGGAGCTTCCCCCGCAAGCGACTTCAAGGCCGAGCCAGGACCTGACGACTGAGCACGTCACTTCGCACCCCTACCTGGGCACGTGAGTCAGTACCCCGGCACTCGCTTCCCGCAGCCTCACCCTGCCCAAAGCCGTTGGACAGCCCGTCGCCGCAGATGACAGGCTCCTGCCCCATGGAGCTTCTCGACGTCCTGACGGAACTCGCCCAGTCGGGACGGCTGGGTCCGGTCTCGAACGGTGCCACCTGGGACGAGGTCACTGCGGCCCTCGGTGAGCCCTTTGAAGTGGTCATCGGGAAGCGTCGATCATGGCCGCGTCTGTTCGCCTACGGCGACCTTGAGCTGAGTGTCTGCCGCTGCCAGAAGATCATCCTGATCTGTCTCCAGACCTGGCGTGATGTCATCGATCTCCCCATCGGCCTGGTCGGCAGAGAGACATTCCCCGGCAAGATCAAGTACGCCGACGTGATCGAATCTCTCGACCGCACCGGTTGCGCCTGGCAGCCCTACACACCGCTGACCTTCGACAACCAGTGCTCGGTCCAGGCCACGGCCTCCGGCGTCGTCTTCGTCTTCGAAATCCCCGAAGGAGAAGACCCCGTCCTTAACATCGCAGGACCCCAGCCCGACCAGCACGACTGCCCCGCGAACACCGGAAACCCGGTGACACCCTGAGCATGAAGCCGACGCCGTGTTCACCGAGCCTCGTCGGCAACGACAACGTCACCTGCATGCACATCCCCAACGTCGCGCAACAGACGGGCCGACACACGAGACCACCCAGATGAGCTACGGAAACGGCCTCACCTGACCGTCGCGGACATGTAGTCTATGAATCACCGCAGGTCAGAGCCGGAACATGAGCTCCCGCGGTCGGTAAATTGGTCGACGATCCACTCGTCCAGCAGGTCCTGCAGTTCGGGCAGCGACCACAGATTCTCTCGCTCCAGGTGACGGCCGCGCCGGTCGGTGTTGCGGCCGGTGTAGCCCGGGAGAAACTGGGCGAACATCGTGGCCACTGAGCCGAGCATCTTCTCGATGTGGCCCTTCTCGAAGGGCGATCCCTTGTGGGTGGGCTGGCAGTCGATCTCCAGGAACCGGCAGGAGGACCGGAAGTTGCGGGAGACGAACACCTTGCCGTGGTCGTAGACGATCATCTCCGGGACGATCACTGGCTTGGCCGCCGCGTGCTCCAGGCGCTCGTCCAGGGTCAGCAGCCGCCGGTGCGGCAGCACCGAGCGGGACATCTTCAGCGCGTCCACCCAGCCTGGCCGCATCAGCTCAGGGGTGACCGTGCGGGCCAGCAGCACGCTCGCGTCCACCGACTTCGTCGACGGCCGCAGCACCGCCGCCGACAACGTCCTCGTCGCGACGTCGATCATCCCCGTCAGCTCGACCTTGCCCACCACCCCGTTGTCCAGCCGGACCAGCACGTCCAACGGTGTGGAGTCCATCTGCATCACCTCGCCCGGCGCCGACACCGTCAACTCACCGAACGGCGCGTTCGCCCCATGGGCCTTCGACCGGCGCGTGACCGCCGATCCGGTGGCATGGGTGCCGGCGGTGAGCTTCGCCAGGAGCCGGTAGAGGGTCGGCCTGGAGGGCCAGCCGACCGCGTCCCCACCAGGCGACTGGCGGAGAATCTCACGCGTGCGCCAGATCAGATAGGAGCCCGTCCGAGTGGAGGCGTCGACACCCTCCTTGATCGCCTGCCGCATCGCGTCGACCACAGCCGGATCCACCGACCCGAACTGCGGCATCTTGCGCGCCGAGCGGAGATCGGCCAGGCCCACGACCCCGTCGTGCAGGTAGCGGCGTCGCAACCGGGCGACGGTGCTGGCTGTGACCTGATGCCCGGCCCGCGTCAGCTCGGCCGCCTTGGCCTTCTCCCGGGCGGTCAGCGAGACTCCCGGACCGTACTCAGGACGCGGTTCAGTTCCAGGCGCCGCGTCGGGCGGCAGCCCGTGTAGCACCTCCAGGATGTGGCCCTCCCACCACATCGCCTGCCTGATCGTCTCCGCCGGGAGCGTCTCCAGCAGGGACGAAGCAGGCAGCGGCATCCGCTCGGGCTGGAAGAGGACCTCGAAGTCCTCCGCCTGGAACAGCTCGACCAAGGCCACCACGCAGTGCGGCTCGCCGGTGTCCTCCAGCACCACCGCCTGCGCGGTGACCTCCAGGACGCCCCTCACCTGCCCGGCGAACCTGATCCTGTCGCCGACCGCCAGGGCCGGCGGACGCTTCAGCCTGCCCACCGCTCTCCCTCCTCCACCCAGACCAAGCTGTCGGTCTGCATCAGGCCTCCCGCCAGGTCCGTGCCCAGGACTCCGGACCAGAGCATGTGGAACAGCACCGGCAGTACTTCCAGCCGGTCCCCGATCAGCTCGGCCCCTTCCCAGAGGCCCTTTGGCTCCCGGAACACCTCCACGAGCCGGTCGGTCATCGCCACCTGGCCACGACAACGCGCCCGCCGGTAACGGGCCAGCCAGCGGATGTTCGCCATGAAGACCGGCGCGGGCCGCCCCGCCCACTCGAACTCCCAGCCCACCGCCCGGCAGGCGCGATCAGTCGCCGCGAACGCCTCGTCGGTCTCCTCGTCCATGTCGTCCTCGGCGCGAACGTCCACGACCCGGGACCGCCCGTCGGCCAGCCGAACGAAGTAGTCGGGGGCATGGCGGCGTTTCCTCGTGCCGTCGTGCCAGTGGAGCCAGAACGGCTGCGACGCGATCCCCGCGACCTGCGGATCGCGGTCGAGCAAGATGAGCCGATCCCGTTCCAGCCACGACTCGTAGCCCACGTGGTCGCGCATCGTCACGGAGAAGTACCAGCCCGCGAAGCCCTGCCCGCCCTTGTCCCAGCGGAACGGCCGTACTGGCTCGACCGCCTCGAAGCGCGTCCGCCACCCCAACCCCAACGACATCCGGCGACGGCTTCCACCGTCGAAGAAGTCCAGCTCAAAGGCGTCTAACGCCTCGTCGCTGAACACGCTGGACAGAGCATTTGCCACGAACCCACCCCCATGTGCCTGAGACCGCCGGTTTCAGCGTCCGCCACCTGTGGTGCGGCTCAGCACCGCGCGGAATCGCTCCCGCCCAGCCGCCACACTCGCCTCCCACAGACCAGCGACGGTGTCGGACACCGAAAGAGATTGAAGTCGTCGCTCGTCAGCAGCAAAGGAGGCGCCCGCGGCGTTCTGGTCCAGCATGCCCATCGCGGTGAGCGCCGCGTGGCCGCACGACACCGCGTGATCGACCTCCCCGGAGCCGTTGGCCAGCAGGGCATACCGCAGGACGAGGGCGGCGAAGAACGTGTACGTGTCCGCGACGCCGGTGATCCCTTCCTCAGCTGGTTGAAGCTCGGGGAACCGCTCCAGCCGGCCTACACGATCAACGGCATCGGGCAGAGGGCGGTCGGCGAACCAAAGCCCGCCCACGGACTCCACGACGAAGTCCACGTCAGCCTTCCGTGCCGAATCGCCCGCGCGCAGACCGATGAACAAGGGAGCCATCCGCTCGGCACAGGCGGCGACGTACAGGCGAACCGCCTCGTCTCCCCCGGCTTGAAGTGCCTCTACAACGGCCTCTTCCACCAGCGTCTTCAACGCCATCCCTACCTCGCGAAGCAGCGATCAAACTTCGCTGAGACTAACGGGCAGCCGTCAACCTTCGCTGAGAATCACGGATTCTTCGCTGAGACAGGTCAGGTGAACCCGGGCCGGCACGAGGGCCGTCAACCCAGGTGTCGGCCCTCCGGGCCGGCCGGTTCGGCCCGCCCGAACCACGGCCCACCACGGTCAGCCGGCCTGACCGACGCCCAGGAGGTCCGCACATGGCCCCGAGAAAACCCGTGAAGGTCCTGCTCGGAAGCACGAGGCTGATCAGTCTCGGCGTCGGCGTGATCGTGATCGCCACCGTGGCGTCCGGACAGGAGGGGACGGGGGCGACCGCACCCGTGGCCGCGGCCCGCAGCAACCGCCCGGCCCTGACGTTCAGCAGCCTGGACGGCCCGGTCACCCCGGACGAGATCACGTCCTTCAAGTCCTACATCCAGACGCTGACCCCGGCCGCGGACAACATCGGCAACCAGTGGGCCCAGGGGCACAGCGGCGAGGACACCAAGGCGATGGGCCTGGTGTACGAGGTCTCCGCCGACCGCGCGGTCCTCGACCGGATGATCGGCTTCTGCGACGCCGTCCTCTCCGAGCGCAACGACCTGGCCAAGCCCCCGGTCGGGCAGCACGTGCTCTGGACCGGCAAGGTGGATCCCGCCTGGCCCAACGACGTCACCACCAAGCCCGTCGGCACCGGCGGCGAGCAGGGCGACCCGGTGGGCCACCTCGCCAACTGCGCCCGGCTGATCCTGCGGACGCCGGCCATCTGGCAGACCCCCGTGACGACCGGCGACCCGCACGGGTACGGCGCCACCTACCTCGACCGCGCCAAGAAGTTCGTCGCGGAGGCGGACACCGCCGTCGACCGGCACATCCTGGCCCGGCTGCTGGACGTCTCCAAGGGCAACCGCCAGTACTTCGCGGCCGACTCCCCCTACAAGGGCGGGCAGCCGGTGCCGTGGAACCAGCAGATGATGTTCGACTACGCCTTCCAGAACCTGGCGATCGCGCACCAGCTCCTCGGGGACGACCCGCAGCGGGTCAAGAAGTACGACGCGCTGGTGCAGACCAGCGTCGACTGGTTCTTCTCCTCGGTGCGCACCTACACCGACCACTCCGGCAAGCCGGCCTACGACTGGGGATACGCCCCGGCGACCAACGGCAAGGAGGACAACAACCACGGCAGCCTGGACTGCGCGGGGCTGTACCGGGCCTACCTGTCCGGCCGGTACAAGATCACCCCGGCCATGCTGGCCCCGCTGGCGAACACCTTCGTGGACGTGATGAGCAAGGCGCCGCGGCACTACGCGGGCCGGATCGACGGCGCCGACGGCGCCGGCAACAGCGCGCCCACCGACTACGTCCGCAGCGGCTGGCTCCTGATGGCCGAATTCCGGCCGGACGCCTACCAGAAGCTGATGAACGCCAACTTCCCCAAGAAGACCACGACGGCCGACGACCAGTTCTCGCGCGCCCTGATGCTGAAGAGCCGGCGCCACAAGACGCAGGGCTGACCGCCGGCCGGCGACACGCCGTGACGGCACGGCCGGGGGCGGGCCACCACCCGCCCCCAGCCGTTACGGTGGCGGGCATGGCCGGTGAAAGAGATCTTGCGACCCTGCTGCGCGGAATGCGCCCTCGGCTCAACCCGGGGCGCTACGTGTACTGCACGCTGCCCGCGAAGGTGCCCGCCGGGATGCGGCCGGTGGTGACCGTCGCCGAACCCGAGGGCGTGACGGTGGTGGTGGCCCAGGAGGAGGCCGACGCGCTCGGCCTGCGCTACGAGTACGTGGCGGCCTGGATCACCCTGCACATCCACTCGGCGCTGGAGGCCGTCGGCCTGACCGCCGCCGTGGCGGCCCGGCTGGCCGAGGAGGGGATCAGCTGCAACGTGGTGGCCGGCTTCCACCACGACCACCTGTTCGTCGGCGCCGACGACGCCGACCGGGCGGTGCGCGCCCTGGAGGAGCTGTCGGCCCGGTCCGCCTGACCGGGTGCGCCGGGTGGCCGCTCCCCCGGGGGGCTCCGAGACTGGGAGGACTGAGCGCCCGCCAGGTCGGTCAGCCCCCGACAGGAAGGGAGACGGCCCCATGGCGGTCTGCGACGTCTGTTCCAACGACTACTGGCTGTCCTTCGAGATCAAGACGATCACCGGCGACGTGTACACCTTCGACAGCTTCGAATGCGCGATGGAGAAGCTGGCCCCGCGCTGCGAACACTGCCAGGTCCGGATCGTCGGCCACGGCGTCGAGGTGGCCGGCCGGTTCTTCTGCTGCGCCCACTGCGCCCGCGTCAACGGCGGTCTGGGTGAGCAGATCCGCGACGCGGTCGGGGCGCACCCGTCCTAGCCCGTCCTAGCCCGCCGTCCCGGGCGGGCCTCCGTTCCCGGGACGGTCCGCGGCACCGGGGCGGGCCGGCCGCTCCCCCGCGAGCAGGGTGACGCAGTGCGCGGCCGAGGCCAGCGTCACATGGCGGTTCCAGCCGGGGTAGGTCCGTCCGGTGAAGTCCCGGACGCCGACCCGGTCGGTGATCCGGGCGAAGGAGTCGTCGACGGCGCCGAGCAGCGAGATCAGGCCGGTGAGTTCGGCGGCGTCCGCGTCGAGCAGATTGGTCAGCCAGACCTCCTCGGGCCGCCGGTGGGGATCGGCCCCGGTGCCGAGCAGCAGCAGGTCGTGGGCGTCGGGCAGGTGGTCCGCGCCGGCGTGCGCGAACGGCGACCGGACCCGGACGGCCGCCAGCGGGCCCAACCGTCCCGTGCGGTGCCCCGCGGCCCCCGGGTCGGCGCAGCGGCGCAGGCTCTCCGACGCGGTCAGGACGTGCGGGCCGGCCGGCCGGGCCGGGCCGCCGTCCGCCTCACGGGCCCCGACCACGGTGAGCGGCAGCGCGGCATCGGCCCGCACGACGAAGGGCACCCGGGCCGCCCGCAGCCGGTGGACGGCGCGGACCACCTCGGCGTCCCCCGCCATCACCAGCGGGCGGGCCCCGGGCCGCCCGGCCGGGTCGGTCACCGTCCCGTCGGCCCCGGCACCGGCCATCGCGAGGTAGGCCTCGATCGCGCAGTCCACCGGTGACTCCGGCAGCAGCCCGTCCGGGACGGCGGTCCGGGCCCGGGCCGCCTCGTCGTCGAGCCAGTCCCTGGTCAGCAGCAGCCGCCAGCCGACCGGGTGGGCCCGCTCCGGCTCCGCCGGGGAGGCGCCCCAGAGACCGGCGGCGAACTGGGCGTTCAGGAACTGGCCGAGGGCGGGGACGTAGCGCCGGTGCACCCCGACGGTGCTGTCCCCCTCCTTGGGGACGACCATCGGGCGCAGCACCCAGGCCGCCGGCGGCGCGGCGGCGGCCATGTACGCGGCCAGCGCCCGGCGCATCGGCATCCACTCCCAGGTGGAGCAGCTGACGAAGTGGTGCAGCCGCTGTTCCAGGGTGGCGTCGCCGCCCAGGCCCACCGCCATGTTGCGGAAGGACTTGCGCCCCTTCGTGGTCAGCAGGCCGCGGAGGTAGTCCCGGCCGGTCCTTCGCTGGTCGCTCCGCGGCAGTGACGCGAAGAGGTGGTCGCACAG
Organism: Kitasatospora sp. NPDC091207; assembly: GCF_044768625.1. Classification (NCBI taxonomy): domain Bacteria; kingdom Bacillati; phylum Actinomycetota; class Actinomycetes; order Kitasatosporales; family Streptomycetaceae; genus Kitasatospora; species Kitasatospora sp. NPDC091207. The sequence continues at coordinate 590,251 of NZ_JBIVVS010000002.1, forward strand.
GTCGGCGAGGACCTCGTGCCGGGCGGCGGTACCGGTCATGACACATCCCCCTGGTCGTGGGCGGTGGGGCGCCCCGGCGACGGCCCGGACACGGGATCCGGGCGGGTGGTGCGAACGCGTGCGAGCGGTGTGCTCCACCGCCGGGGGATGACGGAGCACACCGCTCGGATCAGGGGACCCGCACCTGTCGGGTCATCACGCGGGCTCGGCCTCGCGGACCCGGAAGGCGCCCGCCGCGGCGAAGATCGCGAAGGCGACCAGCAGGGCCAGCACCGTGAAGCCGGCGACGCCGTAGAAGCCGTCGAAGTCGGTCAGCAGGATGCCGCCGACGATGCCGCCGATGGTCGTCCCGGCGTACAGCGCCGTGGTGGCCAGCGAGGAGACCGTGCCGCGCGCGGCGGTGGTCTGGGAGAGCAGCATGGCCATGAAGATCGGGTAGTTCATGCCCAGGACGGCGGAGCCGAGGGCCAGCAGGACGATCGCCACGGCCAGGTCGGGCGCGAAGGGCACCGCGCCGTAGATCACGACCAGCGCGGCGAGCGCGATGGCGAGCGTGCGCTCCTGGCCCAGTCGCTTGATGATGTGACTGCCGAACAGCGAGGTGATCGCCATGCCGGTGCCCAGCGCCATCATCGCGGCGCCGATCGCCGAGACGCCCAGCCCGAAGTCCTTGCCCAGCCAGGACCCGATGAACGAGAAGGTCTCGAACACGCCGGTCTGGTAGGCGAGATAGGCGACCAGGTACCAGGTGAAGGTGCGGGACCGGAACAGCGAGGCGTAGGTGCCGAAGAAGCTGCTCGTCGCCGACGCGGGCGGGGCGGGCACCGACGGGAAGACCCGCCAGAGGACCAGCCAGGCCACGGCGGCCAGGCCGGCCACCGCCACGAACGGCACGTGCCAGGACGACGCGGCCAGCCAGCCGCCGATCGGCACGCCGACGACCTGGGAGATGGACATGCCGGCCCCGGCGAAGCCCATCGTCCGCACCACCGCGCCGCCCGGCACCAGGACCGGGATCGAGGCCCAGATCTGCGGGGTCACCAGGGCGGCGGACATCCCGGCCAGCAGCCGGAAGAGGATCATCGTCCAGAAGCCCTGGGCGACGGCGCACAGCCCGGTGGCCACCGTGAAGCCGGCGAAGCCGAGCAGCAGCACGCCGCGCCGGTCCCGGCCGTCCGACAGCGGGCCGGCCACCAGGGCGAAGAGCGCGAAGCCGAGGGCGTAGGCGCTGACCATCCAGCCCGAGACACCGGTGGAGACGTCGAAGCTGTCGGCGAGCGTGGGGAGCATGGGGGCGACGAGGAACGTGTCGGTCCCGATCACGAACATGGTCGCGAACGACAACCATGCGATGACGCCGCTCGATCCCGGTGGAGCAGGGGACTTGGTGGCACTGCTCAGGGGCTCGGTCGTGGTCATGGATTACACCGCCGGGGAGATCAGGGGGTCGGGTTGGAACTCGGCTACCGGGCGGGCTTCTGGCCCCACCCCGAGTAGACGAGGGTCGAGACGTCCGGCGCGGGGTGGCTCTCCACCAGCAGCCGGGCCTGGTCGATCTGTTCGGCGGTCGCCAGACCGGCGCCGACGAGCCGGTCACCGCTCTGCAACAGCCGGATGCGCAGCAGCTCGTCCTGGTCGTCGTCCACGCCCAGGCCGCCGGGGGTGACCGAGACGCCCACCGAGACGCAGCCGGCGTCGGTGAGCGCCGCCGGGATCCGGCGGGCCCAGGCCAGGTCGATGCCCTGCGCCGCGAGCGCCGTCGTCCACGCCCCGTTGGCCTGCCGCCACTGCGGGTACGGCGAGTCCTCGGCGGGCAGGAAGTAGACGTCCTCCACCACCAGCCAGCCCCCGGGGGCGAGCCAGCGCACCGCGCGCCGGAGGACCTCCTCGCGCTGCGGCAGGTGCATGAACACCGCCCGGGCGTGCACCAGGTCGAACGAGCCTTCCGGGAAGTCCTCGGTGGTGATGTCCGCGCACTGGACGGTCAGGTTGGCCGCCCGGCCGGCGTCGATGAACCGCGGGTCGATGTCGGCGGCGACCACGCTGCCGGCGGGCACCCGGTCGGCCATCCAGTACGCGACGGACCCGGCGCCGGCGCCCAGCTCCAGGCAGCGCCAGGTGGGCTCCGGCCGGAGCCGCTCCAGGACCTTCACCGTGCCCGGGTCGTAGGTCTTCTCCAGCAGCTGGAGCCGGGTGAGCTCGGTCGGCAGGTCCTTGCTCAGGAGCCCGGTGGTGTATGCGTCGGCGTGTACGAGGTTTCCGCTCATCGCGTGGTGCCCTTTCCTGGGGATGGCCGGCCGGGTGGTGGGTCAGGACTCGACGACGTAGCCGGACGAGTGGAGGACCCGCAGCCAGGTACCGTCCGGCTGGCGCCGCGCGACCTGGTACCGGCCCGTGCTGTCGTCGGCCGGGACGGTCGAGGTGAGGGCGAGGTCGCCGCTGCGCAGCGTGGGCACCGTCTCCTCCGGCGCGAAGGCGGAGAACCGGGTCAGCATCTCCGCGAAGGCCGCCCGGATGGCGTCCCGGCCGACGTGCAGGCGGCCGATCGGGAAGGCCATCACGGCGTCCGGCTCGTAGAGTTCGGCGAGGCCCTCGGCGTCGCCGGCGTTCGCCAGCTCGACCCAGATCCGGGCCAGGTCCTCGGGCTCGGTGGCCTTCTCGCGTACAGCGGTCATGGAGTCCGCCCTTTCCTCGGTCGTCGACGACCGGTCTCGGTGACCGGCCTTCGGCGGCCGGTCGTCAGGGGGTCGAGCCCTCGGGGGAGCTCACGCGCTCGTCAACCCGCGAGGGTCGTAGACGGCGCGCAGTCTGGTGATCTTTCCGTTCTCGACCCGCATCAGATTCGCGACCGGGGTCGGTTCCGCGATCGTGGTGTGCAGGACGAACCAGGTCAGTACGGAGCCGTCGTCCACGAAGGTCCGCTCGACGACCAGGTCGACGGTGATGCCCGCCATGCCCTCCAGCGCCCCGGCGACCGCGTCGCCGCTGCCGTGCCGCGCCAGCGGGCCCTCGTACTCGACGTCGTCGGCGAGCAGCCGGCGCAGTGTCGTGAATTCCTTGTTCCGCCAGCTACTGAAGTAGGCGGCGGCCACCTGCTCGGCGTCATCGGCCATGGGATCTCCCAGCGTTGTGCGCGAGGCCGGCTGCCCCGGGGGCCGCCCGGCGGCCCCGCACCGAGAGTCTGCTCGCGCCGCCGCCGGCCGGGCGACGCCCGGCGGAGGACTATGTCAGGTCGGCCCGCCGACGGCTCCGCGCCGCAGGCCGGAGGGGGTTCAGGGCTGCAGCCGCCGGGTCGTCCACCCCGTGCCGGTCCGGTCGTAGCGCAGTCGCTCGTGCACCCGGTCGGCGCCGTTGGCCCAGAACTCGACGCCGTCGAACCGCAGCAGGTAGGCCACGTAGCTCGCCGGACGCGGCTGGGGGCCGAACTCGGCGACCCGGGAGACCTCGGCCTTGAACGCGGCCATGTCCCGCAGTTCCTCGCTCTGCCGGGAGGTCACCGAGGCGGCGTGGGTGAACAGCGGCCGCTCCAGCCACTTGGCGTCGGCCACGTCGGGGCCGAGCAGCTCCACCGCGCCGCTGACCGAGATCTGCTGGCTGGTCTCGCGCCAGTACAGGACGCCCGAGGCGAAGGGGTTCTCGGTCATCTCCCGGCCCTTCTGGCTGCCCAGGTGGGTCGCGAAGACGAGGCCCTCGTCCGTGATCTCGTTCACGGCGACGATCCGGGTCGAGGGGCGGCCCCGCTCGTCCGCGGTGGCCAGGGCGAGCGCCCTGGGCTCGCGCACCCCCAGCCGCTGGGCCCGCTCGTACCAGCTACGGACCAGGCCGGCCGGTCCGGGCGGCGGGTTGTCGTACTCCGGGAAGTCGGTGTCGACCGTCCCGGTCATGGTCTCGGACCTGCCTGCGCTCATCTGCTCCTCCGTCGATGTGTCGTCATGGGGTGGTTCGGGCGCCGCCGCGGGCCCGGGCACCGGGTGGGCTCGGGCACCGGATGGGCCAAGGCCCCGCCGCGTACCCGGGCACCGGGTGGGCTCAGACGGTGGCCGTGCCGTGGGCGAAGACCGCGCCGCTGCCGCCGACCTCGACGAAGTCGATCACCCCGTCGGTGGCCTCGGCCCGCGCCAACATCAGCGACGGACGGCCCATCTCGACGCCCTGGAGGATCTCGATCGGCTTGCCGTGCTCGATCAGTCCGTGCCGGGCCAGGTGGATCGCGAGCGGCCCCGCCGCCGAACCGGTGGCGGCGTCCTCGACCACGCCGTAGGCCGGCGAGAACATCCGGCTGCGCCAGTGACTGCCGGAGCCGGCGAAGCAGTTGGTCGCCATGTCCTCGAAGCGGGCCAGCGCCCGGTGGTCGGGGTCGACCGCCGACAGCGCCTCGACGCTCTCGAAGCCGACGAAGACGTGCCGCGGCCCGTTGCGGTAGATCTCCACCGGCAGGGTCGAGCCCGCCACGCCCAGGGCGGCCAGCAGTTCGTCGGCCCGTGCGAAGGGCTCCCAGGTGGGGACCGGCTGCCGCATCCGGGTGCCGACCACCTTGCCGTCGACCCGGTCCAGCTCGAAGGGGATCGAGCCCATCCAGGTCTCCAGGCGCAGCCCGTCGCACTCCCGCTCGTTGCCGAGGGCGATCGCCGTCCCGATCAACGGGTGTCCGGCGAAGGGGAGTTCGTTGACCGGCGTGAAGATGCGGATGCGCGCGTCACCGCCCTTCTCGGGCGAGAGCACGAACGTGGTCTCGGAGAGGTTCATCTCCCTCGCGATGCGCTGCATGCGCTCGGCCGAGAGGTCGTCGGCCCCGAAGAACACGGCCACGGGGTTGCCCCGCAGCGGCTCCTCGGCAAAGGCGTCCACCACCGCGTATCGGTGCATTCTTCTGCTCTCCAACTGGTCTGGGGGCCCGCCCGGTCGGCGGGCGGGTGTCGGACGGGGCCGACCGGGGTCGGGTGCGGCCGGCGGCGGTCACGCGGGGCTGACGGCGGTCGACCGCAGGACGTCGCGGACAGCGGCGGCGACGATCCGCGGCCCGTCCTGGGTGAGCACCGACTCGGCGTGGAACTGCATGGAGGCGAAGTGCGGGCCGCGCAGCGCGTGCACCTCACCGCTCTCGGCGTCCCGGCTCACCTCCACCGCGCCGACGCCCTCGATCTCCACCTCGTCCTGGTGGCCGCGGGCGGCGAACGAGTTGTAGAAGCCGACGCGTTCCCGGGCGCCGAAGAGGTCGATCTCCTTCTGGACACCCTGGTTGGGCACCGCGCGGCGCTCCAGCCGGAAGCCGAGCCGGAGACTGAGCACCTGGTGGCTGAGGCAGACGGCGAGGAACGGCCGCCGCTCCCGGAGCAGGGTGCCCACCGCCTCGCGCAGGTGCGCCATCTTCGGGTTGCCGGCCTCGCCCGGGTCCCCGGGGCCCGGCCCCATCACCACCAGGTCGTACCCGTCGAAGGAGTACGCCTCGTCGAAGCGCCGCACGGTGACCGACAGCCCGATGGACCGGAGCTGGTGGGCGATCATCGAGGTGAAGGTGTCCTCGGCGTCCACCACCAGGGCCTCGCGGCCGAGCAGTTCGGGCAGCGGGCGGTCGCGCTCCGCCCGCTCGCGGAGCCAGAAGTCCGCGATGGTGTCGTTGCGGCTGGCCAGGGCGGCCCGCACCCTCGGGTGGGTGCCGAAGCGGGTGCCCGTGCCGTCCTCCAGCGCCGCGATCAGACCGGCCGCCTTCGCCCTGGTCTCGGCGGCCTCGGCCGCCGGGTCGGAGTGGCGGACCAGGGTGGCGCCCACGCCGATCCGCACCCGGCCGGTGGCGTCGATGTCGGCGGTCCGGATGAGGATCGCCGAGTCCAGCCCCCGACCGCCCCGCTCGTCCCGGCTGATCAGGGCCGCGACGCCGCTGTAGTAGCCGCGGCCCTGCGGCTCGAAGCGGTCGATCACCCGGCAGGCGCTCTCCAGCGGGCTGCCGGTGACGGTCGGGGCGAACAGCGTCTCGCGCAGGATCTCGCGCGGGTCGCGGTCGGTGCGCCCCTCGATGAAGTACTCGGTGTGGGCGAGCCGGGCCATCTCCTTGAGGTAGGGGCCGGTGACCCGGCCGCCCTCCTCGCAGATCCGGGCCATCATCTTCAGTTCCTCGTCCACCACCATGTACAGCTCGTCGGCCTCCTTGCGGTCGGCGAGGAAGTCCATCACCTCGGGGAGGGTCGGACCGGTCGGCGGGTACCGGTAGGTGCCGCTGATCGGGTTCATCACGGCGACGCCGTCGCTGACGCTGATGTGCCGCTCGGGCGAGGCCCCGACCAGGGTCCGGGTGCCGGTGTGGATGACGAACGTCCAGTACGCGCCGCTCTCGCGGCGCAGCAGGCGCCCGAAGAACGCCAGCGCGCTGTGCAGTCCGTAGTCGGTGATGTCGGCGACGAACGAGCGCTTCAGGACGAAGTTGGCGCCCTCGCCCTCGCCGATGACCTCCGTGACGATCCGGCGCACGGTGTCCGCGTAGGCCTCGTCGTCCAGGTCGAAGTGCCCGCCGGTCAGGTCGGTGGCCACGTCCGGGAGCCGGCTCAGCACCTCGGTGACGCGCACCGTCCGCTGGTCCGTCACCGTCATCGCGATCAGCGGTGCGCCGTCGTCCGGGGCGGCGAAGCCGCGCTCGGTGATCTGGCGGTAGGGGATGACCGTGAGCACCTCGTGCCGGGCCGGGGCGCCGGCGTCCACCGGCCCGCCGGACAGCGGGAGGTCCGCCAGGGCGGCCGGGTGGGACACCTCACCGACGAGCACGTCCAGGAGGTCCGGACCGGTCGCCTCGGGCCGGTGGACCAGGGCGAAGGACCCGGGGTCGTCGCCCAGGATCCGCCCCAGCAGGTCGTCGGCCGGGGCGCCGTTCATCCCGTGGGCGGGGCCGCCGTTCATCCGACGACCTCCTTGGTGGTGACGACCATCGCGCAGCGGTCGGCGGCGTAGCGCAGCGCGAGCTCGTGGAACTCCCGGGAGAAGTCGGCGGTCGCGTCGGCGACCAGGAACGGCTGGATGTCGTTGGTGAACGCCTCGACCGCGGACATCAGCACACCGACGTGCGCGTAGACACCGCAGACGACCAGCTGGTCCCGGCCCGCGGCGCGCATCCGCGCCAGCAGGTCGGAGCGGAAGAAGGCGCTGTAGCGCCACTTGGTGAACACCCAGTCGGACGGGTCCGGCGCCAGCTCGTCGACGACCTCGCGGTCCACCGGGTCGGTCCGCATGCCGGGCCCCCAGAAGTCCTTGAGCAGACCGCGCTCCTGCTCGGTCATGCCGCCGGGCTGGGCGGTGTAGGCCACCGGGACCCCGCGCGCGACGCACCAGGCGCGCAGCGACGCCGCGTTGCGCACCAGCTCGGCGCGCACGGTGTCCGGGAAGGGCTTCAGGAAGTACCGCTGCATGTCGTGGACGAGCAGGACCGCGCGGTCCGGGTCGACGTCCCACTGCGCGGTGTTGACCGGCAATTCGCCTGCCGTGGGCAGCGGATACGGGGTGATGGGCGGTATGCCGGCCATGCCATGGCCTCCAGTTCGCGGATGCTCCGGGTGGACGGGGGGGGGTGGGCCGGCTCAGCCGTTCCAGGCCGAGACGACGGTGAGCGCCTGCCGCGGGTTCAGCCGCGGGTCGCACAGGCTCGTGTAGGTGTCGCCGACGTGGTCGAGGGCGGCGTGGTCGGACGCGCACTCGGTGACGTCGTCGGGGGTGGTCTCCAGGTGCAGCCCGCCGGCCACCCCGCCCGCGGCGGTGACGGCCCGCACGAAGCCGCGGACCTCGCGGGCCACCGTCTCCACCATCCGGGTCTTGTTCCCGTCGGGCGCCGAGACGGTGTTGCCGTGCATCGGGTCGCCGAGCCAGATGACCGGGTGGCCCGCGGCCCTGACCGCCTCGACGAGCGGGGGCAGCCGGTCGGCCACGGCGTCGGCGCCCATCCGGGCGACCAGGGTGAGCCGGCCCGGCTCGCGGCCCGGGTCCAGCCGGGCGCACAGGGCCAGCAGCTCGGCCGGGGACATGCTCGGGCCGACCTTGCACGAGACCGGGTTGAACACCTCGGCGAGCAGGGCCACATGGGCGCCCTCGACCTGCCGGGTGCGCTCGCCGATCCACGGCCAGTGCGCGGAGCCGAGGAAGAGCCGGCCCAGGTCGTCCTGGCGGAGCATCGGGATCTCGTAGTCCAGCAGCAGCGCCTCGTGGCTGGTCCAGACCGGGAGTTCGATGCCGGTGCCGGCGGCCCGGCCCTTCCAGCCCAGGTGCTCCATGATCTCGTTCGCGGCCATGTAGCCCGCCAGGATGCGCAGCGGGTCGGGGCGCCGGCTCTCCGCCTCCGGCTCCGGCCCGTTGACCATGTCCCCGCGGTACGACGGGATCTCGACGCCCCGGTGGTGCTCGGTCCCGCTGGAGCGGGGCTTGGCGAACTGCCCGGCGATCCGGCCGACCCGCACCACCGGCTGGTGGGTCGCCAGCCGGAGGGCGCCGGCCAGCAGGTCGAGCACCGCCGTCTTGCGGGCCACGTAACCGGGGGTGTGCTCGTTCACGTCCTCGGCGCAGTCGCCGGCCTGGATGATCTTGGCCTCGCCGGCGGCGACGCGGGCCAGGACGGCCCGCAGGGAACGGATGTCCTCGGCCCGGGCGAGCGGCGGACGGGCCGCCAGGGTCTCGTGGACGCGCCGGACCTGGGACGCGTCGCTCCAGGTCGGCTGTTGCAGGGCCTCACGGAAGCGGATGTCACGCAGAACGTCTTCCATGCTGAGCCTCCAATCCGGGAGAACCCGGTCAGGTGGGTATTCCCTCGCGCTTGATCTCCGGCACCGGAATGCTCAGTGCGCGCAGCTGCTCGAAGGGGTTCATGAACTCGCGGTTCTGCTTGATCTTTCCGTCGTCGAGCGTGAAGGAGTGGAGGAAGTGGTTTTCGTAGTAACCCTCCGGGTAACCGGGGAAGAGGATCTTCCCGTGCCCGTCGCACTCGACCCAGAAATGGTTCGGGTCGTCCGTGCCGAAGATCTGGATGTTGTACCACTCCCAGTCCGGGAAGCACTTCAGCGACCAGACGGCGTGCTCGGCCAGCCGGTCCCGGCCGTTGATGGCGATCGGGGAGCCGGTGTCGGTGGTCCACAGGCCACCGCTGCCGTCCTCGGTGAAGAGCTCGTGCCGCTTCAGCCGGTCCTCGCCCCGGGTGTGCATGTACCGCTCCACGGTGGCGCGGTTCTTGGCGCGCAGCTCCGCCGCGTCGGCGAACCCCTGGGGGCTGGTGAAATCGGACATGGGTATCCCCTCGAAGTGAATGGCGGAGGTCTTCCGAATCGGACTTCGTGCAGCCTAGGGCGACGGCCGGTGTGCAGGGAATGTCCTGCCGGGGTTTCCGGCCCGGCCCGCACCTCCCGAATTCGGGCATGCCGAAGGCCCGCACACGCGGCGTGCGCGGTGCGGGTGGGGGAAACGAAAGGGGCATTGCAGCGGAATTCGGGGACGGCCGGACGTCGCCCCCCCGGGCCCGGCTAGCGGACGGTCAGGTTGTCCATGGTCGTCGTGCGGCTCAGGCCGCGCCGCGGGCCCGCCGCGCCAGCACATCGGCGAGCGCGCTCCACTCCGCGCTGCGGCGGGCGGCCGCGACGTGCACCAGCGGGACGCTGTGCGGCGGGAGCGCGTCGGCGATCCGCTCCCACTGGTCGGGCGTCAGTTCCGTGGTGAGCAGGGCGCGCAGCAGCAGCCGGCCGGAGTCGGTCGCCTTCAGGGCCGGATCCCTGATCAGCTTCCGCAGCGCCGCGCTCGCGAGGTCCGCCGCGACGTCCCCCGGCGGTGCCTCTCCCGGCGGCCGCTCCGCCGTCCGCTGCCGGGGCACCTGCGGGGGCACCACCGCGGGCCCGGCGCCGTCGCGCCGCCCCTGCGGCACCGGGCTCTCGCCGCGGCGCAGCCGGTCCCGGACGTCACGGACCGTACCGGTGGACACCCCGGCGCCCCGGGCCAGTTCGCGCAGCGAGGCGCCCGGGTCCTCCGCCAGCAGGGCGGCGGCGAGCCGGCGCCCCTCGGCGCTGCTGAGCGGGCGCACGGTACCGTCGCGGCCGGTCCGGGTGTGCGACTGCGGAATCTCCGCACTCGCACCGCGCCGCAGCTTGCCCACGGTCTTGCCGCTCAGGCCGGTGCGCTCCGCGATGGCCCGGTCGGACCAGTGCGGGTGGGAGCGCAGGATGCGGCCCGCGGCGAGCCGGCGCTCGGCCGGGGTCAGCGGGAGCCCGTGCCGGACGTTCAGCTGGACGGACATGACGTACGCGTCGGCCTCGCTGCCGTCGAAGAAGCGGACCGCGATCTCCCGGCGGCCGCGCAGGGCGGTGGCCGAGAGCCGGTGCGTGCCGTCGATCACCCGCATCGTGCCGCGGTGGACCAGGATCGGTTCGAACTCCCAATCGGAGTCGGCGAGTTTGCGGACGTGCTCCTCGTCCAGGCGCCGGGCGCGCGGCGAGTCCGACGGCTTCAGCGCGTCGAGCGGCACCCGTCTGGGACCGGAGGGGTCGACGCCGGGCATGGCGGGCGTCGAGTTACCGGTGACCGTCACGAAAGCGCTCCCCCCGTTGGCCGACCACTGGTCGGCACGAATCGCTGTCCGGAAGATCGTGCGGCAGGCCGGGCGACCGGGCCAACCGTGATCAAGCACTCCGTCAGGTACGGCGGAGTCCGTCAAGTCGTGCTCCGACCAGGGCGGTTCGCCTGCCGTGAGACCGGTCCGGGGGGACGGCGGGCGGCCCGGGCCGCCCGCCGTCCCCCCGGTCGCTCAGAGCACCGCCGGATCCGGGTGGCGCCCGGGGAACGTGGCCCCGACCGCCTCCAGCAGCGGACCCGCCTTCACGGCGGTCTCCTCGAACTCCTCCGCCGGGTCGGACAGCGCGATGACGGCGCCGCCGACCCCGTAGCGGATCCGGCCCGGGGTGATCAGCACGGTCCGGATGACCACGCTCAGGTCGGCCGCCCCGGTCAGCGAGAAGTACCCGAGGGCACCCGAGTAGACACCGCGCGGACCGGCCTCCAGTTCGTCGATGATCCGCATCGTCCGGACCTTGGGCGCTCCGGTCATGGAGCCCGGCGGGAACGCGGCCCGGACGCAGTCCACCGCGCCGCGCCCCGCGCGCAGCCGCGCCCGGACCGGGCTGACCAGTTGGTGCACGGTCGCGTAGGTCTCCACCTCGAAGATGCTGTCGGCCCGCACCGAGCCGATCTCGGCATGGCGGCCGAGGTCGTTGCGGACCAGGTCGACGATCATCAGGTTCTCGGCCCGGTCCTTCCGGTCCGAGCGCAGCTGCGCCACCAGCTCGGCGTCCCGCGCCGCGGTCGCCCCGCGCGGCCTGGTGCCCTTGATCGGGCGGGACTCCACGCCGCCGTCCGCCTCGATCCGCAGGAAGCGCTCGGGCGAGGTGCTGAGCACCGAGAGCCGGCCGAAGCTCAGCAGTGCCGCGTACGGCGCCGGGCTGCCGCGGCGCAGCGCGCGGTAGCCGTCCCAGGGGTCGAGGTGGCCCCGGGCCTCGATCATGTTGGTCAGGCACACCTCGTAGGTCTCGCCGGCGGCGATCCGCTCCTGGCAGTCGTCGATCAGCCGCAGGTAGGCGTCTCGGTCGTGCCGCAGCCGCAGACCGCCCACGTCCGGGAGTTCGGGACACTCCCCCGCCGCCAGGCCGGCCACCGACTCCAGCGCGTCCCCGGCCGTGCGCAGCCACGCCCGGGCCGCCTCCTCCTCGCCCCCCTCCGCCAGGGCGAGCAGGTAGGTGGTGCGGGTGGCGTGGTCCAGCACCACCGCGCGGTCGGCGAAGACCGTCACCGCGTCGGCGTCCGGCGACCGGTGGACGGTCCCGCCGCCGCACTCGGCCTTCAGCTCGTAGCCGAGGTAGCCGACCCAGCCCAGCGCGAACGCGAAGGGCAGCGGCGGCACTTCGGCCCGGTTCGCCCGCAGGTCCTGGTCCAGCCAGTCCAGGAAGTCCGCCGACAGCACCTCGGTCTCCCCGGCCGAACGGACGGTCACCGTCCGGCTCGCCACGTCGGCCTCGGCGACCCGGGCGAGCGGCCCCGAGCCGTCGCCCATGATCGAGAAGCGGCCGCCGGCCGCGTCGGGCCGGCTGCTGTCCAGCCAGAAGGCGTACGCGCCGGTGCGGAACAGCCGGTCGTAGGCGACCTCGTCCTCCCAGCGGGTGGGCAGCCGCTCCACCAGGACCCGCAGGGAGCGCGGCCGCGGCCCGTCGCCCCCGGTGGCGGACTCCGCGCCCGCCCGGGCGAGCGGCCCGAGGGCCACCGACTCCACCCGCTCCCGGCCGCGTTCGGCCCGCCAGGTCTTGCTGAGCCGGGTGAAGTTGGCGAGCAGGTCGTGGCCGTGCCGGGTGAGGACGGACTCGGGGTGGAACTGCAGCCCCCACATCGGGCGGTGCCGGTGCTCGACGCCCATCAGGACGCCGTCCGGGGTCCACGCGACGGCCTCCAGCTCCGCCGGGAGGTCCGTCACGGCCAGCGAGTGGTACCGGACCGCCTCGAACGGCGAGGGCAGGCCCTCGAACAGGCCGGTACCGGTGTGCAGCACGGGCGAGACGAGGCCGTGCCGCGGCTCGCGGGCCCGCCCGACGGTGGCGCCGTGCGCCAGGGCCAGCCCCTGGTGCCCCAGGCAGACCCCGAGCAGCGGAAGGTCCGCGTGCTCGACGATCTCGCGGCAGATCCCGAAGTCGGCCGCGACCGCGGGGTTTCCGGGCCCCGGCGAGAGCACCACGTTGTCGAAGGCGTCGAGCAGCCCGCGGTGCCACCGCGGATCGTCGTTGCGGAGCACCACCGGCTCGTGGCCGCCCACTTCGGCGAGGTAGTGGAACAGGTTGTAGGTGAAGGAGTCGTAGTTGTCGATGAGCAGCGTACGCAAGGTACCTCCGTGGCCCCGGGCGGGCGCTCCCGCCCGATCGGCGGACAGTCGGCCGCGCGAACGGCGGATTCAGTCCGCCGCGCGGATCTCGAAGAGGATGTGCTCGATCGTCTCGCTTCCCTCGAGGAAGTCCTGCCGGTGCCGGACCAGCAGTTCCCGGCCGCAGTCGGCGGCTATCGCGTGGAGCCGCTCGACGTCGCCCCGGTCGCTGAACTGCAGCAGGGCGCAGCCGCCCTCGGTCAGCCGCAGCGGCGCCTCGGCCAGGTAGCCGCGGTGCGCCCGGTAGCCCGGGTCGACGTAGGCACGCTCGTGGTCGCTGGCGTACCTGTACTCCGTCGGGGCAAGGACGAAGTTGGAGTGCCAGTAGACGGTGTCGAACCGCTCACCGCCGTCCAGGGCGGAGAACAGGTCGCTGTGCACGGCGCTCACCCGGTCGGTGACGCCGTGCCGCAGCGCGTTCAGCCGGGTGTTCTCCACCGCGAGCGGGTTGATGTCGGAGGCGACCACGCGGCCACTGCCCGCCAGGGCCGCGGTGATCGCGATGATGCCGGTCCCGGCGCCGATCTCCAGGAACGATCCGTACCGCCGGTACGGCGTCTCCCGTGCGCCGACCAGCCCCAGGATCTCCATGGCCGTCCCGGTGGTCGCCGAGAACGGTGGCGCGAAGACCCCGGGCAGCAGGTCCCACTCCCGGCCCGCCATGGTGAACCGGTCCGGCCGGTCCTCCCGGGTCAGCGCCGACCGGCTGCGTTCCAGAGATCTCGCGTAACTCTTCAGATCTGTCATCCCCCGCCCCTTGCCTTTTCGAGGAAGGCCGCTGTCCGACTTCCGAGGTCATCGTTTCGAAACCGCGGGGCGCCCCGTAAGGTGCTCCGATGACACCTCGGGCCCTTCGCCGAGGTGTTCGGAGCACACCGCGCCCGGCCGGCCCGGCCGCTCTCGCTTGACCAGCACAAACGCACAACCTAGGCTCCACCAACGATCTCGTGGGTCTTGCGTGGGGGGACGCTTCTTGAACTCGGGCGACGCGTCGATGGACGCCCATACACCGGTCGTTCTCGAACTTCTCGTGCAGGAGGCACCCCCCGGCCGCTTCGAGGAGCTGCTGTGGACGGCCCGTCAGGACGACCTCACCGCCGCACAGTTCGGCCGGCTCGAACACGCCGTCCGGCTGGCCCTGGAGGTGCGGGCCGCCGCCGACCAACGGCGCAGGCGGGAGGCGTCGCTGGCGTCCCTGGTCGCCACCGCCCGCGACCTGGCCTACCAGCCCGACCTGGACTCCCTGCTGAACGTCATCACCGGCCATTCGCGGCGGCTGCTCGACTTCGACATGGCGTACGTCAGCCTGCGGCTGCCCCAGGGCGGCTCCTACGTCCACCGCTCGGACGGTGAGACCACCGCGCTCAGCGAGGGATTGTCGCTCGGCCAGGGCCTGGGCCTCGGTGAGCAGGCGCAGGGCCGCCAGGCGCCGTTCTGGACCTCCGACTACCTCACCGACGACCGCTTCCCGCACTCCGCGGAGATCGACGCGGTGGTGGGGGCCGAGGGCCTGCGCGCGATCCTCGCGGTGCCGATGACCCACGGCGACGTGGTGGTCGGCGCGCTCTACGGCGCCGCCCGCCAGCGCCGCCACTTCACCCCGGACGAGGTCGGCCTGCTCCGCTCGTTCGCCGACATGGCCGCCGCGGCGATCGAGGCCACCCGGCGGGCGGACCGCCTGCGGGCCGAACTGGCCGACGCGCGGGAGGCCGCCGCCCGCACCGACACCGCCCTGGCCTGCACCCGCCTGGTCGCCCGGACCCAGAGCGAGTTCGCCGACCGGGTGCTCGGCGGCGCCGAGCCGCACGACATCGTCCGGGCCGTCGGGGACGCCCTCGACGGCACCCTCGTCCTGCGGGACGCGTCCGGGCAGATCCTGGCCTGCACCGGAGAACTCCCCCGCCTGGACGAGGCGGTGGCGGTCAAGGCGCTCGTGGACTCGCACGCCGCCGGCGCGCCGATCGCGGTGACCGACACCGTCTGGGCGACCCACGTCACCACCGGGGTCGCGGGCCCGTGCGTGCTGCTGTTCCAGGCGAGGTCCCCGCTGACCGAGGAGGGCAGACAGCTGCTCTACTCCACCGGGCAGGCCGTCGCGCTCGTCCTGCTGCTGCGGCACAGCGTGTCGGCCGCGGCCGGGCCCGCCCGTGACGAGTACCTGGACGACCTGCTGGCCAGCACACCGCAGTCGAGCCGGCGCCTGAGCGCGCGCGCCCGCCGGCTCGGCATCGACCCGGCCGGCCGGCACGTCGTGGTGGTGCTGCGTCCCGAGGGCGGCAGACAGGGCGAGGCCGCCGTCTGGGCCTCCTCCTACGCCTACCGGCACGGCGGGCTCAAGACCGTCAGCGGGGAACTGCTGGTGCTGCTCCTGCCGGGCACGGACGCCTCGGCCGCCGCCCGCGCGGCCTCCAACGAGCTGTCACCCCTGCTCGGCCACGCCGTCTCGGCGGGGGCGGCGGGGCCGGCCCAGGACCTGGTGTCGGTCGGCAAGCTCTACCAGGAGGCCCGGCGCTGCCTCGACACCCTGATCGCCCTCGGGGGCATCGGCGGCACGGCGTCGGCATCGGACCTGGGCTTCCTCGGGCTGCTGCTCTCCGACGAACGCGACGCCGGCGCCTTCATCACCTCGGCGGTCGGCGCCGTCATCGACTACGACACCCAGCGGGGCACCGACCTCGTGCAGACCCTGGAGGCCTACTTCACCTCGGGGGGCAGCCCGACCCGGGCCGCCCAGCAGCTGCACGTGCACACCAACACCGTCTCCCGGCGGCTGGACCGGATCACCGAACTGCTCGGCCCGGACTGGCAGCAGCCCGGCGGCGCGCTGGAGATCCAGCTGGCCCTGCGCCTCCACCGGGCCCGCGGCGCGGTCTACCCGGGAACGGAACGGTAGGACCCGCCCGCCGGGACCGGCGCGGTGGACCGGACCGCACCCGGTCCACCGGCCGTCGTGCGGTCAGGCCGAACGCGGGGCGGGGTACTCGGCCGGGCTCCCGCCGACCCCCGCCATCGCGGTGACCGCGTGGGCCGCGGAGGCGAGCGAGATGTGCCGGTGCCAGCCCCGGAACGAGCGGCCCTCGAAGTCCCGCAGGCCGACCTCCTCGCCGACCCCGGTCAGGTCCCGGCACGCCCGCCCGGCCAGCTTGGTCAGCCGCAGCAGCGCGCCCGCGGGGGCCGACGCCAGATTGGTGACCCACAGCGCCACCGGCGAGCTGTCCGGGTCCACCCACTCGCCGAGCAGCAGCAGGTCACGGTCGCGGTCGCCGTCACCGGAGCCGGGGCGGCGGGCCCGGCCGGAGCCGTCCGCCGGACCGACCCGGACCGCGACGGTGAGCGACCCGCCCGCCCCGGTCGGCCCGCCCCACGTACTGCGCCGGCGCAAGCCCTTGACCGAGGCCAGGATCCGCTGCGCGGCGAGCGGTCCGCCGCCGTACCCGGGCAGGGCCGGGTCACGGACCTCCAGCCGGGACGTACCGCTGACCCGGGCGACCACCGGCAGACCGGCCGCCGTGAACCGGTCGACGGTGGCCGCGACCCGGTCGACGTAGGTGTTCAGCACCACCGGCCGCGCCGGCACCCGCCAGCTGCCGACCGACTCCGTGAAGGCGGCGACCGCGCAGTCCGGCAGCGTCTCCTCGGCGATCCCCTCCGGGATCTCGGCCCGGCGCCGCCTGAGGTCGTCCCGCAGCCAGGACCCGGGCAGGAACAGCCGCCAGTGCACGGGGACGGTCAGCAGCTCGGAGGCGTAGAAGACCCCGAACGCCTGCTGGCCGTGGAAGCTCTGGCCCTGGCACTGGTCGAACCCCTGCTCCACCCCCACCGACTGGTCGCCGGCCTTGGGGATCGGCATCGGGCCCACCACCCAGGCCTGTGGCGCCGCCGTCCGCGCGAGGTGACGGGCCAACGCCTCCCGCATCGGCATCCAGTCCCAGGTGGAACTGCTGATGAAGTGGTGCAGGCTCTGCTCGGCGGCGGGGCCGCCGACATGGGCGGCGATGTTGCGGATGGACTTGCGCCCGCGCGCCTGCAGGAGCCCCCGCAGGTACTGCTCGCCCTTCTGACGCTGGTCGCGTCGCGTGAGCGAGGCGAAGAGCGCGCCGGCCAGCTCACCGGTCGCCGCCTCCCACACGTCACCCGGCCCACCCGCCGGGTGACGCCGCTGCGGCAGGTACAGCTCCGACCCGGCCCCACTCTCGCCGAACGGCACGATCACGACTTGCCCCCTTCGATGACCCGGCGGCCTCCGGTCGCCGCCCTGTCAAGACTGACGGCCCGACGGCCCGCTGGGGAGGTGGGCCGGCCCCCTCACCGCAGCTGTCAAGGGTCGCTCGGGCACCATCAGGGGCGCCGCCGGGCGCGAACCCGGAGCACCGGTGCGCCCCCACCCTCCCCGAGCGGGTGCCGGGCCACCCTCCGAACGGTCGGAGGGGTGGACCGTCCCCGGTCCGCGCGGCCCCGCGGACCGCGCGGAACCCCGGTGGGGGCCGCTGTTAGCCTGGCTGACATGATCATGCGGGGGTTCAAACGACGGGTGCCCGGCGAGCCGGCGTCCGGTCCGCAACGCGCTCTCATCATCGCCAGCTTCGTCAGCAGGGTCGGCAACGGCCTCTTCAACACCGCCGCCGTCTTCAGCACCACGCCGCCCGCGTCACCGACGCCGAGCTGGAGCGCGGCTTCGCCCAGGCATGAAAGCCCCGGGCCGGCCGCGGTGTCCCCCGCCCGCGACCGGCCCGGGGCTCAACCCCTCGTCCTGTTTCCCTGATCACGCTGGAGAATCCGCATGGCCACCCCTGCCCGCACCCGAGTGCCCGACCCCGTCCAGGCCGCCCGCCCTCGCCCTGCCCGAGCGGCTGGCCGCCCCGCACCTGGTCGACATCGCCAAGCCCGGCGTGGAGGGCCTGGCCCTGTGGCTGGCCAGTCGCGGCGCCGACGTCACCGGCAGCATCGACCCCGCCGACCAGGCCAGCGCGGTGGTCGAGCAGCTGACAGCAGCCGAAGTGAAGGTCACCGTCGGATTCGAAGCCAGCCACGTCCGCGAGGACCGCTCGTGCGTGGTGTGGTCCGGAGTCGTTATCGGCCCTCACCCCGAACTCGACCAAGCGCAGCAGCTTCAGGTGCCGGTTCTGGCCCGCGGACACGCACTGGCCGAGGTGTGCGCGCAGGCCGGGCGTACGACGGTGGCGGTGAGCGGCAGCCACAGCACCACGACCGCAGCGGCCGTGCTGGCGGCGGCGCTCGACGACGGCAACACGGGCTGGATCCTCAACGCCCAGGCCCGGAACCGGACCGCCGGGCACGGCGGCGAGGTCCGGCTGGTGGTGGACCGACGACGTGCTCGACGCCATCGCCGCCTCCACGACCGCAGCGCTGGAGGCCCCGGTGCACCGGGTGTGCTCCGGTCCCTGCGAGCCCGGCCCCGAGCAGACGATCCACGCCGTCACCGCGCCCGGCGACCTCGTCCTCGTGATCGGTGCGGACCAGGCCGCCCGACTCGGTCCCCGCCTGCTGTTCCACCTCTCCACGCCCGGCACCCCCATCCCCCAACAGCTGTGACTCGCCCTCCTGGAGGCGCTGCCGTGAACCCCCATCTGCCCCTGCCCGCCCTCACCTCTCACGAGGCCCTGCTGGTCGCCCTCATCGTTGCCGGTACCGACCACGGCCGGATCGGTGCCGACCCCGAGGCCGGCCTGTTCGGAGCCGACGTCGGTGCCGCCATCGCGGCGCTGCTGGTCAAGACGGGGTGCCGCACCGTGCAGCAGCTCGCCGCCTGGTCCGGCGCTCCATCGGATCGTCACCGACACCGTCGAGCCCTGCGCCGCGCTCGCGGTGCGGCCCCGGCTCACCAGGCGCCAGCAGCAGATCCTCGACGGCTGGCCGTCGGGCGCTCCATCCCGGAGCTGACCGCCGATTTCGGCATAGCGCCGACCACAATGCGCACCTACATCAAGACGTTGCTCTCCCAACTGGGCGTCGGAAGCCAGGTCCAGGCGAGCCTCGTCGGTGTCCTGTCCGGGCTGACCGTGCTCAGCGCCATAGATCCGTCCTGGCCTGCCGAACCCCTGCGCCGGGCCGCGGCCTCCAACCCACTGGCCGCGTGAGCACCCGGCGCATAGAGCGGGCCGCGCGGTGGTGGGGGTGGCTGCTTCCTACTCGGCCTCCAGGTCGGCGCCGCCGCCCTGTACCTCGTCCAGCACCGTGTCGAGGTCCGCCAGCAGCTGTACCTGGGGATCTTCGCCCTCGCCTCGCTCACCGCCCTCGCCACCGTGGACCGCCTCGTCAACTACCGCGCTCACGCGGCGACTCGCTCCGACACCGGCGGCGACCGGCACCCACCGGCCGCCTGATCGATGGACCCCGCACCAAACGCATGGCGGCCGTTCGGGCCAGGGCCGCACTCCAACGACGCGAAAGAGCTGATGAGCACGCCACCACTACCCGTCGGCGACACCCTGGCGAGCCGGGATCTGGACCGCCATCTGCGCGACCGCTGCGCCATCGTGGTCGACACGGCCGTCCTCGCCGACCTGCCGCGCACCGGGCTGTCCGGCGGCGACCCCGTGCTGCTGAGCACAGGCCGCCCCGGCCCGAGGCGGTCTCCCGATGAGATATGTCGAAGCCCCCAGCGGTTCGATCCCGATGGCGCGCCGTCGGTCTACCTGGCCGGGCAGAGCATCGGCTGCCCGGACTGGCAGAGCGAGACGGCCGATCTGCTCGCCGCCGCGCGCTTCGACCGCACCGTCCTCAACCCTCGGCCGTCGCGCAACCCCACTGTCGACCCCTATGCGATGCGACGTGGGTGCCGTTCGGCTGGCAGGACCGCACCATTCGCCTGGCCGACGTCGTCCTGTTCTGGCGGCCGATCGGCCCGCTACGGATCCAGGATCTCTACGAGTCTCACCTCTTTAGGCCGGTCGAAGAGCGCCGTCGTCGTCGGCTGCGACACTGCCGACCCCGCCCGGTCCGCGACCCGCGCCGCGCTACTCGAGTGCATCCCGTGGCTGCCCGTCGAGGAGACACTCGCCGCCACCGTCACCCTCGCCCGTCTCAGCGTGCCGGTCACCGCCCGGCCCTGATCTTCCACTCCCACCCACGTCGGGAACCCCATGCCCCGTATCCCCACCGCCGCACTCATCAGCGCCCGCGATGAGTGCGGCGCCATCGGCAACCGCCGCTGGCAGGCCCGGTCCGTGGCTACGTCTCCCAGGTGCTCGGCCGCCCGGACGTGTCCACCCGTGGTCGGCCCGGCGGCTCCGGCATGCGCCGCACGGCGCCTGAGCTCAGTAGTCGTACCGAAGCTTGATCGCTGCTTCGAGATCCTCGCGCTTGAAATCGAGCGCGGACGCGAGGACATGCATGCCCAGCCGTGGCGGCACGGCATTGCCGATCTGCTGGGCGATTACGCTTCGCACACCGGGCGCGTCGACGTCGTCACCGTTCTGTCGGCGCCACGGATAGTCACGGGGAAAGGTCTGGAGCACACCCAGCTCTGAGAGGGAGAACGCGCCCAGATCCCGGCCATGCCACTCGAGTTTGTTGCGCGAACCCTTGCCGGTCACGGTGGCGGAAGGCTCGTCGTACCGGCGTCGCCCTCGGTCCTTCGGGTTACCACCGGTACCGTAGTTGGAGATCACCTCGAAGCGGTCCGTTCGCCCCAGCGCCTCCCGCATCGTCACCCAGGGGAGACGGGACGAATCTCCCGAATTCCGGTCCGTCCCCTTCGCATAACGTCGGTGAGAGGGCTTGGGAAGCTTCGGCTCCCCCTCGAGCCGGGCACCATCGCCCGCCCATCGGGCGATCAGAATGGCGCGACGGCGGGTCTGGGGAACCCCGAACTCCTCGGTGTGGAGGATTTCCGGGTCTGCCACCGTGTAGCCCTTGGCCTTCAGGATCTCGCCGAACGCCCGCCAGACCGGGAGTACCGCGCGTACCTGCTCTAGCACGATCGCCTGGTAAGGACGTCCGTCGATGAGTGCTTCAAGCGCCCACCGCAGCGGTTCCAGGACCAACCCGGTACGTTCGTCACTGAGCTGCTTGAGATCGTCGCGAATCGCCGCGAACTCCTCGTTGTGCTGCCCGGGCTGCACCGCGGCGTAGCGATTCGCGAATTCGAGAACCTTATCAAGCGCTGCCCTGCCCTCACCGTTCCCGGCGACGGTGAAGGTCTGGCACGGCGGGCCGCCTACCAGCACATTGGCGTCCTCGAAATCGCTCGGCTTGAACTCGCGCACGTCCCGGGTTTTCGTCGGCAGACCGGCCGCCGTGCGTGTAGCAGACGCATCCTCGTCCAATTCGATGCCCGTGACCACCGGAAGGCCGAGCGCCTGCGCTGCCACGTCCAGCCCTCCCGGGCCGGCGAACAGGTCGATGATCTTGAAGGGCGCAGACACGCGGTTTCCTTGCGGGGTGGGGGTACGGGAGAGCCTCGGTTCGTGCCGCTCTCCCGCGTCACGGACTCGGGTCGACCCCTATGCTAGCCGGCGAAATCGCTCCTTCGAACCTGCCGGTGTGTAGGTGGACCTATACTCCCCCGCCGACCTCAAGGGCGCGGGCAATCGCGCGACCCACGGCCTCCGCCACCGGTGGCGGCAGAGCATGGCCGACCTGCCGGTACTCGGCGGTCTTCCCGCCTGCCAGCTGCCAGTCGGCCGGGATCGCCTGGATCATCGCCGCCTGCCTCACCGTGAGCTTGGGATACCCGTCCGCCGGGAAGCCGGCACTCGGAGGATCGTTAGCGAGGCTGTTGCCGTCCACCCCTAGAGCGGCCCAGGCTCGTTTGCTCCCGGTGGGACCGAGGTCTGCCCCTCCTCGGTTCTCCGAGCCGCCCACGAGCGAGGGCGCCACGCGATCCGCTCGGGCGGACCAGGTGTCGGCACCGGGCCAACCGTGGCTGGCCATGGAAGCCCCAAGTACGTCACCGACGGTCGGCGCGGGCCTGCCGATGGGCTCCGGCCAGAAGAAGCCGGGACTGAAAGGCTCAAGGAGAGCGACGAGAAATCCACTCTTCCGGTGCTGGGGCACACCGAAGTCCGCGGCGTCGAGCACCGCCCAGTTCGAATGGTAACCGGCGTGCACCAGCTCGGCTTCGATCCAAGCACGGTCGGCGGCGAAATCCGGACTTGCGACGAGGTCGGCGAGGTTCTCGAGGAGAACCGCCTTGGGTCGGACTAGGGCCACCAGTCTCAATGCGGCTTCGAGCACCTTGCGTGGTTCCTCGTCGTCGGCCCTCCGCACTGCGGCTGCCGATTTGATTCGAGGCAGGCCACCGCTGAGCAGGTCCACCTCTAGCGCCTCCGGGTGCTCCAGAGGGTCGAAGTCCCCGATCTCGTTGCAGCGCACGTCCCAGTGGGGGCGGTTGAGGGATATGGTCGCGCACGCCTTGGGGCTGCGGTCGAGTAGGAGGATCGGTTCGAAGCCCGCGCGCTCGAGACCGAGTGCCTGGGCTCCGGACCCGGCACAGATCTCCAGTGAGGTGAGCCGTGACGACACTTCACGGGGAGCATCACTCGCCGGCCGGGCCTTGGACTGTGTGTGCGCCGGAACGGGCGCGGAGGCCCGATCCGATGCTCCTGGCGATGGAGGTGCCGGGGAGGACGCTCGTAGCAGTGCGGTCACCGATTCATGAGCGACGGCCCGCATTTCCTCATCGAGCGCCCGCTCCTCGATTCCATCGAAGAGGACGAACGGGGCGAGCCGCAGCATTCTCTTGAGAAAGTCACGCAGAGTGTCGCGTTCGTTCAGGCCTCGCAGGTCGAGTCCGTTCCAGACCCGCAGGATGGCCTTGACCGTGTGCGGGCTTCCACCGAGCGCTGCTCGGCGAGCATAGATCTGGTCGAATGCGGCCTCGCCGAGGATTCCGAGCGCGCCGTAGGGCTCCGGGTCGCCAGAGGAATGGACGAGTTGGGCCCGCCACCACAGACGACCGAAGACATGACGAGTGAGGTCGGTGCCGAGTATGCGGTCTCTGGGCGGTTCGGGGTAGCGCCAATAGGCCACGTCCGGCAGCAGGACCAAGGCCAGGAAGGCCCACACGTCCCGTGCAGCGGCTTCGGCGGGGACCAGCCCCATCTCCGAGTGCAACAGCGCCGCGAGTCGGATGTCGAACTCGGCGTTCCGCGCGCGACCGGCCGGCTCTGGAAAGCCGGCATCCGCGGCGAGATCCAGCACCAGGCCACGCAGCCGGCTGAGCCGGGCCTCGGAAATCCGGTCGCCTCCAGTCGCGACGTAGACCGCGGAGTCGTGGGACGTGGCCACCCGCTTCGTAAGTTGGGCAAGCGGGAGCTGGCAGTATTCGTCGAACAGGCGTCGAGCCTGGCCGGAAAGCAGCCGGGGGTAGAGATTGCTCATCGCGACACCTCGAAGATCTTCACGGCTTCCTGTATTTCCGAGGCGAACAGGCTCGGTGACTGATATCGGCGCAACCTCGTGTCACTGATCGAGCGACCGGGAAACAACTGATCGAACAGCGCCGTCAGGGTCTCGCCGAGCGACTCGGCCGGGAAGTCGGCGCCATCGACGAACTCGTCGAGTGACAGCGCGTGTTCGATCATGGTCCGCGCGGTGTCCGCGTACACCGCGGACAGCACGACCCTGTCGATGTCTCGCGGCTTGCCGGCGTTTTCGAAGGCCGTGGCGACGGCCGTGTTCCGCTCATTGACCAGCAGAAGAAGCGAGCCCATGGTCGCGCTCTCCAGGTTGCCGCTGATCTGCAGATGCCAAGCCGCACCGTCTGGAAAGGAGGTCCGCCCGAAGTCGATCACTGCCATCGGGAATTGCGGTGCGTCGCCCTGAAGCCGCAGGGCCGAGCGGTCACTCCACAGGACCGATCCGGCGCGGCGTGGCGAGGACGGCCGGCCGTCGCTTCGGTGTTCAGCGAGTAGGAGGGCGGTATCCACGAGGAGGAGTCCACCCAGATCGGATCCTCGAAGCCGGACGTCGAGCGAGACGGTGACCGATCCGCCGCCTGTCAGGCGGACGTGCTGGGCCGGGCCGCTGAGGTTGGAGCCGGTGGCCGTCCAAACGGCGGCGAGCATGAGCACGGCTTCGGGCGGGAGTCCTGCCTGGGAGCGTGCTCGATCCTGGTCGATCCGGATGGTTCTACGCAGGTGCAGATCCATCTGGTAGTCCCAGTCGGGCAGGGCCTCGGGCATGGGAATGTGGCCGTCGTCGGTGATCAGGTCCCAGGGGTCGACCTGGACGACGTCTTCGGACGGAATTCGATACGGGAGTGCCCGACGGCTCACTGGGCTCTCACCGCCTCGACCTTGATGTCGATCTCGGTCATGGTGTCCGGAGCGGGACGGACCACAGCTCGCCAGACGACGTCACTTCCGTCGATTTCGAACGACGGGTCGGTGTGGAGGCGTCCCGTAGCGTCCTGCCAGCCGACGAGCTCGGGCATCCGCGCGTCCAGGGGCGGGTCCAACTCTCGTCCGCCGCTGCCCGGCAAAGTGACCGCCAGGTCGACGCGAACTCGCTGGCGCCCGGGTACGGGCAACATGAACTCCTGCACGAGGACTGCGGTGTCGGAACCGTCGTCGTAGTAGGGATCGCCGAGATACTTCACGCGGGGGCGACGGCGAGAGGAACCGCCTCCGGGAGCGGCTACTCCGTGGCCGTGCGCGGCACCCGGATCGGGATCACCGCTTTCCGCGCCGGACTCCCCTGACGCCGGGTGAGTAGTCGCGGAACCGGTAGTCGCCGGGGGGCGGCCTGAGTCGACCGGTTCGAGGAGCTCGTGCTCGTCGACCTCCGAGGCACGCGAAGAGGGGGTCGCCGTGCTGCCGGGTCTGCGGTAGTCCGTTGCTCCGCCGATTCCCCAAGCGCCTCCCACAAGCCCTGCGAAGAGCGAGCTGGCCGCTCCCAGTGCCACCTTGGCGGCACCGGGGCGGGCGGTCCCTCCGAGTGCGAGCAGCCCGTCGATCTGTTCCTGAATGCGCCGGAACGTCGTCCGGACGAAGGTGCTATCGGGGTAGTCGAGTGACTGAGGATGCCAGGAGTCGTGCGTCGGTGGCTCGGCCCTCGCGTATGCGTCGTCCATGTCCGGGTCTCCCCGGAATACTCCGGCATAGCCCTGGTTCACGCTCGGTGGCTTGGGTCCGGGGTGGTAGGTGACGACCAATTCGGCGGGCCGCATGAGGCAGACGTGATGGACGAGGTCTTCCATCCCGAGCAGTCGGGAGGCGCTGCTGGGTTCCAGGGGCGGGATGATCCGGGTGACCAGGCCGAGCCTGCCGAGGTGCTTCTTGGGTTTGCGGCACTCGATGTCGGTACCGTTCGGGCCGATCATGGCCTCGTAAGCGGCGACGAACATGTCGAGTGGGCGTGTCTGCCGCGGGTCGGGGACCGGATGATCCCGGCCGTCGCAAACGACGGTGAAACGCATCGCGGGCTGTCCGGTACCGGTAGCGATCATCTTCGGCCACAGATGCCAGGTCACGGTCTCTGCGAGGTAGTCTGCCGCGGCCGCGGGCTCGAGGTCCTCAAGGTAAGGGTCTACGACCACGATCGTGGTGCCCGTCTCGTCGGGACCGAACGGCTTGAGACCGAGGCGTCGGGCCGTGGCCTCGGCTTCGGCCCCCACGAGGGGTTCGACGACCGGGCCCGAGGAATCGCCCCACCAATGCCTGCCGGTGTACCGACGTTCGCCGGCGGGCCCAGGGGCGACGTAGCTCTTCCACAGGGCACAACCGATGAGCCTGGTCTCGTACCCTCCCTCGTCGGTCCGGCAACGCGTGTGTACCAGGATCGTGCCGCATCTGGAAAGCAGGTAGAAGATGCCCTTGCCGAAACCGTAAGTGCCGCCACCGAGAGCCGTATTACGCGGTTCGCCGATGTTGCGGATGAACGAAACGAAATCTCGGTCGTCGCCGATCGCGTCATCGGCTCTGGTGGGTCCACCGAGACCTCGGGTGCCCCGGTCGGAGATCGCCAGCACTCGAATCACGCCACGCATCAGCGACTCCCGCAGCGGGAGATGGGCGCTCATCGGTGCCCCGCCCAGAAGCAGGTCACGCCACTCGCGTACGTGTGCGGGGCCGACCGTCCCCAGGTCGATTCGATAGTCGACCGGTTCGGGGGAGCCTTCCAGGCGCGCGTCCCAACTGTTCTGCGCGGACTCCCGCACCAAGATGGTGAGAAGGTCGAGTTCGGGGCGTCCGAGCTGGTTACGGATGCCTTCGGCCGCGCTTGCGCCTTCCGGAGGGAACGGCTGGGACAACCAGCGGGGCTCCGTCACACGGACTCCTGGATCATGGTGTTGATCACCTCGGACACGGTGTCGTGCGTCAACGGCACGGGATGTTCTCCGGACAGGTCGATCGTGTACTCGACCTCCAGAACCGTCACCGGCACGCCTGCCGCCGCGAGGGCTTGGCTCGTCAATCCGGGGAACTCGGCATCGACTCGATACCACGTCTCCTCGGTGATCACGAAGCGCACATCCCGGTAGTGATCGCCGTGGGAGGGGTGGAAGCCGGCCGAAGCGAGCAGTTCGAGTAGCGCGCTCTCGTCGTCGCAGAGCCGAAGCGCCCGTTCGATCGACTCGATGAATCCGGTGCCCAGGCCGTCTGCGGTGGTTCGTTGAAGGCGGAACCACGCCAGGCAAAGGAGACCGTCCGCCGGTGGCTCCAGTTGGTCGAGCCCGTGGATCCGCGGTCTACGTCCCTCCCCGACCGTGGTGGACTTCACCTCGACGGCGGTGGTCGCCGTCGAGAAATCGTGGCTGTGACCACGCGGGCCGCGCCAGAGCCGGTGAGCGCTCGGGTCCTGGCCTAGAAGCCGATTGAGTAGGATCAACTCTCCAAACAGACCGGCAAGTTGCGCTGGGCCCAGCGGCTTGTTCTCTGTACGGAACAGCGCACGCCACCGGTCGAGCACGCGGTATAGGGCCTTGACCGGGGTCTCCGGCATGCTCTCGGCTACGACCAGAACCTCCACGCACAGTTCCGTGAACAGATCGTTGAGGTCACCTCGCAGACATCCGAGATCGGCGTACGTCTGATAGATCTCCTTGTCCCCCAAAGGTCGCTTACGCAGCCGGAGAACAGGACCGTCCAGGCCCGTCCGGACCTTCTGATGCGAGTGGATCGGCACGAGGAGGTGGCGGTGGCCGTCGCGATCGACGCCCACCGCCAAGGGTCCGCCGTCGGTGCTCACGGGGAGCTGGGAGACTCGCAGGCGTCGTTCACCGCTGGCCTGTTCGGTCTCGAGAGCGGTCCAGTGTTGCTCGACGACCTTCCGGAGCGCGCTGTCGGTCATGCGCCTTCACCGTCGAGGAAGCTGTAGTCCTCGTCTTCGATCTGGATCCCGGAGAGGTCGGCCGAGATGTACTTCTCCACCGTGCTGTCCAAGCCCCGCGGCTCGGGGAAGACCAGGCCGACGCCGATGACGTGTTCTTCTGCGTTCAACGGCTCACGCCGCTGCTGCTTGGACGGGTCGGGCGTCGAGACCTTGTCGATCGGGTAGAGGACCAGCAGGCCGTGGTCGGGGAACTGACGCATCCGCTCGGCCTTGATCTCCTGCTCCGCGAGCTTGGCCGTGTCGCCCACCAGGTCGACGGCGGCGTCGCGGCGGCTCATCAGCGTCTTGATGTCGGCGAAGTCGGGCGTGGGGCTGGTGGTGGTGACGCGGGCGCGGCTGATCCGGCCGACCGTTACGCCTTCTGCGAAGGTCAGAGGCTTGTCCTCGGTACCACGGGGGTGGCCGACGATCGCGATGTTCCACCTGCCCAGCGAGCCGGCCGTACGGACTCGCTTCCTGATGTAGCCCGTGATCAGGTCGCCGTCGTTCTCCTGGGACTTCTCATGGAACTGATACGACGCCAGGAAGTCGGTCACGAGCTCGTGCGGCACGTCGCGGAGGATGTAGCGACCGTCCTCAGGGCGTTCCTCCATCCGCACCGAATGTGTCTTGGCCGCGGTCACGAGCGTCCGGGCGGCAGCGAGATTGCCCCTCAGCCATTCGGCATTGGTGTGAAAGTAATGGGTCTGAACGCGCTTCCCGCCGTAAGAGGAGGCGGCCATGACGGCGCCCCGCATCTTGGCGGCCGCGGTGACACGCATCGCCGGATGCGTACGAAGACGCACGGCGAAGGTGAGCGGTGTCTCGGCCTCGGTCATGTAGACGTCGATATCTCGACGCATCTCGGTCTCGACGGTGGCGATGTGACGGAACCACCCGGCGAGCTCGTCGGTCATCCAGATCCGCGGAAGGTCCGCGTATCCGTTTCGGAACCCGAACCAGCGTCCCATCTGCAGGAGCGTGTCGTACGCCGACACCGAGCGGACGAAGTAGCTGACCGACAGGCCTTCGAGGGTAAGTCCCCTGGAAAGGGTGTTACCGCCCACTGCGATCGCCACGACCGGACCGTTCTCATAGTCCAGTCGGGCTTCACTGCTGGAGTTGTCCATAATGATCCGGCAGCTCGCGAGGACGCCCGGAAGTTCCGGAAGAAGTCGGTCGAATGCCACCTTCGTCTCGTGAAACTCATCGGCTGCGACGCGGGCGGTCTCTCGGTCCCACAGCCCGCGCAGCCGAGCGACGAAATCGGGATCCGCCAGGGCCTCCGCAGACCGATCGCGCAGTCGCTCGAGCGGCCACTCGAAGCTGTTGTGTACCGCCGTGTTGACGCTGGTGTGGATCAACATCGTGTTGTGCGGATTCCCCCTGTCGCGCACGCGTCGAGCGGCCGTGGCAAGCCAGAAGTA
Source organism: Kitasatospora sp. NPDC091207 (assembly GCF_044768625.1). Lineage (NCBI taxonomy): Bacteria > Bacillati > Actinomycetota > Actinomycetes > Kitasatosporales > Streptomycetaceae > Kitasatospora > Kitasatospora sp. NPDC091207. The sequence goes on from NZ_JBIVVS010000002.1 coordinate 618,865, forward strand.
TTCGACGGCCTCACGAAGGGAGTCGGTGATAACCGGCTCGAAGCCGTCGACGTCCGCCTTCGTGGCGGGACGCACGTACGGCACGTCTTCTTCGGGGATCGACCGAATCATGTCGTGCCCGTCGTCGACCTGCTCCGGATCCTCACCGTCGAGCGCATAGCGCCCGAACAGAACCTCCGTACCGAAATGACCGGTTGGCTTCGGCAGATTGACCACGAAGTCCTTCGGGTAAAGGTCCTCGGCGCTCGGATCGATCAGCAGGTTGGCGAACGGGGACGCGGTGTAGCCGAGGTACGCACACTTCGGCAGACTCTCCATGATGCTCAAGATCAGCGGGTTGATCGACTTCGTCGCCACGGTCGCCTGATCGGCCTCGTCATCGATGATCAGCGCCGGGCAATCCTGCAGGTACTCCGACGCCTGATCGAGCCAACGAGCGAGCTTGCGCAGCACCGCTGCATTCTTCTTCACCACGCACAGCACATGCGTCTTGTTGCTCTTGCCGAAATACGAGGCCGGGTTCTCCTGCGGAGTGAAGTCCTTGTCGGGCCCCGTTAGCTGGGACCACAAGGTTGGATTCGGCTCCACGAGCTGCTGAATCAGTCGCGCCTGGGTCTGGCGACGAAGGCCGTTGTGGACGCCCGCGAGGACGATGAACAGCTTGTAGCCACGGTCTGCAGCCTTCGCCACGACCGACGTGAAATTGGTCGTCTTGCCGGACTGCACGTAACCGACGACAAGACCGCGCGTGGAGAAGGCCCTCTCCCGCGGATGGTTGAGCAACGACACGATGCGGTAAGAGGAGTCATCGAGACTCTTGACCGCCGGCTCCGGCCATCCGTCCTTACGAAGCAGGGCCTCGATCGCCGGCCAACACTTGTCCTTGGGCTGCGAGCCCGTGTACCAGGTTTCGCGAGTCCCGTCCTCTACGACATGGGGTTCCTCGAGCTCCCTGACACGAATCGCATCCCGTTCGTGCCGGTCTCGGATTTGCTGGATAACATCGGGGCCGATACCGAACTGCTCCAGCCGCTTAATCGAGTCTGCCGGAGTGAACGTGTCAAGAAGCGCCTTGAACGTGTCGTACATTCCGTCGAATTCATCGGTCATAGCAGTCGACCGTTCCCCGATCTCGTTCGATAAGGTCAATATTATTCGAAGTCCGCGCCGTCGCGCTCTTACCGCACCGGAAAAAAACGCTAGTGTTCTTCACAGGCTGCTCCTCTCGGCTTCAGCGGCTAGACCGCGCGCATTCCGACCCGCAGCGGAGCGCAAGCCCGAGGACCGTGGCGTATTCATCAGCGATACCGCTGCCGGGGTGATGGCCAAGGCCATCACCCCGTCGTTCAGGCCGATTACGACCAGCCCGTCGACCTCTTCAACGGAAAGCGCCGGGGAACGAACGGGAATGACCCGCACCGCATGGGAGACGAAGGGATCCCAGAGCCGGACCGTGTGGTCGTTTCCCGCAGTCACCAGAAGGGTCCGATCACCCGTCACGACCGCCCGGACAGCCGTGACCCGGCTTGTGTGGCCCTCGTGAACGGAAACCGCATCGCCGGTCTCGGGGTCCCACAGACGAACCGTGCGATCGTCGCCGGCGGAAGCGAGCAAAGTGCGATCGCCCAGCGGCACGGCACACACGGCGTTAACCGCCTTGGTGTGGCCTTCGAAGGTCCACCGCATGTTGCCGGATTCCAGGTCCCAAAGGCGAATCACCGTCCCGCCGCCGACCGCGGCGAGGCGCTCGCCTGCAGCCGCGAGCAGGGTGCGACCACCCGTCGAGAGTGCGCATACCGCGCTGAACGACCCGGTTTCGCTGTCGAAGGTCCGCGAGGACTCGACGGCCTCGGGGTCCCACAGGCGAACGGTTCGGTCGTCGCCAGCAGTGGCGAGCAGAGTCCGATCACCGATCGGGACCTCGCATACTGCATTGATTCCGTCCGGGTGTCCTTCAAAGCTATGCAGAATCTCACCGGTACCGGCATCCCGAAGACGGATCGTGTGATCGCCGGCCGTGACGAGCAGACTGCGATCACTCGTGGACAGGGCGCAGAGGGCTCTAATCCGGCCGGTGCGACCTTCCAGGGTTCGCCGTACGACGCCGGACTCCGGATCCCACAACTGAACGCCGGCGTCGTGTCCGGCGGTCACGACCAGCGGCCGGCCTCCCACCGAGACGGCACACACCGCCGACACCCGGCCGGTAGGGCCCCCGAGTCCGCCGGAAACCGCTCCGACCTCCGGATCCCACACACGAACCATGGAATCATCACCGGCCGTCACGATCAGTGGCTGACCCCCCACCGAGACGGCACACGCTGCCAACACCCGATCGGTATGGCCCTCAAGCCCCCCACACGCCACACCGGCCTCCGGATCCCACATGCGAACCATGGAATCATCACCGGCCGTCACGAGAAGCGACCGGCCCCCCACCGAGACGGCACACACGGCGTTGACCCAACCGTCGTGCCCCTCGAGTACGTGCACCGACTCGCCCGACTTCGGGTCCCACACGCGAACCGTGGAGTCGTCACCGGCGGTGGCGAGAAGCGGCCGGTCCCCCACGTCGACGGCACACACCGCCAATACCGCACCCGCATGTCCTTCTAGGTATCCGTAACCGGCACCGGACTCCGGATCCCACAAACGAACCACAGAGTCGTTCCCGGCGGTCGCGAGAAGCGTCCGTCCCTCCACCGAGACGGCACACACGGCGTTGACCCAACCGTCGTGCCCCTCGAGTACGTGCACCGACTCGCCCGACTTCGGGTCCCACACGCGAACCGTGG
>NZ_JBIVVS010000002.1:621757-670880 GCF_044768625.1 Kitasatospora sp. NPDC091207
CGAGTCGTTCCCGGCGGTCACGAGAAGCGACCTGCCGGACGTCTCGACCGCGAGCACGGCCCTGACTGCTCCGGTGTGCCCTTCAAGGGCGTGCGACAGCACTCCGGACTCGGGATCCCGGAGGCGAACCACAGAATCGTTCCCGGCGGTCGCGAGAAGTGGCCGGCCCCCCGCCGAGACGGAACACAAGGCCTGAACCGAGTTGTTGTAGCCTTCGAGAACCCGCAGTTGGTCTCCTGTATCGAGGTTCCAGAGACGGACGGTACCGTCGTTCGCGGCGCTGGCGAGAGTGGCGCGGCCCTCCATCGGAAGCACGCACACGGCATTGACCCAGTCACCGTGGCCTTCGAGAACGATCTCTTCCCGGTGAGGTGCCCCTGCGGCCCAGACCCCGCGATACGGCGCGCGAAGCCCGGCGTCGCGATACGTGTGGCCCAGGTGTTCGCGTGTCTCCGTCACACTGAAGAGGGCTACCCGGTCCTCCGGCGCCGCGTCGAGTGCCTGCGGGGTCATTCGCAGCAATCGGCTACGGGTACGTCCCGCAGCCGAGGTCGAAGCCTTGGCGGCCGGCACCAGCCGACGAAGGTCGGCGTGGAGGGGATAGGAGTCGTCCTCGAGCAGGTCGTCGATGACACCGCCCCGGGCGGCATGGTCGGGCAACGCGCGAAGCAGGTAATGGGGAGCGCCTTCCCAGCCCGTGTCGCTACCGAGGCGCTGGAAGGCGAGGGCGATGGCACGTTCGTCGGCGATCGCTATCTCGGCTGCCCGGCTGGCGACGAGCGCTTCGTTCAGCGCTTGGTGGAACAGTCTGAAGGCACTCGCTTGAGCGGCGGTATCACTCGACTCGATCAGGAAGTTCGCCGCAGAGGCTCGGGCGAACGCCCGCAAGTCGTTCAGGGCCGGGGTATGACCGGCTAGGGCACCCACTGCAGTGGCCCAGAGACCGAGCGTCATCCCGGGAGACTCCGCGTAGGCCAGCGCCGTAAGGACGTCACCTGCCGGAATGCCATCCAGCGACGGCAGGAAGGTGAGGTAGTCCCGGAGTACTGCGTCGACGGTCGGCGTGAAGGAGATCGAGGCCGGCTCGATCGCAGTGCGGTCGTGCATGCCGTGGAAACGTGCGACCAGTCCGGCGATCAGGAAGTTGCCCTGCGCGATGACGGCGATCCGTTCGGCCACCGCGTCGGCTGCGAGTCGTACGTTGTACGGGTTGTCCGATCGCTCGTCACCGAACAGTTGAAGTGTCGTCAGCGTGTAGGCGACCAAGTCCTCTTGCGCAAAGAACCTCGGACTGTCGAGGTCCAGGATTTCGACGGCGCCGCCGAACGGCGCGATGAGGTCACCCTCGCCGTCTACACGTCGGCAGCCGACCACCACCGTCACGCCGAGGTCCGCACACGTCTCCGTAAGAGGAATCGCGATCGACCTCATGATCGCCCGCGCGTCGTTGGGCGTCGCGGCTTCGTCGAGGGCGTCGACCACGACGGCGAACGCTCCCGGCGGCCGTCCGCCCAGTGCGGTCCTCATCAAAAGAGGCAAGTCGTCGACGTCCCCCGGAAGTGCGGCGGAGGCGGCGGAGGCGATCTCACAGGCCACATCCAGAGCGGTCTTGCCCTTTGCGTGAACCGCACAGGACACAGATCCCTCTGGCGCTCGAACGGCGTCGTCCTCGGGCGGTAGGGTCACCGCGATCCGCTGATCGGCGGTGGTGACGATGCGGCCCAGCACCGCGGATTTCCCGACTCCGGGGGATCCGGTTACGACCAGGACCTGCCTGCGATCGCCGGCCGATCGGGTGATCCAGTCGACGACCGTGGTCAACGCTGCCGCACGGCCACGGAATCGCATGCCTCGCTCGGCATCCGTACTCACACCGCGGGCCCGGGGACGCCAGTGTCGGCCCGCTTCGACATCTCCCGTGAGCGTCCAGCCCCATTCGGACAGCCCGGCTTCGCCCGCGTCCTCGACCGCCCAGTCGGTAAGCAGCTGCAGCTTCTCATCCGGCAGGTAGTCGGCGATGGCCCACATGGTCAGGGCGCGGGCCTCGCCTCCGTTCGTCCGCGCCTGTCCCACCATTCCGACGACGGCCTGATAGTCGGCAGCCCAAAGCGCAGCGCCACTGTCGCCGGGACGGATCGAACGGCGCTCGGTATCCAGGCGGACCCAGCCGTAGGAGATCGACTCGCCGACCAGGCCGTCCGACGAGTCCCCCAGGTCGTCGGCGAAGCCGAAGGACCACCACGAACTGCCGAGCAGATCATCCGGCCTCGGTCGACGCAACGGCGCGGCGAACTCCTCGGACACCGGCTCCTCGAGGATCAGAACCGCCACATCCCTCACCTTACGGGTGGCTTCGGGCGCCACCACGCGGCGGACCTTGATCCGGCGATGCATCAGCTCATCGGCCTTCGGGAACGCCACCCATAGTTGGCTGCGCAGCTCATCCTGAGAGAAGACGACGTGAGCGCAGGTCAGCACTCGATAGGCATCGACGAGGAATCCCGAGCCGAGCGGTCTGTCGTCGAGTTCGGACTGATGGACGGCTGCCACCCAGCCGTCCACCCGCGGCCGGCGACCGTCCGAGGTTGCGGCGCTCATCCCTGAGGGTCGACCTCGGCTCCGGCCTGGTCGCCGTCGGGCCGCCATATGAGCTTCACGCCGAAGTTGGCCTCCGTCGCAGCCTTGGCGACCACCCAGTTGGCCGAGCCGTTCACCTTGATACCGAACGAGACCTCGACCTCTGCGGGGCGAAGCCTCGCCACCTGGTCCATCACGGTTCGTGCGGCCTCAACGGCCGGACGCACGGCCTCCTGTACCCGGCCGAGAATCTGATCAGCGCCGACTTGCTGGTATTCATCCGTCGGCTCGATCTCGAACTGCACCACCGTGCCCGGATCCAGTTCGTATGACACCACCTGAGACGCCACAGGCCCCCCTTCGCTAGCTCCCTGTCGCGAAGACGGTACCGGCTACTCCGGGCCTACGCAGAACCGATGGTGTGTTGCTCCCGACTCGGCGGGTGATTCGTTCATGAACGTAGTGGTTGGTGACGGTTTCCGACTTGGGTGGTGTAGTGCCGCCCGTCGTCCATGTCTTTCAGAGCCGGGTCGACTCGCGTCTCCCGAGGCGGTCTGGCCGTCGTCCCGGAGCCGGGGTCGGCCCAAACGACATCCGCCGGGATTTCGCGCTACAGTCACCCGCTGGCCTTCGAAAGCCGGCTCGGACTCCCTGAGTGCGCCGAGGCCGTCGGCGGCATCCCAGAGGCCGCAAAGGGGGCGCGACCGCTCCCTGCCGTAGCCGGGCGGGTTCGGATATCGGGCCTGAAGCGTGCAACGGCAGCGCCCAGCCGCCCGTATCGTCGGAATCTAAGCGCATTCTCGAAAGCCGGGGGACGGCAGTGGCAGAGAAGAACACGAGCAGGTCGCTGGAGAAGGCCGCACCCGACCAATCATGGCGTCCAAGGCGGGGGCTCAGCAGAGCGCAGCTATCTCGGGAGCAGGACCGTGCGGCCGGAGGCGCCGGCCGCCGGCTGGTGGACGCCGGTGCGGGGCGTCTCCGGTCGGCAACGGTCGTGCTGAGCCGATCCGGCCGCACCGGACGGGTCAGAGTCGCGCTCCGATGGTCTGTCGACGGCCGTTCGAAGTACGTTCCCCTGGGGGAGGCCGATCGTCCCACTCGCGCGGAGAACCTGCGTCAGGGCTGGCGGTTGGCCGCAGCGTCCGGGCTGCTCTCGTCCGCGCTGGTTGCCGAAGGCTCGTGGGCATCGTCTCCCGGGACGCGGAAGTCGATGCAGGGAAACAAGGGGAAGAACACGAAGCCCGAGCTACGGCTCCGATCACTACTGCACCGGGAGGGTCTCCGGTATCGGGTCTCGATCCGGCCGGTACCGACACTCCGACGTACGGCGGACATCGTGTTCACGAAGGTGAAGGTGGCGGTCTTCGTGGACGGCTGCTATTGGCACGGCTGTGCCGAGCATCGGAGCGTTCCCGAGACGAACAGGGACTTCTGGACCGAGAAGATCGAGGGAAACAAGGCACGGGACGCGGAAACGGACCACCTACTCGAGCAGGCCGGTTGGAAGGTGCTTCGGATCTGGGAGCACGTCCCGGCGGAGGAGGCGGCTCGACTCGTGATCGAGACGGTCGCCGCTGAGCGCCTGCGGTCAATGCGGTGACGCAGTCAGAGCGGACGCCCGTTGAGCAGGTCGTCAGCGGCATCGGCCTCTCGCCGTAGGACGATCCTGCCGTCACCGTCACTGAATGCGATGACCCTCGAACCAACCGCGAGGCCGGCCTCGGCAATGATTCCCATGGGAAGCTCGACGGTCCCGTCCTCACGGATGACGGTCTCGAAAGCTTCTCTGATCACGTCAACAGCATGCCATGGGCGTGCAAGTCACTCCCAATCGTCCCTTCAGTGGCCGGAGGAGTGCTCGGCATCCTCAGGAAGTGGGCAGGCCCGAGGCACGCGGCTTGCGACCACCGGCACCAAATCAAGATCATCTCGTGGGACTTTTTTCTCTTCAGGGACTTTCAGCTCTGTCCGAGGGACTTTCGAAGGACGTTTTGCCGCCTAACACGGTAAGCCCCTGAAAGATCGGAAAGGGCCTCCGACGCAGGTCAGAGGCCCTTCCGGGGGCAAAGCCCCTGGTACGGCGGATGGAGCCGGCCTGTACGCCGGGTTCTGTCTCCCGGGCTGCTCGCGCGGCCCGGGGAGGCGGTCATCCATCTAGGGCTGCCGTTGCCGACAGCCTCGTGCGGTCTACCCGCGGACTCGGGCGAGCAGCCCTCGGTCATCCGCGCACGGTGCCCGGAGGCACCGATCTTGACCTTGCTCCAGGTGGGGTTTACCGAGCCGGCCGAGTCACCCCGGTCGCTGGTGGTCTCTTACACCACCGTTTCACCCTTACCCACCGCCGAAGCGGTGGGCGGTCTGTTTTCTGTGGCACTGTCCCGCGGGTCACCCCGGGTGGGCGTTACCCACCACCCTGCTCTGTGGAGCCCGGACGTTCCTCGGCGGGCCCCGAAGGACCCGTCGCGACCGCCCGGCCGGCTCTTCCGCCGTAGTGGTCATGGTAGCCGCTCGGGCGGGGCCTCCCGTACGACGGGGCGGGCCGGGAGCGGGTCGCCGCCCAGGCGGGCGGCCACCCGGGTGGCGGTGCCGGTGGCCCAGGCGGTGGTGGTGACCAGCCCGAGGACGAGGATCGCGACGCCCAGCCCGGTCACGATCCACCAGCCGGCGTGGCTGGCCGGAGCGAAGCCGGTGGCGACCGGGCCGACCACGGCCGAGGTGACCACGGTGCCGATCACCGCGACACCGAGCGACTGGCCGACCTGCCGGCTGGTCGAGGCGACCGCCGCCGCGACACCCGCCTGGGCGCGTGGCATCCCGGAGACGGCGGCGTTGGTGATCGGCGCGTTGACCATGCCGAAGCCGAAGCCGAACAGCGCGTACGCGGCCAGCAGCAGGCCCGGCGGGGAGTCGGCGGTGAGCGTGGTGAGCAGCACACCGCTGGCGGCCAGGCCGAGGCCGGCCGCGACCAGCGGGCCGCGCGGCCCCCGGCCGCCGACGATCCGGCCGGAGAGCGGCGCGCAGACCAGCATCATCCCGGCCATCGGCAGCGTCCACAGGCCCGCCTCGACCGGGCTGTAGTGCCGGACGTCCTGCAGGTAGAGGGTGTTGAGGAAGAGGAAGCCGCCGAGCGCGGCGAAGGCGCAGACGGCGGTGACGGTGGCACCGGTGAACGGCGCGCTGCGGAAGAAGCGCGGGTCGACCAGGGGCTCGGCGACCCGCAGCTCCCAGAACGGGAAGGCCGCCAGCGCGGCCAGCGCGGCCACGCCGAGCCCGAGGATCAGCGGGGAGGTCCAGCCGTGCTCGGGGCCCTCGATGATCGCGGCGGTGCCGCAGCCGAGCAGCACCACCATCAGCAGCTGGCCGACCGGGTCCAGCCGGCGCGGCCGGGGGGAGCGCGACTCGGGGACGTAACGGGCGGTCAGCAGGCAGGCGGCCAGTCCGACCGGGACGTTGATCAGGAAGATCGCCTGCCAGCCGGCGCCGTCCACCAGGAATCCGCCGAGCAGGGGGCCGAGCGCCATCGAGATCCCGACCACGCCGCCCCAGACACCGATCGCCCGGGCCCGTTCGCGCGGTTCGGTGAAGGTGTTGGTGATGATCGACATCGCCACCGGGTTCAGCATCGAACCGCCGACGGCCTGCACCGCCCGGAACACCACCAGCCACTGCAGGCTGGGCGCCAGGCTGCAGAGCAGCGAACCCAGCACGAAGAGCACCAGACCGGTCTGGAACACCCGGCGACGGCCGAAGCGGTCGGCCACCGAGCCGAACAGCATCAGCAGCGAGGCCAGCACCAGGGTGTAGGCGTCGATGATCCACTGCAGGCCGGAGGCCGGGGCGTCGAAGTCCTTCTGGATCGCCGGGAGGGCGATGTTCACCACCGTGTTGTCGAGTCCGACGATGAACAGGCTCAGACAGCAGATCGCCAGGATCAGCATCCTGCGGCGCCGGTCGGGGTCCGCGGACGGCGTACGGGGGGAGGTCGGTTCGGCCACGGGTCGATCCTCCCACCCGGGCGCCACCGGGCGGCGGCGGAACGGACCGTACGGGTGGCGCCGCGGGGCGGGGGTGGACCGGACGGGCTCCGGCCGGCCGGTGCGGACGCGGGGCCGGGACCCGCGGCAAGGCGACCCCGGACGGACTCGGACGACCCCGGGCGGACTCGGACGGACTCAGACGGCGCTGAAGCGGACCGTACCGGTGGCGGGGTCGGCCCGGGTCAGCCGGGCGGCGATCCGACCGCCGAGCGGGAGCGCCCCGCCGGCCGCCGCCTCGCAGCGGGCCCGGACCGCGGGTTCGCGCAGCTGGACGGTGCCGCGGGCGGGCCGCTGCTCGTCCACGTCGATGACCACCGCGGGGAAGTCCTCGCCCTCCCGGCCGGCCAGCAGCTCCGCCTCCACCAGGTCGACGCAGGCCCGTTCGACCTCGGCCGAGCGGCGGTCCCCGGCCGCCATCAGGGCGGGGACCTCGGGCAGCGCCTCCCGGGCCCAGTCCGGCACGGACTCGCCGGCGGCCACGGCCGCGCAGACCTCCTGGGCGAAGCGGTCCCCGAGCCGGCGCAGCGGCGCGGTGCAGTGCGCGTACGGCGCGGCCAGCGCGGCGTGCGCCGGATCGGCCGGGGCGGGCAGGCCCTGGGTCTCGTCGAAGGCCTGGTAGCCGGCCCCGCGCAGCAGGCCGGTGCACTCGTTCAGGAAGGCCGCGTGCAACGGGGTGTCCGGGTCGAGGGAGCGGATGAGGTCCGGGTACGGGAGGTCCCGCGGCCAGTCGACGTCGAGCGCCCGGGCGGTGCGGCGCAGTCGCTCGAACGCGGCGGCGGGCGCGGCGGGCAGGGTGCGCAGCAGGCCGACCCCGGCGTCCAGCATCAGCTCCGCCGCGGCCATCCCGGTGAGCAGGGAGATCTGGGCGTTCCAGCCGTCGGCGGGGGTGAGCGCGCGGTAGCCGAGGACGTACCCGTGCAGGGTCTCCTCGATCTCCTGTTCGGGGACGGGCAGGCTGACCCCGCCGCGGGCCCGCTCCCGCTCCTCGCGGAGCCGGCCGACGGCCGCGAGCAGGGCGAGCTGCTCGTCGGCGCCGCCGGCGTCCACGGCGCGCTGGACGTCGGTGTAGTCGAGCCGGCGGTGCGAGCGGACCAGCGCGCGGCGCAGGTCGGCGAGGACGACCCCGCCGTCGGCGTCCAGGTCGAGCTGCCAGAGCAGGGCCGGACGGGTCTCGCCGGGCAGCAGGCTGGCGGCGTCCTCGGAGAGCCGGGCCGGGTGCAGCGGGACGCGGTGGTCGGGGAAGTAGAGGGTCTGGACGCGGCGGCGGGCCTCGGCGTCGATCGCGCCGCCGGGACGGACGAAGGCGGCGACGTCGGCGATCGCGTAGTGCACCCGGTAGCCGCCGCCGGGGCGGTGGGCCAGGTGCATGGCCTGGTCGAGGTCGTGGGAGCCGGGCGGGTCGACCGTGAAGAGCGGGAGGTCGGTCGCGTCGTACTCCGGCAGTCGCGGCGACTCGGCGGCCTGCTCGGCCTCCGCGAGGACGGCCTCCGGCCACTCGGTGCGGATCTCCAGGCGGGCGCGCAGCTCGGCCAGTTCGGCGTTGATCCGGGCGGAGTCGGCGGCCTTGACGCGCAGTTTTCGGCGTGGCATGCAGGCAGCGTAGGGCGAATCGGGTGATTCCGGGCGGACGTCGGCGGCGGGCGCGCCGGTGCCCGCCCGGGCCGACCGGGCACCGGCCGAACGGCTCGGCGGGCCGGCGGCTCGGCGACTCGGCGGGCCGGCGGCTCAGCGACTCGGCGGGCCGGCGGCTCAGCGGCCGAGCAGGGACCTGAGGTCCTTGGCGGCGGCGGCGACCGCGTCGTCGTAGCCGCCGGTGGCCAGCCGGAGCATGAAGGCGACGGCGCCGTCCGGGTGCGGGTCGGTGTAGGGCTCGGCGTTGTAGTCGAGGAAGAGCAGCATCGCCTCGAAGGCGGTGCGCTTGTTCCGGTCGATCAGCGGGTGGTTGCGGGCGAGGCTCTGGCCGAGCGCGACGGCCTTGGTCCAGAGGTCGGGGTAGGCGTCCCGGCCGAAGAGGCCCGCCCGCGGGCGGCCGAGGGCGGAGAGCAGGGCGCCGAGGTCACGGATGTTCTCCGGGCCGCCGGCGAGATAGGTGACGTCCGCCAGGTCGAGGTACTCGACGTCGCGGCCGTCCGGCTGCCCGGTCACAGGTCCTTGAGCCTCTCCAGCGTCTCCGCGTTGGCCGCGCGGATCCGGGCGACCAGGGCGACCCGGCGGTCCTCCCGGCTGGGTGCCGGCTTCTCGGCCAGGGCCTCGGGCAGCTCCGACTGCCGCACGTCGAAGGCCAGCTCCGCGCGGTCCGGGCCGGCCGCCTCGGTCACCCGCACCCGGCCGGCCAGCACCGCCCGGGCCGCCGCCGCCACCGCGAACTCCAGGGCCAGCCTGGTCTCCGGCGGGAGGTCGGCGGGCAGCCGGACGGGCAGGGACTCCTCCACGGCGTCGTCGTCGCCGGGCACCAGGTCCAGGGGGCGCAGGGTCATCTCGTCACTCTCCTTCGGTGCCACGGTAGGCCGGGGACGGGCCGGCGGCCCAGCGATTTCCCCGTAAGGGCTCGTAGGGTGGCCCGGAGAGCGGATTCGGAAGGGGGCCACGGCCGATGGGAACGGGAACGGGAACAGTGGGGGACGCGGTGTCGGACGTGGCACGGGCGACGGGGGCGGTACCGGGCGCGGTACGGGTGACGGGCGCGGCGGTGGCCGGCGTCCTGGCGGCGACGGGGGCGCTGCACGCGCTCTGGACGGCGACGCCGTGGCCGGCCCGGTCGCCGCGGGAGTTCGCGGACACGGTGGTCGGCACGGGCGACGGTGTGCCCCCGGCGGCGGCCTGCCTCGCCGTGGCGGGCCTGCTGGGAACGGCGGCGTACCTGGTGGGCGCGGAGGCCGGGGTGCTGCCGGCGGTGGGGCCGCGGCGGGTGCGCCGGGCCGGCGTCCGGGCGGTCGCGGGGGTGCTGCTGGCCCGCGGGGCGGCCGGGCCGGTGGCCTTCGGCGTGCGGAGCGGGCGGACACCGCGGTTCCGGCGGCTGAACACGCGGTACTACTCGCCGCTCTGCCTGGCGCTCGGCGCCGGGGCGGCCGTCGTCGCGGCGGCGGCCCCCGACGCGGACCGGGCCCCGTAGCCACGGCCCGGACCCCGTGGCCGCCGCTGCGGCCCGGCCTCCGCACGCAGCGGGGTTACCCGCGGTCGGGCCCGTTTGCGTAGGGTGGCGGGGTTCGCCCGCCACAAAATGTCGAGGAGTCCGCTGTGCTGGTGCTGTTGCCGCCCTCGGAGGGCAAGGCCGCGTCCGGGGACGGAGTGCCGGTGGCACTCGACGCGCTGTCGCTGCCCGGGCTGACGGCGGCGCGCGCGCGGGTGCTGGAGACCCTGGTCGCCCTCTGCCGCGGCGACGAGGAGGCCGCCGCCGGGGTGCTCGGCCTGAGCCCCGGCCTGCGCGGCGAGGTCGCCCGGAACGCGGGCCTGCCGACGGCCGGCGCGCGGCCCGCCGGCGAGGTGTACACCGGTGTCCTGTTCGACAACCTCGGCCTGGCCACCCTGGACGCGGCCGCGTACGACCGGGCCGGGCGCGCGCTGCTGGTCTTCTCCGGCCTCTGGGGCGCGGTCCGGATCGGCGACCGGATCCCGCCCTACCGCTGCTCGATGGGCGTGAAGCTGCCCGGTCTGGGGGCGCTCGGCCCGTACTGGCGCGCCGCGACGGCGTCCGTGCTGCCGGAGGTGGCGGACGGCCTGGTGCTGGACCTGCGCAGCTCCGCCTACGCGGCGGCGTGGAAGCCGGCCGGTGAGGTGGTGACCCGGACGGCCACCGTGCGGGTGCTGCAGGAGCGCGACGGCAAGCGGTCCGTGGTGAGCCACTTCAACAAGGCCACCAAGGGCCGGCTGGTCCGCGACCTGCTGGTGGCGGGCGCCGAGCCGAAGACGCCCGGCGAGCTGGTGGACGCGCTGCTCGGGCTGGGGCACCGGGTGGAGGTCGCGGCCGAGGGCACCGCCCGCAAGCCGTGGCAGCTGGACGTCGTGGTCACCGAGATCCACTGAACCGGGACCCACCGGCGGTGGCGGCGGGCCCCGGTGGGCCCGCCGCCGGCCGTCAGCGCAGGTGTCCGGTGTCGTTGAGCAACCGCACCGAGGCGTTGCCGTCCGCGTAGTACTGGACGGCGCAGAGCGAGGCGGCGGACAGCTCCATCCGGTAGAGCGAGTCCGGCGGGGCCCCGAGCGCGAGCCGCACCAGGGTCTTGATCGGGCTGACGTGCGACACCACCAGGACGGTCCGGCCGTGGTGGCGGGCCAGGATCTTGTCCCGCGCGACGCCGACCCGGTGGGTGAGCGTGGTGAAGCTCTCGCCGCCGCCGGTCGGCCTGGCCTTGGCGGAGCCGAGCCAGGCGTTGAGGTCCTCCGGGTGGCGCTCCCGCACCTCGGCGAAGGTCAGCCCCTCCCACGCGCCGAAGTCCACCTCGCGCAGCCCGTCCTCGTAGCGGACCTCCAGGCCGAGCCGGGCGGCGACGGTCTCGGCGGTCTGCCGGGTGCGGAGCATCGGGGAGCTGACCACGGCCTGGACGGAGCCGCGCGCGACCAGCGCCTCGGCGGCCCGCTCGGCCTGCCAGCGGCCCTTCTCGGAGAGTTCCGGGTCGCTGCCGCCGCTGCCGGAGAAGCGCTTCTCCGGGGTGAGGTGGGTCTCGCCGTGGCGGAGCAGGACGAAGGTGGTCGGCGTGCCGAGGTCGGCGGCGGCCGCCCAGCCGGCCTTGGGGGCGGTGGTCTCCGGCGGGGGCTCGTCGACGGCCGCGGGCCGCTCGGCCTTCGGCGCCTTCGGCTCCCACTGGCGGCCGGCCTTGCCCGCGTCCATCGCCTCGTTGGCCAGCCGGTCGGCGTCCTTGTTCCGCTCGCGCGGGATCCAGGTGTACTTGACCTGACCGCGCGGCAGCACCGACCGGGCCTCGGCGGCGAGCGGCTGCATGTCGGGGTGCTTGATCTTCCAGCGCCCGGACATCTGCTCGACCACCAGCTTGGAGTCCATCCGGACGTCCACCGAGGCGTCCGGGTCGATCTCCCGGGCCGCCTTCAGGCCGGCGATCAGGCCCTTGTACTCGGCCACGTTGTTGGTGGCGTGGCCGATGAACTCGGCGGCCTCGGCGATGATCAGGCCGGTGTCGCCGTCCCGGACCACCGCGCCGTAGCCGGCCGGCCCCGGGTTGCCCCGGGAGCCGCCGTCGGCCTCGACGACGAACCTGCGCCCCGCCACCGGGTCAGATGCCCGAATCGGCGGTGCGCACCAGGATCCGGCCGCAGTTGTCGCAGCGGACGACGGCGTCCTTGGGCTCGGCCTTGATGGCGTTCAGGTCGGAGACCGCGAACTCGACCCGGCAGCCCTCGCAGCGGCGCTGGTAGAGGCGGGCCGCGCCGACGCCGCCCTGCTGCTCGCGCAGCCGGGTGTAGAGCTTCAGCAGGTCGGCCGGGACGACGGCGACGACGGCCTCGCGGTCGCGCTTGACCTTCTCGGCCTCGGCGTCGATCTCGGCGAAGGCGGCGTCCCGGCGGGACTCGGCCTCCGTCAGCACGACCGTGGAGTGCTCCAGGCGCGCGGTCAGCTCGGTGACCCGGGTCTGGGCGGACTCCAGGCGCTCCATGATCTCCAGGACGACGTCCTCCAGGTCCCCCTGGCGCTTGGCCAGCGAGCCGATCTCGTGCTGGAGGTTCTCCAGGTCCCGCGGCGAGGTGATCGCGCCGGAGTCCAGGCGCTGCTGGTTGCGGGCGGAGCGGGCGCGGACCTGCTCGACGTCCTGCTCGGCCTTGGTCAGCTCACGGGTGGTGTCGCCGTGCTGGGCCTGGGCGGCCACCACGAGGTCCTTGAGCGCGGTGTGGTCGGCGGTGGCCTGGTCGATCTCGGCGTGCTCGGGCAGGCTGCGCCGCCGGTGGGCCAGCTGGTCGAGCTTCGAGTCGATGGCCTGGAGGTCGAGCAGGCGGATCTGGTCGGCGGGCGCGGCGTTCAAGCGGAGGGCTCCTGTGAATCGGGTCAGGCGGTGAAGGACATGGGGGCGTGCGCGGTCCACGGGTCGGTGACCCGGTGGGAGACCTTCGTCTCCACGGCCCAGCCCCGCTGCTCGGCGGCGCCGTGCAGCGCCCGCTCGGCCAGGGTGAGCCAGGGCCACTCGGTGGCCCAGTGCGCGGCGTCGACCAGCGCGACCGGCGCCGCCTCGGCGGCCTCGGACGCCGGGTGGTGGCGCAGGTCGGCGGTGACATAGGCATCGACACCGGCCGCCCGTGCCTCGGCGAGGAAGCTGTCACCGGAGCCGCCGCACACCGCGGCCCGGCTGATCAGCCGGGCCGGGTCACCGGCGACCCGGACGCCGGCCGCGGTGGCCGGCAGGCCCTCGGCGACCCGGGCGGCGAAGGCGGCGAGGGTCAGCGGGGGCTCCAGCAGACCGATCCGCCCGCTGCCGCGCCGGCCCAGCGGGTCCGTCGGGTCCGGCACCAGCGGGCCGGTGACCCGCAGCCCGACGGCCTCGGCCAGCGCGTCCGAGACGCCCGGGTCGGCGTGGTCGGCGTTGGTGTGCGCCACGTGCAGGGCGATGTCGTGGCGGATCAGCGTGTGCACGACCCGGCCCTTGAACGTGGTCGCCGCGACGCTGGTGGTGCCGCGCAGGTAGAGGGGGTGGTGGGTGACCACCAGGTCGGCGCCCCACTCGACGGCCTCGTCGACGACCGCCTGCACGGGGTCGACGGCGAACAGCACGCGGCGGACCTCGGCCTGAGGGTCTCCGCAGACCAGGCCGACGGCGTCCCAGGACTCCGCCCACTGCGGCGGGTAGACCTCTTCGAGCGCGGTGATGACGTCGGACAGTTTCGGCACCTGTCGAGACTACCGTGCGCGCGGGGGCACCCGGGCCCCCCGGGCCGGGCGCGGGGGCGCGCGGCCGGGCGTCAACCTGTGGTTCCCGGCGTTCGAGCGGCCGCCGGGGCACCGTCCCGGCGGCTCACCCGGGGCGGCCGGGGCGCCCGTCGGGGCCGGCGCGGGCCGGGACGCGGGCCGTGCGGGAGCCGCGGCCTCCCGCGTACGCGGGGGCGCCGCTCACAGCGGGCCGCTCGCACATATTCGAAACCGCGCCCAGATCACCCTTACGAGTGAAGTGACCCGCTACGCGTTGAGCTCGCCCGGAAACCGAAAGTAACTTCACTTCTGCGAACGGGAGTTGCCTGGACCGGGGGGTCGGGATGGCACTCCGCCGACATGCGGGCCCAGGCGGGACGGGCCCGCGGCGGACGCGGCCGGGGCCGCGCTCCCGTACTTCCGGGAAGACCGATCAGGCCGTCGGCGTGCGCCGCGGGTGCCCGAGCAGTGGGCACCCGCGGGCGCCGGCCGAGACGAAGGGATGTGAGGGCGGATGGGGGCGGACACATCGCTGCGTACGGCCGGGGGGAACGGATCGGCGGGCCACCGGCCGGACGCGGCCGGCGGGTGGCCGGAGGTGGCGCGGGCGGCACTGGCCGGCGCCGGGGGCCGGGGAGGCGACGACGACTGGCAGGTCTCCGTCGAGGGCTTCTGGTGCACGGCCAGGCCGGCCGCGGCGGAGCTGGCCGGGGAGGGCTGGAAGATCCACGTGAGCGCGGCGTCGGCGGTCGGCGGCGCCGTCCTGACCGCCGTCACCGAGGTCCTGGCCGACGACCCGTGCACCTTCAAGTTCGCCGCCGGACGGGAGCGGCTGCACGAGATCAACTCACGCAACAGCGACCGGGGTTCGGCGGGCAAGTTCATCACCGTCTACCCGCGGGGCGAGGACCAGTTCCGGCGGCTGGCCGCCGCGTTGCACCGGGCGACGGACGGCATGCCCGGACCGGTGGTGCTCTCCGACCGCCCCTACCGGCCCGGCAGCCGGGTGCACTACCGCTACGGCGCCTTCGCGGCGCGCGCCGAGCTGGGCAACGACGGCGGGTACCGGTCGATGCTGCGCGGGCCGGACGGCGAGCGGGTCGAGGACGTGCGCGGCGCCTCGTACCGCTGCCCGCCGTGGGCGCGCGACCCGCTGGCCGAAGGAGCCGGACCGCCGCGGGAGCGGGGCGGCCCGGTGGGCGGGCGCCCGGCGCAGGAGGGTCCCGTGCCGGGGCGCGGCCCCGGTGCGGCCAGGCCGGCGGCGCCCAGGCGCGGCTCCGGCGGGGTGCTGCTCGCCGGGCGGTACGCCGTCACCGGGGCGATCCGGCACAGCGCCAAGGGCGGCGTCTTCCTCGGACGGGACACCGACGGCGGCGCCGAGGTCGTGGTCAAGCAGGCCCGCGCGCACATCGAGGTGGACCGGTCCGGCACCGACGCCCGGGCGGCGCTGCGGCACGAGGCCGCGCTGCTGGCGCGGCTGGAGGGGCAGGACCTCGCGC
Organism: Kitasatospora sp. NPDC091207; assembly: GCF_044768625.1. NCBI lineage: Bacteria > Bacillati > Actinomycetota > Actinomycetes > Kitasatosporales > Streptomycetaceae > Kitasatospora > Kitasatospora sp. NPDC091207. Next base: position 636,721 of record NZ_JBIVVS010000002.1, read on the forward strand.
CGCGACCGGTCGAGCTGATCGAGCAGGACGACTCGCTGTTCCTGGTGCAGGAACGAATCGCCGGGCAGCCGCTCGGCAGCTGGGTGGCGGCCCGGCTGCGCCGCGACGGCAGCCCCGACGTGGACTGGGCCGAGGCCGGGCCGCTGGTGCACGCGCTGCTCGACCTGGTCGAGCGGGTGCACGGGCTGGGGCTGGTCCTGCGGGACCTCTCCCCCGGCAATGTGCTGGTGCGGCCGGACGGGTCGCTGCGGCTGGTCGACCTGGAGCTGGCCACCGAGGCCGGCCGGGCGGCGGGCTCGGCCGGCACCCCCGGCTACCGGGCCCCCGAGCAGGGCCCGGGGCGGCTCGCCCTGGTCACGGACGGCGCGGACGGCTCCGGTGCCGCTGGCTCCGGTACCGGTCGCACCGGCGCGGGCCGGTCGGCGCGGGACGGGGCGGCCTGCGCCGGTCCGGGGCGGGACGCGCTCGGCCGGGACGTCCTGACCGGCAGCCGCCCGATCCCGGAGGGCACCTGTGTGGCCGAGCCGGCGGCCGATCTGTACGCGCTCGGCGGACTGTTCTTCCTGCTCGCGACCGGCCACGACCCGCTCCTGCCCGAGGATCTGCCGTCGGCCCGGCCGGTCGCCGACCGGCTCGGCCGCTGGCTGGCCCTCGCCGCCCGCTCGGGCGACACCGCGCGGCGGCTCGCGCCGGTGGTGCTGGGGCTGCGGGCCGAGGGGCCGGACCAGCGGTGGAGCCTCTCCCGCGTCCGGTACGCCCTGACCGGCGCCCCGGAGGAGCCGGCCGGCCCGCAGGACACGGACACCCCGTACGGCACGGACACCCCGCGGGGCACGGGCCCGACGCGGGCGGACGGCCCGGCCGGGGCCACCGCCCTCGTCGACCGGGTGCTGCACGACGGGCTGCGCCACCTCGCCCTGACCGCGACACCGCTGCGACGGGACCGGCTCTGGCCCGCCGTACCGGCCGGACAGTGGTCCGACCCGTGCAATGTGCAGCACGGTGCCGCCGGCGTACTCGCCGTGCTCGCCAGGGCGGCCCTGACGGACGGACTGCCCGACGAGGTCCGGGAGGAGTCCCGCCGGACGGCGCGGACCGCCGTCGAGTGGATCGAGCGCCGGTGCGCCGCCGAACCGGTCGTGCTGCCGGGGCTGCACTTCGGCCGCTCGGGCGCCGCCTGGGCGCTGGTGGACGCCGCCGGGGCACTGGAGGACCGCGCGCTCGCCGAGCGCGCCGCCGCCCTCGCCCGCCGGATAGCCGTCGAGTGGCCCAACCCGGACGTCTGCCACGGCGCGGCCGGCGCGGGCTTCCTGCACCTGCGCCTCGCCGCCGGCACCCCGGCGGCCGCGTCGCCGGGCGGCGGGGAGTTCCTGGACCGGGCCGCCCGCTGCGGGCACGGGCTGCTGGCCGCCGCCCGGTCCGCACCGGAGGGCGTGGTCTGGCCGGTGCCGAAGGAGTTCGACTCGGCGCTCGCCGGGATCACCCATCTCGGGTTCGCCCACGGGGTCGCCGGCGTCGGCGCCTTCCTGCTCGCCGCCGCCGGGGCCACCGGCGACCGGGCGCTGCTCGACGGCGCGGCCGAGGCCGGGCGCACGCTCGCCGCCACCGTCCGCCGGGAGCCCGGCGGACGCTACGGCGGACAGCACCGCGGGCCGTTCGACGGGCCGAACGACGGGTGGTCCGGCGAGGGGACCGCGGCCGGCGGCGCCGCCGACACCCGCTGGACGGCCTGGTGGCCGCAGGGCGCGGGCGACCCGGAACACGTCCGGCTGGCGCACTGGTGCAGCGGGTCGTCCGGCGCGGGCACCTTCCTGCTCCGGCTCTGGCAGGCCACCGGTGACGACACCGCGCGCGAGCTCGCCCTCGCCGCCGGCCGGGCCGTGCTGGCCGGACGCTGGCACTGCGGCGTCAGCGCCTGCCACGGCCTGGCCGGCAACGGGGAGTACCTGCTGGATCTGGCCGGGGCCACCGGCGAGCGGGAATTCCGCACCGGCGCCGAGGAGTTGGCCCAGCTGCTCGCCGCCAGGTCGGCGCTGCGCGACGGGCTGCTGGTGCTGCCCGACGAGACCGGCACCGGCTGCGCGGCCGCGTACGGGACGGGCACCGCGGGCGCGCTGGCCTTCCTGCTGCGCCTGCGCCACGGCGGCCCCCGGCTCTGGGTGGACCCGGTACCGCCCGCCGGCGCACCACGGACCGGTACCGAACCACGGACCGAACACCGACCGGCCCCGGCGGCCGGACCGCGCCCCGGCCCCGAACTGCCGCCCGAACCCGACGGGGTGAGTACCCCGTGAACGTGGCCGTCCGCTCCGCGACGCAGGCCCTGCGCCGCCTCAGCTTCACCTTCGCCACCGACGGCAGCCACGCCGCCTGCCTCGCCTCGGCCGCCGACGGCGGTTGGTACGCGGAGAGTTGGGCGCTGCCGGCCTCCGGCCCGGCCACGCCGACCGCGCTGACCCTGCCCGGCCACCGCTCCGAGAGCCTGCGCTGCCAACTGATCGCCCTGCCGGACGGCTCGGTGCTGGTCTGCCGGCACGACGGCGAGCGGCACGACCTGGTGGTCCTCCGCGCTGGCGCGCCGGGCAGCGAACCGGCCACCGTGGAAACGCCGCTGGCCACCCTGCGGCGGCCCGGGCTGCGTCTGCTGCCGGTTCCGGCGGCGGCGGTCCCCGAGGGCGCCCGCGTCCCGGTCGCGCTGGCGCTGGGCACCGACACCCGGCCGGGCACCACCGCCTGGCTGGTGTTCGCCGACGGCGGTGAACCCCGCCAGGTCGCCGAGATCCCCGGCCTGCACGGCGGCGGCGTCTGGCTGGACCGCACCGGAGCCCTGCTGGCGCTCGACCGGGTCGACGCGGGCATCGTCCGCACCGTCGTCCTCGACCTGCGGACCGGCGCGGTCACCCCGTTGCTGGAGATCGGCGAGCGCAGCAACGACCGGCTGGTCCTGTTCGACCCGGAGAGCCGCTTCGCGATGGTGCGCAGCGACGCCCCCGGGGCCGACCGGCTCGGCTGGGGGGTGCTGGGCGGCGGCGAGCCGTTGCGGTTCCCCGAGTGCCTGCACGTGGCGGGCATGTTCCTGCGACCGGTCGCGCTGCACGCCACGCCGGAGGGGGCCCGGGTGGTCGTCCAGGTCGACCACGGCGCCGGCTCCGCGCTGGCGCTGTGGCGGCCGGCCGCCGGACGGCTGGACCGCCTGCCGGTGCCGCCCGGGCGGTTCGGCGCGGTCGGGCACTGGTCGGGGGCGGGGCTGCGCATCCCGTACTCCTCGCCCGAGCACCCGGCCGCGCTGGCCACCCTGGACGTGGACACGCTGCTGGCGAACGGTCCGACCGGCGTGGCCCCCGGCCCGGTGCCGCTGCCACTGCAGTTGGCGCCGCTCGGCTCCGGACTGCCCGGCCCCTGGCGGGACACCGTCCTGCCGTGGCAGCCCGGCAGCCCGCGGGTCTCCCGCACCGCACCCCCCGGCTGGCAGCTGGACGGCAGCACCCCGCCCGGGGACGGCGGGCGCTGGCACTCCGCGCAGAGCATCGAACTCGCCGGACCGGCCGGGCCGTTGGAGGCCGTGGTGTACGGCGGGGACGCCTGGCTGAGCAGCCCGCACCTGGTCCTCGCCCTGCACGGCGGGCCGGCCGACGCCTGGCGGCTGGAGTTCGACCCCGCCCTGCAGCGGATGGCGGCCGGCGGCCTGGCCGTGATCGCGCCGAACCAACGCGGCTCCACCGGCTACGGGGTGGCGCACGCGATGGCCATCCGGGGCGCCTGGGGCGGGCCGGACCTCGACGACGTCCTGTACCTGCTGGACGGCATCGCGGGCCAGCGCGCCGCGCTCGGCCTGGAGCCCCCCGCCCTGTTCGGCGTCAGCTACGGCGCGTTCCTCGCGCTGCTGGCGGCCGCGCACGCGCCCGCCGAGCAGGTCGCGCGCTGCGCGGTGGTCGCGCCCTTCCTGTCCGGCGCCCGGCTGCTGGCCGAAGCCGCCTCCCCGGTCCGGGCGTTGACCACCCGACTCGGCGGCGGCGAGTCGATCGCCGACACCCGCGGCCCGCGCGACGTCCTCCAGCTCGCGCACCGCCTCCGCGCACCCCTGCTGATGGTGCACGGGGACCGGGACGAGGTCGTCCCGGTCAGCCAGTCCCGTTCGCTGCGCCACGAGTTGCTGCGGATCGGGCGGACCGAGGGCGCCGACTTCCGGTACGTGGAGGCGGCCGGGGCCGGACACGAGGTGCTGGCCGAGGACGGCGCCGCCGTGCTGCACGAGCTGCTGGCCGGCTTCCTGCGCACCGGCCGGCCGGGCTAGCGGCCCGGCCCACAGACTCCCGGGCCCGACGGCCCGGGGCGTTACCCGCGACGGTGGATGGAGGCCGTCGCGGGGAGCACACCCGACGCCCGTACCGCAGATCGCGGCGGGCGGAACAACCAGGGGAGGACCCGATCATGGAGAACATGGTGGACTTCGAGACCGACCTCGCGGCGCTGCAGGAGCTGCCCGAGACCGAGTCCGTCGAGCTGACCGGCCACGGCGGCGGCTGCCAGTACACCTGCCTCATCCTGACCTGTCTGATCTTCACGATCAGCTAGTCGCGGAGCCGGTCGACCGGTGAACCGCGGGCGCCGCTGCCGCCTGTCCGGACAGGCGGGAGCGGCGCCGCCCTGTGCTCGTGCGGTGCCCGCTCCCGCTCGCCGCCCGTCCTCTTCTCTTCTTCTCCTTCTCTTCTTCTGCCGGGCCATGGCCTTCCGCTGCCGCGTCCGTGCCTCTCTCCCACCCACCACCCGACGGGAGCCCGCCCATGCCCCGCCGCCCCACCGGCTGGACCCTCGCCCTGGCCGTCGCCCTGCCCGTCGAGGCCGCCACCGCGCTCGCCCTGCCCGCGGCGCTCGCCGGGGCCGTCGACGCCGCGCTCGACCGGACCGCCGGGCACTCGGCGCCGCTCCTGCTCGCGCTCGTCCTCGGCGCCGCCGCGGGTGCCGCCGCGCTCGCCGCCGCGGCCGGACCGGCCTGCGCGGCGGAGGCCACCGCCGCACTGCGCGGGCGGCTGGTCCGCCACCTGCTCGCCCTCGGGCCCGGCGGCCGCCTGCGGCCCGGCGGCCCCCCACCCGGTGACCTGACCGCACGGCTGGCGGGCTCCGCGGCCGATGCCGGCGGCCGGCTGCCGGCCCTGCTCGGCGCGGCCACCGCGCTGCTCACCTCGGCCGGCGCGATCGTCGGGCTCGGGATCCTGTCGCCGTGGCTGGCCCTCGCCTTCTTCGGCGGCGTGGTGCCCGGGGTGGCGCTGATCCGGCTGTTCCTGCGGGAGGCCGGGCAGGTCTTCGTCCGCTACCAGGAGACGCAGGCGGACATCGCCGCCCGGCTGACCGGCGCGCTGGCCGGACTGCCCAGCGTCCGGGCGGCCGGTGCGCAGCGGTCCGAGGCGGCCCGGGTCCTGGAGCCGCTGCCCGCGCTGTCGGCGGCCGGGCACGCGCTCTGGTCCGCGCAACGGCGCACGGCCTGGCAGGCGACCCTGCTGATCGCCGTGGTCGAGGTGGCGGTGCTGGCCACCGCGGGCGCCCTGGTGGCGGCGGACGCGCTGGCGCCCGGGGCGCTCGCGGCGGCGGCCGGCTGGGCCGCGCTGGGAGCGGGGCTCTTCGAACAGGTCGAGGCGCTGGTCGGGGTCGCGCACGCGCGCGCCGGGCAGTCCCGGGTGGACGAGCTGTTCGCCCTCGCCCCCGCGCCGGCCGGAGTGTCCGCCCTCCCGGCGGACGGCACGGGCGAACTGGCCTTCCGGGGCGTGGTGGTGCGGGAGGACGGGCGCGTCCTGCTCGGACCGCTCGACCTCACCGTGCCGGGTGGCAGCACGGTCGCCCTGGTCGGCCGCACCGGCTGCGGCAAGTCACTGCTGGCCGCGCTGCCCGGCCGGCTGCGCGACCCCGACGAGGGCCGGGTGCTGGTCGACGGTGTCCCGGTGGCCGAGCTGACGGCCGCCGAGCTGCGGCACGCCGTCGGCTACGCCTTCGAGCGGCCGGCCCTGGTCGGGCGGACGGTCCGCGAGGCGCTCGACGGCGCCGGCCCCGAACAGGCCGCGTCCGCCCGGGCGGACGCCTTCCTCCGGGGGCTGCCCGCCGGGTGGGACACCCCCCTCGACGAGCTTCGGCTCTCCGGCGGCGAGCTCCAACGGCTGGGCCTGACCAGACTGTTGGCCCGACCGGCCCGCGTACTGGTGCTGGACGACGCCATGTCGGGGCTCGACCTCGCCACCGAGTACCACGTCACCGAGGCGCTGGACCGGGCCACCCGGGGACGGACCCGGCTGGTGGTCGCCCACCGCGAGACCGCCGCCGCCCGCGCCGACCTGGTCGCCTGGCTGGACGCCGGCCGCCTGCGGGCCCTCGCCCCGCACACCGACCTGCTCGCCGACCCGGACTACCGCGCCACCCTGGCCGGCGCCGCACTCGAAGCGGCCGGTGCCTGATGGGCCGCCACAGCGCCCGGCCCGGCGCACCGCGGACCGGCCTGCCGCACGCCTCCCCGCCGGGCACCGGCCCGGCACACACCGGCCTGCCGCACGCCGCCCCGCCGGACACCGGCCGCGCCGGGGCGGGTGCTCCCCCGGCCCGCGCGGGACGCCGGCCCCGTCGACCTCCCGCGCCGCGCTGGTCGCCCGGATGGGTCCTGCTCGGCCGCCGGCTCGCCACCACCCGGGGCGCGCTGTGGCGCCTGCTGGCCTGGTCCGCGGTGGAGGCGCTGCCGGCACTGCTGTCCGGACTGCTGGTGTCGGCCGCCGTCGACCAGGGCTTCCTGGCCGGCCGGCCGGCGGTCGGCCTGGCCTGGCTGACCGGCTTCGGGGCGGTGACCGCCGTACGCGCGTACGCGGCCCGGGCCGGGTTCCCGTACCTGGCGGCCGTGGTGGAACCGCTGCGGGACGCCCTGGTGGAACGGGTCGTCCGGGGTGCGCTCGCCCGCCCGCACGCGGATCCGGCCGAGGTCGCGCGGTTGACCGAACAGGTCGAGTCCGCCCGGCAGTTGACCGCCACCCTGCTGCGCACCCTGCGCGGGGTCGGGGTCACCCTGGCGGCCTCGCTGGCCGGCCTCGCCCTCCTCGCGCCCGCCGTCCTGCCCCTGGTCCTGCTCCCCCTGCTCGCCGCGGGCGGGCTCTTCGCCCGACTGCTGCGCCCGCTGGTCGACCGGCGGCGCGCCGTCGTGCTCGCCGAGGAGCGGCTGACCGCCGAGGCCGGGCGGGCCCTGCACGGGTTGCGCGACATCCAGGCCACCGGTGCGCAGCGGCGGACGGCCGAGGCACTCGCCGGCGCCGCGGGCGACAGCGCCGCGGCCTCCCGCGCCCTCGGCCGCGCCGCCGCGCTCCGCTCCCTGGTCGTCGCGCTCGGCGGGCGGCTCCCGGTGGTGGCGGTGGTCGCGGCAGCGCCCTGGCTACTGGGCGACGGCGGCCTCAGCGCGGGCGAACTGCTCGGCGTGGCCACCTATCTGCTGCAACAACTCGATCCGGCGGTGCGGACCTTGGCCGGCACCGTCGGCGGCTGGCTGCTCGACCTGACCGTGGTGCTCGACCGGCTCGCCACCAGCTACCCGGACCCCCTCCCGCGCCCGGACGCCACCCCGACGCCCGACCCGGAACGCGAAGGCCCCGCCTCCCCCACCATCCGCCTCACCGCCCTGCGCCACGCCCACGGCCCGCACGCCGCCCCCGTCCTCGCCGGTCTCGACCTGACGACGGCCCCCGGCGAGCACCTGGCCGTGGTCGGCCCGAGCGGCACCGGCAAGTCCACCCTCGCCGCGCTGCTCGCCGGCCTGCTCACCCCGGTCGGCGGCGAGATCACCGTCGACGGCCGCCACCCGCACCTCCTCCCGGACGCCGAACGCGCCCGCCTGGTGGCCCTGCTCCCCCAGGAGGCGTACGTCTTCCCGGGCTCGGTGCGCGCCAACCTCCGCTGGCCCGGCCCGCCCGCCACGACCGTCCCCACCGACAGCCGGCTCCTCGACGCGGCGGCCCTGCTGGGCGCGGGCGCGCTGGTCACCCGGCTCGGCGGGCTCGACGGCGTGATCGCCGATCCGGGCGCGCTGTCGGCCGGCGAACGCCAACTGCTGGCGCTGGTGCGTACGTACCTCGGCGCCGCGCCCGTCGTGGTGCTGGACGAGGCCACCAGCCGACTGGACGCCGCCGCCGAGGAGCGGGTCGAGCGGGCCTTCGCCGCCCGCCCGGGGGTCCTCGTGGTGGTGGCGCACCGGATCAGTTCGGCGCTGCGGGCCGACCGGGTCCTGCTGCTGGACGGCGGCCGGGGCACGCTCGCGCGCCACGGCGACCTCCAGGTCCTGTCCCCCCTCTACCGCGAACTGGTCGGCCACTGGCTCGGCTCGGCGGGCCCCCGGGCGGCCGGGCCGCTCGCCGGGCACCCGTCATGATCTCGATAGGATCTCGCCCGTTCCGGCCGTTATGGTGGCCGGGGCACGGGCCGCGATCACCTGCTCTGGCGCCGTTCAGACGCCCGATCACGCGCCCGACCGCACCCGCGGTGCCAGCCGGCGCCGAAGCACCCGCACCCTCGCACGGAAGACGATTTTGATGTCCGACACCCTCACCCACACCACCGGACCCGCGATCACCGGGGCCGCCGCCGACGGGTCCACGGCCGAGGACACCGCGTCGCACGGCCGCCACCGGGGCTCCTCCGCCCCCGACGACAGGCCCGAGGCCGACCCGCACGGCCGGCACCGCCTGGGCCTGGGCGCCGAGCAGAGCTGAAGCGGCCTTCGCTGTCCTTCACTGTCCTTCGCGGTCCGTCACGGCAGGACCCGCCGGGTGCGCCGGCGGGCCCTGCCGCGTCACAGCGGGCCCGGCCCCACTGCCCGACGCTCAGCCCAGCGTCACGACCGTCCGCAGCGCCTCGCCGCCCCGCATCTGCGCGATGGCCTCGTTGACGTCCGCCAGCCCGACCCGGTGCGTGACCATGCCCGCGAGGTCGATCCGCCCGGCCCGCCACAGCTCCACCACCAGCGCGATGGTGCGCGGCACCGGCGCGCCGCCGTACAGCGAGGGCAGCAGCCGCTTCTCGTTGAAGAAGAGCTCGCCCATGGTGAACTGCGCGAGGTCGTCCTGCGCCCCGGCGCCGATCACCACGACCGCGCCCCCGCGCCGCGCCGCGTCGTACCCGGCCCGGACGGTGGACGAGCGGCCGACCGCCTCGAAGACGTAGTCGAAGCCGCCGCCCGGCAGGCCCTTCGCGGCGGCCTTGAGCTCCTCGGGCGCGAGCGCCTCGGTGGCGCCGAAGGCCAGCGCCCGCTCCCGGCGCGAGACGACCGGGTCCACCACGGTGATCCGGCCGGCGCCGCAGACCCGGGCGCCCTGCACGGCCGCGACGCCCACCCCGCCCGCGCCGATCACCGCGACCGAGGCCCCCGGTTCGACCCGGGCGGTGTGCACGGCGGCACCGATGCCGGTGGTCACCCCGCAGCCGATCAGCGCGGCCAGCTCGTACGGCAGGTCGGCGGGGACGGCGATGACGGCGTCGCGGTCGACCACCACCTCCTCGGCGAACGAGCCGGTGCCGTAGAAGCCGGAGGCCTCCACCGGCTCCCCGTCCGGCGCCGGCCCGCCGCCGAACCGGAAGCCCGGCGCGCCGAGCCGGCGCAGGCTGGCGACGCAGAGGTGCCCCCGCCCGCGCTCGCAGTGGGCGCAGCTGCCGCAGGGCGCCATCCAGCAGAGCACCACGCGGTCGCCGACCGAGACGCCGGTCACGCCCTCGCCGACCTCCACCACGTCACCGGCGCCCTCGTGGCCGGGGACGAACGGCGCGGGCTGCGGCAGGACGCCGCTCATCGCCGACAGGTCGGAGTGGCAGAGGCTGGCCGCCCGCAGGCGGACCCGCACCTTGCCGGGGCCGAAGCCGACCGCCACCACGTCGTCGCGGACATCGAGCGTGTCCTGGCCGGTCTTGTGCAGGATGGCTGCGCGCATGGAGCTGCTCCAGGTTCGCCTCGGTTCGGGGGTCGGGCCGATTCTGGCACGCCGCGCCCGAGCGGAGTAGAACACGTTCCATTCGGCCGCTCCGCTCCCGTTCGTGGACGGGGTGGCCGCCGGGACGCGCCCACTGGCATGATCACCGGCCGTGTCCATACCCGCAGCCCCTACGGCCGCCGCAACCGAAGCCGCCGCCACCGCACCCACCGCGTCCGCACCGCAGGCCTGCCCGTGCTGCGCCGCCACGATCGACGCCGACCCCCGGTTCGCCGTCTGGTGCCCGCGGTGCGAATGGAACCTGACCCCCGGGGCGACCGACGCCCCCGCCCCGAAGACCCGGCGGAGCGCCGCCCACGCGCGGCGTGAGGCCGCCGCGACCGCCCGCACCGATCAGCTCTTCGAGGACATCGCGGCCGGCCGCACCGCCACCGGCGGGCAGCGGGCCCGGCTGGCCGCGGCGGCCATCGCCACCGCCGTCCACCTGGCCACCGCGGCCCTGTGCGCCTGGGGGCTCTGGCTGCTCGTCACCGGCAACACCCCGCTGCGCTGCCTCGGCGCGGTCGTCCTCGCGCTAGTGGTCCTGATCCGGCCCCGGCTCGGCCGGGCCCCACGCGGCGAGGGCGTGCTGACCCGCGCCGAGGCGCCCGCCCTCTACGGCCTCGCGGACCGCGTCGCCGCCGAGCTGGGGACCCGGCCGGCCGGGGTGATCCAGGTCGACGCCGACTTCAACGCGAGCGTGTGGGTGGCCGGACTGCGCCGGCAGACGGTGCTCACCCTCGGCCTGCCGTTCTGGGAGGTGCTCGGCGAGCAGGACCGGGTCGCCCTGCTCGGACACGAGTTCGGCCACCGGGTCAACGGCGACAACCGGCGCGGCTTCTGGCTCGGCGCGGCGATCCAGGCGCTCGCGCACTGGCACGACCTCGCCCGGCCGCGCGGCCACTACCGGAACGCGGTGGGGCTGCAGATGCTGTTCCAGCTCACCGACCTCCTCCTCGGTGTGCTGCTCGGCGGCGTCGCCTGGCTGCTGCGCCGGGTGCTGCTGCTGCTCGACCGGCTCACCTCGCGCGCCGGCCAGCAGGCCGAGTACCACGCGGACACGCTCGCCACCCGCGTCGGGTCCACCGAGGCGACCAGGCGCCTGCTGCGGACGCTGCTGCTCCAGCAGACCGCCGAGACCGCGGCGACCCGGGTACGCGCGGAGCTGCGCAGCCGGCCCGGCACCGCCCGCCGCGGCCGGACGCCCGACCCGGCGGAGCGGACGAGCGCCCCCGAGGCGTTCTGGGAGCGGCTGCGCGTCCACCTCGCCACCGTCCCGCCGCTGGAGCACGAGCGCCTGCTGCGCCGCTCCGCCCTGGAGCGGGGCGCCGTGGACGCCACCCACCCGCCGACGCACCTGCGGCTCGCCCTCCTCGACCGGGCACCGGCCGTACCGGCCGCCGTCACCATGACCCCCGCCGAGGCCACCGCCATCGCCGCCGAGCTGGCCCCGCACCGCGTCCGCGTCGCGCGCACCCTGCTGGCGGGCTGAGCACCCGCGCCGGACCGCACCGGACGGGACGCCACCGCCTACCGTCCAGTAGGGTCCGACGACGAACACCAGCACCGATCCACCCGCCGAGGGAGCCGCACCATGTCCGACCTCCTGGAGAACACGCGCCCCGCACCCGAGGTACTGGCGGCCTTCGAGGGCGCGACCGGGTTCATGCCGGTCGACGAGGGGCTCGCGCTGTACGCGGCGGCCCTGACGGCGGCCCGGCGGACGGGGCTGCCGGTACTGGAGATCGGCACCTACTGCGGGCGGTCGGCGATCCTGCTGGCGGCGGCCGCCCGGGAGGCGGGGACGGTGGCCCTGACCGTCGACCACCACCGGGGTTCCGAGGAGCAGCAGCCCGGCTGGGAGTACCACGACCCGACGCTGGTGGACGAGGAGGTGGGCCGGATGGACACCCTCCCCCGGTTCCGCCGCACCCTGCACGCGGCCGGGCTGGAGGACCACGTGGTCGCCCTGGTCGGCCGCTCCCCGCAGATCGCGGCGCTCTGGGGCGGGCGGCTCGGCCTGGTCTTCATCGACGGCGGCCACACCGACGAACACGCCAGCGGTGACTACGAGGGCTGGGCACCCCAGCTGGCCCCCGAGGGCCTGCTGGTGGTGCACGACGTCTTCCCGGACCCGGCGGACGGCGGCCAGGCGCCCTACCGGGTGTACCTGCGGGCGCTGGACGAGGGCTTCGAGGAGGTCTCGGTCACCGGTTCGCTGCGCGTCCTGCGTAGGGCCCGCGGCTGAGCACCGGGCACCCGCGCACCCCCCGGACCACCCTTTGACCGTCGGCCGGACCCGGACCCGAAAGCCCTGCTCGAACGCCCCGCCCGAACACGCCGCCCGAACACCGCTGTGCCCCGGCGAGATCCCCGGACCCGCCCCACGGCCGATCACGGATGCTCTAACGTCGTGCCGGGGCTGTCGGGCGGGGGTTCGAACGGTACGGTGTCCGCGCGGCGCACCGGCGCCGCCGACAGCGGCACGGCACCAGGCAGAGCGACCGGGCAGACGGTGGGGGCCAGCAGAATGACGGACCAGCAGAACACCGCTCCGGCGGTCTGGGACCCGACCGCGCGCGGCGGCGCCGGCGGCTGGGTGCGCGGCCCGCAGCAGCCCGCCCCCGGAGCGGCCCAGGCCCCGGCCCCGGCCGGCTATCCTCCCGCCGCCCAGCCGGTGCCGCCCGCACCCGGCCGGCCCGGTGAGGCGCCGCAGCCACCCGGCCAGGCGCCCGTTCCGCAGCAGCCCCCCGCGGCGGGCGGTGTCGGCGACCAGGGCCCGCCGCTGGCCGCACGCCCGTACCTGGCCACCGGCGGCCAGGGCTACGACGCCCCGACCGCGCCCGCCTTCCCGGCCGCCACGCAGCCGCCCACCGGCCCGCGGCCGGCGGCGCCGTCCGCGCCGGGGTTCCCGAGCCACGCGACCCCCCAGGGGCCGGCCGGCGGCTACGGCTACCCGCCGGCGCCCCACGCCCAGCCTCCCGCCCAACCACCGGCCCAGCCCCCGTACGCCGCCGCCCCGTCCCCCCAGCAGTACCCCGCGTACCCGGCCCAGCAGTACCAGCAGCAGTACCAGCAGCCGGACTACGCCGCCGGCTACGAGGACCTGGACACCGACGACCGCCCGACCAACCGGCGCGCGCCCCTGCTGATCGCCTTCGCACTGCTGTTCGTCCTGGCCCTCGGCGGCGGCATCCTCTGGGCGGTCAAGGACAAGGACGACTCGGCCGACCGGGCCGCCGCCCCCACGCCCACGACGACCGCCACCGACCCCGGCGCCACCGGGAACCCGCCGCCCGCGCCCGACGGAGCGACCGGCGCGCCGAGCCCCACCGACACCGCGTCCGCGTCCGCGTCCCCGAGCCCGACCGCCGGCGCGGGCGGGCCCAACGCCCAGGCCCAGGCCAAGGCCCTGGACGAGCTGCTGACCCAGGGCGAGAGCGCGAAGGCGCCGATCGGCAGCGCGGTCGCCAAGGTGAGCAGCTGCCCCGCGAAGGCCGACATCGACAGCGCCGCACAGGTCTTCGACACCGGCGCCAAGCAGCGCGACCAGCTGCTCGCCAAGCTCGCCACGCTGACCGTCACCGACCTGCCCGGCGGTGCGGACGCGGTACGGTCGTTGAACTCCGCCTGGCAGCTGTCCGCCGACATCGACCGGGCGTACGCGAGCTGGGCCCGCGCCGTCTCCGCCCAGGGCTGCTCGGGCTCCGCCCCGAACACCGCCGACAAGAAGCACGCGGACGAGCTCAACCCGCAGGCCACCCAGGCGAAGAAGGACTTCGTGGCGAAGTGGAAGGCGATCGCCGACCCGTACGGCCTGACCGCGCGCACCCAGGACAGGATCTGAACCACCCGTGACCCGCACCACCAACGGTCCGCAGGACGAAACGCCCCGCCGCTCCCGCCTGCTGCGCACCACCACCGTGGCCGGCGCCGTGGTGCCACTCTGCCTGGCCGGCTGGCTGGGGTGGCAGGCCGTCGCCGACCGCGGCCGGGACGGCACCGCGGCGGCCCGCGGCGCCGAGGCCGCCGCCCCGCCGTCCCCGGGGCCGTCCTCGGGATCACCCTCGGCCTCCGCGTCCCCCTCGGTGTCGGCCGACACCCCGAACAGCACCCCGAACGGCACTCCGGGGACCACCGCCCCGGGGACCGCCACCCCCGGTTCGACGCCCGGCACCGCGCCGGGCACGGCGTCCGCCACCGTGCTGGCCGGCCGCACCGTCCTGCTCGATCCCGGCCACAACCCCGGCAACGCGGCCCACACCACCGAGATCAACCGCCAGGTCGACATCGGCAACGCCCGCAAGGAGTGCGACACCACCGGCACCTCCACCAACGCCGGCTACAGCGAGGCGGAGTACTCCCTGGACGTCTCCCGCCGGGCCCGAGCGATCCTCACCGCCCGGGGCGCGACGGTGGTCCTGGTCCAGGACGGCGACCGGCCCTGGGGCCCGTGCATCGACGAGCGCGCGAAAGCGGGCACCACCGCGCACGCCGACGCGGCGGTCTCCGTGCACGGCGACGGCGGCCCGCCCGGCGGCAGCGGCTTCCACGTGATCATGCCCGCCAAGGTGGTCGCGGGCAGGGCCGACAACACCGCGATCGTCGCGCCATCGAACCGGCTCGGCCTGCTGCTGCGCGACAGCTTCCACGCGGCGACCGGCGAGCCGTACGCCGACTACATCGCGAGCCAGGGTCTGGACACCCGCTCCGACCTCGGCGGGCTGAACCTCTCGACCGTGCCCAAGGTGTTCATCGAGTGCGGTAACATGCGCAATTCGGCCGACGCCAAGCGGATGACGGATCCTCAGTGGCGCCAGCAGGCCGCCCAGGGGATCGCCGACGCGCTGACGGCGTTTCTGACCACGCGGTAGGCGAGCGGGGCCCACCCGGCCCGCCCCGCCGGAAGGTGGACAGCCCGCGACCGGGGCCGCGCAGTTTGCAACGACTTCGCCCCATTCCCGAGCCCGCTGTGCACCCGCGAGGCGGTTGGCCCTAGGCTTCTGGTCCGTTCGGAGTTTTCCGGGCCGGTCAACCGACCGCGAAGAACCGCCGACCACGACACACCAACGAGGGGAACGTTAGTGAATCTGCGCGCTCTCACCAGGGGAGACGCCGCCGTCGCAGGTGCGGCCGTCCTGCTCTTCATCGCCTCCTTCCTGCCGTACTGGACCGTGGACTGCAGCGGCAGGTACTGCGGCGACACGTCGCAGAACGCCTGGGACAGCGTCCTGTTCCCCGTCCTGCCGTCGGTCTTCCTGCTCGGCATCCTCGCCGCCGTGCTGATCCTGGTGCAGCGCTTCCAGGGCGCCGCGGCCGCCACCCGCCAGGTGCTCGGCCTGCGGCTGGACCAGTGGGGCATCGCGTTCGCCGTGGCCGCGCTGTGGACCTCGATCTGGTCCCTGGGCGGTGGCCCGAAGGGCCTGGACCACGGGTTCGGCGCCTGGCTGGCCGTCATCTCGCTGCTGGTGCTCGCCGGTGCCGCCGCGGCCGGCCCGCTGGTTCCCGCGCTGAAGGCGCCGCTGGTCACCGACAAGCCGGCCGCCCCGCAGGGCTACCCCGGCGGCTACCCGAACCCGCAGGTCGGCCAGCCCCAGCCCGGCCAGTACGGCTACCCGGGCCCGGGCCAGGGCCAGGACTCGCAGCAGATGCAGCCGCCCGCGTTCGGCGGCCAGCCCGGCAGCTACGGCTACCCGGCTCCGCAGGCCGGCCAGCCGCAGGACGCCGCCCAGCAGGCCGCTCAGCACGCCGCCACGCAGCAGGCCGCCCACCAGGTGCCGACTCCCGCCCAGGCGCAGCCGGCTCCGGCGCCCGACTTCGCGCCGTTCTGGTTCGCCGTCCCGGCGCCGCGCCAGCTGGCCCCGAAGGACAACCCGGCCGGTGCCCCGGTCGGTGAACTCGCCCCGGGCACCTGGTACCTGGCGGTCGAGCAGCGCGGCGCCGCGCTGGTCGCCCAGCTCCAGGACGGTACCCAGGGCGTGCTGGCCGACACCACCGGCATCCAGCGCGGCTGACACACCGGCGGCGACACGAAGGGGCGGGACCGGATCACTCCGGTCCCGCCCCTTCGTTCTCGTTCCCGTCGGCGTCGGCGTCGGCGTCCGCGTCGGCCTCAGCAGCAGTCCTGGACCACCAGCCCGGTGGGCAGGTGGTCGCCGCCGAAGACCGTCACCGTGGCCGGATCGCCACCGAGCGCGGCGACGGCCAGCAGCAGCGCGCCCGCCGTCCAGGTGGTGCGCTCCTCGGGCCAGACGGCGTCGTCCTCGAAGACGTAGCCGGTCCAGTACGAGCCGTCGCTGTGCCGCAGGTGCTTCTGGATCCAGCGCAGGATCTCGACCGCGCGGTCGGACTCGCCGACCGCCCAGAGCGCCATGGCCAGTTCGGCGCTCTCCCCGCCGGTCACCCACGGGCGGTCGCTGACGCAGCGCACACCGAGGCCGGGGACGACGAACCGGTCCCAGTCCCGTTCGATCCGCTCCAGCGCGGCCGGGCCGCGCAGCGCGGTGCCGAGGACGGGGTAGTACCAGTCCATCGAGAAGCGGTCCTTGTCCAGGAACCGCTCGGGGTGGTGCGCGATGGCGTGCCGCAGCCGGCCGGCCGCCAGCTCCCAGTCGGGCTGCGGCTCCTCCAGGTAGTCGGCGACGGCCAGACCGCAGCGGAGCGCGTGCAGGATGCTGGACGAGCCGGTCAGCAGCGCCTCGTCGGGCGCCTCGCCGTGCTCGTCGACCCGCCAGGAGATCGGACCGCCCGGCAGTCGCAGGCCGACGATGAAGTCGAGGGCGCGCCGCACGACCGGCCAGATCCACTCCAGGAAGGCGTCGTCACCGGTGCTCAGGTGGTGGTGCCAGACACCGACGGCCACGTAGGCGCAGAAGTTGGTCTCCTTGGCCGCGTCCGCGACCGCGCCGTCGGTGCCGCCCTGACCGTAGGCGTAGGCGGCGTACCAGGAGCCGTCGGGGTTCTGACGGGCCGCCAGCCAGCGGTAGGCGGCCTCGGCGGCGGCGTGCTCGCCGGCCGTGTCCAGGGCCATCGCGGCCTCGGTGTGGTCCCACGGGTCCAGGTGGTGGCCGGTGAACCACGGTATCGCGCCGTCGCTCTGCTGCTCGGCGAGGATGCTGCGGACGGTCCGGGCGGCCTGCTCGGCGTCGAGCACCCCTTCCAGCAGCAGCGCCTCGGGGACGGCGGCGGTCACTCGCCGGCCCGCCCGGCCCCGGTCAGCCCGGCCTCGGCGCGGTCCGACGCGGCCTCGGTACGGTCCGACGCGGCCTCGGTACGGTCCGACGCGGCCTCGGTACGGTCCGACGCGGCCTCGGTACGGTCCGGCTCGGCCTGGGCGCGGTCCGCGGCGGGTTCGACGCGGTTCGGCTTGGACGCGTAGGCGACGAAGCTCTTGCCGATCACCGGGTTGAGGGCCTTCTCCGCCGCCTTGGTGAGCTTGCTGATCACCGGGGTGCCGACGATGTCCCAGACCAGCAGCTGGTGGTACGCCTTGACCGGCAGCGCCTTGTCGTTGTCCACGCCGACCGCGCACTTGATCCACCAGTACGGCGAGTGCAGCGCGTGCGCGTGGTGGGTGCCGTACGGCTCCAGACCGGCGTCCTTGAGCTTGTCGAGCAGCTCGTCGCCCCGGTAGATCCGGATGTGGCCGCCCTCGACCTCGTGGTACTCGTCGGAGAGGGCCCAACAGATCTTCTCCGGCAGCCAGCGCGGCACCGTCACGGCCAGCAGCCCGCCGGGCTTGAGCACCCGGAACATCTCGTTGAGCACGCCCTTGTCGTCGGGGATGTGCTCCATCACCTCGGAGATGATGATCTTGTCGAAGTACTCGTCCTCGAACGGCAGCGCCAGCGCGTTGCCCTCCATCGCGACCGCCGACGCGCCCTCGGGAGCCTCGCCGGCCTCCGCCATGGCGGCGAACCACTTCTTGACCTCGGCGATCTCGTCGGCGCTCTGGTCAAGGGCGGTCACCCGGGCCCCGCGCCGGTAGCACTCGAACGCGTGCCGCCCCCCGCCGCACCCCAGGTCGAGCACCCGGTCGCCGGGGGCGAGCGGGAAGCGCGAGAAATCAACGGTCAGCACTGCGGGCTCCCATTCCTCTGGTACCAAACGTTTGTGACGCCGGGCCGGCCCGACCGGGCCGGCCGGATCCGACGAGAACGGGTCCGGCGACCCGTCAGGCCACGTACCGCCAGCCCGGACCGGACCGGGCCCGACGCCCGGCCCCGGTGGCGATCGCCGCCCGGTAGCTGTCGGCGGTCAGGGCGGCGGCCCGCTCCCAGGTGAACCGTGCGAGCACCCGCTCGCGCCCGGCCCCACCGAGCGTGCGGCGCAGCTCCGGATCGTCCAGCAGCCGGCCGAGCGCCGCGGCCAGCGCGCCCGCGTCGCCCGGCGGCACCGCGAGACAGGTCTCGCCGTCCGGCCCGGCCACCTCGGGGATCGCCCCGCCGGTGGTGGCGACCAGCGGGGTGCCGGTGGCCATCGCCTCGGCGGCGGGCAGCGAGAACCCCTCGTACAGCGACGGCACGCAGGCCACCTCCGCCGAGCGGTACAGGTCGACCAGTTCCCCGTCGGTCAGACCGTGGCGGAACTCGATGCACTGCTCCAGGCCGAAGCGGCGCACGGCCTCGGCGACCGGCCCCCGCTCCTTCTGCGGCTTGCCGACCACGACCAGGTGCGCGTCCCGCTCGGTGCGCACCTTGGCCAGCGCCTCGACCAGGTGGACCAGCCCCTTGAGCGGGACGTCGGCACTGGAGGTGGTGACGATCCGGCCGGGCACCCGGGCCACCAGGTCGGACGGCGACCAGAGCCGGGTGTCGGCACCGATCGGCACCACCGAGATCGCGGCCGGGGCGGCGCCCAGGTGCTCGGCGATCTCGCGCTTCGAGGTGCCGGAGACGGTGATGACGCGGTCCAGCCGGGCGGCCACCCGGCGCTGCATCCGGGTGAAGGCGTACCAGCGGCGCAGCGAGAGCCGGCGGCCCAGGGTCGGGGCGGCGTCCAGTTCCAGCTGCCGGTCCACGGTGATCGGGTGGTGGATCGTGGTGACCAGCGGGAAGCCGTGCCGCGCGAGGCCCAGCAGGCCGTACCCGAGGGTCTGGTTGTCGTGCACCACGTCGTAGCGGCCCTTGTGCAGGGCGAGGTACTGACGGGCACGCAGCGAGAAGGTCAGCGGCTCGGGGAAGCCGCCGGTGCGCATGGTGGCGACCTCCAGCACGTCCACCGGGCCCCGGTACTCGGCGAGCCCCGGGGTGCGGAACGGGTCGTCGGCGCGGTAGAGGTCCAGGCTGGGCAGCTCGACCAGGCGAACCGAACCGGGGCCCTCGACCTCGTCCAGCACGGGGTACGGCTGGGAGCCGATGACGTCCACGTGGTGGCCGAGGCGGGCCAGCTCGCGGGAGAGGTGCCGTACGTAGACGCCCTGGCCGCCGCAGAACGGGTCGCCGCGGTACGACAGCAGGGCAATCCGCAGCGGCTGCGCGGTCATCGTCGGCTCCCGTCCTTGCTGAAGTCTGTGCTGCCGGTGGCTAAAGTAGATCAGGTTTCAGTGTGGTGTGGAGTTCGCCAGTGACCATGTGAACAATGAGAGACCTCGAAGATACCGGCCCGTAGCTTCTCCTCAGGTGCCAGGGCTGGTGATTCACGCCACGCCGGAGCACCTGCCGGAGCACGCGCCGGACCAGCCGGAGCACCCCCCGTCACTCTCGCGCCCCGGGAGCACCCTTGCCACCGCCCGCCTCCTCCGTGCCCACCGCCGCCACCGGCCCCACCGGGCCCGCCGGGCAACCCGCCGACCCGCCGCTGACCGCCCGCCAGGCCGAACGGCGGCGGCGAATCCTGCGGGCCGCGACCCTGCTGGCCGCCCGCGGCGGGTACGAGGCCGTACAGATGCGGGAGGTCGCGGAGGGCGCGCAGGTCGCGCTCGGCACCCTGTACCGGTACTTCCCGTCCAAGGTCCACCTGCTGGTCGCGGTCATGCTGGAGCAGTTGCAGGGCCTCCAGGAGCAGGTCCGCCGGCACCCGCCGACCGAGCCGGACACGGCTTCGAGGGTCGCCGAGACGCTCACCCGGGCGTTCCACGCGCTCCAGCGCGAACCGCTGCTCGCCGAGGCGATGGTCCGTGCGCTCTCGTTCGCGGACCGCTCGGTGAGCGCCGAGGTGGACCAGGTGAGCACGGCCACCGGACAGCTGATCCTGGACGCGCTGGGCCAGTCCGGTCCACCGACCGAGAGCCAGCGCGCGGCCGTCCGGGTGATCGAGCACACCTGGCACTCGGCCCTGGTCTCCTGGCTCTCCGGACGCGCCTCGATCGCCGAGGTCCGCGCCGACCTGCACACCGCCGCGCGGCTGCTCACCCTGCCCTGAAGGCGCGGCGGGCCGGCGCCGGGGGGAAGTGGAACCTGTTCTCGGGTGTGGCTTCGCGGGTGTGGCTTCGCGGGCGTCCGGCTCGGGTGTCCTCGGGTGTCCTCCGGCGCCCTTCGCGCCCTTCGCGCCCTTCCGGCGCGGGCTGCCGCGCGACCGCCGGCTCCCGGGCGGGGCGGCCGGTCGCGCCGCCGCCGGTCACCTCGCTCGCCGGTCGCGGCGGTCGCCGTCCCGGGACACCGGCACCGCGACCGACGGCACGGCGGCTACAGTCGCGGCGGTTACAGTCGACGGGCAGGACAACTCCATCCCGCTTCTCCTCGGGGAAAGCCGGTGCGAATCCGGCACTGACCCGCAACCGTGAGCCCGGCGCTGAACGGCCGGGGCAGTCGGAGTGCCCGGGGAGAGGCGAGCGGCCACACCGGGCACACCCGTACCCGGCACCGTCGAGGTCTACGGAACGGCTCACCCGGGCCACCACACCGCTCATCGAAAGGCTCCTCTCCACCATGCTCACCGCCGCCCGTCTGGGCGCCGCCGCCCTGTCCGCCGCCCTGCTGGCCGGCGCCGCCGCCGCACCGGCCCTCGCCGACAGCCCCTCGACCGGCGCCACCGCGCCCGTCCCCGAGGGCCTCTACGGCAAGGGGGACCCGACGTACGACGGCGTGTGGCGCCAGTCCCTCGCCCTCACCGCGCTGACGGGCGCCAAGGTGACCCCGGCCGACTCCGCCGTCTCCTGGCTCACCGGTCAGCAGTGCGCGGACGGCGGCTGGCCGTCCTACCGCGCGGACACCGCGGCGGCGTGCGACCCCAAGACCGAGGACAGCAACGCGACCGCCGTCGCCGTCCAGGCCCTGGTCGCGCTCGGCGGCCACCAGGACGGCGTCGACAAGGGCGTCCAGTGGCTCAAGGCCAACCAGAACGCGGACGGCAGCTGGGCCTACAACCCCGGCAGCCCCGGTGACGCCAACTCCACCGGCCTGGCCGTGAACGCCCTGCTCGCCGCCAAGCTGGACCCGGCGGGCGTCGCCAAGGCCGACCGGAGCGCCTTCGACGGGCTCGCGCTCTTCCAGCTCGGCTGCGCCGCCCCCGCCGACCAGCGCGGAGCCTTCGCCTACCAGCCCGACCCGGCCGGCGCGCTCGCCCCGAACGCCCTGGCCACCGCCCAGGCCTCGCTCGCCGCGGCGGGCGGCAAGCTGCCGGTCACCAACACCAACCGGACGGACGCCGCGCCCAAGGCGCTGCCCTGCGCGAACGGCTCCACCGAGCCGCTCGTGCCGCGCGCCGACTCCGCCGAGGCGGCCGGTGCCTACCTCACCGCCCAGCTCGCGGCCGGGGGCCAGCACCTGACCCTGACCCTGCCCGGGGCCGCCCCCACCCCCGACTACACCGCCACCGCCTGGGCCGCGCTCGGCCTGGTCCAGGGCGCCCACCCGCAGCAGGCCACCGGCGCGGTGGACTGGCTGGCCAAGGAGGGCGGCACGTGGACGAAGGGCGGCACCGACGCCTCCGCGACCGCCACCCTGCTGCTGGTCGCCCAGGCCGCCCAGCGCGACCCCGCGGCGTTCGGCGGCGACCTGGTCGCGCAGCTGACCGCGCTGGGCCCGGCGCCCAAGGCGACCGCCCCGGCTTCCGCCGCCGCCTCGGCGCCCGTCGAGAAGAAGAAGGACGACGGCGTCAGCCAGTGGTGGACGATCGGCATCGGCCTGCTGATCGGCGTCGGCGGCGGCCTGGTGCTGAGCCTGCAGCGCAAGCGGGGCCTGAAGCGGTGACCGGCCCAGGCAGCCCAGGCACCCCCCGGGCGGCCGCATCCCGGCGGCTGCCCGAGTCCCGGGGCCGGGGCGACTCCCGGGGCCGGGGCGACTCCCCGCAGCCGGTCGGCTTCCGGGGCCGGCCGGAGGATGCCGCCGGGTCCGGCGGGGGGCCGGCGGCCGGGAGCGTCCGTCGTCCCGGCGCGGTCGGCCGGCTCTGCTCCGATCCCCAGCGACGGCAGCGGGCGGCGGCCGCGGCTGTCCGGTTCGTCGCCGGACTGATCGCCGGGGTGCTGATCCTGTTGGTACTGGGAGCCGCGCCCGCCCAGGCCGCCGGGTACCGGTACTGGTCGTTCTGGAAGTGGTCCGACGGCGCCTGGGCGTACCAGCAGCAGGGCCCGGCCGTGTACGTGCCGCAGGACGGCGGTGTGGACGGGTGGCGTTTCGCGGTCAGCCCCGACGGCGGGCAGGACGCCGCCCGGCCCGGCGCCGCCGGGGACTTCGCCGCCGTCTGCGGTAGTACCGCCGAGCAGTCGGGGCGCAAGCGCGTCGCCGTGGTCCTGGACTTCGGCGGCACCGCCGACGCGCCCGGGTCCGGCGAGACCCCGCCCGAACGCCGTACCGCCTGCGCGGTCGTGCCCACCAGTGCCAGTTCGGCCGAGGTGCTGGCGACTGTCGCCCCGCCGCTGCGCTACGACACCAACGGGCTGCTCTGCGCCATCGCCGGCTACCCGAAGGCCGGCTGCGGCGACCAGCTCGGCGCGGCGAACCGGCCGGTCACGACCGGGGCCGCCGACACCGCCGACCACAGCAGCGGGCCCGACATCGGCCTGATCGCGGGGGCCGCCCTGGTCGCCGTCCTGGCCGCCGGTGCGGTCTGGCAGGCGCGTCGTCGCCGCTGAGCCGGCCGGAATATGTAAACCGGTCCACTTATGTAGACCGGTCTACAGAGAACGGCCCCGGACCCGCCGCGCCGCCTCCGGACCGACCGGGCAGCCGCCCGCTATACCGACCGGTCTACATACGAGCGGCCCGCTATACCGACCGGTCTACATATACCGACCGGTCTACAGAGAACGCGCCCACCTGAAGAGGAAACCCGACGGGAAGCGGGGGTCGGGAGCAGGACGAGGAGTGGGAAGTCGGACCGGCCGACTTCCCACTCCCAGCCACCACCCACACCACTAGACCCCGCCCGGCCCCACCCCGCCGGCACCCGCCAGCACCCCACCCGCCCCGACCTGGACCCCACCCCCGTGACCACTCCCCGCGCCCCCGGCCCGCTCCGCACCCCGCGCTCCCGCCGAAACCCGCGCTCCCGCCGCCCCCCGCTCGGCCCCCGCCAGCTGCACCCCGGGGCCTGGTGGCTGTGGGCCCTGGGCCTCGGCGCGGCCGCCACCCGGACCACCAACCCGCTGCTGCTGCTCCTGCTCGTCGCCGTCGCCGGCTACGTCGTGGCCGCCCGCCGCGGGGACGCACCGTGGTCCCGCTCCTACGGCGCGTTCCTGCGGCTCGGCCTGCTGGTGCTCGGCATCCGGCTGGTCTTCGCGGTGCTGCTCGGCTCCCCGGTCCCCGGCACCCATGTCCTCTTCACCCTCCCCGAAGTCCCGCTGCCCGCCTGGGCGCAGGGTGTCCGGATCGGCGGCCGGGTCACCGTCGAGGGCCTGCTCGCCGCGCTCTACGACGGGCTGCGGCTGGCCACGCTGCTGGTCTGCGTCGGCGCCGCGAACGCCCTCGCCAGCCCGAGCCGCCTGCTGCGCACGCTGCCCGGCGCCCTCTACGAGGCGGGCGTGGCCGTGGTGGTGGCGATGACCTTCGCGCCCAACCTGGTCGCCGACGTGCAGCGGCTGCGGGCCGCCCGCCGTCTGCGCGGGCGCAGCGACCGGGGCGTGGCCGCCGTGCTGAGCGTCGGACTTCCCGTCCTGGAGGGCGCGCTGGAGCGTTCGGTGGCGCTGGCCGCCGCGATGGACACCCGCGGCTTCGGCCGCACCACCGACGTCCCGCCACGCCTCGCCCGCACCACCGCCGTGCTCACCCTCGCCGGCCTGCTCGGGATCTGCCTCGCCGCGTACGGGTTGCTCACCGCGGGCGGCGCCGGGTGGGCCCTGCCGGTCCTGCTGCTCGGTCTGGCCGCGGCCTTCACCGGTCTGCTGCTCGGCGGCCGGCGCTCCCCCCGGACGCGCTACCGCCCCGACCCCTGGGCCCTGCCCGAGTGGCTGACCGCCGGATCGGGCGCCGCCGTGGCCGCGCTGACGATCTGGCTCTCCGCCCGTGATCCCGCCGCCTTCGCCCCGACCGTCGTCCCGCCGACCGTCCCCGCCCTGCCGCTGACCGCCGTCCTCGCCGTCCTGGTCGGCCTGGTCCCGGCGTTCGCCACCCCGCACCCGCCCCGGAGGGCCTCGTGATCACCTTCGAGCAGGTCTCCGTCCAGTACGCCGACACCGACCGCACCACCGACCGCGCCACCGACCGCACCGGGACCGGGACCCCGGCGCTCAGCGGCGTCGACCTGACGATCCCGGAGGGGGAACTCTGCCTGCTGGTCGGCCCGTCCGGCTCCGGCAAGTCCACCCTGCTGGGCACCGTCAGCGGCCTCGTCCCGCACTTCACCGGCGGCGTGCTGCACGGCCGGGTCACGGTCGGCGGACGCGACACCCGGGAGCACCGACCGCGCGAACTCGCCGACCTGGTGGGCACCGTGGGCCAGGACCCGCTCGCGCACTTCGTCACCGACACGGTCGAGGACGAGCTCGCCTACGGCATGGAGTCACTGGGCTTGGCGCCGGACGTGATGCGGCGCCGGGTCGAGGAGACGCTCGACCTGCTCGGGCTCGCCGACCTGCGCGACCGCGCGCTCGGCTCGCTCTCCGGCGGCCAGCAGCAACGGGTCGCCATCGGCTCCGTGCTGACCGTCCACCCGCGGGTGCTCGTGCTGGACGAGCCCACCTCGGCACTCGACCCGGGCGCCGCCGAGGAGGTGCTGGCCGTCCTGCAGCGCCTGGTCCACGACCTGGGCACCACCGTACTGATGGCGGAGCACCGGCTGGAGCGGGTCGTCCAGTACGCCGACCAGGTCCTGCTGCTGACCCCCGGCGCGCCGCCGGTGCTGGGTGAGCCGGCCGAGGTGATGGCGCACTCGCCGGTCCACCCGCCCGTGGTCGGGCTCGGTCGGCTCGCCGGCTGGCAGCCGTTGCCGCTCTCGGTCCGCGACGCCCGCCGCAAGGCCGCACCGCTGCGCACCCGGCTGGACGGTCTGCGGCCCGCCGCCGCGCCCACGTCCACCGGCACCCCCATCGCCACCGTCGACCGCCTCGCCGTCAGACGCGGCCCCGTCCCGGCCCTGCGCGGTGTGGACCTCGCCCTCCACCCCGGTGAGATCACGGCGCTGATGGGCCGCAACGGCGCCGGCAAGTCCACCCTGCTCGGCGCCCTGGTCGGCCTGCACGCGCCCGCCGCCGGCGGCGTCCGGGTCGGCGGCCACACCCCGCACCGCACCCGGCCCGCCGAGCTGATCCGCCAGGTCGGCCTCGTCCCGCAGGACCCGCGCGACCTGCTGTACGGGGAGAGCGTCACCGCCGAGTGCGCAGGCGCCGACGGCGACGCCGGTGCCGAACCCGGCACCTGCCGCGCCCTGGTGGAGCGGCTCCTGCCGGGCATCGCCGGGGCCACCCACCCCCGCGACCTCTCCGAGGGCCAGCGGCTCACCCTGGCGCTGGCCGTGGTGCTCACCGCCCGGCCGCCGCTGGTGCTGCTGGACGAGCCCACCCGCGGCCTGGACTACGCGGCCAAGGCCCGCCTGGTGGAGATCCTGCGCGCGCTCGCCACCGACGGACACGCCGTCCTGCTCGCCACCCACGACGTCGAGCTCGCCGCCGAACTCGCGCACCGCACGGTGATCCTGGCCGACGGCGAGATCGTCGCGGACGGCCCGACCCCGGAGGTGGTGGTCTCCTCCCCCGCCTTCGCCCCGCAGGTCTCCAAGATCCTGGCGCCCGGTCCCTGGCTCACCGTCCACCAGGTCGAGCGGGCTCTGGACGGGGGCGTCGGATGACCCGCGCCCCACGACCGCGTAGCCTCCCCCTCCGCCGGGCCCTCGCCGGCGGCCGAAGCCGCCGCAGCCGCCCGGTCCGCCACAACCGCCCCGTCCCCCTCGGCCGCCGCTCGATCGCGACCCTGCTGCTCACCTCGCTGGTCGGCGTGGCCGCGTTCGGCTGGCCACTGCTCGCCTCGACCAGGTCGGCCCTGGTCGGCCACTCCACCGACGCCCCCTGGCTGTTCGCCCTGCTCCTGCCGCTGCTGCTCGCCGTGGTGATCGCCCAGATCTCCGAGGGCCGCACGGCCGGCGGCGGCGCACCCGGCCTGGACGCCAAGTCGGTCGCCCTGCTCGGCGTGCTGGCCGCGGCGGGCGCGGCGCTGCGCCCGCTCGGCGCGGGCACGGCCGGGCTGGAGCCGATGTTCTTCCTGATGGTGCTCGCCGGGCGGGTCCTCGGTCCGGGTTTCGGCTTCGTGCTCGGCTCGCTCTCGATGTTCGCCTCCGCGCTGCTGACCGGCGGGGTCGGCCCCTGGCTGCCGTTCCAGATGCTCGCCATGGGCTGGGTCTGCCTGGGGGCCGGCCTGCTCCCGGGCGCGGCCACCCTGCGCGGCCGCCGCGAACTCGTCCTGCTCGCCGGCTACGGCGCCGGCGCCTCGCTGCTCTACGGCACGATCATGAACCTCCAGGGCTGGCCCTACATCGCCGGCCTGTCCGGCTCGATCTCCTTCGTCCCGGGGGACGAGGTGGCGGCCAACCTGGTCCGCTTCGCCGCCTACTGCCTCGCCACCTCCCTCGGCTGGGACCTCCCCCGCGCGGCCCTCACCGTCGTCCTCTGCCTGACCCTCGGCACCACCGTCCTGCGCGCCCTGCGCCGCGCCACCCGCCGTGCCGCCTTCGCCGCCCCGGTGGCGTTCGACCCGCCGGAGGACTGACCGGGCGCCGCGGCGCCGGCGAGGGTTCCGGGGGCACGCCCGGCATCGACCGTGCGGCGGCGAACGCCCTCCTTCCGGGTGAACCGCGCGGCTCCGGGCGTGACCTCCGCCCCCCGGGCTCCGTCCGTACACAAAGATCTCGACCGCACACCCACCATGCCTTCCAGGAAGTGGAGTCGAGTTCGTGAGTGCCCTCAAGCGAGGCGTTGCCCGGACCGCCACCGTGGCCGTCACAGCCCTGACCCTCACCGGCGCGTTCGCCGCACCGGCCGCCGCCGTGACCTTCATCGGACGGGACGCGCCGACCACCGTGACGCTCGCCCCCGGGCGGAGCGCGCCGGTGCCGTGGACGTACCAGAACACCGGCGGCCCCGGCCTCCTTCCCCCCTCCGGGATGACCGCCGTCTTCACCGCGCCGGGCGACACCACCTTCGCCCCGCAGACCACCGTCCCCACCGAGTACAGCGGCAACGGCTCGGCCTGGACCGGCAACAACCTGGGCCTGCGCAACTGCGTGCTCGGCAATGCCAACCGGACGTTGACCTGCGAGGGCTACGGGCTCAACGGCGGCCGGAGCAGCTGGCCGTCCAACGGCTACTTCCGGTTCTCCCCGCGGGTCACCGTGGACGCCGACGCACCGGCCGACGCCACGCTCCCCCGCGGCAACGGCGGTTTCCGGTACCGCGACCCCAACAACGGCACCGAGTACACGATCGCCGACGGCACCCTGAACGTCGCCACCCCGCCCCGGGTGCCGACCGGGATGTGCCTGGACATCGGCAACACCCGCTTCAACGGCGACAACGCCAGGATCCGGCGGTGCCAGCACGGCACCAACCAGCGCTTCGTCCTCGACGACGGCCGGGTCAAGGTCGCCGACACCCTCGGCACCGCCCCGGAGATGTGCCTGGACGCCGACAACACCGGCTTCGACGGCGACAACGTCCGCATCTGGGCGTGCGAGTACTCCGAGACGGCCGTCGCCAACCAGACCTGGCAGCTGCGCCGAGGGGCGTTCGTGCTGGGGTCGACGATCGGCAGCGCCCACGAGATGTGCCTGGACGTCGGCAACACCCGCGACGACAACGACAACGTGTTCATCTACCGCTGCCGGGCGGGCAATCCCAACCAGCAGTTCCTGGTCGAGGCCGGCTCCGTCAAGGTCCGCGACACCGTCTGACCCGAACCCGCGCGGCCCGGTCGACCACGGGTGCGCCCAGGGGCGGGGCGTGCGAGCGCACGGCCGAGCGCGGAACGGAACGGCGCGCCCCGGACGGATCCGGGGCGCGCCGTGGCGACGACGTGGGACCTCAGGCCTTCGGCCCCGTCGACTGCACGACCTCGAAGGACCACAGGGTCGAACCGGAGGCCGCCGGGCGCTGCGGCGCCTCGCCCTCGGCGGCCGGCGGGCCCTGACGGTGGGCGGCCTGCATGGGGCCCTCCATCCAGGCCTTGAAGGAGTCCTCGTCGGCCCAACGGGTGTAGACGAGGTACTGGTCGGTGCCCTCGACCGGGCGGAGGAGTTCGAACCACTCGAAGCCGTCGGAGTTCTCCACGGATCCGGCACGGGAGGCGAAGCGCTTCTCCAGCACCTCGCGCTGCTCGGCGGGGACGGTCAGTACGTTGATCTTGACTACGCTCATGGCTCCATCCTGCCCCACGGGGTGGGCCGCGGAGTGTGGGACGTCTCCAGAACGGAGCGGTGGCGCGTCCCACATCGCCGCTCCCGCGCACGAGACGGAGTGCGGCGGGTTCCGGCGGCGTCCGGGGCGTGAGCGGGTTCCCGCGCTGGGCCCACCGCCCGGCGCCGAGCCGAGTCGACGGCCGCCTCCCACGAGGTGCGCGGCGCACGGGCGGTGCCGACACCGCCCCGGGACCCGAGGACTCCGTCGAGAACGCCTCCACCTCGACCATCGGCGTCTGGGTGTACCCGTGGTTCTACGGCGACGCGAACGACGTCCTGGCGGGCCGCGGTGGCAGCCCGACCTCGAACCTGCGCAACAACGAGGCCTCCTGGGGCACGGTCGACCAGCTGAACCGCGGCGGCCGGCTCCACCTGGACTGACCTGCCGAGGCACCCGCACCGCACCGCGCCGGAAGAAGCGGTGCGGGGCGCCGTCCGTGGATCAGGCGATCCAGCCGGGGACGAAGGCCTCCTCCGGCCGGCCGACGACGGACACCCGGGCCCCGCCCGGCGCGGCGACGAGCGCGGTGACGGCGGCCCCGGCGGAGATCCGGCGCGTCAGACCGGCCGGCAGGACGGCCGTGTCGCCGGCCGCCAACGCGAAGGTCTCCCCGCCCAGTTCGACGGTCAGGGCGCCGGTCAGGACGGTCCAGACCTGCTCGACGTCGAAGACGTGCAGCGGGCCCTGGCCGCCGGACGCCATGTCCACCCGCCACATCGCGAGCGCGCTGCCACCCTGACCGGGTGAGGCGAGGGTGGTCATGACGGCATTGGGCGTCTCGGTACGGCGGACTTCGGTCCCGCGGATGACGGACATGTGTGTGGCCCCCTAGAATGGTCAACGACGTTACCTATATGGTCAATGAGGTTGTCTATTATGTCAAGCGACCCCGCTCCCCCCGGCTTCGAGCTGCCCCTGCGACTCCTGCTCGCCTTCCGCTTGATCATCGACGAGCTGCACGAGCGAATCGCCCGCGAGGGCCACCCCGACCTGCGACCGATGCACGGCTTCGTCTTCCAGGCGATCGGGCCGGACGGCACCACCGCCGTCGAGCTCGGCCGCCGCCTCGGCGTCTCCAAGCAGGCCGCCGGCAAGACCGTCGAACAGCTCGAACAGCTCGGTTACGTCGAACGCGGCAGCGACCCCGCCGACGCCCGCCGCAAGGTGGTCCGACTCACCGCGCGCGGCGTGGACTGCCTGGTCCGGTCCGCCCGGATCTTCGACGAGCTGCGCGCCCAGTGGTCCGACACGCTCGGCGAGGAGCGCCTCCGCGCCCTGGAGACGGACCTGCGCGCCCTCGCCCCCGGCGACCCGTTCCGCCTCGACACCCCACGCTGGTTCGGCGGCGCCTGAACGCTCCGCCGCCCGGCGCCGCGGCTCGCCCGTCGGCCCCGCGCGCACCGGCGGCCAGCCGGCGCGAGCCGCCCGACGCGGCTGACGCCCCACTCTCGCGCCCCAGGGATATGACGAAGCGTCACGCCTGGTGTCAGCAGGTCGAATTCACCAAGGTGACGGGCTTCGACCGCAACTCCGGACGGCTGCTCCAGCTCACCGGCTACTCGATCGGCAGCTACGTCAACGCGTGCGCCACCGTCCTGCCGCCCTCCGGCTGGGTGACGCGGGGCGAGTACGACGACAGCGGCTGCCGGACCGGCCCCAACCCGAGCACCGGCAAGAACGCCTGGCAGCTGCAGCGCGTCTCCTGAACCGGGCACCGCGCGCGCCCCGGACACCGGCCCCGAGGCCGGCGGGGCGCGCTAGACCGACCGGTCCTCCCCGTCCCGGGCGTACTCGGGGCCGCCGCGGTCCGGCTGGTCCGGCCGGTCCGGCCGGTCCCGCAGGTCGGCGCCGAGGGAGGAGGACAGCCGGGTGAGCAGGTCGGCGAGGTCGGCGAACTGCTTCTCGTCCCAGTCGCCCAGCAGCTCGGACAGCTGGGCCCGCCGCGCGGCGACCAGCCGGACGGCGTCGGCCTCGCCCGACTCGGTCAGCCGCAGCGGCAGCCCGCCGGTCCGCGAGGCGAGGCCCCGGGCCTCCACCTCCCGCACGGCCTCCTCGATGACGGCGATCGGGACGGTCCGGCGCTCGGCCACCTCGGCGGGCTCGACCGAGCCGTGGTGGTGCATCAGCAGCAGCAGCCAGCTGGAGGCCGGTTTGAGGTCCAGCCCGGCGCCCGCGGTGATCCGCCGGTAGAGGTCCCGCCGGGCCTCCCTGCTGCTCAGCACCGACAGCGCGCGGGCGATCTCGTCCAGCGAGGACCGTTCGACCGGGTTGAGGCCGATCGACTCGCTCAGGTCGGGCGCCGTCACCGTCGAGCGCAGCTTCTGCTCGCGCAGGAAGAGCGACAGCACGAAGGCGACCAGCGCCACCGGCACCGCGTACAGGAAGACCCGGGTGATCGACTCGGAGTACGCGTGGTAGATCGCGTCCTGGGTGGCGGCCGGCAGCCCGGCGATCACGCGCGGATCGGAGGTGATCGCCCCGGGGTCGAAGCCGGGCGGCACCGGCACCCCGGTGGCCAGCGCGTCGGACAGCCGGCTGTTGAGCCCGGAGGCGAAGACGGTGCCGAAGATGGAGACGCCGAACGACGCCCCGATGGACCGGAAGAAGGTCGCGCCGGCGGTCGCCACCCCCAGGTCCTGGTAGCCGACGGAGTTCTGCACGATCAGCACCAGCACCTGCATCACCAGGCCCAGCCCGAGGCCGAAGACCAGGAAGTAGCAGCTCATCTCGAAGGTACTGCTGTTCTCGTCCAGTCTGGAGAGCAGCAGCAGACCCACCGTGGTGACGGCCGTCCCGGCGATCGGGAAGGCCCGGTAGTGGCCGGTGCGGGCGACGATCTGGCCGGAGCCGATCGAGGTGACCAGCATCCCGAGCACCATCGGCAGCATGTGGATGCCGGACATGGTCGGCGAGACCTGCATGACCACCTGGAGGAAGGTCGGCAGATAGGTGAGCGCGCCGAACATCGCGAAGCCGACCACGAAGGAGATGACGGCGACCAGGCTGAACGTCCGGGAGCGGAACAGCCGCAGCGGCAGGACCGGTTCGGCCGCGGTCCGTTCGACCTGGACGAAGGCGACCAGCAGGACGAGGCCCAGGACACCCAGTCCGACGATCTGCCAGGAGCTCCAGTCCCAGGTCGTCCCGCCGAGCGAGGTCATCAGCACCAGACAGGTGGCCACCGAGGCGATCAGCACGGTGCCCAGGTAGTCGATCCGGTGCCGGCGCTTCACCTCCGACCCGTGCAGCACCGCGGCGATCACCACCAGGGCGACCACACCGATCGGCAGGTTGATGTAGAAGACCCAGCGCCAGCTGAGGTTGTCCACGAAGAGGCCGCCGAGCAGCGGTCCGAGCACACTGGTGACGCCGAAGACCGCGCCGAACAGGCCCTGGTACTTGCCGCGGTCCCGGGGGGAGACCAGGTCACCGACGATGGCCTGGGAGAGCACCATCAACCCGCCGCCGCCGAGGCCCTGGAGGGCCCGGAAGGCGATCAGTTGACCCATGTTCTGGGCGATGCCGCAGAGCACCGAGCCCACCAGGAAGATCACGATCGAGGCCTGGAAGAAGCGCTTCCGGCCGTACATGTCGCCGAGCTTGCCCCAGAGCGGGGTGGCCGCCGTGGAGGCCAGCATGTAGGCGGTGACCACCCAGGAGAGGTGCTCCAGACCGCCGAGGTCGCTGACGATGGTGGGCAGCGCGGTGGAGACGATGGTCTGGTCGAGCGCGGCCAGCAGCATCGCCAGCAGCAGGGCGCCGATCGGAACCCAGAGGTTGGGGGCGGTGACCTCGGGCGGACCGGGTTCGCCCGTCGGGCCGCGGTCGGCGGCGGCGATCGGATCCGTCATCGGGTCTCCGTAGCGGTCGCGGGCCCCGGCCGGCGGGGTCCGTGCGGATGATCACTCCCAGCTCACCATGCTGTCAGAAATGCCCGGGTTTGCTCCGTTCAGTTGAGCCGAACGTAACAACGGCGACCGTTCGGGGGACGCCCCCGGCCCGTCGGCCGTTCATCAGGGCGCAACCACCACCAACCGTCACAACACCCCCGCGGTGGGCCGGACGCCCCTGTCCACCCCTGGGACCGTCCTGCATAATCAGGCGCGTTCGCCCCCGGGAACACCCGTCCGGGGGCACCCGAGAAACGATCCACGACCGAGGAGGACCGGCCGATGCCGGACCAGCACTGCCCGACGTGCGGCACCGCGCGCTCCGCCGGGTGCAGGTGCCTGCCGGATCCGAGCCTGACCGAGACCGCCGTCCTCCCGCACCTCGAAGGCCCGCCGCTGGTCCGCCCGTACGTGCCGCAGGCCCTCGGAGTGATCGTGGACAGCCCGCCGGCGGGCGTTCCCGCGGACCCGTTCGCCACCACCGTGCTGCCGCCCGCCCCGGGCCCGGGCGCACCGCCGGTCGGGCCCCCACCGGTCGGGCCGGACGCGGACGCCTACGCGACCACCGTGCTACCGCCGGTGATGTCGGTACCCCCGCCGGGCCCCCGGCCGACGGTGGAACAGCCCCCGGCCGAGGACGCGGAGATCGGCTACTTCCCGTTCGACGGGGCGGCGCCCGCCCCCGCCGGCGGCCGGGCCGCCCGCCGTTCGGCGGAGCAGGCCGAGCAGGGCATGCCGGCCCGGCGCAAGGGCCTGCTGGTGGCGGCCGGCGCCGGACTGCTGGCACTCACCGTCGGCCTGGCCTACGCGGTGACGCCCTCCGCCGAGCCGAGCGACCGGGCCCAGCCCGCGCCCTCCACCACCCTGGCGCCGGCACCGGTCGACCCGACCACCCCGGCGGCGCCGAGCCCCAGCGCGCCGCCGTCGACCGGGGCGCCGAGCCCGTCCCCGAGCAGGACGACCAGACCGAGCCCGAGCAGGACGGCGCCGCCGAGCGCCACGGCCGCGACCACCGCCCCGGTGGTGGCCGCTCCCCCGGCACCGGCCGGCACGCCGTCCGCGCCGGCGCCGACGCCGGTCACCACGACCCCGACCCCGACCCCGACCCCGACGGCGACCACCCCGTCCCCGACACCGACGCCGCCCCCGACCGTGCGGGTGCTGGAGCGCGGGATGACGGGGGCCGACGTCAAGGACATGCAGCTGCGGCTGGCCGCCACCTCGTGCGGCTTCGTCGACAAGTCGATCGCCACCAGCACCTTCGACTGGTGGACCCAGACCGTGCTCGGCGACTACCAGCGCAGCTTCAAGATCAAGGGCGAGACCGGGTCGAACGGCGTCTTCTACGGGCCCAAGACCCGGGCCGCCCTGGAGAGCGACCCGGGGACCTGCTGACCGCGCGGACGGGCGGGGGGGGGGGGGCCCCCCCCCGCCCCCCCGGGCGGCCCCCGCCCCCCCCGCCCCGGGTGGTCGGGGGCACTGAAAATCAGCCGCCCAAACCCACAAGAAACCGCCCCCCCCCCCCAAGAG
>NZ_JBIVVS010000003.1:0-146125 GCF_044768625.1 Kitasatospora sp. NPDC091207
CGGGCCCTCGCCATGCTCGCCCACAGAAGCACCCACCCGGACAAGCAAAAACGGCCCGCCAGCCAAGCTGACGAACCGTCATGCAAGATCGAGGCCAATCGCTGGATAGCGTGGGACTCAGACGCAATCGTCGGGTATCGCTGGAGCAGGAAGAGCGAAACTCAGGCACTGAGCTTCCGCCATCTGAGAGTATTGCTCCAGCTACGCTGTGGCGCCGCTGGAGCGGTGTTCACTGAGGCCGGCACGGCCTCGCCAGACATGGTTTCACCGAGTGGGGGCCCAAGTGTCGTTGGAACGGTTCTCGCTGGAGAACTATCGCTGCTTCAGAGAGAGGCAGGAGGTGGAGCTCGGAAAGATCACCGTGGTGCTGGGCCGGAATAATTCCGGCAAGAGTGCGGTCGTGCGAGCCCTCCCGCTCCTGTCCACCGGTATCCGCGGCGATTCCCCGTACCCTCTGGACTTGGATCTGGTCCAGGGTTTCACTCCTTCGTTTGCTGATCTGATCCACGGCTCGTCACCCCATGGGCGCATTCATATTGGAGCATCGTTCGGCATCGAGGACGGCAAGGTCGTCAGTGTCACCGCTGAAGTCCAGAACATCGCCAACCAGGGAATGCATCTGGTTTCCTCGTTGGAGATCTCCTGCGGGTCGGAGGTCGCGAACCTCTCCTGGGTTCCTGGTCCTGACGCCTATTCTTCCGAGAAGCGCGCCTATCTTGTCGACGGCCGGGAGCAAAAAGTTGGATTCCGTGGGCTGCTGCCCGATCCGGCTGACTGGTCGGACTCCGTCGGCGGTGTCCGCGGAGTCACCAGGATGATTCGAGAAGAGCTTGACGAGATCCGGTACTTGGGTCCGTTTAGGGAGAGTCCGGAGCGGTTCTTCCGGACCCCGGCCAGAGCTCTGGGAAGCGTCGGCTACCGGGGGGAGAGAGCGCTGGGCATGCTCGCTGCGGATGAGATGTACGGGCGCGGTCTAATTGTCCGCGAGGTCAATGTCCTGCTGGCAGGAATTCTGCCCGGGTGGCGCCTTGAAGTCACCGACGTCGGCTCTGGGATGTACATTCCCAAGCTGCGGTCCCTGCGCGACACCGATCTCGTCGTCCACATCGATGACGTGGGCACCGGTGTGGTCCAGTTCCTGCCGATAGTGATCCAGCGGGCCGTGGACCGGGTGGAGTCGCCCGCAAAACCCGTGATCGAAATCGTGGAGGAGCCCGAGCTCCACCTCCATCCGTCGGCGCACGCTGCGATCGCCGATCTCTATGTCGACGCCGTGCAGGAGTCGCAGGTGCGCTTCCTCGTGGAGACGCACAGCGAGAACTTCCTTCTAAGGCTGCGCCGGCGGGTTGCGGAGCGGAAGCTGAGGCCGGAAGACGTGAAGATCTACTTCGTTGAGCAGGCCGAGGGATCCGCTGCCCTGCGAAAGATCGAAGTAGATACCCTCGGTAATCTCGACTACTGGCCGAGGGGAGTTTTCGCGGAGGACTTCGAGGAGGTGCGCGCCCTTGCGGATGCCCAGGCGAATCGGATCGATGATGCGCGTTGAGATTCCGGTCGACCTGCTGAGGGACCGCCAGGGTGACGAGAATGCAGAGCTCATACTGAGGCTGATCGCGTTCTTCAGGGAGGCGCGGCACGAGTGGGTGATCTCCCCGCATGATGTGGACGTCGTCCAGACGTTCTTGCAGCGTCACGTCCCGACCCTGGCACAGATCTACCTGCTGCTCGCACAGAAGGCGAGCATGGCGCAGGTCTGGGCACCGCACGGTGGGACCACGGGCGTGGTCAGGGTGGCTGGCGAGACGCTGGCGGGCGACATCCGTGACTTGGAGCGGCCGGCCATGTTGGTCGTGGAGAACGCGATCTACGACTGGCAGATGATCGAGGCGCTCGCACGCCTGCTGGGCTGCGAGGACGTCATCGACGCCAAGGAGGGCAGTCGCCTCGGCGTGTACAACGGAGGCGGCATGGACGGTGCGGCCCGGCACGCCGTCGACCAGGCTGCGAAGTTCTCCAGGACCAAGCGTGTGGTCCTTGTCATCGACAGCGACAGCTTCCACCCCGAGGATCGGACCGGCAATCACGAGAAGGCCGATGCCGCGGCCCGCGAAGGCGTGAGTTCGCACGTCCTCAGCTTCCGGGAAATGGAGAACTACATTCCCAACCGGGTCCTGGCCCAGCAGCCGAAGAAAACTGTCGAAATGCCTTCCATGGCCAAGCGGCTGGAGTCCCTTAAGACCTTCTCGCCTGAGCAGCGCGCCCACTTCGACATGAAGCACGGATTTAAGGGGAAGCCGCAGAAGAGTGCTGGTCAGAAGGGGCGGCACTCAGGGCGCGCGGGGACGACCTACTCTGTCCCATCGCGCCACGGTGATCTGTATGACGGAGTGGCGGAGCAGGATCTCATCACACTTCAGGAAGGGTTTGGAACGGACCTGCCGGGCCTGTTCCTGCAAGCGGTGATGCGCGGCGGCATATCGGAACGGGATCTGGACAGCCTGGGTCCCGGCGTGAATCAGGAATTGCGATCGATGTTCGAAACGATTCGGAGCGTGATCTGAGCATGGGAGACGTCGAGGTGGTAAAGGATATTTCGGTGGTGCCGGAGGTCCACTTCCTGGAGGAGGTGTTGGAGCGGATTTC
The DNA here is from genome assembly GCF_044768625.1 of Kitasatospora sp. NPDC091207. Lineage (NCBI taxonomy): Bacteria > Bacillati > Actinomycetota > Actinomycetes > Kitasatosporales > Streptomycetaceae > Kitasatospora > Kitasatospora sp. NPDC091207. Next base: position 2,644 of record NZ_JBIVVS010000003.1, read on the forward strand.
ACGCGGTGAGCTGCGGGTGCCGAAGTTCCAGCGCCCATTCCTATGGCGACCCGACCAGATGCTGCAGCTCTTCGACAGCATGGAGCGCGGCTATCCGATGGGAAGCCTGCTTATCTGGGAGACCACCATGCCGCTCGAAAGCCTTGACACCATTGGCGGGCGCAGCATCCCGTCGGCAGCGGAGGGAGCGAAGGTCGCCTATGTGCTGGACGGCCATCAGCGGCTCTCGACGCTCTTCGGGGTCCTCCATCGCTTGGCCGACGCCCCGCAGTCCACGCAGCAGGAGGACTGGATGTGGTGGGTCTACCGGCCGCTCGTCCGGTCGGACCACGACGGCGTGCGCTACCGTCACTGGAAGAGCGGTGATGCGGTGCCCGGCAACTTCCTGCCTATGAGGTCCGTTCTGGGCACCCTGGACTTCCTCGAATACGCACGGAAACTGTCTGATGCCTCTGCCTCCCGGGAGGAGGCCGACCGCCTCACCAAGGAGAGCGAGCGCATCGCGAAGCGGGTGAAGAACTACAAGGTTTCTGTGGTGCGTATGGAGGGTGGCACTCTCCAGCAGGCTATCGAGGTCTTCTCCAGGATCAACAGCAGCGGCCAGAAGATGCGTCCCGACCAGATGGTCTCCGCTCTGACTTACGGAACCATCGGGCCTGAGACGCTCAGCGACAAGATGGAGGAGATCAAGGGGCGGGTCGCCACTTCGGGCTTCGGCGAGATCCCGATCATGACGATCTTCCAGACCGTCCTTGCACTGTCCGGCGAGGAGGATGTGCAGCGGGACACCTCCTGGGAGACGATGGCCCGCAAGGTCCAGGGCCAGCTCATGACCGCGGTGGAAGACACTGACCGGATCCTGCAGGAGGTGGTCGCGTTCCTGCGGGACGAGGCCCGGGTCCCGCTGGCCCGCCTGGTTCCCTACAACATCCAGATCATGTTGCTCGCCGTCTTCTTCCATTTTTCCGACAAGGCGGAAGCAGAGCAGCGAGTCATACTCCGGAACTGGTTCTGGATCACGTCGCTGGCGGGTACCTTCGCCGGGTCTACCACTACCCAGGTTCGGAACTTCATCCGCCAGATGAAGGCATTCGCCCGTGGAGCGAGCGGGCTCAGCTACTCGGGTGAGCGGGCCCGTGCCTTTCCCGACCGCTTCGACCTGCGCAGCGCGCGGGTGCGTGCCTACCTCCTCTGGGATCTGCAGACGTTCCCGGAGCGGAAGAACCTCGATGGCAGCACAGCCAACGTGCTGGAGCAGCTGGCGACGGCACCCAGCGAGACCTATCGACACATCATCACCCAGAGCGGGGTCCCGGGGGCGTCCAGTCCCGCGAACCGGATCGTCATGACGACGCCGCCAGGTGTGTCGATCCGGCAGGCCCTCATCAGGCTCGCGGAGGAGGAAAGGACCGACATTCTGGACTCACACGGAGTCAGTCTCGCGTCCATCGAGCACCTCAAGGCCGACGACTACACCGACTTCATCCTCGCGCGCCAGCAGGAGTTGGCCGCGCGGGAGAAGCAGTTCATTGGGAGCCTGGGCATCGAGTCGGCCGACAAAGAGGTCGGGGAGGCCGACATCGATACCGAGTGACGGTCGGCGAGTCCAGGCTTGTACAGCCGCGAAGGCGCAACGTGGCTTTCCGGCCCTGGAGTCGCCGACCAGTGGCACGACGCGATCCTGCGTCTTCACGTCACTCTGCCGTGGCATTGGTGTCCCGGTGGACGCGGCTGGAAGCGAGGACAACTGGGCCGTCACTCACTTCCACCTGGGCGTCCAGGGCTGGTCGGCCGGCCTCGGCGCGGGGATCGTCCTGTGCTTCCTGGAGCATCGCCGCCGGACTGCCGCCGAGACTGTGCGGTTAGACGAACGCCTGGCCCTGGCACGGGAGTTGCATGATGTCGCCGCTTACCATGTCTCCGGCATCGTGGTGCACACCCATGCGGTTGCCTGGGCCTGGGAATCCCGCCTCATGCCAGGCAACGGCGGATGAGCGCACATCGGTCAAGCGGGTGGACGCACGCAGGTTCCGCCGTTGAGGGCGGGGCGCTGTGAGAGGCTGGGGCGTATGAACCGGTTGGCTGGTGTGACCTCGCCTTATCTGCTTCAGCACGCCGAGAATCCGGTCGACTGGTGGCCTTGGGGGGCGGAGGCCTTCGAGGAGGCTCGGCGGCGCGGCGTACCCGTTCTGTTGTCGGTCGGATATTCAAGCTGTCATTGGTGTTAATAGCTGATGTCGAAGAAGTGGGAAGTTTCTTCCCAATTGTCAGCTACGAACGAAACAAGGCTGCGGATCAAATTGGGCAGCGCAGGCGGCTGAAGCCCCGATGGACCGGATCTTAGGGCCCGGCAGGGTGAATGGTGCCGCCCGACGCGTGGGCCCCCAGATAGCGGGAGCACGAAGACACTTGCCGGAGCCTTGGCGCAGTGTCACCCAGGAACGGGCGCGATCGTGCTGGCGGCTGCCGCCCACTCGGGCGGGTGCTCCAACGGGCGGCCGCGTGGGACGTGGCGGACGTGGGTTCACGTAGCGCATGGCCTCATGGCTGTCACGACTACGCAGTCCGGTCACTCCAGGCAGGCTACGTTTTTCGCTGCGGCCCAGACCGTGATGAATGGGAGGAGCGTCGTAGAGCAGCCGGACAAGCGGACCTCCTCCGGCCGTTGTCAGGGCGTGGGCCTCCGGCAGTCTCCCTGGTGCTCTTCAGCACCTGCTACATGGACTCAGCCGTCGAGCGACTGCGCACCGACGGGTTCGAGGTCCGTGACCAAGACGTGGCCGGCTGTCCCCGTTCGTGCGCCACCAAGTCAGCATGCTCGGCCGCTGCTTCTCCTATCACCTGCCCGACCTGCCGATCTGCCCGGCGGCCTGCGGCTCCTGCGGGACAGGGACGCCGCCGAGCAGTGAGTCCCACCCGTTTGAGGCCGGCATGCGGCGGGGGCGGGACCGTCCGAGACCCGAGGATTCAGACAGACCCCGCGCGCCGGGCTTCGTACCGCCACTGGCCTGCAGGTCCGGTTCAGCTACCGCTGTAGAAGGCGGTCACAGTGCCGATGACGTGGTCGACCTCGGCGTCGGTGAGTTCCGGGTAGGCAGGGAGGCACAGCCTGCGGGTGGCCGCGTGCGACTGCTCGGTGACGTGGGTCCGGTGGGTGATGCCCTGGAAGGCCGTCAGGTCGGGCAGGAGGTATGGGTAGACGCGTTCGGCCTCGATTCCCGCGTTCGCGAGGTGGTCGGTGAGGGCGGCGATGTCTTCGCAGCCGAGCGCGTACTTGTAGAAGGCGTGCACGTGCCCGTCCTGGACCATCGGTGTTTCGAGGGGCAGGTCGGCGAAGGCGGCGGTGTACCGGCGGGCGATGGTGTTGCGGCGCTCGGTCCATGACGGCAGCAGGCCCAGTTGCGTGGTGAGGATCCCGGCGTTGACCTCTCCCAGTCTGGCCCGGTGGCCGGGGACGTGGTGCAGGTGGCGGTCGGTGCGGTCGCGGCCCATGTCGGTCAGCCGGCGCAGCCGCGCGGCGCGGTCGGCGGTGGTGGTGAGGATCGCGCCGGCGTCGTCGAGGCCGCCCATGTTCTTGCCCACCCAGAACGAGAAGCAGCCGTAGTCCCCCCAGGTGCCGACGGCCCGGCCGTTCAGGCTGGCGCCGGGGGCCTGGGCGCAGTCCTCGATGACGGTCAGGCCGTGCCGGCTGGCGACCTGGTTGATCGTAGGCATGTCGGCCATGTGCCCGTGCAGGTGGACCGGGATCACCGCCCGGGTCCGCTCGGTGACCGCGGCTTCCATGGCTTTGGGGCACAGGGTGAGGGTGGGCTCGGTGACGTCGACGATCACCGGCACGGCCCCGACGCTGGCTACCGCGAAGGCGGTGGCGGCGAACGTGGCGGCCGGCACGATGACCTCGTCCCCGGGCCGCGTCCCGGCCGCTTCGAGCGCCAGTACCAGCGCCTGCGTGCACGACGTCGTGGCCACCGCATGGCCGCCCCAGGCGTGCGACAGGGCGTCTTCGAGCCGCTCGGTCTGCGGCCCGTGGTGGAACTTCCCGGCGTCGATCACCGTGTCGATGATCCGGTGGATCGTCTCCCGCAGGGCGGCCACCCGCCGGGCATGGCCCTCGGCCGGGATCGTGACGACGGCGGTGCGGTCGGGCAGCGTGGTGCTGACCCTCATGGGCGGATCCCATCTGTGTGCGACGGCGCGCAAAAGCGCTTCTTGATCCAATTCGGCCACGGGCGACCCTCACCCATGCACCGCGTTCACTCTCCTGGAGGAGCGCACACCCGGACTTTCGGGAGCGCGCCGCCTCCTCGACGCGTCCGGCCCGCAGCGGCAGCGGTGGTACGCACGGAAGCGCGAAGAGGACGCCGGGCAGCGGCGACGGCAGGCCCGACGGTGAGCCGGGAAGCCCTGGTTTCGTACCGGGCTCAGGCAGGCGATCTCGGCCGTCCGCGAGGTGATCGCGAGGGCAGACGGGCTTCTGACGGTGCGCCCGGGGGTTCATCCTTGTGAGTGAGATCCGCGCGGGAGCGCCGTCACCGCTGCTGCGGGAGGAAAGACTCCTGCTGCCAGGCCCCCGAGGGGCCCCGGCCGGGGCGTGCCTGATCGCCCCGCGGAGGCGAGTGAAGGGCCGACACCGATGGCGCAAGGCACCGTGAAATGGTTCAACACCGACAAGGGCTTCGGCTTCATCAGCCCCGATGAGGGTGGCGCGGACGTGTTCGTGCACGTCGATGCCATCCAGAGCAACACCGGGGCCAAGGTCCTGGAGGAGAACCAGCGGGTGGAGTTCGAGGTCACGCAGGGGCAGAAGGGCCCGCAGGCGGAAGGCGTCCGCTCCCTCTGAGCTGGTCCGAACCCTGGCGCTCCACGCAAACGTGTCGTGCAGAAGCCGCCCGCAGTAGCCCTGAAGGAGTGAACGCAGGGTGTGCGGTGGAGGCGATCGCAGGCAGGCGCCGGTGCCCTTGTTCGGGCGCAGTGATCCGGAGGGAACAGCGTGGACGTGTGCGGTGGTCCCGTCCGGGTTTGCGGACGGGACCACTCAACGCCGGGTGCTACGGGACGAGGAAGTAGAACGGCCGGTTCGCCGCCACGCCGTCGGTGCCGGTGGTCACGCGGATGCATCGGCCCACGCCACGACACGCCTGTCGGCAAGGAATCATGGAGAAGGGACACCGGAGCAGTGGTCGAACCATCAGGACTGTTCTCGGTTGCGGCCGCGGTTCGATGTTCCCCGGGGCCGCTGTTCCCCCAGTGGCCTGGCCGTAGCCTCTGGGGGCCGCGCTGTTCGGGCTGGTCGCGATCGTGGCCATGAGGGTTGCGGGCCGGTCCTAAGCCAGGAGGAATGCGGCTGCGGTGCTGGCGCCGACGCAGGCGCCGGCCGCGGTCTGGGCGACGGTGTGATAGGTCAGAGCGACGCGGGACCAGCACACGGCGAGGGTCAGTCCGTAAGCCAGGAGCCACCACGGGGAGTGGACCACGGCGAGCATCGCGGGGATCGCGGAGGCGACCGCGCTGTCGACGCTGATCTTCCAGAAGTGGTTCACGGCCAGCAGGACGACGGTCATCGCCCACAGCGCGAGCATCGCGAGCAGGATCCCGGTGGGGGCGTGACCGAGGACCATGATGACCGAGCCCAGGCCGATGGAGGCCAGGATGACCAGGAAGATCGGGGGCCGCTTGGTGCGGTCCACGATGTTGCGATCTCCCCAGGTACCGCGTTTGCGTTCCCACTCGATGTAGCCCGCGGGAATGATCCCGGCACACAGGGCGCCGAGCAGCCCCCAGGGAATGCCACTCCAGTCACCGGCGGCGGCCAGCCCGATGCCCGGCATGCCGACGAGCAGGACGTTGCGCGGCTGGAGCACGTCCGTGACGGTCCGGGCCACCGCCTGGCGGTCCAGACGCCCGCCCACCGCAGGGCGAGCGGGCTGCCCGCCGGGCAGGTGCGGGTGTTCGGGCGTCCCCGCGAGGACGGAGCCGTCGGACGGGGTGGCGGGCGAGTGCTTCTTCTGCTGCATCGTCGCTCCTACAGCCCCAGCCGTCGCTGCCGCGAGGCGTAGCTGTGGAGCGCCTCACGCAGGTCGTCCCGGGAGAAGTCGGGCCACAGCCGCTCGCAGAAGTACAGCTCCGACTGCGTCGTCTGCCAGGGCAGATACCCCGACAGCCGCTGCTCGCCCGAGGTGCGGATCACCAGGTCCGGGTCCGCCAGCCCTGCCGTGCCCAGATGGGACGCGAACTCCCCCTCCCACCAGGCCAGGTCCTCGGCCGGCTCCTCGGGCCACCGGTCGCGGTACTTGTGCGCCAGCGACCTGGCCGCGCTGACGATCTCCCGCCGGCCGTCGTAGGCGACGGCGATGTTGGCCTCCAACCCCTCCAGGTGGTCGGTGCGCCGCTGCACGTCCTCGAACGCCTGCGCCACCGGTGCGGGCAGCAACTCCAGGGCTCCGATCACCCGGACCCGCCAGCGCTGCGCCTCGGCGAGACGCTCACAGAGGCTGGTGAACGACTGGTAGAGACCGGCGAGTTCCTGGGGGCTGCGTTGCAGATTCCTGACGGACAGGACCCACTGCGTCACCATGGCGACCCCTTCCTCCTCGCACCACTGCAGGACCTCGGGGATCTTGGCGATGCCGAAGTGGTGCCCTTCGTCCACGCTGAGACCACGCTGGGCGGCCCAGCGCCGGTTGCCGTCGAGAACGAGAGCGACATGCGCCGGCACTCCTGGGTGCGCACGGGTGGTGATTACGGATGGTTCGGCCAGGGGGTTGGTCATGGGGGGTTCCGTTCTCTGGGGCTGACCTCTCCATTTCACTACATGCAGTTATTCGAACACGTACAGTGTTCACTGTTGGCTGAACGCGCACGGCGGGGCACGGCGCCGTCTGCTGGTGCTCAGGGCCGGACTTCGAGCGGGAGAACGTCGATCAGTACCGGTCCAGGCGATCGGAACCGCCACGGAGCTGAAGACCCTTGCAGAGAACCTGGAGGCGCGGGGCCCCTGCCCGGCGTACCCATTTTCACCGTGTCCGTGGTCTCGCCCGTCGTCCAACACGGATCTCAGGGAGTGCCCGCACAGAGATGGCTGGCTCGCCCGGGTCAAGCCCACCGACCCGGACAACCTCGGTGAGCTGATGGACGCGGCGCAATTGCAAGAAGCACATCGCGAACGAAACCGAGCAGCGCCGACACCGGGTGGCGGCGGTGACCGGCAGCACGGCACTTGGTAGGCGTGCTGATGCCGGGCCAGCAGGGTGACGGGGCATCGGCGGTAGACGACTTGGTTGAGCGGGGGAAGGATCCGGTTGACGGTCATCCGTTGGGCGGACGTCGACGTGTCCTTTTCGCACTGGCATCGTTGCGGTCGGCATGAAGAAGATCATCTCTGTGGCGGTCATGGCACTCGCAGCCGCCGCCGTGTCCGTGCCCGCCCACGCCCACAACGACTCCAACTTCGGTGGTGGCGTCAACGCCGCCAACCTCTGGAACTTCACCGCTGCTGCGGTCTGCCTGCAGGAGGTGGCGGTCGTCCCGGTCCTGGGCGACTGGGTCGGCGACCATGCCAACAACTGCTCCAACGGCAACGTCATCGACCACAGCGGCCGCTAGAACGCCCGCGTAGTGTCCCGGCTGTTCCCGACGGGGACGGCCGGGACAAGCGCCAAGGGGCCGGTGGCCGGCGGCCCGCCACGGCGTACAACGATGCGATGGGTGACACCGACTGGGACGCGTCTGTTGACTCCACGTCCTTACGTGCTCGCCCGCCCGGTGGCGCCGGGGGCGTCAGCAGCAGCCGGTGGCAGTGCAGGACGGCGTGAGGGGGTGAGCATCGCCCGGGCGCCGTGGGCGATGGTGACAGCGCTGCGTCGCCAACGTCACGGAGACCGCCGCGGGCCTGTTCCGGCGTGAGGCACCGGACGGTCGGTTTGCCGGGTTCACCGATGGCAGCCAACCGGCCTCGTCCGTCCGCAATGCGTTGTGACGGACCAGGGGCAGACGGCCGCCTCGCTGTGGTGCCGCTGCGCTGGTGCGTGTCCGGCATGTCCTCCTCGTGGCGTTGCGGCAGGTCCTCGTGTCCGCTGCCTGCGGAGTGCTCAGGGGCGCTAGCGTGGTTGCCAGGAGCAGTCGTGGTTGCGAGCCGCCGCTCGCCCGCGATCGCAGTCACGGGGCCGCTTCGGTGGCCGCGGCTGCGGGCGGTGCGGGCGGCGCGGGCGTGGCGGTCGCGTGGTGCGGGTGTCGGCGACTGCGCACGTTGAGGAGAGCAGTATGGCTACGGGTGTCGTGAAGTGGTTCAACGCCGAGAAGGGCTTCGGTTTCATTGAGCAGGACGGCGGCGGCGGCGACGTCTTCGCGCACTACTCGAACATCGCCGCCCAGGGCTTCCGCGAGCTGCAGGAGGGCGCGAGGGTCGAGTTCGACATCGCGCAGGGCGAGAAGGGCCTGCAGGCGGAGAATATCCGCCCGGTCTGAGCCGTCCACTTACCTCGTAGCCCCGCCCGCTGCACCCTTGCGGCCGGCGGGGCGTCGCTGTACTCGTCCTGACCGCACCGTCGTCCGGCTCGCCGGTGCGGTCGTGCCGTATCTGCTGCGGTGCGGTGCCTCGTTGGTCCGGCGGACGGGGTGATCGCCAGCTCCGCACAGCCTGTCGACCCTCATCCGCGATGACGGCGACGGCGTTGTGGGGCGTGCTGGGAACCGGCCCCCGGTGGGGGCTGCGGTGAGGTCAGGTCCGGAGGGAGAGAAAGCCGACGACACGCACCGGTTCACTCGAACGGATGATCATGCCCCAGGCGCACAGCTGGCCGTCCAGGTTGCTCTCACTGCCGCCATCAACCGGCGCCGCGCACCCGTGCGCGCTCAACCAGCAGCGACACTGCACGTGTTCGAATCGCTACATGTAGTGAAATAGAGGGGTCAGTTCTAGAGAACGGAACCCCTCATGACCAACCCCCTGGCCGGCCTGTTCACCTCCGAGCCCGCCAAGCCGTCGACCGTGACGCTGTACAGCGGCGCCGACTACACCGGGGAGAGCTGCACCCTGCCGGTGGACGAGCGCACGTACTCGCTGGCCGCGACCGGCCTGCCCAAGATCGCCTCCCTGAAGATCAACTGGGTCAAGAGCCCGATGCAGACCGGCGCGCCCTTCCTGCGGCTCTACACCAAGCGCCCCACATCCCTCCAGGGGGACTACGACGACGGCACCATGGCCACCTTCACGAAGGACACCACCGACACCGGGACGTGGGCCGACGCGACCCACCTGAAGGCCATGTTCGCCACCGACCTTGTGGGTCGCCTGGACAACACGGGGATGGGGATGGTGCTGGGGGCGGAGCGGGAGCGCCCGATCTACGACACCCTTCCGTAGCCAGTCCCACACCAGCCTCACCACCCGGCGGGAGAGCCGGCGCGTCCGCGCGCCGGCTCTCCCCTGCCGCCGAAGGTGTGCGATCACCTCCGGCCCGGCCAGGTGATCGGAATCTTCGAGGTCTTCGACGACGAGACCCTCAAGAGCTTCTGCCCTCCAGCCGGCGAGACCGGACGCAACCGTCGCTGCCCGGACACAAGCTCCACCGCCCCGTCGACCTGGTCGACTCCGAGAAGTCGGACACCGTCGTCGCCCGCCTGACCGCCTTCGAGTCCAAGCGCGGCGGCCTGCAGCCGCGCCGAAACCGGTGAGGCGGCAGGCGCTGCGCTGTCTGGGCGACCCACCGCATGACCACCTCCGGCTCCGGGCAGCAACCGCCCCGACCCACCCCGACACCAGCCATCAGGAGCATCCCGCCATGGGCATCCAGGACAAGATCAAGAACTCCGCCGCCGAGCCCGACGAGAACACCTTGAGCACGCAGGACACTTCGAAGAGCGAGGCCCTCGCTGCGCGGGCCGCCGAAGCCGCAGGCAAGGTCAGGGGCGCGGGCTCCGACGTGGCGGAACGGGCCGCCAAGGCAGCCGGCCAGGACGTTCCCAAAGCCTGACCACCGCCCGCACCGTTGTGGCCGCCCGGCGCCGGGCGGCCACAACGGTGACCACCCGAACGGCCATGGGGTCTCGGGCCCGGCCGCGGGAACGCGGGTTGGTTCGTTATCGTCCTGACCCGGTGCCTGGCAACGTTCGGCCGGAAGCGGCGCGAGGGCGTCTTGTCACCCGTCCGGGTGGCGTCCACCCGGGGGTCCGTGCGTGGCGCCGGCTCGGTGATCGACTGCTGGTAGGCAGTGCAGAGCATCTGAAAGCCAGTCAGTGACAAGGAACACCATCGTGGACATTACCCCCGACGTCCAAGAGGCATGCGAGGAGATCAGGGCCACGGGGTCCGACAGCAGTTGGGCCCGCTTCGGGAAGGACGGCAGCAAGCTGACCACCAAGGACATCGGGACCAGTCACGACGATTTCCTCGCCGGGCTTCCCGACGACGATTTCGCGATCGTCTACTACCGCGTCGAGATCCCGGCCGACGAGGCCAAGGGGACGAGGTGCGCCGTCATCGAGTGGGTCGGCCAAGGCGCCTCGCCGCTGAAGAACTATCCCCAAGCTGTCGGTCATGCCGCCCACATAGTCGGTGGCGAACATGGCCTTCAGGTGGGTCGCGTCGGCCCACGTCCCGGTGTCGGTGGTGTCCTTCGTGAAGGTGGCCATGGTGCCGTCGTCGTAGTCCCCCTGGAGGGATGTGGGGCGCTTGGTGTAGAGCCGCAGGAAGGGCGCGCCGGTCTGCATCGGGCTCTTGACCCAGTTGATCTTCAGGGAGGCGATCTTGGGCAGGCCGGTCGCGGCCAGCGAGTACGTGCGCTCGTCCACCGGCAGGGTGCAGCTCTCCCCGGTGTAGTCGGCGCCGCTGTACAGCGTCACGGTCGACGGCTTGGCGGGCTCGGAGGTGAACAGGCCGGCCAGGGGGTTGGCCCCCTATTTCACTGCACGTAGCCATTCGAACACGTACGGCGGTCACTCCGTTGCCCGAATGCGCACCGGAGGGATGCGGCGTCAGCTGATGGCGGGTCCGGTCGGAGCCGCCTTGGGCCAGCTGTGCGCGGAGCGGCCTCGTTCTCGTTGCCGAGCCCAGGTCGAAGTCGACGCTGCACTCTGTCCGCTGCGCCGCTCGGTGCAGCACGGCCGCCGGTGCAGCGCGTGCAGCGGCAGGCGGTGCGACCGGCGGGCAGGAACTGCGGCACCACCCGCCGCCCCCAAGCGGGACAAGCTGCGACGGCGGTTGCAGCAGCACCCGAACCGAATGAACGGTCGTTGCTGCACCGTGCAGCGCCGCGAGCGCTGCACGCGGCGAGCGATGGAGCGCTCATTGCGCGTGCGCAGTGCGGGACAACATGCTGCGCAACGGGGACAATATGCGCTCGCGCAGCACACGGTGCGGGACAACCTGCGGGACAACATAGCGGTGGATTGTGCCTGGACTCCGTAGTTGGCCAACGGGACGGCCTTGTCGGGCCAGACGGGACAGGGCAGTTGGCCAGCCTCGACCCAGCCCAGGATGATAACAGTAAGTAATCATCTGGTTGCACAGTGGATAGGGTGGATCGTCAGCTTCCCCCAAGGAAATGGAGATCCCCATGAAGATGTACACGGACGTTTTCAACAGTGACGAGCTGCTGTCCGACTCGTTCCCGATCAAGGAGGACGGCGTCTGCTACGTGGTCGAGGGCAAGCACGTCACCCGCTCCGCCATCGGTACCGCGGACTTCGGTGGCGTGGACCAGGAGGAGGACACCGACGAGGCCGAGTCGGACACCGTGACGGTGCTCAACGTCGTCGACGCGCACGGCCTGGTCGAGACGACGTACGACAAGAAGAGCTACCTCAAGCACATCAAGGCCTACTTGAAGAGGGTGGCGGCGAGCCTGCCCGCGGACCAGCGGGCCTCCTGGGACCAGCAGGCCCAGGAGTGGGTCAAGACGGTGCTGGCCGACTTCGACAGCTACCGGTTCTTCACCGGCGCAAGTACGGACCCCGAAGCCATGACCGTCCTTATGAAGACCGGCGAGGACGGCAAGACCCCGTTCTTCTACTACTTCCAGCAGGGGCTCCGGGCCGAGGTCCACTGACACTGCGCCGTACCACCGCCTCGCCCCCGACGTACCGTTCGGTGGGCGAGGCCGGCCCCCAGCGGGGGTCGCGCCGGTGCTGTTCCTGGCCGCCGGCTCGTCCGGCGCTGGCACGAAGCCGGTCCCCGCCTGGTGGGGCCGGGACCGGGTGCGCACGGTGGCGGAGCTTCTACTCGCCGAGGGCGTTGAATACTTCTTCGAACTGGGCGGCGACCATCTGGGCGTCGACACCTTCCATGCGGTGGCGGGGGAGGAAGCAGACGTTCATGACACCAGCGCGCCCCAGGGGCCCGATCTGTTCCAGAGCTCGACGGCTCGCGGATTCAAGAAGGGGTCAGCCCTGGAACGGGCTCGCACCACGACAACACGATCACCGGCGGGCTTCGCGGCGGCCCGAAGACACCGGACCGCACCGCTCTCACCTGAGACCTCACAGGTCAGGATGTGCATAGGTGTCAGCCCGCCGCCCACGCGACCATGAAACCCACCATCACCACCGTGACGGCACCGTTCTCTGTGAAGGCATCCCGGGCCAGGTTGTCCCTAGGTGTCCGTCACCCACAGGCAGCCCAGAACTCACCCAACCGAGGTGCTCTGAAGCCGCCTTCACTACGGATTAGGGCCCGGCTTGAAGCCCAACCGGACCGCCGGGTTGGTCAGCCTGGCCAACTGAGGCCCCTGGTCCGGTGGCCTGGCCCCACAGGGCTGGCCACCGGCCGGCCGGTGAGCCGCCGTGCGTTGGGTCAGAGCAGGAAGACGGCGACGGTGGTGCCGAGGAGCAGCGTGGTGACGACGGGCCAGTAAAGCAGTCGGGCGGCCATGTTGCCGTTCCAGTCGAGGAAGGCGAAGCGGCGGGTGGAGGTGTACTCGACCACGTTGAAGGCGACCAGGGCGATCACCAGGTAGAGGATGAAGTAGAAGTACTCGGCGTACACGACGCCGGTGGAGCCGGTGGTGGAGCGCAGGGAGCTGTGCTGGACGGCGACGACGAGCATCATGGCGCCGCAGAAGCCGATGACGGTCCAGGTGGAGAAGCCTGCCAGGGAGCGGCGGTCGTTGTCGGTGGTGACGACGAAGAGCGAGGCGAAGACCAGCAGGGTGATGACGATCAGCGGGACGAGCCGGTCGAGCAGCGGGCTGAGGAACTCGCGGGTGACGCCGGCGGAGAAGTGCAGGGTGGGGATGGTGGCGTCGGTGGTGGTGTCGGTGCGGCCGAGGGTGGAGCGGGTGGTGGACTCGCCCATGGAGAAGGCGCTGAAGTGGGTGTTCCATTCGCCGGTGACCATGCCGGTGTAGAGGCCGAGGCCCGTTTCGGGTTCCCAGGGCGGGTAGGCGGCGAAGTCCGGGACGAGGACGGTGCCGGGGGTCTTGGGCCACATCGTCGACCAGATGACCTGCCGGTCGAGGGGGTAGTGGCTGTAGTCGAACTGTTCGCGCAGGGTGGTGCGCAGTTTCCAGCCGACGGTCCGGGTGTTGTCGCTGTTGGTGTGGAGGTAGACCTGTTCGGTGGCGCCGCCGTCGACGGCGGCGGGGAGGTCGAGGTTGGCGGTCTTGGTGTCGGCGTCGGCGGGCAGGCGTTGCCAGAGGTAGCCGGTGAGGCGGATGTTGTTGGCGTCGGTGAACTGGGCGGTCTGGATCGCCACGCCGGTGGGGATCTGCTGCATGCCGTCGTGTCCGTCGTCGCGCAGGTAGGAGGTGGCGGCGGCCTGGGTGGTGACCATGGTGCCGGGGGTGCCGGTGAGGGTGTCGTCGGCGGCGACCGCGGCCCAGACGAGCACGGTGGCGAGCAGGCAGAGCACGCTGACGCTCACGCTGAACCAGCCCAGGGTGGACGGTCTGTCGGGGCGGGGGCGCAGCAGCAGCCAGGCCACCAGGGCGAGCCCGACCACCGAGCAGGCCAGCACGACGGCCAGGCGGTGGCCGTGCTGCATCACCTCGTGCACCGGCTCGTCGATCCCGGCGGCGGCGACGCCGGCGAGGACGAAGAGCGCTGCGGCGAGTGCCGCGGCGACGATCCGCGGCGGGCCCCAGTGGGCGCGGGCGGGGCTGGTGGGCGAGGACATGGCGGCTCCGGCGGCGAAGGGGGTGTGTCCCGAGCATGAGCACACGCCGCTTCGCGGGCGGGCCGGGAATCGCCGGTTCGTTGACGATCCGTCGGAAGTTCCGCCGGTTGGCCCCTAGTCTCAGATCCCCGCCGCCGCGAGGTGGGCACTGTCCCCGGGCTGGGTGGTTGCGTCAGGCGCCGGGTGTGACGGAACTGCGGGCGGCCCGGGGGCCCCGGGTTCCGTGCTGTGACCTGACGGTATTCCGGGCGCTGGTTTCGCCTTTCGGTAGACCAATCCTGACCGGTGTCCCGGGTCTGGTCCGGCTGTCCGGGGTGCTGCGGGGCGTTCCGGTTTCGGTGACTTTGGGTGGTCGTCCGCCGGGTCCGCCGGGTCTGCCGGGGTTCGGCGGTCGGCCCGGGGCTGGGGTGCTCTCCGGGGCGGTTTCTCGAATTGGCGGCCCGTCGGAAATGCTGCTGGTTTCCGTTCCGGATTCCGTTTCCTATTCGGCTGGTATTTCCGCGGGTTGAGGCCGCCTTGTCGGGTCTTGGATTTGTGCGGGGATTCTGTGGGGGAGCGGGTGTGGCAGCGGGCCCGGCCCCGTCCCGGCCGCCGTCCGGTGACGGGCCCCGCCCGCTCTCCGTGCCCGGCGTCGGGTTGGCGGGCCGCCGCTCGGCTGGTGCGTGTCCGGTGGGTGATCCTCGTAGCTGTGCGGCAGGCCCTCGTGTCCGCTGCCTGCGGGGCTCTCGGGGCGCTAGCGTGGTTGGCAGGAGCAGTCGTGGTTGTGAGCCGTCGCCCGGCCGTGATCGTGGTCGCGGGGCGTTTCGGCCCCCGGGGCCGCAGTCGGGCGGTGCGGACATGGCGGTCGCGCGGTGCGGGCGTCGGCGGCTGCGCGCGTTGAGGAGAGCAGTATGGCTACGGGTGTCGTGAAGTGGTTCAACGCCGAGAAGGGCTTCGGTTTCATCGAGCAGGACGGTGGCGGCGCTGACGTCTTCGCCCACTACTCGAACATCGCTGCGCAGGGCTTCCGGGAGCTTCAGGAGGGTCAGAAGGTCGAGTTCGACGTCGTGCAGGGCCAGAAGGGCCCGCAGGCGGAGAACGTCCGCCCGGTCTGAGCTGTCCCGTACCTTGACGCCCCGCCCGCTGCTCCTTGCCGCCGGCGGGGCGTCGGCGTACCGGCGCAGCAGGGACAGCTGCCGGAGTTCCATTGGGCGCGGCTGCGTTCCCGGGCTGCCTGGCCTGCTCCGTCCGGGCCCTGTTCGGTGACCAAGTGCCGGGTGGCTCGTTGCGCCGTGCATGAAGAAGATCATCGCGCTTGGTGCGCTCTCCCTGTCCCTGCTGGCCCTGGGCACGCCGGCCCACGCGGACAACGACAGCAACTTCGGCGACGGGGTGAACGCCGTGAACAACTGGAACTTCACCGCCGCGGCAGTCTGCTTCGTGGAGGTCGCGGTCGTACCCGTGCTCGGCCACTACGGGTCCGACCACGTCAACAACTGCACCAATGGCAACGCCATCGACCACTCCGGCCGCTGACCGGCACACCACCCGCCGGGCCCGCCGCGACAAGGCTCCCGTCGAACCCAGACGGCGGCCCGCCAGGCCACCGCCCGGGCCCGGTCCCCGGGCCCGGGGAGGTGCTGTCGTGGTGGGTGTCGTGCCCGAGGTTCGCGTGCGGTTCCCTGTTCAAGATCATGGGTTCCCCAGAGGCGGCCACCTGGCGGGAAGTCAGATGGCCGCCGATTCGGTTACGCCGAGTAGCCACTGGAAGGGTCCGGCGGCGTTGAGTCCACTCATCCGAGCGGTTTAGGCGCCTGTGATCCGGAAACGGCGCTCGGGGCGGTTGGCAAGATCACGGGGGCGCGGTTGCGCGCACCGATGATGCCAACTGACGGAGGATCAAGACATGGCTGTGACGACCCAGAAGGGCGCAACGTGGGGTCTGGCGCGGCTCGACAGCCGGGACAAGCTGAGCTTCAAGACCTTCAGCCAGTACACCTACGACGATGCCGCCGCGGGTGCCGGTGTTGACGTCTACGTCCTGAGCACCGGTGTCAACGTCCATCACTCGGACTTCGAGGGGCGGGCCGCGTGGGGGAAGACCATCCCCCAGGATGTGGACGAAGACGGCAACGGGCTGGGCACGCATCTGGCCGGCATCGTTGCGGGTCTCACGTACGGCGTGGCGAAGAAGGCGTACATCGTGGCCGTCAAGGTGGCGTGGAACAGCGGTGGCGCGGACGTGAAGGACGTGATCGCGGGTCTGGACTGGGTCACGGCGCACGCCCGGGGCTCCGATCGCCCCTCAATCGCGCTGCTGGCTCCCAAGGAGACCGAGAAGAACGTCGACCTGGACGCGGCCGTCGACAGGGCGGTGGCCCAGGGTGTGTTCGTCGTCGTCGCGGCAGGCGACGACAACCAGGACGCCGTCAACTGCTCGCCCGCCGGCGTGCCCGGCGCGTTCACCGTCGGTGCCAGCACCCTCGCGGACGATCGCGCCCACTTCTCCAACTGGGGCCCCACCATCGACGTCTTCGCCCCCGGGCTGAACATCCTCTCCACCGGGATCGGCCCGACCAACACGGAGCGCGAGACCCGCTCCGGCACCGCACAGGCCGCCGCACACGTCGCGGGACTGGCCGCCTGCCTGATCTCCTCCTCCCCCGACATCACCACCGCCAACGTCGGATCCGCCATCACCGTCCTGGCCACCACGGACCTCCTGAAGGACATCCCCGCCGGCACGAGCAACCTGCTGGCGTACAACAACCCCGACAACGCCTGACCCCGGGCACCGCCTCCCCGCTCCGGCACGGGCCGGCCCACACGGCGCGAGGCGCCCACAGCGTCCCCCGGCCTTCCCGCGTTCAGACCCGCGCAGCGCACTGAAGGCGGCCTCAGCTGTCGCCACCGATGCCGTGGCCGCCGGAACCGCACCGCCTCGCCCCGGCCACGCCAGGGGCACGCCGCCGCTCGCGGCGTGCCCCTGCCGGGCGCCGCCGGGTCCGGCCGCGCCGTGGTCGTGGTGGCCGGTGTGGCTCCCGGGCTGGGACACGGCCTCGCGGCGGTCCGCCGCCACCCGGTGCAGATGCCGGGCTGCTCCCGGGCCGTCAGGCCGGGTCCGTCGTACCGGTGTTGCCGCTCCGTCAGGCGCCATCCCGCCCCGGGGGCCGCAGGCCACCGCCACCGGCTCGCTCGCCACCGCCCCGGTGCCGCAGGCGCCCGGACCCCGCCACCGCGCCGGTCACCGGCCCGCTGCTGGGCCGCCAGGCCCCGCCCCGGCTACCCACCGGTCCGGCCGCCAGGCAGGCACCCCCAGCGGCCGCAGGCCGCCCGTGTGTGAGGGCCAGGTGGAGCTGGAGGGCCAGGAGGACCGGGTGGTGGTGCCCGGCTGCACCCCATTCGGACGGCCGGCCGGGCGCGTCTATAGCACTGCAGTGGGCGGTCTCGGATGGAAATCCCAGTTCCGCTCCGACTGTTTTCGATCTTGGTAAGTTGATGCCCGTCCGGCGGCACGGAGCGCCTGCTGGGCTCTCAACCGGACTCTCGTACCTGTCGAGCGCGATGAAATGGGGATCCCTGTGTACACGGCGACAATGTCAGGACCTGACCTGGCCTACCGTGGCGTAACTGACGGATTCACCGCCTCGGTGCGGAGCTTCAAGGTCAAGCTGACGGACAGTAAGACAGGGAAGGCGTTGAAGCTCGGAACGAGTGCGCCGACCACATACGTTTCGTCATACGAGGGAAACAAGGCGATCGCCGTGTGCCAGCCGGGCACCTCCAAGGTCCTCAGCAGCCTTCCCGGTTCCCCCAGCAAGCTGGCCGCTGCCATCGACAAGGCCCTTTCGAATGCCGAACCGGGCGCCACCGATGACACGGTCACGATCCTGCTGGCTGCCTGGTCGCGGACCATCGACCGCTTCCCTTCCCGGAGCGAGAGCTTCTACGACGGCGTCGATGCCGACGGCAATAAATTCCGGCTGAAGATCTCCCTCAGCTCCAACACCACCGACGAGAGCCGCGACTGGGAGGACTCCTACAGCCTCAGGGTGGACGTCGCCAGCTGAAGACTGGCCGCCGCTGAACCGCCGCTTCCCAGACTGACGGCGCCGCCGGACAGCCGACCACGGCACCGTCCGGCCCGCCGCACTCTCACCGGGCAGAACCCGGTAGCGGCTGCCGGACGACCGGGCGCCACTCAGGTCTTGAGCTGCTCGGCGGCCGCACGCTGGGACCGCGCGGTCTTCGCGGTGGACTGTGCCCGGCGCCGGGCCGACCGCATTCTTCGCCTCGGCCTGCCGCTCTTGGGCGTCGGTCAGCGCGGCTTCGGCCTGGGCCAGGGCTGCCGTGGCGTCTTCGAATGCGGCCTCGGCCTCGCGGACACGCCGTTCGCCCTCGGCCTGGTCGTGCTCGGCGAGCTCCAGCAGGTACTGGGCTTTTTGCCCTGGCGGGGTACAGCACTCGCTGCCCGGCGGTCTCGTCGAGAACGGAGAAGACCAGCTGGCCGCGTTGCGCCGGGAGCTGCTCAAGGAGCTCCGCCTCGTCCTGGACGATCTTCCCGGTCATCGATTGCGCGCCCCGGGATGATGTCCGGTTGACGCCGAGCGCCGACACGTGAACATGCTCGGTCGGTACTCGTTCCTGCTGCCCGAGATGCCCGGCGGGCTCCGACCGCCGCGTGACCCGGAGCGGGCTGAGGCGTGAGTACGGGCCGGGGCGCCGCCCCGGCCCGGCTGGTCGGCGGCCACCGGGTTCGAGGCCGGCCCGGCGTGATCTCAGGTGGTCGTGAAGTCGACTGTGGCGTCGATGCTGCACAGATCGTCTTCCTCGGTGCTGTAGCCACGGACCAGGATCTTCAACTTGGCCGGGGGGTCTCGCGCTTGAGGTTCTCGCGGCTCGGGAGGCCGCGTCGAGGGCGCGTTACTCGACGCCCAGTTCCTTCGCGGCGAGTGCGGTGCCGTCGATGCGGGCGCGGATCTTGGCGAACGCCACATCACGCGAGGTGGACTCGTCCTCGGCGAAGTCGGCGAAGCCGGCGTCGTCGCAGGTGCCCAGCCGATCGACCGGGAGGTGGCGGGCCGCGTTCAGCACGCGGTCGCGGACCTCTTCGGCGCTCTCGACGCGCGGGTCGAGCGGGTCGGTGACGCCGACGAACACGCGGACGTTCGACGGCAGGTGGTCCGCGATGACCCGCAGGACCCGGTCCGGGTCCTGCTCACTGGCCAGTTGCAGGTAGAAGGCGCCGGCCTTGAGGCGGAACAGGTCCGGCAACAGGTCCGCGTAGTCGACGTCGAGGCTGTGGCTGGAGCCCCGGTCCGCGCCCGGGGAAGTGTGGATGCCGATCTCGGCGCGTTCCTGCTCGCTGAAGCGTTCCAGGAGCCGGTTGTTCAGCGCCACGAAGTCCTGCAGGACCCCCCGGCTCGGGTCGAGCTTGAGGGACAGCCGGCCTTCCTCGAAGCCGAGCTGAACCGTGTGCGCGCCCGCCTTGAAGCAGCCGCGAATGTCCTTCTCCGCCTCGTCGACCAGGTCGTCGAGGAACGCCTCGCGCGGGTAGCCGTCGATACCGTCCGCCGGGTACAGCAAGCTCAGCATGGAGGGGGCGGCGACGGCCTGCTTCACCGGCACCGTGGCATGCTTCAGCGCGGCCCGCACGTACCGGTCGGCGTAGGTGCGGTAGCGAAACGGGCCGGCGGTCAGACGGGGCAGCTGACGGGTGTGCCCGTCGGCGTAGGGGACGACGACGCCGTCGGGGGCCAGGTTGTCGGCTCCGGCGAACGGGTAGGCGCAGGCGCTCGGCTTGCCCTGTTCTCCGTCGGTGACGACCGGCGAACCGGTGACCTCGAAGTCCTCGACACTCTGGCGGACGGCCAGGTCCACGGCCTTGGCCAGGGCCGCGTCGTCACCTCCCTTCAAGGCGTTGAGGACGTCAACGGTGCGGGGAAGGCTGCCGATCGGCTCGGAAGGGATGCTCATGCCGACGAGCCTAGGAAGCCTCAGCGTCGCATCGGCCGCGCACACGCGCACGCCACCACCGGATCACGCCTGCGAGTGACCGGCGCGTCGGCCCGGTTGACGCCCCGCGTGCCGCTGCGCCCTGTCTGCGGGTGGGCTCCTGGAGGCGGGCGGCCCGGGGGTGGGCCGCCGCCGGCGGCATGCTCCGGTCCCGCTACTCGCGGTCTTCGCCCACCGGATGGATTGCCTCGCCGGCTCGCGGTGTTGCCGGCGCGGCGGCACGTCGGCGGCGGTCGAGGTGAGCCGCCACGAGCTTGGCCAGTTCCGGTCCGTGCTCGTATCCCAGCGGGGCCAACTCCGGCGGCAGGACGAATCCTTCGGGCAGCCGGGCGTACGTCTGCTCCATCCGCTGCCGGTACAGCTCCGCGAGGGCCGTCGGCCAGTCGCCGGTCAGCGGCGGGCGCATCCGTGACTCCGCGGTGAGCGCCTCGTAGTGGGCCGCTGCCTCCTCGACTGCCTGCGCGAGCGGCCAGTCGCAGATCAGGTCGCGCTCCGGCTGCCATGGGGCCAGCCACGCACTGGGCCGGCCGCCCAGGATCTCCGCGGCGAGCTCCTCGGCGATCAGCGGGGAGGCATGCAGCCCGTCCCGGTGTGTACCGGTGGCCACCGAGAGCCCGGGTGCCGAGATCGCGCCCAGCAGCGGGTGGCCGTCCACACCGATCGGCCGGTTGCCGTGGTGCAGCCGATGCACGGCCGTTGCGGTCAGGCCGTGGTGGAGCTGTCCGAGCGCCGCGTCCAGCAGGAACCGCAGTGCACCCGCCGTCGGGGCAGCGCCCGGGACGAGCGACGGAGCGGCCGAGGCACCCACGTACCAGCTGCCGTCGGCCTGCGGCACCGCGTGCAGGCCGCAGGCGTACGCCCGGTTGGGCGTGCGCAGCACCGCGGGCAGCGGTGCCGGTGCGCCGAGGGTGACCGACGTACCCTCGGCGGCAACTACCGGACACACCGTCAGGTCGGGGTGGAGCGCGTGCAGGAGCGGCGTCGACCAGGCGCCGGCCGCGACCACGGCGGTGGGGGCGGTGAACACCGCGTCCCGGCCGTGCAGCGCGTAGCCGGCCGCGGTAGCGCCCAGCTCGCCGGCCGGAGTCCGGACGACGTTCCCCAGCGTACCGAGGGCCCGGTCCAGGGCGGCGAGCCAGCGGCGCGCGTCCAGGAACGCCTCCTGGGGCAGGTAGAGGGCCCGCAGCGCCCGGTCGTTCTCCAGCGGCCGGTAGGCGGGCATGTCGTCGGGGTCCACGTTCTCCACGGGCAGGCCGTACCGCCGGCCCGCCTCCCGCACCGCGGTGAAGGCGCGCTCGTCGAGGCGGCCCGACACCGCGTTCAACAGCATGAAGGTACCGGTGCCGTAGCCGTCGCGAGCCTTGGGGCCGCCGTCGGCGCGGCGCTCGCCGTGCTGGTGCACGAGGGCGCGCCACTTCGGCCACCGGACGGCTGCCTCGACGGCCATCCGCACCCGCAACTCGCCGTGCCTGGTGCGCAACCCGCTCGCGGTGACCTCACCGAGCACGCCGAGCATCGCCCCGGCCGCCTCCGACGCCCCGGCACCTCGACGCCCCGCGCACGCCACCCGCAGCCCCGGCTCGGCCGACGCCAACGCGAACGCGATCGACCGGCCCAGGACCCCCGCCCCGATGACTAGAACATCAACCCCGACAGGCCCCACGAGCGCCCCCTTCCCACCCCGCCCGAACCAGACGCACCCAGCCCTACCCCGCCGAGCGCCACTTGATCCACGGTGGAGAGGCGACAGCCGGTGCGGTGGCCATACCGTCCAAGATGCCGTGGCGACATGGCTGCGGCGCCATCCAAACCGGTGAGTGCCAGGAACGGCGCCGGACCGCTCGATGCGGTGGGTTCGAGCTGCCCAGTGCCTCGGCACGACGAGGCGGGTGCCGGGCCAGTCGTGCTGGCGCTGCGGAAGGCGATCCGGGATCAAGGCCGGCTCAGGGGACCGTTCGGGTGGTTGTGACGATCATGATCGTCCGCAGGAGTGAATGCGGCTGGGACGCGATGCGGGGCGCGGGAGTAAATGAGGCGCGCCCCGGTTTTCCGCTGGGCCGTAACCTTTCCAGAAAGGGCACGATTCACGTGCGAATGCGTACCAAGCTGGTCCTGGCCGGTCTCTGCGTCGCCACCGCCGGCGCCGCCTTCGGAGGGATCGCGGTGGCTGCCGACCCCACCAACAACGTCACGGCCCCCTACACCCAGGCCGCGGCCTCCGTCGGCAGTAACGGCGGCATCTCCCAGAGGACCAACACCATCGCCTCGGTCAGCAGGGTCAACACCGGCTCGTACTGCGTCGTGCTGACCTCGGGCATCGACGCCGCCAAGGCCGTTCCGGCCGCCACCCTGAGCAACTCCGCCAGTTGGGGCAGCGAGGTCCGCGTCTCACGCAACGACGCCGCCTGCCCGGGCAACTCGATCCGCGTGACCACCGGCACCAACGGCGCAGCGGCGGACCAGCCGTTCTACCTGGTCGTTCCGTAACGGCCGGCCGCTGCGATGTCGTCCCCTCCGGGAGCCCGGAGGGGACGACATCGCAGCGCCAACACTGAACAAGGGCCGGTGCTTGCCCTTCCGGGCCGCAGCGTCGAGTCCTTCGATGGTCGACTCCAGAATGTCCCCCTCCTTGGGGGCGGCAAGCACGGCAAAGAACCTCGGCCACAGCCGGGGCGGTGTCCCGGTACTCGTGCCGCGAGGTGAAGCCGATCCATCTCCGCTGTCTGCCCGGGGCGCGTCGGATCAACTCTCCCTCGGGCTGGAACTCACCCGGGACCACCGAGGCCGGTCCTCCAGGAGCTCCGGGAGAGGGCCCGATCCGATCGCCTCCTGTGTCTGGACCCGGTAGATGGTCAAACCGGACAAGGCAGGTGGCTGGACCTCACCAGCACGGGGGGTGGCGGCGTCGCCCTAGGGGTTTGGCAGGTCAGACGCGGTGGACGCCGTCACGGCCGAGTACACAAGATGAAGGAAGCCGCCTGGCCCGACTGCTCGGGAGCTGGGCTGGGCGGTCCGGATCGTGCGACGATGCCGGTATGAACCGACTCGCGAACGCGACGTCGCCGTATCTCCTCCAGCACGCTTCCAATCCGGTGGATTGGTGGCCATGGGGAGAGGAGGCGATGAATGAAGCGAAGCGACGGGACGTGCCCATCCTCTTGAGTGTGGGCTATGCGTCCTGTCACTTATGCTTCTACTAATTTACTGGTGCCACGTGATGGCCCACGAGTCCTTCGAGGACGACCAGCTGGCCGCGTACGCCAATGAGCGGTTCGTCGCGGTGAAGGTCGACCGCGAGGAGCGGCCGGACGTCGACGCGGTCTACATGGAGGCGGTGCAGGCGGCGACCGGGCAGGGCGGCTGGCCGATGACGGTCTTCCTCACGCCCGACAAGGACCCGTTCTACTTCGGGACGTACTTCCCGCCCGAGCCCCGGCACGGGATGCCGTCCTTCCGGCAGGTCCTGGAGGGCGTCGACGCGGCCTGGCGGGACCGGCGCGAGGAGGTCGGCGAGGTCGCCGCCCGGATCCGGGCCGACCTGGCCCAGCGGGCCTCGGTGTACGCGGTCGGCGGCGGGGTCCACCGGCCGCCGGGCGAGGCGGAGTTGCACGAGGCGCTGGTCGCGCTCAGCCGGGACTTCGACGCCCGGCGCGGCGGCTTCGGCGGCGCGCCCAAGTTCCCGCCGGCCATGGTGATCGAGTTCCTGCTGCGCCACCACGCCCGGACCGGCTCGGCGGCCGCGCTGGAGATGGCCGTCCGGACCGCCGCGGCGATGGCCCGCGGCGGGATCCACGACCAGCTCGGCGGCGGCTTCGCCCGGTACGCGGTGGACGCCGACTGGGTCGTTCCGCACTTCGAGAAGATGCTCTACGACAACGCGCTGCTGCTCCGCGCGTTCCTGCACCTCTGGCGGGCCACCGGCTCCCCGCTCGCCCGCCGGGTGGCGCTCTCCACGGCGGACTTCCTGCTGCGTGAACTGCGCACCCCCGAGGGGGCGTTCGCCTCGGCACTGGACGCGGACAGCCTGGACCGGGAGAGCGGCGCCCCGGTCGAGGGGGCGTACTACGCGTGGACGCCGGGGCAGTTGGCCGAGGTGCTCGGGGAGACGGACGCGGCCTTCGCCGCGGAGCTCTACGAGGTGACCGGGGCGGGCACGTTCGAGCACGGCACCTCGGTGCTGCAGCTGCTGTCCGACCCGCAGGACGACGCGGCGGCCGAGCGGGTCCGGGCCGCCCTGTTCGCGGCGCGGGCCGAGCGTCCGGCGCCCGCCCGGGACGACAAGGTGGTGGCCGCCTGGAACGGGCTGGCCATCGCCGCGCTCGCCGAGACCGGTGCGCTGCTGGAGCGGCCCGACCTGGTCGAGGCCGCCGAACGCGCCGCCGACCTGCTGCTCGCCGTCCACCTCGCGCCCGACGGCCGGCTGCTGCGCACCTCCCGGGACGGCCGGGCCGGGGCCAACGCGGGCGTCCTGGAGGATTACGCGGACACCGCCGAGGGCTTCCTCGCGCTGTACGCCGTGACCGGCGCGGCGGAGTGGCTGCAGCTCGCCGGCGGGCTGCTGGACACCGTGCTGAAGCACTTCGCCGACGAGGCCTCCGGCGCGCTCTACGACACCGCCGACGATGCCGAGGAGCTGATCCGGCGGCCGCAGGACCCGACCGACAACGCGACCCCGTCCGGCTGGACGGCCGCCGCCGGTGCGCTGCTCACCTACGCCGCGTACACCGGGTCGGCGCGCCACCGCACGGCCGCCGAGCGGGCGCTCGGCATCGTCGGGGCGCTGGCCACCCGGGCGCCGCGGTTCATCGGCTGGGGCCTGGCCGTCGCCGAGGCGCTGGTGGACGGCCCGCGCGAGGTCGCGGTGGTCGGCCCGGCCGGGGATCCGGCGACGGGCGCGCTGCACCGGGCGGCGCTGCTGGGCACTGCGCCCGGCGCGGTGGTCGCGGTCGGCGAGCCGACGGCGGTCGGCGGGCCTTCGGCGGTCGGCGGGCCGGGTGGCTGGCCGGGTGTCGGGCCGGAGGCCGCCGGGGTGCCGCTGCTGGCGGACCGGCCGCTGGTGGGCGGCGCGCCCGCCGCGTACGTCTGCCGGCACTTCGCCTGTGACGCGCCGACCACCGATCCGGCGGTGCTGGCCGAGCGGCTGGGCGCGGCCGAGCGGTAGCGGGTCGCGCTCCCCGGTGTGCCGGCCGCTGTGGACGAGCGGACGGCGGACGGGCGGCTGCACCTCTGGGAGGACGGCGGCACCCCGGTCGCGATGGCCGGGAACAGCCCGGTGATCGCCGGCATGTCGCGGATCGGCCCGGTCTACACACCGGGCGAGCGACGCGGCCGCGGCTATGCGAGCGGTGTCACCGCGGCCGCCACGGCGCACGCGCTCGCGCAGGGGGCCACCGAGGTGCTGCTCTACACCGATCTGGCCAACCCGACCAGCAACTCGATCTACCAGCAGCTCGGTTACCGGCCGGTGGAGGACTGCCTGACGGTGGGCTTGCGGCGCTGATCGGCGCACCCGCCGCCCGCCCCGGGCGCGCTACTCCCAGTCCCAGCGGACGCCGAGCAGGCAGGGTTGCAGGGCGGTCGCCACCAGGTGGACGCAGTGGTGGCCGTCGAGGGTCAACTCCTCGGTCTCGTACGGTTTCTCGCCGGGGGAGCGGAGGGCGAAGCGGTGGCAGCGGACGGGCAGCGCGTCGGGGTGGAAGGTGACCTGGAGGACGTACTGGCCGGCGCCGGAGTTGAAGCCGCGGACGTACTCGCAGCCGGGCGTGGGTGACGGGCTGGCGTCGAAGCCGTAGCCGAGCAGGTGGGTGTCGCCGGCCCGCATCCGGCGGTCGAGGAGGAGTTCGGCGACCAGGAGGTCGTGGGCCTGGTCGCGGCGGATCCGGCCGGGGCGGCAGTTCTCCTCGGCGCGCACGCCGACCCGGGAGATGTCGCAGCCGGGATCCCCCTGGTAGAGGGCCAGGTAGCGGTCGATGCCGTCCCGGTGGGCGCGCAGCGCGTGCTGGGAGTCGCGGCGCAGCAGTTGGCGGTCGGCGCCGATCCGGATCCGCTCGATGTGGGTGATGGTGTGCAGCCCGGTGTCGCGCGGACTCGCGAGGGCGGCGAGCAGGTCGTCGACGGCGGCGGCCGGGGAGATGAGGTCCCGGTACGGGCGGACGGGTGGGCCGGCCTGGTCGGCGGGGCTGGCGCGGCGGGGGCCGAGCAGCCGGGTGAGGGAGTGCTCGGGGAGGTCCAGGACCTCCTCCAGGGCCCGGACCGCGCGCAGCGATTCGGGGCGCTCGGGCCGGCGACGGCCCTGCTGCCAGTAACTGAGGCTGGTGACCCCGACGTGAACGCCGCGCAGGGCGAGGTGCCGGCGGACGCGGTGCAGGGCGAGGCCGCGGGCGGTGATGGCGGTGCGCAGGGCCACGTGGAACGGGCCGGTGCGCAGCGCGGTGGCGAGGTCGGCCTGGTCGCTCCGCTGCATGGCGGCCTCCTCGGTGGGCGGGCAGGGCGGACACCGGTTGGTCGTGAATATTCACATGTGGAAGGCGGTTTGTCACCGGTCCGGGCCTGCCGCGCGGGCGTTTCGGGGGTGGCGTTCACACCTGGGCCGGGCCGTTCACACCGGCTTTCGCGGCCTGTGAAGGCCGTTGACCAGCTTCTGTCAACGGGGCGATGCTCGGTGACGCGATCCGGACCGCACCCAGAAGGAACCCCCACTCCTCTGCTGTGCAAGGAGACACTCCCCCATGCCAGTTCCACGGATACGTCTGCGCCGCGCCGTCGCGGTGCTCGCGCTGGGCGTGCTCGGCCCGGCGCTCAGCGTCGCGGCGACCACCCCCGCCTCGGCGGCGCCGGCCCCCACCGGTGCCTCCGCCCAGGTCCGTCCGGCCGCGGCGCCGGGCAGTACGGCCGATCTGGCCGGCACGTTCAAGAAGCTCAACATCACCATGCAGCAGCAACAGCAGACCAACTGGTGCTGGGCGGCGAGCGGCAACACCATCGCCACCTGGTTCGGCTACACCTACAGCCAGAACCAGTTCTGCAACGCCGCGTTCGGCCGCTCGATCAACTCCAGCTGCCCCAACAGCCAGGCCACGCTGGGCGACGTCCAGAACGGCCTGAGCTGGGTCGGCATCAACCCCGGCTCCTACGTCACCGGGTATCTGCGCTACAGCACGCTGCAGACCGAGGTGAACGCCGACCGGCCGGTCGAGACCCGGATCCAGTGGAGCTCCGGCGGCGGCCACATGCACGTCGTCTACGGCTACGACACCGGGAGCAACTGGGTCTACTGGGGCGACCCGTGGCCCTCCAACACCCGCTACAACTGGGCGGACTACAACTACTACGTGTCCAACGGCACGTTCTCCTGGACCCACTCCCTGTACCGGATCGGCGCGTGAGGGCGGCCATGACCAGCATCCGTAACGCGGCCGTCGCCGTCCTGCTCGCCGCCGGCCTCGGCCTGGCCGTCACCCCGGCCGCCCAGGCGGACACCCCGGCCGGCGCCGCCGCGGGCACCCCCGCACCGGTCGGCGCGGCCGACCTCGCACAGGCCCGCGGCGCGGTCCAGGACCAGGCCGTCCTGGACCGGTTGGGCCACTTCTTCGCCCGCAAGGGCGTGCCGCCGACCCAGCAGCTGACCATCGGCGCGGCCGAGGAGGCGCGGGCGGCGAGCGCGGCCGCCCCCCGGCTGGCGGGCGACACCGTGCCCGTCTACACCCTGGACGCGGACTTCGTGGCCGGCTCCCCGGGCGCACCGGTGGCGAAGGCCGAGTACACCGCCAGCAAGGCCGTCTCGGCGGACGGCCAGGTGGCCTCGGTCTGGACGGTGAAGCAGGGCGGCGACTGGCGGGTGGTCAACATCGCCTCCGGCGGGGACGAGACCGACTACGCGGCGGTGGCGGCGGGCAGTGGCGGCGGTACGGCGTTCCGCGAGCCCCAGCTCAACGCCTGGTACGTGCTGCGGGCCGGCCGGGTGCTGCCGCTGGACGACGAGGCGCGGCGCTCGGTGGGCGAGGCCGGGATCACCCTGGCCGCGTACCAGCGGCTGGTCCACCAGCGGTACGGGGACAAGCTGCCCGGCTCGGCGTACGACCGGGCGGGCAAGGGCGGCGGCTACCAGCCGGACGCCACCGGGCCGGAGACGGCCGCCGTGCGTGGTGGCGGCGGCGCGCTGCCCGCCGTGACGGCGGGCGCGGCCCTGGGCGCCACCGCACTGGTGGGTGCGGGCGTCGCGCTGCGGCGGCGGGCGGGTGCCCGGCGCGGGTAGTCGCGTCGCCCGCCGGGTGAGCGGGGGCGGGGTCCGGCCCGGCGGCCGGGCTCCGCCCCCGTGGCTCGTCGCCGCCCCCGTGCCGTCGCCGCCGCCGTCGTGGCTAGAGGCCGGTGAAGCCGCGCTCCAGCACGGCGAAGGTGTGGTCGACCAGGTCCGCGAAGTCCAGCTCGCCGTCGGTCTCGGCCCAGCGCAGGACGGTCTCGGTGGTCGCCGCCCCGATGGCGGCCGCGGTGATCCGCATCTCGAAGGTCGGCTCCTCGACCCCGTGCCGCCGGGTCAGCGCGGCGAGGTAGAGCTGCTGCGGGTCGTTCACGGTCTCGTACATCCTGGCGCGCAGCGCGGGGACGTCGTGGACCAGCCGCATGCGGGTGAGCAGCTCGTCCCGTTCGTGCTGGAGCAGTGCGCGGACCAGGCCGACCAGAGCCTCCCGACAGGAACGCAGAAACGGTTCGTCAGAGGGTCGGGCCAGCAGTGCGGTGACCATCGCGGGGTCGTACTCGTCGGTGAGGACGAGGTCCTCCTTGGTGGCGAAGTACCGGAAGAAGGTGGACTGCGAGACCTCGGCCGCCGCCGCGATCTGCTCCACCGTGGTGTTCTCGTAGCCCTGGGCGGCGATCAGCCGGTAGGCCTCGTGACGGATCGCCTGGCGGGTCTTCAGCTTCTTCCGTTCGCGCAGCGACAGCGGCGCCTCCAGCATCGCCTGGACCGTGTGGGCCGGGCCTGCCGGGGGCGCCGTGGTCGGCTGCGTTGCGCTCATACCTTCGATTATCCGTGATCGGCGGCCGGGACGGTGGCGGTCTCGGTGGCGGTCTCCGCGGCGGGGTCGGCGGCCTCGGCACCGCGTGCTTCGGCGGCCGGCATCCGCAGCGCGACCAGCACGGCCGAGAGCAGGGCGATCACCCCGGAGACGAGCAGGACCACCGTCATGCCGTGGACGTAGGCGGCGTGCGCGGAGGCCGCCAGCGCCTGGTCCCCCGAGGCGGCGGCCACCGCGTCGGCGGCGACCACCGACTGCTCGGCCCGGTGCGCGGCACCGGCCGGGAGCGCGGCGACGTCCAGCGCGCCGCGGTACGAACCGGCCAGCAGGCTGCCGAAGACGGCGACCCCGATCGCGCCGCCGACCTGGCGGAGCGTCTGCATCAGCCCGGCGCCGACCCCGGCCCGGGCCGGCGGCAGGGTGAGCAGGGCGGAGGCCTGGGCGGTGATGAGCGACAGGCCCATGCCCAGGCCGAGCAGGGTCAGCCAGACGGCCGCCGGGCCGTAGCCGTCGGAGACCGAGGTGCGGCTGCCGAGCAGCAGGGCGGCGGCCAGCGAGGTCAGTCCGAGACTGATCACCGCGCGGGGGCCGATCCGGGCGACCAGGCCCTCGCTGAGCTTGGCGGCCACCATCAGCCCGAGCATCATCGGCATCAGCCGCAGGCCGGTGCCGAAGGCGTCCGCGCCCAGCACGCTCTGGAAGTACAGCGGCAGCACGAAGAACGCCCCGAAGAGCACCAGCGAGACCAGCGTCGCGGCCACCGCCGCCCAGCGGAAGGTCGGGTCCGCGAGCAGGGTGAGGTCGAGCATCGGGGCGCGCTGGTGGCGGCTGCGCAGTACCAGGGCGGTGAGGGCGACCAGCGAGCCGCCGATCATGCCCAGCACCAGCGGGTCGGCCCAGCCGCGTTCGGGCCCCTCGATGATGCCGTAGGTCAGCGCGGCCAGACCGCCCGCGCCGAGCACGGTGGCGAGCACGTCGATCCGGGGCGCGTCGGGGTTGCGGGTCTCCGGGAGCAGCAGGACGCAGGCGACGATGCCGATCACCGTCAGCGGGACGTTGATCATGAAGATCGCGCCCCACCAGAAGTGCTGCAGCAGGAAGCCGCCGATCAGCGGGCCGAGCGGGGTGCCGGCGGCGATCGCGGCGGAGAGGATCGCGGTGGCGCGGCGCTGCTCGCCGGCGGGGAACAGGCCGGGGATCACCGCCAGGGACATCGGCATGACCAGGGCTCCGGCCAGGCCCATCGCGGCGCGGGCGGCGACCAGGGTGCCGGGGCTGTCGGCCAGCATGCCGACGGCGGAGGCGAGCCCGAACAGGGCGAGGCCGACGGTGAGGGTGCGGCGGCGGCCGAACCGGTCGCCGAGCAGGCCGGCCGGGAGCATCGCGGCGGCGAAGACCACGGTGTAGGAGTCGACGATCCACTGCTGCTGCCCGGTGGTGGCCTGGAGCTGGGAGGCCAGGGTCGGCAGGGCGACGTTGAGGATCGTCATGTCGAAGCTGATGACCAGGACGCTCAGCGCGACGGCGACCAGTGCAAGCCAGCGCCGGGGGTCGGGTCCGGGTGGGGCGGGAGTGGGTGGGGCGGGGACGGCAGGCGTGGGCACGGCAACCTCCGGGCGCTTGAGGGAGTCACTCTCAAATGACAGTAACTCCCAAAAGAGGCCGACCGTCAATGTGGGAGGTCCGGCGCGCACCTTGTCACGCTCCGTGACGTGTCCTGGAAGTGCGCGTTCCGCACAAGGAATTGACGCAACGTTGATCTGGCGTTCGCCGCCCCCGGGCAACTCCGGGTGACTGACGGTAGATACGATGTGGCAATCGGTCAGTGCGGGCCGAAGCGTGCCGAGAGCGGAGAAGGGGTGGGGCGGCAGGAGCCGACCACGAGCCCGGCGCAGGAAGGGGAAGTCGAATGGCCGGCAGGGAGTCGAGCGCCCAGATCTGGGGTGCGGCAGTGGTGGTGGCGTCCGCGTTGGCCGTGGTCGCGGCCTACCTGATCAACGGTGCCGTGTTGGTGCTGGGGGTCGCCGGGGTCCAGGTGCTGCTGCTGATGGTGTACGTCGGCCGGCGCTGGCAGCTGCTGCATCAGCAGGCCGGGCCGCGCGGGCGCCGTCCGGAGCGCGGTCACCGCCCCGGTCGGGGTGTCCCGGACGCCGCGCACTGCGAGCGCTGCCGCCGGGCCCGCGAGGCCCTGGACGCGCGACAGGCCGGCTCCCGCCCGTACGGGGCGCGCGAGCGGCTGATCCGTGAGCACCCGGGCCGGGACCGCCCGGTGCGGGAGTACCCGGCCCCTGAGTACTGGGCTGCCGAGCGCCCGGCCCCTGAGTACCCGGCCGCCGAGCGCCCGGCTGCCGAGCGTCTGGTGTCCGACTTTCCGGGCCACGACCGCGCGGCCCGTGAGCGTGCCGCCCGGGACCGCTCGGGGCGCGAGCGCCCGGCGTACGAGCGCCCGGCGTACGACGGCGGCCCGGCGCACGACCGCCCGGACCGCGGCCGCCCGGGCCGCCCGGGCTCGGAGTGGACAGCGGAACGGGCGGCCGCCCGGTCGCAGGACCGGTCGACCGCCCGTCGTGGGGGGCCGGGTTCAGCCGGCCGCGCTGTACGCCACCAGTGAGACCCCGATGTACTGCACGATGAAGGCTCCGAGGGTGAAGGCGTGGAACACCTCGTGGAAGCCGAACCAGCGCGGTGAGGGATTGGGCCGCTTGAGGCCGTACACCACGCCGCCGACGCTGTAGAGCACCCCGCCGACGATCATCAGCACCAGCACCGCGACCCCGCCGGTGCGCAGGAAGTCCGGTAGGAAGAAGGCGGCGGCCCAGCCCAGCGCTATGTACACCGGCGTGTACAGCCAGCGCGGCGCGCCGACCCAGAACACCCGGAAGGCGATCCCCGCCAGCGCCCCGCACCAGACCGCCCAGAGCAGCAGCTGCCGGGCGGCGCCGTCCAGCAGCAGGATGGTGAACGGGGTGTAGGTGCCCGCGATGATCAGGAAGATGTTCGCGTGGTCGAGGCGGCGCAGTACGGCGTCGCCGCGCGGTCCCCAGGTGAAGCGGTGGTAGACCGCGCTGACCCCGAACAGCAGCCAGGCGCTGACCGAGTAGATCGCGCAGGCGACCTTGGCGGGGGTGGAGTCGGCCAGGCAGATCAGCACGATCCCGGCGGCCACCGTGGCGGGGAACATCCCGGCGTGCAGCCAGCCTCGCCAGGTCGGCTTGACCTCGGCACACTCCGTGCTCTCCAGGAGCTCAGCAGTCATGGGCAGCATGCTACCCGCTACCTACGCATCCGTAGGTTACTGACGCGTAGGAAGTGGTGCTCATCACTACTTGGACGTTTTGGAGTATTCGGGGGTCGACCGCGAGGGGTGCTGGTCGGCCGGAGGCGACTGATTACCACCAAGTAACCGGACTGAATGTAGTAAAAGATGAGTCAACTTCACCGTTGCGCCGTATTCGACGCCGGAGACCGGAGCTACGCTGCAAGCACCCTCAAACCCCCGCTACGCCGTCTCCGTGCCGAGATGGCGTGAAACGGAGCGATCGTGTCGTACGAGAACCTCGCTCTCAGCGCATCCGCGCCCACCCGTCACAAGCGCCTGCTGGCCTGGGTGAGCGAGATCGCGGAGCTCACCCAGCCGGCCCGCATCGAGTGGTGTGACGGGTCCGAGGAGGAGTACCAGCGCCTCGCGGACCTGCTGGTCGCTCAGGGCACCTTCAGGAAGCTCGACGAGAAGAAGCGCCCCAACTCCTACTACGCCGCCTCGGACCCCACGGACGTGGCGCGCGTCGAGGACCGCACCTACATCTGCTCCGAGCAGGAGAAGGACGCCGGTCCGACCAACAACTGGAAGGCCCCCGCCGAGATGCGGGAGGTCTTCCAGGGCGAGAGCGGTCTCTTCCGCGGCGCGATGAAGGGCCGCACGATGTACGTCGTGCCGTTCTCCATGGGTCCGGTCGGCTCCCCGCTGGCCGCGTACGGCGTCGAGATCACCGACTCCGCCTACGTCGCCGTGTCGATGCGGGTGATGACCCGCATGGGCCGGGCCGTGCTGGACCAGCTCGGCGAGGACGGCGACTTCGTCAAGGCCGTGCACACCGTCGGCGCTCCGCTCGCCGAGGGCGAGGCGGACGTGGCGTGGCCGTGCAACAGCACCAAGTACATCTCGCACTTCCCGGAGAGCCGGGAGATCTGGTCCTTCGGTTCGGGCTACGGCGGCAACGCCCTGCTCGGCAAGAAGTGCTACGCGCTGCGCATCGCCTCGACCATGGCCCGCGACGAGGGCTGGCTGGCCGAGCACATGCTCATCCTCAAGCTCACCCCGCCGAACGGCGAGGCCACGTACGCCGCGGCGGCCTTCCCGTCCGCGTGCGGCAAGACCAACCTCGCCATGCTCCAGCCGACGATCCCGGGCTGGAAGGTCGAGACGATCGGCGACGACATCGCCTGGATGCGCTTCGGCGCGGACGGCCGGCTCTACGCGATCAACCCCGAGGCCGGCTTCTTCGGTGTCGCCCCCGGCACCGGCGTGGACACCAACGCCAACGCGATCGAGACCCTCTGGGGCAACACGGTCTTCACCAACGTCGCGCTCACCGACGACGGCGACGTCTGGTGGGAGGGCCTCACCGACGAGCCGCCGGCCCACCTGACCGACTGGCGCGGCAACGACTGGACGCCGGAGTCCGGCACCCCGGCCGCCCACCCGAACGCCCGCTTCGCCGTGCCGGCCGCCCAGTGCCCGACCATCGCGCCCGAGTGGGAGGACCCGGCGGGTGTGCCGATCTCGGCCATCCTGTTCGGCGGCCGCCGCGCCACCGCCGTCCCGCTGGTGACGGAGTCCTTCGACTGGCAGCACGGTGTCTTCCTGGGTGCGAACATCGCCTCCGAGAAGACCGCCGCCGCCGAGGGCACCGTCGGTGAGCTGCGCCGCGACCCGTTCGCGATGCTGCCCTTCTGCGGCTACAACATGGGTGACTACTTCGCCCACTGGCTGAAGGTCGGCGCCCAGGCGGACGCCGCCAAGCTGCCGAAGATCTACTACGTGAACTGGTTCCGCAAGAACGGCGAGGGCAAGTTCGTCTGGCCCGGCTACGGCGAGAACAGCCGGGTGCTCAAGTGGATCGTCGAGCGCCTGCAGGGCACCGGCGAGGGCGTCGAGACCCCGATCGGTGTGCTGCCGACCGTCGAGGGCTTCGACCTGGACGGCCTGGACCTTTCCGAGGCCGACCGGGAGCTGCTGTTCACCGTGGACGCCGACATCTGGCGCCAGGAGGCCGCACTCGTCCCGGCCCACCTGGAGCTCTTCGGCTCCCACACGCCCACCGAGCTGTGGGACGAGTACCGAGACCTGGTCGCCCGCCTCGGCTGAGCCTGAGCCTCAGCCCGGCGAGTAGTGGTGGGTGCGTGGCACGAATCGCGCACCGACCGAGCGACAGGACGGCCGGAGCCCCGCCGGACGATCTTTCCCCGACCAAGGAGATCGTCCGGACCGGGACTCCGGCCGTAGCTTTTCCCGCCGCCTCCGGAGCCGGTCAGATGGCCTTGGCGTTGACGATGGTCCAGTACTTGTTCCAGCCCTGGCCCCCGCTCCACTGCCGGACCGGCGCGCCGTTGTCCATCCGGTAGTCGGCGACCTCCAGGTAGCTCATGGAGTACCAGTTCAAGAAACCGACCTCCTTCGGGCCGGTCTGGACGTTCCCGGCCGCGCCCATCTCCCAGGCCTGGTTGTCCCCGCCGGTGCAGTCCCACTGGCGGGCCGGGGCGCCGTCGTCCCGGCGCCAGTCGGCGATCTCCAGGCACTTGCCGGAGTCGCGGTTGCGCAGGAAGTACGCGGCCTTGCGCGGCACCTGGACGAATTCCCAGAGCTGGTTGGCGCCGCCGGTGCAGTCCCACTGCTGGGCGGGGGCGCCCGCGTCGGTGCGCCAGCCGCCGATCTCCAGGCACTTGCCGCTCTGGGAGTTGACCAGCGGGCTGTACTTGGGCATCTGCAGACCCGAGGCGGCGGCGGCCGGAGTGGCCGGCACGGCGGCGAGGAGCGCGACGGCCGCGCCGGAGAGCGCGGCGGCGGTCCGCAGGCGCGAGCCGGTGGTACGGGAGGTCATGGCGGGTCGGTCCCCTTGGTCCGGAGCGGTCGGGGGAGGCGGTCACGGCGGGGCCGCGGCACCGAGCACGGCGCCGCACGGTGACCCATGCCGCCGCGCGGTTCCCCCCGGCCCGCGGGAGGATCTCCCGCGGCCGCCGGCTCAACGCCGCATGCTACCCACGGCCCCGTGGCCCGGACGAGGGGGTCTCCCGACCGGGCCGGGACGAGGGGGTTTCCCGGCCGGTACCCGGACGGACCGGCCCCGGCGCCCTCCCGGGGACGACGCCGGCCGGCCGGCGGTCACGGCTGGGTGTAGCCGCCGAGGAAGTCGCCGATCCGGGTGACGGCGTCGGTGATCTCCTCGGCCCGGGGCAGGGTGACCAGGCGGAAGTGGTCCGGCTCGGGCCAGTTGAAGCCGGTGCCCTGGACCAGCAGGATGCGCTCGGCGCGCAGCAGGTCCAGCACCATCTGGGCGTCGTCCTTGATCTTGTAGACCTTCGGATCCAGCCGGGGGAACGCGTAGAGCGCGCCCTTCGGCTTGACGCAGCTGACGCCCGGGATCTCGTTGAGCAGCCGGTACGCGGCGTCCCGGGACTCCAGCAGCCGGCCGCCGGGGAGGATCAGGTCCTTGATCGACTGCCGGCCACCGAGCGCCGCGGCCACCGCGTGCTGGGCCGGCATGTTGGCGCACAGGCGCATCGAGGCGAGGACGGTGAGGCCCTCGATGTAGCTGCGGGCGCGGTGCCGGTCGCCGGAGAGCACCATCCAGCCGGAGCGGAAGCCCGCCACCCGGTACGCCTTGGAGAGCCCGTTGAAGGTGACGCAGAAGAGGTCCGGCGCCAGGGTGGCCAGCGGGATGTGCTCGGCGTCGTCGTAGAGGATCTTGTCGTAGATCTCGTCCGCGTAGACCACCAGCTTGTGCCGGCGGGCGATCTCGACCAGGCCCTCCAGGACCTCGCGCGGGTAGACCGCGCCGGTCGGGTTGTTCGGGTTGATCACCACGATCGCCCTGGTCCGGTCGGTGACCTTGGCCTCGATGTCGGCGAGGTCCGGGTACCACTCGGACTGCTCGTCGCAGCGGTAGTGCACGGCGGTGCCGCCGGCCAGCGAGACGGAGGCCGTCCACAGCGGGTAGTCCGGTGCCGGGACGAGCACCTCGTCGCCGTCGTCCAGGAGGGCCGTCATCGCCAGCTGGATCAGCTCCGAGACACCGTTGCCCAGGAAGACGTCCTCGACGGTGAGGCCGTGCAGCCCGCGCTCCTCGTAGTGCATCACCACGGCCCGGCGGGCGGCGAGCAGCCCCTTGGAGTCGCCGTACCCGTGCGCCGAGGAGAGGTTGCGCAGGATGTCCTGGAGGATCTCCGGGGGCGCGTCGAAGCCGAACACGGCGGGATTGCCGGTGTTGAGCTTCAGGATGCGGTGGCCCTGCTCCTCCAGCCGCATCGCCTCGTCGAGCACCGGGCCGCGGATGTCGTAGCAGACGTTGGCGAGCTTGCTGGACTGGATGACCTGCATGCCTGCCTACTTTAGGGGTATCCCGGACCGGTCCGGCGCGTGCGTGAGGGCACGCGCCGGGCGGGTCTCCAGGGCCCCCTTCGATCGGCAGGCCGAGCTGTCAGCCGGCCTTCCAGATCAGGGGCTCGGTGTCCAGAACGCTGCCGAAGGCGAGGAACTTCGGCGGGGTGTTGGTCGGGACGAGATAGACCGCACACTGCTGCTGGGTCTGGCCGTCGGCCAGGGTGCCGGGCTTCTTGCCGGAGTCGCACTGCGGGATCGACTTCAGGATCGTCGGGGCCGGCAGGGCGCCGCCGCTGGGCGCGGTGTCCGACTTCACCTTGAACCGCATCATGAAGTACTCGTCGGTGAGCGGGGCCCCGGTGCGGTTGGTGAACGAGACGGTCACGTAGTACGGCGTCCTGCCGTCGAGGTCGGCGGGCTTGAAGTTGTACGGCGCGATCTCGGCCAGGGTGCCCTTGACCACCGAGACCGGGGTGACGTCGGCCTTGGTCTTGCCCAGGTAGCTGCCGGTGGCGGTGAGCGCCAGCGGGTTGTCGTAGCTGATCTTCCCGCTGCCGCCGCCCCCGTTGGCGCCGCCGATCGGGTTGCCGCTGGTGGCGGCGGACGGGACGGGGTTCGGCGTGCTGCCGCCGGTGCCGGCCGTGCCCGCGGTGCCGCCGGTGCCCGCGGTGCCGCCGGTGGCCGCCGGGGCCCCGGTGGCGCCCGGCGTGCTGGTGGCGGCGACGGTCGCGCCGCCGGCGCCCGCCGCGCCGGCCGGGTCCTCGTTCTCGGGCCCGCAGGCGGTCAGCAGCAGCGCCAGCGCGGCGAGCGGGACGGCAGCGCGCAGCGCGTTCTGAGTGTTGGTCACAGTGGTTCCCCGTGGATGATGTGGTCGGTGCGGCGCCGAAGTCTAATTGTGGCGCCGCAGGGGTCGGACGCCGACGGGCGCCGGACGGTTCCCGTGGACCGGCTCCGGTGGTGGACGAGAGGGGGCGCCGTGGTCGCGGCCGTGCTCGGGGCGGTGCTGGGCGGTCTGCTGGTGGCGCCCGCGCTGCGGGGTCTGGTGGTGCGTTACGCGGTGCCGGAGGACGGGCCGTGGCGCACGCGGTGCCCCGGCTGCGCGCGGGAGTTGCGCGGTCTGCGGCCCGGCGGGCGCTGCCCGGGCTGCGGGGAGCGGCTGGGGCCGGGCGCCTGGCAGGTGGAGGCGGTGACCGTCGCGGTGGCGGCGGCCGCGCTGTCGGCCACGGACCCGGCCGACGCCGTGCTGCTGCTGTGGGCGGCCGGCCCCGGGGTGGTGCTCGGCTTCACCGACGCCCGGGTGCGCCGGCTGCCGTACCCGCTGAGCTGGGCGCTGGCGGCGGGCCTGGCGGTGCTGCTGGTGGTGCTGGAGCTGGCGGCCGGCCGGCCGGGCGTGCTGCTGCGCTGTCTGCTGGTGGCGCTCGCCGCCGCCGCCCTGTTCGAACTGCCCGGCTGGTTCGGGCTGATGGGCGCGGGGGACACCGTGCTCGCGCTCGGCCTCGGCGCGTTGCTCGGCCGGTACGGCTGGTCGGCCGCCTTCACCGGGCTCTTCGCGGCGTCGGTGCTGGCCGGGCTCTGGGCGCTGGCCCGGGCGGTGGCCGCCCTGGCGCGGCGGCGGTCGGTACGCGGACTGGACCTGCCGATGGGTCCGTTCCTGCTGCTCGGGACGCTGGCGGCGGTGCTGCTGCAGTAGACCGGGCCGTGGCAGGGCCGGGCGCGCCCGGGGAACGAGCGGGGCCCGCCGTACCGGTCAGGTACGACGGGCCCCGGCGTCGGCGCGCGGGCCCCACCCTCAAGGAGCGGCGCGCCGGGGGGAGTTACGGCATCTGGTGGACGAACGGGCCGACCGTGTTGGAGAAGGCGTTCCCGTTGTTGGCGTCCCAGTTGGTGGACCAGGTCATCGCGCCGCGGATGGTGGGCCACTTGGCCGGCGGCACGAAGCTCCCGCAGTTGTTGCCGGTGGCCAGGCAGTCCAGCGCGTTGTTCACCACGGTCGGCGAGACGTAACCGCCGCCGGCCGCCTTGCTGGAGGCCGGGACACCGATGCCGACCTGGTCGGGCCGCAGGCCGCCCTGGATCTGGGTGCAGACCTGCGCGGTGATGAAGTCGATGGTGCCCTGGTTGTAGACCTTGCCGTCGCAGCCGTTCATGCCGCCCGAGTTGTAGAACTGGGTGTTGACGACGGTCAGGATGTCCTTGGTGTTCAGCGCCAGCTGGAAGTAGGCGCCGGCGGTGCTGTACATCCCGATGGTCTCGGGGGCCATCGTCAGGATGAAGTTCGGGCCGACCTTGGCCTGCAGGCTGTGCAGCGCGTTGCCGAGGTAGGTCGGGTTGACCCCGTTCTCCAGGTCGACGTCGATGCCGTCGAAGCCGTAGTCCTTGATGATCCCGTAGGCGCTGTCGGTGAACGCGGTCGCGGCCGTGGCGTCGCCGACCGCGATGGCGCCGTTCTGGCCGCCGATCGACAGGACGACCTTCTTGCCGGCCGCCTGCTTGGCCTTCACGTCGGCGCGGAACTGCGCGTCGGTGTAGCCGCCGAGGGCCTTGGAGAGCGCCGGGTCGAGGGTGAAGCTGATCGCCCCGCCCTTGGTCGGCACGGCGTCGGCGAAGGAGACCGCGATGATGTCGTAGGCGCTCTGGACGTCGCTCAGCTTCTGGACGGTCGCGCCGTTGTCGAAGTTGTGCCAGTAGCCGGTGACCGCGTGCTTCGGCAGGCCGGTGACCGGCGGGGTGGTGCTGGTCGCGGTCGCCGTGGGGGTCGGGGTGGCGGTCTGGGTCGGGGTCGCGGTCGGCGTGGGGGTGGCGGTCGCGGTCGGCGAGGCGGTGGCGGTCGGCGTGGGGGTGGCCGTCGCGGTCGGGCTCGGCGTGGTGGTACCGCCGGGGCCGCTCAGCGTGATGTCGTCCGCGAGGTAGGCGCTCTGGCCGTACCACCCGTGCACGAACAGCGTGACGCTCTTGACGTTCGCGCCGGTGGTGAAGGTGGAGGAGAGCTGGTTCCAGCTGTTCTGGTTGGACCAGCTGCTCGGGTCGGTGCCGCCGGTGCCGCGCGCACCGAGGTAGACGTACGGGCCCTGGACCCAGGCGCTCAGGGCGTAGCTGGTGTTGGGCAGCACGCTGATGGTCTGGGTGCACTCGGCGGTGTCCCCGGCGCCCGGGGTGGCCTGCAGCGCGCCGGTGCCGGAGTGGACCGGGGTGGAGACGACGCTCGCGGCGCCGGTACAGACCCAGCCGGCGGTCGAGCCCGCGTCGAAGCCGCCGTTGGAGACCAGGTTCCCGGCGGCCGCGGAGGCGCCGCCGGCGAAGAGGGCGAGACCGCTGCCGGCGAGGGCGAGTGCGGTGGCGCCGGCGGCGAGGGCCGGGAGGGTGCTGCGCCGGCGCTTGTGCGCGGGCTGGTTCAGCGTACGGGCCATGGAGGTGCGCTCCTGGGGGAGGAGCGGCCGCCGCGGTGGGGGGCGCGGCGGCCGCGTGTGGGGGAGGGGAGGTCCGCAGTACTGCCTTGGGCCGGGCGGAGGTTGGTGTTCGTTCCGCCCTGGGTCAAAAGCTGGACTAGACCATTGGTGGTCGTCAAGCATTGAACCGTCGGCTTACGGATTCCTTAAGGAACCGGATACCGTTCCGTATCCGGAGCCCCGGGGGACACCGGGCGTTCGCGCGGGTGCCTTCCGGCCACTCCTGCCACGCCGCCCGCGACAGTCTCCGCACAGGACTGTGACCGGACCGCTACCTGCGGCTTTACCCACTGCCTCCGTGCCGGAGTAGGCTGCGCCGGGGGTCGTGACGTACCCCGGTGAATGAGTACGGAGGGGCCGAAAACCATGGGTCTGCGCGATGTCGTCGAACGCACGCCGGGTCTGCGCACCCTGCTGGACGGTATGTACGGCCTCTACGGTCGCCGGGTCGAGGTCCACCTCGCCCGCACCCCCCACCACATCGGCGTGATCCTCGACGGCAACCGCCGCTGGGCGAAGGCGACCGGCGGCTCGACCGCCTACGGCCACCAGCGCGGCGCCGACAAGATCAGCGAGTTCCTGGGCTGGTGCGACGAGACCCACGTCAAGGTCGTCACGCTCTGGATGCTCTCCACCGACAACCTCTCCCGGCCGGCCGACGAGCTGGTCCCGCTGCTCGGGATCATCGAGGACGCCGTCACCGGCCTGGCCGCCGCCCGCCGCTGGAGGGTCAACCCGGTCGGCGCGCTGGACCTGCTCCCGCAGCACACCGCGGACGTGCTCAAGCGGGCCGCCGAGGAGACCGCCGGGATCGACGGGATCACGGTGAACGTCGCCGTCGGGTACGGCGGCCGGCACGAGATCGCCGACGCCGTCCGCTCCCTGCTGCAGGAACACGCCGGCCGCGGCACCTCGATCGAGGAACTGGCCGAAATCCTCGACGTCGAGCACATCGCCGAGCACCTCTACACCAAGGGCCAGCCCGACCCGGACCTCGTCATCCGCACCTCGGGCGAGCAGCGGCTGTCCGGCTTCCTGCTCTGGCAGAGCGCGCACAGCGAGTTCTACTTCTGCGAGGCCTACTGGCCCGCCTTCCGGAAGGTGGACTTCCTCCGGGCGCTGCGCGCGTACGAGGAGCGCCACCGGCGGATGGGGCTGTGACGCCCGTCGGCCCCCATCGGCCCCTGCCGACCCCCCAGTAGGGCTGGCCTACCCGGGCGCGACGCGAGGTCAAACGTTCACCGGCAATGATCCGTCAGTTCGCCGAGAACGTGAATGCACCGCCCCTCGCCTGGGAATACTCCGAGCAGACCGGCCCCGAGGCCACCGGGGCAGCGGGGGCCGGCTTGCCGCGGATGACGCAGGGTCATCCGCTCTGGAGGCCTAGTGGTCAGTTCCAAGAGCCGCCGGACGCCAGACCGGCGCACGTACGTTCTCGACACCAGTGTGCTCCTGGCGGACCCTCTCGCCATGACCCGCTTCGAGGAGCACGAGGTCGTCCTGCCGGTGGTCGTGGTCACCGAGCTGGAGGCCAAGCGGCACCATCCCGAGCTGGGCTACTTCGCCCGCCAGGCGCTGCGGTTGCTCGACGACTACCGCATCCGCTTCGGCCGGCTCGACGAGCCGATCCCGGTCGGGGAGCTCGGCGGCACCATCCGGGTCGAGCTGAACCACTCCGACCTGTCGATACTGCCGGTCGGCTACCGGGTCGCCGGTGGGGAGGCGGACAGCCGGATCCTGGCGGTCGCCCGCAACCTGCAGGCCGAGGGGTACGACGTCACGGTCGTCTCCAAGGACCTCCCGCTGCGGATCAAGGCCAGCTCGGTCGGCCTGCTCGCCGAGGAGTACCGGGCCGAGCTGGCGATCACCTCCGGGTGGACGGGCATGGCCGAGCTGCATGTCCCGGCCGACGAGGTGGACGCGCTGTTCGCGGCCGGCCACGACGCCGCGGTGGATGTCGAGGGAGCCGCCGAGCTGCCCGTCCACACCGGACTGGTGCTCAGCTCCGAGCGGGGCCGGGCGCTGGGCCGGGTCACCGGCGACGGCCGGGTCCGGCTGGTGCGCGGCGAGCGCGAGGCCTTCGGTCTGCGCGGGCGCAGCGCCGAGCAGCGGGTGGCGCTGGACCTGCTGCTCGATCCGGAGGTGGGCATCGTCTCGATGGGCGGCCGGGCCGGCACCGGGAAGTCCGCGTTGGCGCTGTGCGCCGGTCTGGAGGCGGTGCTGGAGCGGGGGCAGCATCGCAAGGTGATGGTCTTCCGGCCGCTGTACGCGGTCGGCGGCCAGGAGCTCGGCT
Organism: Kitasatospora sp. NPDC091207; assembly: GCF_044768625.1. NCBI lineage: Bacteria > Bacillati > Actinomycetota > Actinomycetes > Kitasatosporales > Streptomycetaceae > Kitasatospora > Kitasatospora sp. NPDC091207. Next base: position 45,098 of record NZ_JBIVVS010000003.1, read on the forward strand.
ACCTGCCGGGCTCCGAGACGGAGAAGATGAGCCCCTGGGCGCAGGCGGTCTTCGACACCCTCTCCGCCGTCACCACTCCGGACGTCATCGAGGAGATCATCTCCCGGGGCATGCTGGAGGTCCTGCCGCTGACCCACATCCGGGGGCGCTCGCTGCACGACGCCTTCGTGATCGTCGACGAGGCGCAGTCGCTGGAGCGCAACGTCCTGCTGACGGTGCTCTCCCGGATCGGCCAGGGCTCTCGGGTGGTGCTGACCCACGACGTGGCGCAGCGGGACAACCTGCGGGTCGGCCGGTACGACGGCGTGGTGGCGGTGGTGGAGAAGTTGAAGGGGCATCCGCTGTTCGCCCACATCACGCTCACCCGGTCCGAGCGGTCGCCGATCGCGGCGCTGGTCACGGAGATGCTGGAGGACATCAACCCGTGATCCCCCCGTAATGGGGTCATAGTCGGACAATACGGTCAACTCTGGGCGTGGGGCCCGCTCCTGACGGGGCGGGCCCGCGCCCCTTTCATCACATCGAGTGCTTTCCGTCCGGAGAACTCCAGTGCGGTGAATGTGAGATGCGCCACGCAACAGGGAATTGCGTCGACAGTGCCCGGTGCGGCATGGTGAGGGTTCTGTCAGGCCCCGCGTACGGCATGACAGGGCCCCCGGGAGACCGTGGGCCCGGTCCGGACGGTCCGCCAACTCCGGTGGGTGGACGCACAATTGAACACCGATGAGCCGTACGCCGCCCGATCGCAACGCCCGGTCGCCTCACCGCTTCCGGACGCCGGGTCAGTACCTCCCGTGACCAGCACCTACGGAGGGCAGCGACAAGGGGCATGTTGCGCCCGTACGGTCACGCGTGGGCGATGCTGGAAGGAAACCATGTGACTCGGATCTCGGTCCGGGGAGTCGCTGTGGCCTCCGCCACCGCCGTCACCGCAGTCGGTGCCGTCGTGGGTGTGGCCTCGGGCAGCGAGGGCAAGACGACGCAGACGGTCGATGTCGCCGGTGCGACCCTGCTTGCCGAAGTCCCCTCTGGCGCCCAGGCGCAGACCATCAGCGACAACATCGGCACGCAGGCCTCCGCCCAGCAGGCCGCCGCCGACGCGGCCGCCAAGGCCGCCGCGGAGCAGAAGGCCGCCGAGGAGGCAGCGCGCCAGCAGGCCGCCGCCGACGCGCAGGCCAAGGCTGACGCGCAGGCCAAGGCCGACGCGGAGAAGGCCGCCAAGGCCGCCGAGGACAAGCGGAAGGCCGACGAGGCCGCCGCCAACCGTTCCAAGGCGCGTTCGGCGATGGCCGCCACCGACACGGCGGCGCCGCCGGTCTCGGTCAGCCCCGGTTCGGTCCAGGAGATCGCCCAGCAGATCGTCGGCAGCGACGCGCAGTTCCAGTGCTTCAGCCAGATCGTGAAGCGCGAGAGCGGCTGGGACTACACCGCGACCAACAAGAGCTCCGGCGCGTACGGCCTGGTCCAGGCGCTGCCCGGGACCAAGATGGCCTCGGCCGGCGCCGACTGGCGCACCAACCCGGCCACCCAGATCAAGTGGGGCCTGAACTACATGAACAGCCGGTACGGCAGCCCCTGTGGCGCCTGGTCGTTCTGGCAGTCGCACCACTGGTACTAGGAACCACGGGTACCGGAAACGCGCTGCACCACCACGGCCCCCGACCGCTCTCCGCGGTCGGGGGCCGTGGTGTGCGGCGGGCCCCCCGCCGCCATGGCCGCGTGATGGGCGGGCCGCCCCGCCCGGGCTGCGCTGACCAGTGCGCTCGCGGGCGGTGCGGGCCCGGGTGCGGACGCGGGGCGCGGGAAGGGGTCCTGGTTGCCTCCCGCACCGGCCGGTCCGCCGACAGATGGCTCCGGCTCTCGTTGGGACTCCTCCCCGTTGCCCGTTGGCTGAAACCATCCGGTCCGGACCGGTTTGTCCGGATACTGACCGATCGACCGGGGCCGGTGCGGTCCCGGGCCGCGCCGTTGATCGCGGCCAACCGACCCGCCCGCCGGACTCGCGCCGCGTCGGGCGGGTAGTTTCATCCCTGACGGCCGTGGCGGGACCCACGGCGTACCGCCGGCACGGCGGACCAGCGGGGAGCGGCGGTAGCGAGGATGGCGCGGGGCGGGAAGGCCTTCAAGGCCGTGGCCAAGGGCATGGCCGTGGTGGCGAGCGCGGCCGCCGTGATCGAGCGGCGCAGGCGGGCCGCGATCGCGGCCGAGTACCACGAACCCCCGGCCGCGGTGGTGCCGGTCCCGGATCAGGCGCTGCCCCCGGCCGCGGTCACGGCGGCGGTGAAGGCCGCGGCCCCGCTGCCGGCTCCGCGCGAGGAGGTCGTCGCGCCGGCCCACGCACAGACCCACGCCGAGGCCCACGGCCGGACCCACGCCCCGGCTCCGCCGCCGGCGCCCACCCACGGGGCCTTCGGGCGGGAGCTCCACCCCGGACGGCCCGCCACCCCGGCCGAGGCGGTGCCCTGGGGCCTGCGGGTGGCCGCCGAGTCGACCTGGCGGCTGCTGCTGCTCGGCGCCGCGCTCTACGTCGTCTTCATGGTCGTCGACATGCTGCGGCTGGTGGCTTTCGCGGTGCTGGCCTCGCTGCTGATCTCCGCGTTGCTGGAGCCCACGGTCTCCTGGCTGCGCCGGCACGGCGTCCCGCGCTCGCTGGCCGCCGGCGGGGTGTTCATGAGCGGCCTGGCCGGGATCGGACTGGTCGGCTGGTTCGTGGTCTGGCAGGTCACCACCAACCTGTCCGACGTGACCAGCAAGGTCCAGGACGGTGTCGCGACCCTTCGGGACTGGCTGGTCACCGGCCCGCTGCACCTGACCGAGCAGCAGATCAAGGACTTCGCCGACCAGATCACCAAGGCGATCAGCACCAACACCGATCAGCTCACCTCGGTCGGTCTCACCGGTGCGCAGATCGCCGTCGAGGTGCTGACGACCGTCCTGCTCGCCTTCTTCACCACCTTCTTCCTGCTCTACGACGGCGAGCGGATCTGGGGCTGGGCACTGCGCGGTCTGCCCCGGCACTCCCGCTACGCGATGGCCGGCGCCGGCCCGAAGGCCTGGGCGACCCTGACCGCGTACGTCCGCGGCACCGTCTGCGTGGCCTTCATCGACGCGGTCTGCATCGGCATCGGGATCCAGCTGCTCGGCGTGCCGATGGCGCTGCCCCTCGCGGTGATCATCTTCCTGGGGGCGTTCGTGCCGCTGGTCGGCGCGCTGGTCACCGGGACGGTCGCGGTGCTGATCGCGCTCGTCACCACCTCCCCGTGGACCGCGCTGATGGTGCTGGTGGTGCTGATCGCCGTCCAGCAGCTCGAAGGCCACATCCTCCAGCCGCTGATCCTCGGTCGGGCCGTCCGCGTCCATCCGCTGGGTGTGGTGCTCGGGGTGGCCGCCGGCTCGATCATCGGCGGCATCGGCGGCGCCATCGTCGCGGTCCCGCTGATCGCGGTCACCAACACCGTGGTCGGCCACCTGCGCCGTCGCAACGAGGCCGGGCAGGCCGTGTTCACCGCGATGGAGGCCGCCCGCGAGGCGGCCGTCGCCCGGACGGCCTCGGCCACCGCCGACTAGGGCGGTGGCCCGGGGCCACCGGAACGCGCGCGGGCCCCCGTCGGACGGAAGGTCCGGCGGGGGCCCGCGTGGTGTGGCGTGGGATCAGGCGTTGACGCCGGCCAGGGCGGCCTCGGAGTCGAGGACGCCGGCCACGGCCTGCAGCACGGCGGCGATCTTCACGGAGGCCTGGATGACCTCGCGCGCGACACCGGCCTTGCTCAGCACGCCCTCGTGGGAGTCCAGGCACTGGCCGCAGCCGTTGATGGCGGAGACCGCGAAGCACCAGAGCTCGAAGTCGATCTTCTCGACGCCCGGGGTGCCGATGATGTTCATCCGCAGACCGGCCCGCATGCTGCTGTACTCCTTGTCGGAGAGCAGGTGCGTGGTCCGGTAGTAGACGTTGTTCATCCCCATGATCGCGGCCGCGCCCTTGGCGGCGTTGTACGCCTCCGGGGAGAGGTTGGCCTTGGCCTCGGGCTCCAGCTCGCGCAGCACGGCGGGGCTGCGGGTGGCCATCGCGCAGGAGAGCACGGTGCCCCAGAGCTGCTGGGCGGGGAGGTCGGAGTTGCCGATGACCGCGCTCAGGTTGAGCTTGAGGTCCTTGGCGTAGTCCGGGAGGGCGGACTTCAGGTCGTCGAGAGCCATGTCGGTCAGCCCGCCAGCAGGGCCTGGGCGTCGAGGGTGTCCTCGCCCTTGGTCCAGTTGCACGGGCACAGCTCGTCGGTCTGCAGGGCGTCCAGCACCCGCAGGACCTCCTTGGGGTTACGGCCGACGGAGCCGGCGGTCACCATGACGAACTGGATCTCGTTGTTCGGGTCGACGATGAAGACCGCGCGCTGGGCGGTGCCGTCCGCGCCCTCGACGCCACAGGCGCGCATCAGGTCGTGCTTGATGTCGGCCAGCATCGGGAAGGGCAGGTCGCGCAGGTCCTTGTGGTCCTTGCGCCACGCGTGGTGCACGAACTCGGAGTCGCCGGAGACGCCGAGGATCTGGGCGTCGCGGTCCGCGAACTCCTCGTTCAGCTTGCCGAACGCGGCGATCTCGGTCGGGCAGACGAAGGTGAAGTCCATCGGCCAGAAGAAGACGATCTTCCACTTGCCCTCGTAGGACTTGTGGTTGATCTCGGCGAAGGCGTTCGCGGCGTCCAGGTCGACGCAGGCGTTGAGTTCGAACTCGGGGAACTTGTCACCGATCGTGAGCACGTTCGCTTCTCCTGAAGTGAGATGAGGGGAGTTTGTCCCGGATTGCGGAACGGCTTCCACGATTCCACATCGTGGACTGATCAGGGAAATAGCTACACTCGATGTGTCTGATCGGAGATTGTTATCAATACCCCTGCACCCACCTCCCGCCCCACGCCACGCAAGGGCGCCGCGCGCAAACCCGAGGCCGCTGTGGGAAGCGCCACACCCCGGAGTCCGAGGTCGCCCACGGTCGCCCAGCTCAAGGCCTTCGTCGCGGTGGCCGAGCACCGTCACTTCCGGGAGGCGGCGGCCGCCACCGGGACCAGCCAGCCGGCCCTCTCGGGGGCGGTCGCGGCACTGGAGGAGTCGCTGGGCGCGCAGCTGGTCGAGCGTACGACACGCAAGGTGATCGTCACTCCGCTGGGTGAGCGCGTGCTCGAACACGCGCGCCGGGTGCTCGCCTCCCTGCAGTCGCTCACCGAGGAGGTCGAGGCCGCCCGCCGCCCGTTCACCGGCCCGCTGCACCTCGGCGTCATCCCGACCGTCGCCCCCTACCTGCTGCCCACCGTGTTGCGGTTGGTCCGCGCCCGCTACCCGGAGCTGGAGCTGCACGTCCACGAGGAGCGGACACCCTCGCTGCTGGAGGGGCTGGCGGCCGGCCGGCTGGACGTCCTGCTGCTCGCCCTCCCGGCCGGCGGGTCCTCGCCGACCCGGGACATCCCGCTGTTCGACGAGGACTTCGTGCTGGTCACCCCGCCCGGGCACGCGCTCGCCGGGCGGATCGACGTCTCGCGCGACGTGCTGCTCGACCTGGAGGTGCTGCTGCTGGAGGAGGGGCACTGCCTGCGTGACCAGGCCCTCGACATCTGTCGCGAGGTCGGCGCCGACCTCGGCGGCTCCACCACCCGGGCGGCCGGGCTCTCCACCCTGGTCCAGCTGGTGGCCGGCGGCCTCGGTGTCACGCTGCTGCCCGCCACCGCGCTGGACGTCGAGGCGGGCCGCACCGACCGGCTGGCCGCCGTCCGCTTCGCCGCGCCCGCGCCCGGGCGCCGGATCGGGCTCGCCACCCGGCCGGGCTCGGCCCGCAGTGCCGAGTACGACCGCTTCGCGGCCTCGTTGCGCGAGGTGCTGGTGGAACTGCCGGTCCGGATCGTCGAGTAGGCGGTCGGGCGGGTAGGCGGTCGGGCAGCGGGGGGCCCGCCGGCCGCGCCGGGTCCGGACGCGCGGCGGCGCGGGTGGCCGCCCGGCGTCAGCCGATCCGGGCCGGCGAGCCCAGGCAGAGCCCGACCGTGGTGGCGACCAGCAGATCCAGCGCCCGCAGCGCCTCGGCGTCCGGTTGCTCGCCCGCGCGGCGCAGCACCAGGTAGCGGTCGGTCAGTCCGTCGAAGCCGGTCAGGAAGTGGGTGGCGATGTCGTGCGCGGGCAGGGCCAACTCCAGCTCGTGGGCGGCGGCGAGCGCTTCGAGCATCTGCGAGGCGGTGGTCTCGATCTCGTGCTGCAGTCCGCGCATGACGTCCTGCAGGTCGGGGTCGCGCAGGGCCAGCGCCGCGAACTCGTCCAGCAGGACGCATCGCCCTTCCTCGCCGGTGGCGCCGGCCCAGAGCGCGTGCACCATGGCCCGGATCTGCTCGCCGAAGGGCCCGTCGCCCGGCGCCGCGTCGCGTACCTGGCCGACGAACTCGGCCGTCAGCTGCTCGACCACCGCGCGGTAGAGGTCCTTCTTGGTGCCGAAGGTGTAGTGCACCGTCGCCTGTGCCACGCCCAGCTCGGCGGCGATCGCCCGGGTGCTGCCGGCGGCGACGCCCTCGCGGGTCATCAGGTCGATGGCGGCCCGGACCAGTTGCGGGCGTCGTTCGGAGGCGGGGACATGTGCCATTGGGCCAGGGTAGCGCCACGGTCAAGTAACTCGGTCGGGTGAATTTGTCGATCGATTATGTCGGCCAACTTTGTCACCTGACAATGTTGGCCTTACGGTGGAAGCCGACCTGTTCGGGCACCTGCCCGCCGACCGACGTGATCGAGGGTTCACTCATGGCCACGTACCTGTACCGCCTGGGCCGCTTCTGCTTCCGTCGAAGGCGCGCCGTGCTCGCCGTCTGGATCGCGGTGCTGATCGCGGTCGGGGGCGCCGCCGGGGCCTTCGCGGGCAAGACCAGCGACGAGTTCAAGGTGCCCGGCACCGAGGCGCAGAGCACCCTGGACCGGATCAAGGGCACCTTCCCGGAGCAGGGCCACGGCGCGGCGCAGGTGGTCTTCAGTGCCCCGGAGCCCGGCGGCATCGCCACCGAGCGGGCGGCCGGGGCCGTCACCGGAGCGGTCGGCCGGATCGCCGCCGTCCCCGGTGTCGCGGCGGTGCCCGACCCGTACGCCACCGGCGCGGTCTCCCCGGACGGCCGGGTCGCGCTGGCCCTGGTCTCCTTCGACCGCCCGCTCGCCGACATCACCGACCAGCAGCGCGACGCGGTGCGGGCGGCCGCCGGTCCGGCCGGCGACGCGGGGCTGACGGTCGCCTTCGGCGGCGACGCGTACAACCGGATGGCGCAGGTCGAGGGTGGTGAGGCGGTCGGCCTGATGGTGGCCGGGGTGGTCCTGGTGATCACCCTGGGCTCGCTGGTCGCCGCCGGGCTGCCGCTGCTCACCGCCCTGCTCGGCGTCGGCGTGGCGATGGCCGCGCTGCTGGCCCTCTCCGGCTCGTTCGAGATCATCACCACCGCACCGGTACTGGCCCTGATGGTCGGACTCGCGGTCGGCATCGACTACGCCCTGTTCATCCTCTCCCGGCACCGCCGGCACCTCGCCGAGGGCCTGGAGCCGGAGGAGGCGGCCTCCCGCGCCAACGCGACGGCCGGCAGCGCGGTGGTCTTCGCCGGCCTCACCGTGGTGGTCGCGCTCGCCGGGCTCGCCGTCGCGGGAGTGCCCTTCCTGACCGTGATGGGCCTGTCCGCCTCCGGCGCCGTGGTGGTGGCGGTGCTCGTCGCGATCACCCTGCTGCCCGCGCTGCTCGGCTTCGCCGGCCGGGCCATCGACCGGCTGCCGGTCTGGCGGCGGGCCCTGAGGACCTCCGGCCGGACGACCCTGGGGGAGCGCTGGGCGACGTTCGTGGTCCGCCGCCCGGCGGCCGTGCTGTTCGCCGGGCTGGCCACGCTGGCCGTCCTCGCGGTACCGGCCGCCAGCCTCAGCCTGGGCCTGCCGGGCGGCGGCTCGCAGGCCGCCGGCACCGACGCCCGCACCGCCTACGACCGGATCGGCGAGAGCTTCGGCCCCGGCTTCAACGCGCCGCTGGTGGTCGTCGTCGACGCGCACGGGACGGAGCGGCCGGAGCAGGCCGTACAGGGTGTGGCCGAGAAGCTGGGCACGCTCGACGGGGTGCGCACGTTGTTGCCGCCGACCGTCGACGGGCCGAGCGGCACGGCCCTGCTGACCGTCATCCCGGCCACCGGCCCGGACCACGCCGACACCAGGAAGCTGGTCGAGGAGATCCGCGACCAGCGCGAGGAGCTGCGGGCCTCGACCGGCGCGCGGATCGACGTCACCGGCACCACGGCCGCCAACATCGACGTCTCGGCCAAGCTCGGCGACGCGCTGCCGCCCTTCGTGGCGGTGATCGGCGCCATCGCGGTGGTGCTGCTGGCGCTGGCCTTCCGCTCGATCCTGGTGCCGCTGAAGGCGGTGGCCGGCTTCCTGCTCAGCATCACGGCCTCGCTCGGCGCGGTGGTCGCGGTCTACCAGTGGGGCTGGCTGGACGGGCTGATCGACGTGCCGAAGGTGGGCCCGGTGGTGAGCTTCGTGCCGATCCTGCTGATCGCGGTGTTGTTCGGGCTGGCGATGGACTACGAGCTGTTCCTGGTCTCCGGGATGAAGGAGCAGCACGTCCACGGCATGGCGCCGCGGGACGCGGTGGTCGCCGGGGTGCGGAACGGCGCGCGGGTGGTCACGGCGGCCGCGCTGATCATGGCCGCGGTCTTCGGCAGCTTCGTCTTCGGCCACGACCCGATCGTCCAGCCGATCGGCTTCGCGCTGGCGGTCGGCGTGCTGGTGGACGCCTTCGTGGTGCGGATGGCCCTGGTGCCGGCCGCGATGGCGCTGTTCGGCAAGGCGGCCTGGTGGTTCCCGAAGAGCCTGGAGAAGGTGGTGCCCCGGGTGGACATGGAGGGTGAGCAGCTGATGGCCCGGCTGGAGTCGGAGCGGTCCGGGAGCACGGGCGCGGCCGGGACCGAGGGCCCGGCGGCCGGCGCGGCGCCGACGACGGGGACGGCGGACCCGACGGGCGGGACCGGGCCGGCGAAGGAGCCGGAGCGGGTCTGACGCCGTGCGGGACGGGCGTCCGGCCCTCGGCCGGGCGCCCTCCGGCGCGTCCGGCGCGGGGCCCGACCGGCCCTACGGCAGCCGCTGCTCGAACCAGACCACCTTGCCGGTGCCCAGCCGGGTGGCACCCCAGCGCTCGGCGCACCTGGCCACTATCTGCAGCCCGCGCCCGCGTTCGTCCTCCGGACCGGTGCGCCTCGGGCGGGGCAGCAGCGGGCTGTCGTCGCCGACCTCGCAGCGCAGCCGGGAGGTGCGGACCAGGCTCAGGGTGACCGGGCGGGTGGCGTGCTGGACGGCGTTGGTGACCAGCTCGCTGACCATCAACTCGGTGGCCTCGCTGAGCTCTTCGAGCCCCCAGCGGCGCAGGGTGTGGGCGGCCAGCCGGCGGGCCCGGCCGGGCGTCTCGTTGCGCGGCTGGAGGTACCAGTGCGCGACGTCCCCGGCCGGGATGCCGTCGAAGCAGGCGGCCAGCAGCGCGATGTCGTCGCCCCGGTCACCCGGCGGCAGGATGCGCAGCGCCTCCTGGCAGAGCTGCTCGGGGGTGTGCCGCTGGGTGGCGGCCAGCCGGGCGCGGAGCAGCTCCAGCCCGTCGCTGAGCGGGCGGTTGCGGGTCTCCACCAGGCCGTCGGTGAAGAGCAGCAGGGCGGAGCCGGGCGGGGCGGGCAGCTCCACCGAGTTGAAGTCGACCCCGCCGACGCCGATCGGCGCGCCCGAATCCAGCTCCAGCAACTCGGCCGTGCCGTCCGGCCGGACGAGTACCGGTGGGACGTGCCCCGCGTTGGCGAGCACCACCCGGTTGGCGATCGGGTCGTAGACCGCGTACACACAGGTGGCCAGGTGTTGTTCCCGGCCCAGCCGTTGGGCCTGTTCGTCCAGGTGGTAGAGCACCTCGTGCGGGGGCAGGTCGAGGGCGGCCAGGGTCTGGGCGCTGGTGCGGAGCTGGCCCATGATGGCGGCCGAGGTGAGCGAGTGGCCCATCACGTCGCCGACGATCAGGGCCACCCGGTTGCCGGGCAGCGGCACGGCGTCGTACCAGTCCCCGCCGACCTGCGCCCCGCGCTCACCGGGCAGGTAGCGCTGGGCGAGTCGGACGCCGTGCGGCTGGGGCAGGCGCAGCGGCAGCATGCTGCGCTGGAGCTCGTTGGCTATCTCCCACTCGCGGGCGTACCGCAGGGCGGTGTCGACGGCGAGCCCGGCCTGGGTGGCGAGATGGGCCGCGGTGGCGGTGTCGGTGGCGTCGAAACTGGGGCGGCCGGTCTTCTCGGGCGGCCGGCGGATCAGTACCAGCAGGCCCAGGACGGCCTTGCGCCCGCGCAGTGGCAGGGCGAGCACCGAGGAGCCCGGACCGAGCCGGGCCAGTCCGCGCGCGCCGTACAGCTCGCGCAGTAGCTCGGTGGTCCGCTCGGTGCCGGTGCCGGAGCCGGCGGTGGTGCCGGCGGCGCCGAGCACGGCGGCCTCGGCGGGGCGGCGGCTGAGCAGGGTGTGCGCGAGCGCGCCGCCCCGGGTGACCGGGGTGGCGGGCCCGGTGTCCGCGGTCGAGCGCGAGCCGTACCGGGTGCCGTAGTGGGAGCCGCGGTGGTCGGAGCCGGTGGTCGGCCGGCCCCGGCGGCCGAGGCGGGTGCCGAGGCTGTGGTGGATCCGCAGCTCGTCGGGGAAGCCGGGCTCACGCTCGACGTTGGGCAGCGGGTCGCGCAGGTGGACGACGGCGGCGTCGGCGAGGGTCGGCACGAGCACCCGGCAGATGTTGCGCAGGGTGGCGGCCAGGTCGAGGGCGCTGTTGATCCGGCGGGTGGCGGAGTCCAGGTAGGCGAGCCGCTCGGCGACCTGTCCGGTGACGGACCGTCCGGTGGCGGCCGCCGCGGCGCCGCTCGGCGCGCCGACGGCCCGGCCGGGAGCGGCCTGTCCGAAGGCGGCCTGCTCGGCACTGCCCGGGCCGGCGGCGGGCGGGCCGTCGTTCCCCTCCGGGTCCGGCGACGGGCGGCGCGGGCCCGGGAGGGCAGGTGGCTGTCCGGCCTCGGGTTTGAGCTGGTCGCGCACGGCTGCCTGTCCTGGGATTGGTGGGGAGTGCTGGCTCTTCTGGTCGGGCGGTCGGTCGGTGTGGCGAACGGTCAGCCGACGCGTCGGCAGCACAGGAACAGCTGCTCCTCCGGCGGCAGCGAGGTGCTGGCCGGCGCGTACGGATGCCCCGACTGCTCCTCGACGGCGAACCCGGACTCCACCAGGACCCGTTCCAGATCCTCCCGCAGATACCCGCTGATCCGCAGCTCCCGTCCGAGGAACGGCAGCGGAACGTGATCCAGGTCCGCCTCGACCATACCGAGCGCCAGCAGCCCGCCGGGCCGCAGGAGCGCGCGCAGCCGGGTCAGCACGGTGGGGATCTCGGCCTGGGGGAGGAGGATCAGGGAGAAGAAGGCGGTGACGGCGGCGAACCCGCCGTGGCCCCGCGGGCCCAGGGCGGGGACGTTCCAGGCCCGGTCGGCGCGCTCGGTGGCCAGGTCGTACATGTCGATGCGGTGGAAGACGGGGGCGAACGGCCCGCTCGGCGCCGTCTCGCGGGCCAGGGTGAGCATGACGTCCGAAAGGTCTATGCCGGTGACGCGCATGCCGGCGGCGGTGAGCTGCCGGACGGTCGGATCGCCGGTGCCGCAGCCGATGTCCAGCACGGCGGCGCCCGGTTCCAGCCGGGCCAGCAGCCGGCGGCCGCAGGCGAGCTGGCCACCCTTGGCGGGGAAGGCCTCGCCGTAGCCGGCGCCGATGGTGTCGAAGGCGACGGCCTGCAGCGCCCGTTCGGCACGGCGGCGCAGGACGTCGGGCCCGTCGTCGCCGTCCGCGTCCTCGTCGAGGGGGAACGGGTCCGATATCTGTCCGGTCGTCACGATTGAGAGGCACCTTTCCACCCGGGCCTCCGGTCGGCCGGACGAGGCCGGCCCGCCGTCCTGCCGGCGCCCGCGTTGCCCCGCCGGCCCGCTGCCGGTGGCGGTACGTCACGCTCCCCGCGTCACACTGACTGCACGCTGACACTTTGCACAGAGACACTCTGCACCGCGGGAGCGCCGCCGCGCTGCCGTTTCCGGTTTCCGGACGCTCCACCGGACGAATGCACTCGTGTGTGTACTGGCATCTGAGAATATGCGTGATCACTCCGTCGTAGGGTCCCTTTCCGGCCAACTCGTGGCGGTTGGGGTGGTGTGGCCCGGCTTGCGGAAGCACGGGGGTGCGGGCCGGGGTGGTGCGGCGACCGGCCGCACGCCGCAGAGTGCGGTGGGAAACGCCGCTGACCTGCGGTTCTTTCCGGGGCCTGGCTGACAAGCCGACGTTTATCGAACGTCAATCGGTCCGGTGCACAGTGGAGTCCAGCGCCGGGGAAGCGTTGAGGGTGCTCCCGCAGCCGGGGGGCTGCGGGAGCATCTGACGCACGGGGGAAGGCCTCCACGGGGGAAGCACGGGGGAGTGCGGGGCCTACGGCGCGGGGGGAGGGAAGGGCTCGGTGTGCTGTTGGGAGATGAGGTCCGCCACGGGGGAGGCCTCCGGCACACCGAGCCGCGTGAAGATCGCGTGGGCTTCGCGCAAGCAGGCCAGCCCACGGGCCGGTTGGGCGAGGCCGAGCAGTGCCTCGCCCAGCGCGGCGTTGGCCAGGCCCTGGCAGTAGGCGCCGTCGATCTCCTGCGCGATCACCAGCGACTCGCCCGCCGCCTCGGCGGCCTCGGCGGTCCGGTGGCTCGCCAGCAGGCTCACCGCGAGCCGGGCGAGCGCGTAGCCCTCCCGCAGCCGGTTCTGCTGGGACTGGTAGAGCGCGTGCGCCTCCCGGAGGTGGTCGACCGCCTCGCCCGGGGATCCGGTGGAGGACAGCACCACACCGAGTTGGTACAGGGTGTCCGCCAGGCAGGGGCCGTTGGCGGACCGCCGCGCCGTGGCGACGGCCTCCTCCACCGACCGTACGGCCTCCGTGCTCTTGCCGACGTCCAGCTGGGCCCGGGCGATGTTGCCGAGCAGCCGGGCCTCGCCGATCGGGGCGCCGACCACGCGGCTGATGCCGAGCGCCTGCTCGAAGAACGGCAGCGCCTCGTCGCCGCGGTTGGCGAGGCTCAGGATGATGCCCAGGGTGTTGGCCACCATCGACCGCATCACCGTCACGTCGTCGGGGTCCTGGAGGGAGAGGCTCGCCCGCAGCGAGCGCTCGGCGCCCTGGAAGTTGTTGGCGAAGTACTCCAGCGTGCCCAGCGCGAAGTGGACCCGGGCGAGCGCCTGGGCGTCGCCGTGCGACTGGGCGTTGGCGTCGGCGATCTCCAGCAGCCGGCGGGCCCGGGCGGCGTGCGTCGGGTCCTCGACGATGCTGTTGAGCGTGATCAGCAGGTCCAGGGCGGGCCGCAGCAGCGCGGACGGGCCGCCCAGCGCCGCCTCCACGGTGCTCAGCAGCATGCCGACCTCGGCCCGGAGCCACTGCTGGGCCCGGGCGTCGTCCGGCAGGCCGAGACCGGGCGCGGTGAGCTCGTCCAGCGGCTCGAACAGCTGGTCGTCGGGCTCGATGAGGCGCGCGGCGTTGCGCATGGTCGGCAGCAGGTGGTGCAGCAGGCGCAGCACCGCCTGCTGCTGCTCCTCCGTGTCGGCGGACTTCTCGTTCTGCCGCTGGGCGTAGAGCCGCAGCAGGTCGTGGTACCGGTAGCGCCCCGGGGTGAAGCACTCCAGCATGTTCGCCTCGACCAGCGCCTCCGTCAGCTGCTCGGCGCGCGGCTCGTCCTCGCCGAGCAGGGCGGCCGCCGCGTCGAGCGGCAGGTCGGGGGAGTCCACCAGGGAGAGCAGCCGGAACGCGCGGGCCTCGTCGGGCCGGAGCTGGCCGTAGCCGAGGCCGATGGTCGTCTCCACCGCGAGGTTGCCCAGCTGAAGCTCGTCGAGCCTCCGCCGTTGGTCCGCTAAGCGCCGGGCGAGGTCGGAGACGCTCCACCGGGGCCGGCCGGCGAGCCGGGCCGCGGCGATCCGGACGGCGAGCGGCAGGAAGCCGCAGGAGGTGACGACGGCCAGGGCCGCCTCCGGCTCGGCGGCCACCCGCTGCTCGCCCACGATGGCGGAGAAGAGCGCCAGGGCCTCGGCCGGGGTCAGCTCCTCGACGTCCACCAGGTGGGCGCCGGGGATCCCGGCCAGCCGGGAGCGGCTGGTGGCGAGGACGGCGCTGCCCGAGACGCCGGGGATCAGCGGCCGCAACTGGTCGGCGTCCCGCGCGTTGTCGAGCAGGATGAGCATCCGGCGGTTGGCCAGCAGGGACCGGTACAGCGCGGCCCGCTGCTCCAGGGAGTCGGGGACCTCGGCGGCGCCCAGGGAGTGCAGGAAGTCGCCCAGCACGACGGCGGGGTCGGCGGGCGAGGCGCCCGCGCCGCGCAGGTCGACGTAGAGCTGGCCGTCCGGGAAGTCGGCCCGGACGCTGTGCGCCACGTGCACGGCGAGGGTCGTCTTCCCGACTCCGCCGATGCCCGCGAGGGACGTCACCACCACGGCCTGACCGGTCGCGCCCTGGAGGACCGCCCGGAGTTCGGCGACCAGGCCGGCGCGACCGCTGAAGTCCGAGACGTCGGCGGGCAGCTGGGCCGGGGTGCCGGTGACCGGCTCCTCGCGGCCGCCGGAGACCGCGGGCCGGGGCGGGTTGGGCGCGGTGAGCGTGGGGTCGCCGGCCAGGATCCGGGCGTGCATGGACGAGAGCCCCGCGCCGGGTTCGACGCCGAGCTCCTCGATCAGCAGCTTCCGGGTGTCCGTGTAGACGCCGAGCGCCTCCGCCTGGCGGCCGCAGCGGTAGAGCGCGAGCATCAGCAGCTCGCGCAGCCGCTCCCGGAGCGGGTGTTCGGCGGTGAGCGAGCTCAGCTCGGCGACCACCTCGGTGTGCAGGCCGATCTCCAGCGCGGCCGCGCACCGCTCCTCCCAGACCGTGACGTGGCGCTCGGCCAGGCGCAGACGCTGGGTCTCGGCGTAGGGGCCGGGCACGCCGGGGATGGCGCGCCCGCCCCAGAGCGCGAGGGCCGAGACCAGCAGCCGGTGCGCTTCGACCGGATCGCCTTCGGCCCGGGCGGCGGCCGCCTCGGAAACGGTGCTCTCGAAGACCGTCAGATCCAAAGCGTCGGAGGAGATCCGCAAGGCGTATCCATCGGGCAAGGACACAAGGACCGCGGCGGGTGCGCGGACCTCCCGATGGGGCTCGATGACGGTTCGCAGACGGGAAACATAAGTCCGCAATGCGGCAATTGCCTGCGGTGGGGGCCTTTCTCCCCAGATCCCGTCGACAAGGTCCTGCGTGGTGACGAGTCGGCCTTGTTGCAGCAGCAGGCAGGTCAGTACCGCCTGCTGCTGCGGGGACCCGAGTGCCAAGGCCTCCTGGCCGCGCCGTGCCTGCACCGGACCGAGCACCTGGAAGCGCAGCGTGTTGCTGTGCGGCGTTTCCTGAGGCTCCATGAAATTCCCCCGATGACCTGTGACGGCAGGCGCGACGCGCGGGGCGTTCGGCGGTCCCGCTGCGGTGCATCAGCTTAGGCGGACGGCTGCAAACACTGGAGAACAGCACAAGCGGCGCGATGTTTATAGGACATTTAGCGGCTCCAACGATACTGTCCGGGCGCCTGGGTCGAGTTCGGTCGGGCGCGAGCGAATCCCGATGACCTGAAAGGCAGCCACTCCATGGCCGAGAACGAGCCCACCAGCACCGCGACACCGTCGGCCGCGCCGGAGACCACCTCGCCCGTCACCGCGGACACCCAGGTGGTGGACGAGGCGGCGGCCAACGTCGCCGGACACATCGTCCCGGCCGAGGAGGCGCACGTCGACCCGCAGGAGCTGATGGGCGGCGAGGTCGCCGAGCCGGAGCACGCCGACGAGAAGTCGGAGAAGCCCTACGAGCCGTTCGGCGTGATCAACAGCCGTCCGTAGCACCCGTAGCACCCGCGGTCCCGGATCCGGGCCGCCCGCCTCCACGGCGGGCGGCCCGGTCCGCGTTCCGCGGCCGGTCGGCGCCGTGCCGCCCGGTCGGGCCGCGCCCCCGGCGGGTGACCGGATCCGGCCACCCGCCGGGGGCGCGGCCCCTCAGGCGACCCGGCTCTCGTTGAGGCGTGAGTCCCGGTTGCGGGCCGCGAGCCGGGCGCTCAGCCGGGCCCGGTTCTCCAGCGCGGGGTGGGGGCGGTCCGGGTCGGGGTCGTCGGGGGACGGGTCCGGTGCCGGGCCGACGCGGTCGGGCGGGGCGGTCCACTCGCGGCCGCCCCCCGGGGGCCGCAGGTAGTGCTCTCCGCCGAGGGTGTCCATGTAGATGCCGGTGCGTCCGGTCCTGGCGTCGAGGACGAGTTCACCCACACGCGGTCGGTAGGCCGCGGCGTTGCGCTTACGGGTGCTCACCGCAGTGCTCCTTGCTCTGGTGCGGACACGGCGGTGGATGCGCCGGCCCTGGTCGCTGTCGGTGCCTGTGTTCTGCTCGGCGACTACCCAGCATCTCTAGAGAAGCTAATATCTCTAGAGATGTCAACGGCCTGACCGGTCATACCGGCTTACCGGCGGCCGCGGGGACGCCTACGATTTCTGGCGAGGACGAGGGAGCAGGCGATGGTCGGCAGCAGCGGCGGGAAACAGCCCAAGTACCAGCGGATCGCCGACTCGCTCAAGGCGGCCATCGACAGCGGCGAGTACCGGGCCGGCGACCGGCTGCCCGGCGAGAACGACCTCATGGACACCTACGGGGTGGCCCGGATGACCGCCCGCCAGGCGCTCGGCGTCCTGCAGAGCGAGGGCATCGCGGAGGCGCGCAAGGGCGCGGGGGTCTTCGTCCGGGACTTCCGGCCGCTGCGGCGGCGCGGGATCCAGCGGCTCGCGCAGGGGCAGTGGGGGTCGGGGCGGTCGATATGGTCGGCGGACATCGACAACCGGACGCTGGTGGTGGACCAGGTGTCGGTCACCGAGCAGGGGGCGCCGGAGCACGTGGCGCGGGTGCTCGGGGTCGACCCGGGCGCGCCGATGTGCGTGCGGCACAGACGGTTCGTGCTGGACGGCAAGCCGGTGCTGCTGTCCACCTCCTACCTGCCGGCGGGCCTGGTCGCCGGGACGGCGATCACCCGTGAGGACACCGGTCCGGGCGGCACCTACGCGCGCCTCGCCGAGATCGGCGCCAAACCGGTGCACTTCCGCGAGGAGGTCCGGTCGCGGATGCCCAGCGCGGAGGAGGGGGCCCGGCTGGAGCTGTCGGCGGGCACGCCGGTCATCCTGATCTGCCGCACCGCGTTCGCCGACGAGGGGCAGGTCGTCGAGCTCAACGAGATGACGCTCGACGCGGCGTCCTACGTGCTGGAGTACGACTTCGACGCCTGAGGCGCCCGGACGGGGCGGCCCCGCCCCGGTCGCGGAGTGCGCGGCCGGGGCGGGCGGTGGAACGTGCGGGAGGCGTCGCGGCTACTCCTTGGAGCGCACCCGCAGGCTGGTGATCAGCGGGCCCTCGGTGGTCTCGCGGAAGAAGTCGTTGCCCTTGTCGTCCACCACGACGAAGGCCGGGAAGTCCTCCACCTCGATGCGCCAGACGGCCTCCATGCCCAGCTCGGCGTACTCCAGCACCTCGACCTTCTTGATGCAGTCCTGGGCCAGCCGGGCCGCCGGGCCGCCGATGGAGCCGAGGTAGAAGCCGCCGTGCGCGGCGCACGCGTCGGTGACCTGCTTGCTGCGGTTGCCCTTGGCGAGCATGACCATCGAGCCGCCGGCCGCCTGGAACTGGTCGACGTAGGAGTCCATCCGGCCGGCCGTGGTGGGGCCGAAGGAGCCGGAGGCGAAGCCCTCGGGGGTCTTGGCCGGGCCGGCGTAGTAGACCGGGTGGTCCTGGAGGTACTTGGGCATGCCCTCGCCGGCGTCCAGGCGCTCCTTGATCTTGGCGTGCGCGATGTCGCGCGCGACGACCAGCGTGCCGGTGAGCGAGAGCCGGGTCTTGACGGGGTACTTGGACAGCTCGGCGCGGATCGCGGACATCGGCTGGTCGAGGTCGATCCGGACCACGTCGTCGTCGAGGTGATCGTCGGTGGTGTCCGGCAGGTACTTCGCCGGGTCGGTCTCCAACTGCTCCAGGAAGACGCCCTCGGCGGTGATCTTGCCCAGCGCCTGGCGGTCGGCCGAGCAGGAGACGGCCATCGCGACCGGCAGCGAGGCGCCGTGGCGCGGCAGGCGGACGACCCGCACGTCGTGGCAGAAGTACTTGCCGCCGAACTGCGCGCCGATGCCGATCTTCTGGGTGAGCTCGGTGACCTTGGCCTCCAGGTCCAGGTCCCGGAACCCGTGGCCGGTACGGGCGTTGCCCTCGGTCGGCAGGTTGTCCAGGTAGTGCGCGGAGGCGTACTTGGCGGTCTTCAGCGCGAACTCGGCGCTGGTGCCGCCGATCACGATGGCCAGGTGGTACGGCGGGCAGGCGGCGGTGCCGAGCGAGCGGATCTTCTGCTCCAGGAACGAGAGCATGCTGGCCTCGTTCAGGATCGCCTTGGTCTCCTGGTACAGGTACGACTTGTTGGCCGAGCCGCCGCCCTTCGCCATGAACAGGAACTTGTAGGCGTCGCCGTCGGTCGCGTACAGCTCGATCTGGGCCGGCAGGTTGGTGCCGGTGTTCTTCTCGTCCCACATGGTCACCGGGGCCATCTGGGAGTACCGCAGGTTGAGCTTGGTGTACGCGTCGAAGACGCCGCGGGCGATCGCGCTCTCGTCACCGCCCCGGGTCAGCACGCCCTGGCCGCGCTTGCCCATGACGATCGCGGTGCCGGTGTCCTGGCACATCGGCAGGATGCCGCCGGCCGAGATGTTGACGTTCTTCAGCAGGTCCAGCGCGACGAAGCGGTCGTTGGGGCTGGCCTCCGGGTCGTCCAGGATCCGCCGCAGCTGGGCGAGGTGGGCGGGGCGCAGGTAGTGCGAGATGTCGTGCATCGCCTCGGCGGTGAGCAGCCGCAGGGCCTCGGGCTCGACCTGGAGGAAGGTGCGATCGCCGGCCTCGAAGGTGGAGACACCTTCGGAGGTCAGCTTTCGGTACGGGGTCGGGTCAGCGCCCAGGGGGAGCAGGTCGCTGTACTCGAAATCCGGCGTGGGAGCCATGGGGGCGGTCCTTAGTGTTCCAGTGATCCGGCTGCGTCGGCGAAGCACCCTCAAGGGTAGGACCCGCCGGAACGTCGCACGCGGACAGGTCCGCCTGCGTGACCGGGGTCACTCGGACACGCGTACGGGACTTGCCCGGTTGACTAGGCTTGGCCCGTGGACAACTCGCCGTCGCAGGACGACCAGGGGCAGTCGCCCGTACCCATGACCAAGCCGGGGGCCGAGCCTCCCGTCCGGACCGATCGGGCCCCGGTCGCGGAGGCCGAGCTGCGGGCCTCGGACGCCGACCGCGAGCGGGTCGCGGAGCTGCTGCGTGACGCCTACGCCGAGGGCCGGCTGAACGTGGACGAGCACGCCGAGCGGATCGAGGCCGCCTACGGGGCCAAGACGCTGGGCGATCTCGTCCCGCTCACCCGGGACCTCCCCGCGCACCGGGCGATCTCCTTCGAGAAGGCCCCGCTGGGCGCCCCGGCCGACCGGCCGTCCGGACCGGTGCGGCTGCCGGCCCGTCAGGAGGCGCCGACCATGGTGGCGATCTTCGGCGGGGCCTCCCGCCGGGGCCGCTGGCGGGTCGGCTCGCGCCTGCGGGCGGTCGCGGTGTTCGGCGGTGTCGAGATCGACCTGACCGACGCCGTGTTCGAGTCGCCCGAGGTGGAGATCGAGGTGATCGCCATCTTCGGCGGTGTCGAGATCAAGGTGCCGGAGAACGTCAGTCTGCACGGCAGCGGGGTCGGCATCTTCGGCGGCTTCGACGTCAAGGAACAGACGGCCGCCGACCCGTACGCGCCGGTCGTCCGGGTCAAGGGAGTCGCGGTGTTCGGGGGCTGCGAGGCCAAGCCACGCAAGGGCAAGAAGCTCAAGGAATGGGTGCGCAAGCAGCTCGGCACCGACTAGGCGGGCCCGAGTCGGGTGCCTGGGCCGAAGCAACTCCCGCCCGGGCACTCGGCGTTGCGGCGAGTGCAGGCTGTAGTCGATTGCGTGCAGTGTGCATGAATCGCGGTACGGCGGGGTAGTTCCTCTCGCACATCGCTTCTTGTACGGCTGCGCACCGGAGGCGGCCTGAGGCCGGCTCGGGGGGTGAAGAGCGGGGGCTCGCAGCCGGGCAGGGGAGCGAGCTTCCCCGTGTCCGAGAGCCTCGTCAGGAGTACGGCCGTGCTGCGTCCGATCGAGTCCCGCACCACTTCGTCCGTCATCGCCGCCCAGGTGCTGGAGCGCCCGCCGGCTGCCCAGTCGCAGGGCGACGACAACCCCTGGCACACCGGCGCGGCCTGCCGGCGGGACGAGGTGGGGCTGTTCTTCGCCCCTTCCAAGGAGCCGACGGCGGCCCGGCTCTCCCGCGAGGAGCAGGCGAAGCAGGTCTGCGCGCGCTGCCCGGTGCTGCTGGAGTGCCGGGAGCACGCGCTGGCGCAGCCGGAGCCGTACGGGGTGTGGGGCGGGCTGACGGCCGCCGAGCGCCGGGTGGTGCTGGCCCGCCGGAGGCGCCGGGACGCGGATCTGCACGAGGCCGCCCGGATCCCGGCCGCCCGCAGCCGGATCGCGGGCTGAGCGGGGGCCGGCGAGCGCCCCGCGGTACGCGAACGCCCCGCGGCTTCGGCGAAGGGGGATTTCGCCGAAGCCGCGGGGCGGTGGAACGCGGCCGGGAGGGTCGGTTCAGTTGGCGCGGTCGAAGTCGATCGCGCTGTACGCCCGCAGCTTGGACAGCTTGTGGGTGGAGTGGATCTCCCGGATCGTGCCGCTCTTGGAGCGCATCACCAGCGAGCTGGTGGTGGCGGTCTCCTGGCGGTAGTGCACGCCGCGCAGCAGCTCACCGTCGGTGATGCCGGTGGCGACGAAGAACACGTTCTCGCCGCTGACCAGGTCGTTGGTGGTGAGCACCCGGTCCAGGTCGTGGCCCGCGTCGAGGGCCTTCTGCCGCTCGGCCTCGTCCTTGGGCCAGAGCCGGCCCTGGATCACGCCGCCCATGCACTTCATCGCGCAGGCCGCGATGATGCCCTCGGGGGTGCCGCCGACGCCCATCAGCAGGTCGACGCCGGTGCCCTCGCGGGCCGCCATGATGGCGCCGGCCACGTCGCCGTCGGAGATGAACTTGATCCGGGCACCCGCCTCGCGGATCTCCTGGACCAGGCCCTCGTGGCGCGGCCGGTCGAGGATGACCACGGTGACGTCCTCGACGGCACTGCCCTTGGCCTTGGCGACCCGGCGGATGTTGACGGCCGCCGGCGCCGTGATGTCGACGAACTCGGCGGCCTCCGGGCCGGCCACGAGCTTGTCCATGTAGAACACGGCGCTCGGGTCGAACATGGTGCCCCGGTCGGCCACCGCCAGCACGGCCACGGCGTTGTTCATGCCCTTGGCGGTGAGGGTGGTCCCGTCGACCGGGTCCACCGCGACGTCGCACTCGGCGCCGGTGCCGTCGCCGACCCGCTCGCCGTTGTAGAGCATCGGTGCTTCGTCCTTCTCGCCCTCGCCGATGACGACGACACCGTTCATCGAGACGGTGGAGACGAGCGTGCGCATGGCCTTGACCGCGGCGCCGTCGGCGCCGTTCTTGTCGCCACGGCCGACCCAGCGGCCGGCGGCCATCGCGGCCGCCTCGGTGACCCGGACGAGTTCGAGCGCGAGGTTCCGGTCGGGAGCCTCGGGAGCGACCTCAAGGGCGCTGGGGAGATTGTGCGGGTACTGCGTGGTCATCGTCGTTACCTCTCTGTACGCGACGGCCAGTGAGCGCCCGACTACTGCCAGGTCGAACGCCGTGGTGAGGGTCCTGCGATCGTATCTGCCCACGAGATGACTGTCTGTGGCGCGGGTCCCCACCCCGGGCGGGAATCGGCCGCTTCGCCCCGGATCACCCGTACGTGGGCACCCCGGGTGCCGGTCGCCCGTAAGGGATGAGTCACCATGTGGGGGTGGCTGGAGAGAGCAAGGGCATGAGGAGCCGGCAGTCGGTACGGGACATGGTCCTGTCGATGCTGGCCGTCGGTTTGGTGGTCTGGGTCGGGTACCTGTTCCTGCCGCACGACGCCGACGGCGACGGTGTGCGCACGGTCGAGTACAAGGTGGCCGCGGCCTCGGCGAAGCGTGCCGCGCCGTACTCGCTGCTCTCCCCCGAGGGCCTCTCCGACACGTGGCGCGCCACCTCGGTCAAGTACGACCCGGCGGCGCTGGGCGGCGGCCGGGGCAACGCCTGGCACCTGGGCTTCGTCACCCCCGCCGGCCAGTACGCGGCGGTCGAGCAGAGCGACATGGAGCGCGACAAGCTGGTCGGCGCGCTGGTGGCCGCCGGCAAGCCGGACGGCAGCTCCGAGGTGGCCGGGCAGGCCTGGGAGCGGGTCCAGGGCGACAAGTCCCGCGCGCTCGTCCGCCAGGGCGACGGCGGCACCACCGTGCTCACCGGCACCGCCTCGTACGAGGAGCTGGCCGAGCTGGCGCAGGCGCTCAAGTAGCGCGCCCCCCGCGGCGGCGGAACATGCGGAAGGGCCCGCACCGGTCGAACGGTGCGGGCCCTTCCTGCGTGCCGGCGGTCAGACGGTGGTGACGACCTCGTCGTAGGCCAGGCGCGGCGAACGCGGGAACCAGGCGTCCTCGCCCGGCTTGCCGATGTTCACCACGGCCAGCACCGAGTGCTCGCCGTCGGCGAAGAACTCCTTGTTGATGCCCTCGGCGTTGAAGCCGGTCATCGGGCCGGCGGCCAGACCGGCGGCGCGCACGCCGACGATGAAGTAGCCGGCCTGCAGGGCGCCGTTCAGCACCGCGGAGGACTCGCGGACCGGACGCTCGGTGAAGAAGAGGTCCTTGGCCTGCGGGAAGTGCGGCAGCTGGGTCGGCAGCTCCTCGTGGAACTCGTTGTCCACGGCCAGGATGGCGACCAGCGGGGCGGCGGCGGTCTTGGCCTTGTTGCCGTCGGCCAGGTGCTGGACGAGGCGCTCGCGGCCCTCGGCCGAGCGGACCAGGACGACGCGCAGCGGCTGCTGGTTGAAGGCGGTCGGGCCGAACTTGACCAGCTCGTAAATGGCCCGGATCTGCTCCTCGGAGACCGGCTCGTCGGTGAAGGTGTTCGCGGTGCGGGCGTCGCGGAACAGCAGGTCCTGAGCGGCGGCGTCGAGTACCAGGGCGTCGGTGGTCATGCTTGTCTGCACCTCATGCGGGACGGGGTTCGTCTGGTCGACCGGCGGCGCCGATCACTTGATCCCAACATAAGTGAACTTTCAACTGTTCCTCGGGGTGCTGTGATGCGCGTCACCCGGTCATCCCCCGACGACCCGGCGCGTCACTCGGGTGCGTCACTCCGGCGCGGAGCCGTCCTCCTCGGCGGCCAGCGCGGCGTCCAGCCGGGCCCGGGCGCCGTCCAGCCAGCGCTGGCAGACCTTCGCCAGCTGCTCGCCGCGCTCCCAGAGCGCCAGCGACTCCTCCAGCGAGGTGCCGCCGTTCTCCAGCTGCCGGACGACCTCCAGCAGCGCGTCCCGGGCGTGCTCGTACCCCAGCGCGTCGTCCGGCGTCCGAGGCGCCGCCTCCACCTGCTCCTGCTCAGCCATGCCAGCCAGCGTAGGGCTTCGCGCCGACAGAACGGCCGCGGCCGGGCGAAAACGGATGCACCCGACCGGTCGTCGCGGCTAGCCTGCGCCGCATGATCGACGTACGCCCCGCCGTCCCGGCCGACGCGCCCGAGCTCGTCCGGCTGCGCAACCTGATGTTCGAGGCCATGCCCACGATGGCCGACCTGGCCGGCCCCGGGCCCTGGCAGGCGAGCACCGAGGCGATCCTGCGCGACCGTCTCGCCGTCCCGGCCGAGCGGCTCACCATGCCGTCCTTCGTGGTCGACGACCCGGGGCGACCCGGCGCGCTCGCCGCCTGTGCCGTCGGCACCCTGGAGCAGCGGCTGCCCGCCCCCGGCAACCCGGACGGGCGGTTCGGCTTCGTCTTCAACATCTGCACCGACCCGGGCCACCGGCTGCGCGGCTATGCCCGCGCCTGCACCGAGGCGCTCGTCGACTGGTTCGACAGCCGCCGGGTCGGCCGGATCGACCTGCACGCCAGCAGTGGCGGCGAGGCGCTCTACCGCAGCCTCGGCTTCGGCGAGCACTCCGTCCCGCTCTCCCGCCAGCGCTCCTACGACTGAGGGCCGGCCGTCACGTCGAGGCCGCCGCCCGCCACCCGGGCGTGCAGCGCGTCGCCCTCCGCGACCTGGGCCGGATCGGTCACCACCGTGCCGTCGGCGCGCTGCAGCACCGCGTAGCCGCGCTCCAGGGTGGCGGCGGGGGAGAGGGCGACCACCCGCGCCAGGGTGTGCCCGAGGTCGCTCTGCGCGTGGTCCAAGCGGTGCCGCAAGGTGCGCCGGGCCCGCTCCAGCAGGGCCCCCACCTCCTGGCCGCGGCCGTCCAGCATCCGGTGCGGCGCGGCCAGTGCCGGGCGGCTGCGCACCCCGTCCAGACCGTGCCGCTCGCGCTCGACCCGGCCGAGCACCTGCCGCCGGCCCCGGTCGCGCAGGGCCAGGACCTTGGCCAGCTCCTCGCCGACGTCCGGCACCACCCGTTTGGCGGCATCGGTCGGGGTGGAGGCGCGCAGGTCGGCGACGAAGTCCAGCAGCGGCTGGTCCGGCTCGTGCCCGATCGCGCTGACCACCGGCGTCCGGGTGGCCGCGACCAGCCGCACCAGGGCCTCGTCCGAGAACGGCAGCAGGTCCTCCACGCTGCCGCCGCCCCGGGCCACGATGATCACGTCCACCTCGGGGTGTTCGTCCAGCTCGCGCACCGCCGCGCCGACCCGCTCGACCGCGCTGACGCCCTGCACCGGGACGTTGCGCACCTCGAAACGGACGGCCGGCCAGCGTCGCCGGGCGTTCTCCAGCACGTCCCGCTCGGCCGCCGAGCCGCGCCCGGTGACCAGGCCGACGCACTGCGGCAGGAACGGCAGCGGACGCTTCCGCTCGGCCGCGAACAGGCCCTCCCCGGCGAGGCGCCGCTTCAGCTGCTCCAGCCGGGCCAGCAGCTCGCCGAGCCCCACCAGCCGGATCTCGGCCGCCCGCAGCGAGAGCTGGCCGCGGGCCGCGTACCACTCCGGCTTGGCGTGCACGACGACCCGGGAGCCCTCCTGCACCACGTCCGCGACCTCGTCGAAGACCGAGCGGAAGCACGTCACCGTCAGCGACACGTCGGCCTGCGGGTCGCGCAGGGTCAGGAACACCACGCCCGCGCCGGGCCGCCGGCTGAGCTGGGTGATCTGGCCCTCGACCCAGACCGCGCCGAGCCGGTCGACCCAGCCGCCGATCAGCGCGGAGACCTTGCCGACCGGGAGCGGGGCTTCGGGAGAGCTGGTGTTGGCCATGCGTACGAGGCTAACGGCGGATGCCGACAGCGGAGGCCCCCTGGACGAGCAGCACGACGAGCCCGATCGCCAGCCAGACCGCCCCGGCGAGCTGCGCGGTGGGCGAGGCCTCGTAGACCACCGCGCCGATCACCGCGATGCCCAGCAGCGGCACCACCAGGTGCCGCAGCCAGTCCCGCGAGCCGTGCTTCACCACGTACCAGCCGATCACCGAGGCCTGCAGCAGCGCGAAGGCCGTCAGCGCGCCGACGTTCACCACCGAGGTCAGCTGGTCCAGCCCGTCGTCCCGGTTCGCCGCCCAGACCGCCGCGCCCATCGTGATCACCGCCGCGACCAGCAGCGCCCGGCGCGGCACCGCCGAGTCCGGGTCCACCGCGGCCAGGAAGCGCGGCAGCCGCCCCTCCCGGGCCATCGCGAAGACCAGCCGGCCGGCCGCCGCCTGCCCGGCCAGCGCCGCGAAGGCCGCCCCGATCGCCTTGCTCGCCGCCACCAGCAGGTGCAGCCAGTGCCCGATCCCGCTCTCCACCGTGTCGTAGAAGGCCGAGCCCTGCGCGGCCGGATCCGCCGCCAGCTGCTGCGGGGTCAGCGGCTCCAGCAGCGCCGCCAGGTACGTCTGCACCACGAAGAGCACCCCGGCCAGCACCAGGCACCACAGCACCGCCCGGGCCACCGCGGCCGACGCGCCGACCGCCTCCTCCACGAAGGTGGCGATCGCGTCGAAGCCCAGGTACGACAGGACCGCCACCGAGACCGCCGAGATCACGGCGGTCAGCGAGAAGCCGCCGACCGCCGTGAACGGCGTGTCCCAGCCGCGCTGTGCCCCGTCCCGCACCAGCACCACCACGGCCGCCACCACGAACACCGCCAGCACCGCGATCTCCAGCGCCAGCACCCCGAGGCCCACCGCCGCCGCCGTCCGCACCCCCGCCAGGTTGAGCGCGGTGGTGACCAGCACCGCCAGCGCCGTCCACACCCAGCGCGACACGTCCGGCACCAGCGAGTTCAGCGCGATGCCCGAGAACAGGTACGCCACGGCCGGGATCAGCAGGTAGTCCAGCATCGCCATCCAGCCGGCGATGAACCCCGGCCCCTCGCCCAGGCCGGCCCGCGCGTAGGCGAACACCGAACCGGTCTGCGGCACCGCCCGCACCATCTGGGCGTACGAGAAGGCGGTGAAGCCCATCGCGATCGTCGCCGCCAGATAGACCGACGCCACCGCGCCGTGGCTCTTGGCGTCCAGCACGCCGAACACCCCGACCGGTGCCATCGGGGCGATGAACAGCAGCCCGTACACCATCAGATCGCGGACACTCAGGCTGCGCCGCAGGCCGCCGGCGTCGACTCGCTCGCTCATAACTTCCACATTTGAGCACCAGTGACCGAGTACCGCCCGAAAGCGCCTTCCGTCGGCGCGGCTCGCTGCCGCCCGTACGATGGAGCCATGTCCAACACCGCGCAGCGCCGTGTCCTGCTCGCCGCCCCCCGGGGCTACTGCGCGGGCGTCGACCGCGCCGTGATCGCCGTGGAGAAGGCCCTGGAGCAGTACGGGGCGCCGATCTACGTCCGCAAGCAGATCGTCCACAACAAGTACGTGGTCCAGACCCTGGAGAAGCAGGGCGCGATCTTCGTCGACGAGACGGAGGAGGTGCCCGAGGGGTCGATCGTGGTGTTCTCCGCGCACGGCGTCGCGCCGTCCGTCCACGACGAGGCCCGGATCGGCAAGCTCGCCACCGTCGACGCCACCTGCCCGCTGGTCACCAAGGTGCACAAGGAGGCCGTCCGGTTCGCCGACGAGGGCTACGACATCCTGCTGGTGGGCCACGAGGGCCATGAGGAGGTTGTCGGCACCATGGGCGAGGCCCCGGACCGGATCCACCTGGTGGACGGTGCCGAGGACGTCGCCAAGGTCGAGGTCCGCGACGAGTCCAAGGTCGTCTGGCTGTCCCAGACCACCCTCTCGGTGGACGAGACGATGGCCACCGTCGGTGAGCTGAAGAAGCGCTTCCCGCTGCTGGTCAGCCCGCCCAGCGACGACATCTGCTACGCCACCCAGAACCGCCAGGTCGCCGTCAAGCAGATGGCGCCCGAGACGGACCTGCTGATCGTGGTCGGCTCCAAGAACTCCTCCAACTCCGTCCGCCTGGTCGAGGTCGGCCTGGAGTACGGGGCCAAGGCCGCCCATCTGGTGGACTTCGCCGACGAGATCCAGGAGTCCTGGCTGGACGGCGTCACCACGGTCGGCCTCACCAGCGGCGCCTCGGTGCCGGAGATCCTGGTCGACGGCGTGCTGGACTGGCTGGCCGCGCGCGGCTACGGCGACGTGTCGACCGTCAAGACCGCCGAGGAGCACCTGATCTTCTCGCTGCCCAAGGAGCTCCGCCGCGATCTGCGCGCCGAGGCCGCGGGCAAGCTGTAGACGGACCTCCCGGAGAGCCCGGTATCCCTCGCGGGATGCCGGGTTTTCCGCTGTGCACGGCCGGTCGGGCTCTCGTAGTTTTGTGCACAGGTATGCACAGGCCTGTGGACGACGGGCTCGTGCACAGCGGTCCTGTGGACAACGGTTACGGCGGAGGGCGGTCGTCATGACGGCGGTATTCGGT
This sequence comes from Kitasatospora sp. NPDC091207, assembly GCF_044768625.1. Lineage (NCBI taxonomy): Bacteria > Bacillati > Actinomycetota > Actinomycetes > Kitasatosporales > Streptomycetaceae > Kitasatospora > Kitasatospora sp. NPDC091207. The sequence goes on from NZ_JBIVVS010000003.1 coordinate 73,134, forward strand.
GTGGACATCGGCGGTTCGGGCATCAAGGGAGCCCCCGTCGACCTGGCCCGGGGCGTGCTCGCCCAGGAGCGCCACAAGGTCCTCACCCCGCACCCCTCGGCGCCGGAGGCCGTGGTCGCCGCCGTCCGCGAGGTGGTCCGGCACTTCGGCCACCGGGGACCGGTCGGGCTGACCTTCCCCGGCGTGGTGGTGGACGGACAGACCAGAACCGCGGCCAACGTCGACAAGGGCTGGATCGGTCTGGACGCCGCGGGCCTGTTCCGTGAGGCGCTCGACCTGCCGGCCGTGGTGCTCAACGACGCCGACGCGGCCGGGCTCGCCGAGACCGTCCACGGGGCCGGCCGCGGCCGGCAGGGCGTCGTCCTGGTCCTGACCTTCGGCACCGGCATCGGCAGCGCGCTCTTCGTGGACGGCACGCTGGTGCCCAACACCGAGCTGGGCCATCTGGAGCTGCGCGGCAAGGACGCCGAGCGGCGGGCCTCCTCGGCGGCCAAGGAGCGGCACGATCTGAGCTGGGAGCAGTGGGCGGGCCGGGTCGACGAGTACCTCGACCTGGTGGAGATGCTGTTCTCGCCGCAGCTGATCGTGATCGGCGGCGGGGTGAGCCGCAAGCACGAGAGGTTCCTGCCGCTGCTGCGCGAGCGGGAGGCGCGGATCGTCCCGGCCGAGCTGCGCAACGACGCCGGGATCGTCGGAGCGGCCATGGCGGCGGCCCGGGCCTCCTCCGCCTGAAACCCGTCGGGCCCGAACCATCGGGCCTGACCCGTCGGGCCCGCGCGCCGGGGAGCGGCGGCCGGGAGCGGGTGCCGGAGCGGGTGCCAGCGGGTGGGCCGGCGGGGCGCGGGAGGTGATGCGTCGGGGAGTGGGAAGTCGGCCGGTCCGACGCCCCACTCCTCAGCGGTCGCGGTGGATCCGCCGCTGGGCCACGAACCGGGCGGTCACGATGGCCGCGGCCAGGCCGGTACCCGTGAACAGCCAGCCGGCCCGCAGGGCCAGGCCCGTCGCCAGCGCCACCACCTGGGCGGTCACGCCCGAGGAGGTGACCGGGCCGAGCAGCAGCAGGGCGACGGCGAAGGCGATCGGCCCGCTGATCGGGGCCGCCAGCAGGTCGGCGAAGCGCACCCGGACCGCCAGCTGGAAGCAGATGACCAGGTAGCCGATGCCGAACAGCACCCCGAGACCGCCGAAGAGCATCCGGTCCAGGCCCGCCAGGGCGACGGTCGCGACGGTCGCGGCCACCCCGGTGCCGACCGCCGTCAGCCGGGTCGGCCGCCCGTTGCGCCGGCGCCCGTAGAGGCGGCCGTTCGGGCGGCCGCCACCGCGTTCGCCGGTGCGTTCACCGCGGCGCTCGCCGCCGCGGGCGTCCTCCCGGGGGTCGTCGCGCTCGCCGGGGCGCGGTCCGAACGGCAGGCGCAGCCGGGGCCGGGCACCACCGGGGCGGCCGCGCTCGGGCGCGCCGGCCACGGGGCGTAGCCGGGACGCGGGCGCGGCGGTGGCCTCGGCGGTCTCGGGGGCCCGCCCGGGCCCGGGGACGGCGGCCCCGGCCGCGCCGTTCGGCGGTCGGCGTCTGGGCCCTGGCGGCTGGGTTCGGATGCGCTGCTCCACCCACCCAACGTACGGTCCGATCATCGCCACACTGTGTAATGGGCGTCGGTACCTTGCTCCGTGTCTCCGGACGGAGTACTGGTGTGATCGTCGCTCAACTCCTCCAGGGGGATGCATGACCAGCGGGTTCGCCTTCGAACGCCTTCACCACGTCCAGCTCGACATCCCGGCGGGGGCGGAGGACGAGTGCCGTGCCTTCTGGCGTGACGTGCTCGGCATGACGGAGCTGGTCAAGCCCCCGGTGCTGGCCGCGCGCGGTGGTTGCTGGTTCCGGGGCGGCGGGGTCGAGGTGCACCTGGGTGTCGTGCCGGAGTTCCGGCCGGCCCGCAAGGGGCACCCGGGCTTCCAGGTCCGGGCGCTGGACGCGCTCGCCGAGCTGCTGGTCGCCCATGGTCATGAGGTCGTCTGGGATGACAATCTGCCTGGTCACCGCCGCTTCCACGCCGCCGACAACCTCGGTAACCGCCTGGAGTTCCTGGAGCCGCTGCCGACAGCGGGGGCCTGAGCCGCTGCCCGTAGACTGGGGGATCGGCCCGCACGGTGCCGAACCAACTCCTCCAAGCCCACGGGACTGCGCTTCATGTCGCTCACGATCGGAATCGTCGGCCTGCCGAACGTCGGCAAGTCGACCCTGTTCAACGCCCTGACCAAGAACGACGTGCTGGCGGCCAACTACCCGTTCGCCACCATCGAGCCGAACGTCGGCGTCGTCGGCGTCCCGGACGCCCGGCTGAACAAGCTCGCCGAGATCTTCGGTTCGCAGCGGATCCTCCCGGCGACCGTGGACTTCGTGGACATCGCCGGCATCGTGCGCGGCGCCTCGGTCGGTGAGGGCCTGGGCAACAAGTTCCTGGCGAACATCCGTGAGTCGGACGCGATCTGCCAGGTCATCCGGGCCTTCGTCGACCCGGACGTGGTGCACGTCGACGGCAAGGTCTCGCCGAAGGACGACATCGAGACCATCAACACCGAGCTGATCCTCGCCGACCTCCAGTCGATCGAGAAGGTGCTGCCGCGGCTCCAGAAGGAGGCCCGACTGAAGAAGGAGTCGGCCGCCACGCTGGCCGCCGCCGAGGCCGCCCAGAAGATCCTGGAGACCGGCAAGACCCTCTTCGAGGCGGGCTTCGACGCCTCCTCGGTGCGCGAGCTGCACCTGCTCACCACCAAGCCCTTCCTCTACGTCTTCAACGTCGACGAGGACGAGCTGGTCGACGAGGAGTTCAAGGAGGCCCAGCGCGCCCTGGTCGCCCCCGCCGAGGCGATCTTCCTGAACGCCAAGATCGAGTCCGAGCTGATCGGCATGGACGAGGACGAGGCGCTGGAGCTCCTCCAGTCCATGGGCCAGGAGGAGACCGGCATGGCCACCCTCGGCCGGGTCGGCTACGAGACCCTCGGCCTGCAGAGCTACCTCACCGCGGGCCCCAAGGAGACCAGGGCCTGGACCGTCAAGAAGGGCGCCACCGCCCCCGAGGCCGCCGGTGTGATCCACACCGACTTCCAGAAGGGCTTCATCAAGGCGGAGATCATCTCCTTCGACGACCTGGTCGCCTGCGGCTCCATCGCCGAGGCCCGCAGCAAGGGCAAGGCCCGCATCGAGGGCAAGGAGTACGTCATGCAGGACGGCGACGTCGTGGAGTTCCGCTTCAACGTCTGAGCGGATGACATGACACCACGTCTCTGACGCGGCAAACATGCAGGTCAGAAGGGGTCGGCTCCGTCGGGAGCCGACCCCTTCCGGTGTCCCGTGCCGGGTGGGTGCTGGATTCCCGGACGCGGGTCAGCGGAAATCAGGTCTCGTAAACGGTGGACCGGTGTCCCACATGAACGACCCAGACGACCAGCTCCCCGTTGTCGATCGTGTAGACGACGCGGTAGTCACCGACGCGCAGGCGGCGGCGCTCGGGCTGGGACACGAGCGCGGTGGTGTTGAAACCGAGCGGGTCGGTCTCCAACTCGGTCAGCTTGGCCAGGATGCGCAGGGCCATGTCGCGAGGGATTTTCCGAAGTTCGGCCTGCGCTTCGGGCCGGAAGACGGTTCGGTACTCACTCACCGCGCGCCAGCGTCTCCCTCATGATGTCCTCGATCGGGATGCCGGGTGCGGGGTTGGCCATGCGCTCGTCGATGATCCGATTGATCTCGCGCTCTTCCCACTCCTGGTACTTGCGCAGTACCTCGATGGAAACGACGGCGGCGACTTCCCTGCCCCGGCGCGTGATCACCGTGGGTACGTCGTCGCGGTCCGCGCGCTCCACGACCTCGGCCAGGTGGGCGCGCACGTCACGGATGGACTCTCTGGGCAGCGGCTGCGTCATGCGCCCAAGCGTACCGAGTGTCCCATGTGTACACAACGGGCTCGCGATGGCCCATCACTTGTGCTGGATGAACTCGTGCGGCGCTGGATCGGCGTTGGATGAGAGCGGTGGGAGCTACGTTTTCGCAGGTGGGAGCGCTGTGTCGAACGTTCCGTTCTAACGCCTGAGCGGATGACATGACACCACGTCTCTGACGCGGCAAACACGCAGGTCAGAAGGGGTTGGCTCCGTCGGGAGCCGACCCCTTCCGGTGTCCCGCGCTGGGATGGTGCTGGGAGACCTGACCACCCAGCAGCCGTCCGACCCGGCCGGAGGGTGTCGAGAGTGGTACGTTATCAGGTACCACTTGAGGGATGAGGTCAGGTCATGTCCATCACCGCGAGCGAAGCCCGCAAGGAACTCTTTCCGCTGATCAAGAAGGTCAACGAGAACCACGAGGCCATCGAGATCGTCTCGAAGCACGGCAATGCCGTGCTCGTCTCGGCCGAGGACTATGCGGCGCTGCGCGAGGGCTCGTACCTGCTGCGCTCTCCGGCGAACGCCCGTCGGCTGCTCAAGGCGTACGAGAACGCCCTGGCTCACATCGACGTGTCGGAGCGCGAGCTGATCGATCCGGACTCGGCGGATGCAGGTGCCGCGTGAGGCTTGTCTTCGAGGACCAGGGCTGGGAGGACTACACGTCCTGGCTCAAGAACGACCGCAAGATGCTGGTCCGGATCAACAAGCTCGTCGAGGACGTCAAGCGTGACCCCTTCTCGGGAGTCGGCAAGCCCGAACCTTTGAAGTACCACCTGCCTGGCGCGTGGTCGCGGCGGATCGACGACGAGCACCGCCTCGTCTACCTGGTGACGGACAAGGAGGTCGTCATTCTCGCGGCTCGGTACCACTACTGACCGCCCGTGCCGACCGGGAGGTCATCGTCCCGGCCGCGCGCTGCCAGGACCGATCGCGGTTCGGTGGCCTCGCCGAACCGTGCCGGCCCCGCGCCGGGGGTGACCGCCCGCGTAGCCGCCGGCGCTCAGGCGAGGTGGACGGTGAGGGTGCCGTCGCCGGCGGGGGTGACGGTGACCCCTTCCAGGGTGAGGGCGTGGGCGATGGTGCGGTGGGCCGCGGCGCGGGGGCCGATGCCGAGGACGGGGATGCCGGCGGCCACGGCGGCCGCTATCCCGGCCGACGAGTCCTCCAGGGCGAGGCAGTCGGCGGGGGCGAAGCCGAGCGCGGCGGCGCCCTTGAGGAAGCCCTCCGGGTCGGGCTTGCTGGCGCCGACGGACTCGGCCGTGACCAGGACGGGCGGCAGCGGGAGTCCGGCGGCGGCCATCCGGATCCGGGCGAGCGGCTCGTCGGCGGAGGTGACCAGGGCGTGCGGCAGGCCGGCCAGGGTGGCGAGGAAGGCGGCGGCGCCGGGGATCGGCACCACGCCTTCGACGTCGGCCTTCTCCTCGGCGAGCATCCGGGCGTTGTCGGCGTGGTTGAGTTCGGCCGGCCGCCCGGGCAGCAGGGCTGCCATGGTGGCGTGGCCCTGGCGGCCGTGGGCGAGCCGGAGTGCCTCGGCGGGGTCGACGCCGTGCCGGTCGGCCCAGCGGTGCCAGCAGCGCTCGACCACGGCGTCGGAGTTGACCAGCGTGCCGTCCATGTCCAGCAGGAGGGCACGGGTGGTCAGGGTGAGGGGGGTGGCGGGCATGGGGCGGCTCCTCGCGGGGCGGTGTGCGGGCGTGCGAGTCGATTGTTCAGTAAGGATACAAAAGATTAGCCCAGCAGGTGCGCATTGACCGCGCGGGCCTCCTCGGCGGCCTCCGGCAGCTCCACCACCTCGACCCCGGCCGCCTCCAGCAGTGCCGTCCCCTGGCAGTCGACGACGAAGAGGTCCGGCTCGCGCCAGGCGACCACCACCCGGGGCACGCCTGCGGCGATCAGCAGTCGGGCGCAGGGCAGCGGCCGGGAGGCCCGCCGGCCGCAGGGCTCCAGCGAGCTGTAGACGGTCGCGCCGCGCAGGCGCGGATCGCCCGCCGGGAGCTTGGCCAGGGCCGCCTCCTCGGCGTGGTCGCGCGGGTCCGACTCCCGGCTCCAGCCCTCGGCGAGCACCTCGCCGTCCGCGCCGACGATCACCGCGCCGACCGAGAAGGCCGTGGTGGAGGGCGGGCAGCGGCGGGAGAGCTCGACGGCCCGCCGCAGGTGTGCGAGGTCGGACGGGGCGCTGGTCACGGGGCGGGCTCCTTCGGGGCGTACCTGAGCAGGACGACATCGCCCACGGTACGTGCCTCCAGCAGGCGCATCCGGCGGGCCGGTCCGCCGGGGAAGGCCGCCGGGTGGACGAACCGCGGCGCGCCCGACTGGCCGACCAGCAGCGGGGCGACGGCCAGCTGGAGCTCGTCGGCCAGACCCTGGGCGAGGAACTGGGTGTGCACGCTGCTCCCGCCCTCGACCATCAGCCGCCGTACGCCACGGGCCCCGAGGTCGTCCAGGACCGCGCCCAGCTCCACCGTCCCGCCGAGGGCCACCACCTCGGCCAGCCCGTCCAGGGCCGGGCGCAGCCGGTCGGCGCCCGCGTCCGAGGTGTAGGCGACCTTGGCACCGCCGGTGTGCCAGAACCGCAGTGCCCGGTCGAGCGCCCCGCCCGCGGTGAGGGTGACCTTCAGCGGGTACTCGGACCGGCCGGCCGCGAGCCGGGCGGCCCGCCGGGCGGGGTCGTTGACCAGCAGCCGGGGATCGTCCGCGCGCAGGGTGTTGCCGCCCACCAGGATCGCGTCGCTGGCGGCGCGCTCCTCGTCCACCCGGTCGAAGTCGGCCGGGTTGGAGAGCAGCAGGCGGTCGGGAGAGGCGTCGTCGAGGTGCCCGTCGAGCGACATCGCGGCGCTCAGCAGGACGAAGGGGCGGCGGCCGGGCATGGTGGAACCGTTCTGTCGGGGGCCCGTCCACGGTACGGGCCCCGGCCGGCGGGGCGCGCCGCGCGAGGGCAGGTGTTCGTCCGGTGGCCCGCTGCCGGAGGGGCGGCGTTCGCCGAGGGGCTCCACCCTGGTCCGGACCTCGCACCGCCCCCACTCCGAAGGGCTGTCACCGTGTCCCGTCTCTCCCGCGGCCTGCTGCCGCTGGCCGTCGCCGCCGCCGCACTGCCGGTGCTCGCGCTGCCCGCCGGGCCCGCCGCCGCCGTGACGTACGGAACCCCGACGATCACACTCTCGGCCGGGTACCTCTCCGGCGCGGTCGGCGCCACCGGTGACCCGACGGTCGCCGTCACCGTCGCGCAGAGCGGTGCCGACGCCTCCGCGCTGACGGTCGCCGCCTCGGCGACCACCCGCAGCTCGGTGGCCCGGACCGGTGACGTCACCGTCACGGGCACCGCCGGCAACCGCACCCTCGCGGTCGCCGCGCAGGGCGTCGGCTACACCGACCTGACCGTCAAGGTGACCGGTCTCGGCGGCAAGAGCGCCACCAAGACGCTGCACTACGCGGCCTCGCCGGCCGTCCAGCGCTCGGCCGACAGCCGGTACCTGACCGGCTCCAGCGACGCCTCGGCGGCCGTCGACGCGGGCGGCGGGTACATCGTGGTGGCGGACGACGAGTCCAATGTGCTGCGGCTGTACGACCGCAACGCCTCGGGGGCGCCGGTGCGCACCTGGGACTTCAGCAGCGCGCTCGGCGTCTCCAAGGAGATCGACATCGAGGGCGGCACCCGGGTCGGCAACACCATCTACTGGACCGGCTCGCTGGGCAACAACAAGGACGGCGAGATCAAGACCCAGCGGCACACGGTGTTCACCACCACCGTGACCGGTTCGGGCGCCGCCACGCAGCTGGCCCTGGCGGGCGAGTACACCGGTCTGCGCGACGACCTGATCGCCTGGGACAAGGCGAACGGCAACCGGTACGGCTTCGCGGCCGGTTCGGCGGCCGGCGAGGTGCCCAAGCAGATCGACGGCTTCAACGTGGAGGGCCTGGAGTTCGCCCCGGGCAGCTCCACCACCGCGTACGTGGGTTTCCGCGCGCCGCTCACCCCGGCCGTCACCGGTGGCCGGGCGCTGATCGTCCCGGTCACCAACTTCTCCTCGCTGCCGGGCGGTTCGGCGCACGCGACGTTCGGTGCCCCGATCGAGCTGGACCTCGGCGGGCTGTCCGTCCGCGACCTGCGGCGCAACGCGCTCGGCCAGTACCTGATCGTGGCGGGGTCCTGGGCGGCGGACGACAACTCCGACCCCTACGCGCTCTACCGCTGGGACGGTCAGCCCGGTTCGCAGCCGGTCAAGGTGCTGGACCTGCCGACCAGTGACGCGGGCGGCTGGGAGGCCGTGCCGGACGTCCCGGACCTCACCGCCGCCGGGGCCCGGGTGCAGCTGATCACCGACGACGGCTCCGCCGACCTGTACGGCGACGGCGTCGAGGCCAAGGACCTCACGCACCCGGAGTGGAAGAAGTCCCGCACCACCTGGTTCACCCTCAACTAACCCTGCCCGCACCGCGAAGCCCTCGCCCGATCTCCGGGCGGGGGCTTCGCGGTGCGGCGTGGCGATCAGAATATGAGACGAATCTTCTCGTCATGCGGGACGAGGAGTAGCGTCGGGAGGCGTCGGGAGAACCGACCGCAGGGACCGACCGAACCCCAGGGGGACCGTCATGACCGGACAGCAGCCCACCGTCTACACGCACGGCCACCGCGAGCCCGTGCTGCGCTCGCACCGCTCCCGCACCGTGGCCAACTCGGCCGCCTACCTGCGCCCCGAACTGCGGCCCGGACAGGCCGTGCTGGACGTCGGCTGCGGCCCCGGCACGATCACCGCCGAGCTGGCCGAGCTGGTCGGCCCCACCGGGCGGGTGGTGGCCGTGGACAGCTCGGCCCAGGTGCTGGAGTCGGCCGCCCGGTACGCGGCGGACCGCGGCGTGTCCAACGTGGTGTTCGAGGTCGCCGACGTGCACGCACTGCCGTACGCGGACGGGGAGTTCGACGTGGTGCACGCCCATCAGGTGCTGCAGCACGTGGCCGACCCGGTGGGGGCGCTGCGGGAGATGGGCCGGGTCACGGCGGAGGGCGGTGTGGTCGCGGCCCGGGACGTCGACTACGCGACCATGGCCTGGTACCCGCAGGTGTCCGAGCTGGACCGCTGGCTGGCGCTGTACCGGCGGATCGCCCGGGACAACGGCGGCGAGCCGGACGCCGGCCGACGGCTGCTGTCCTGGGCCCGGGAGGCCGGCTTCACCGACGTCACCGCGACCTCCAGCAGCTGGACGTACGCGACGCCCGAGCAGCGGGAGTGGTGGGGCGGGCTGTGGGCCGACCGGATCCTGGCCTCCGACATCGCCGACGTGGCGGTGGCCGAGGGGTACGCGGACCGGGCGGAACTGGAACGGATCGCCGCCGGGTGGCAGGCCTGGCTGGCCGCCGAGGACGGCTGGTTCGCGATGCTGCACGGCGAGGTGCTGGCGCGCCGTCGGTGAGCGTCGGGCGGCCGGAAAAGGGCGAGAGGATGTTCGCCAAGATCGGGTAAAGTCGCGCGTCCGTTCCCGTGCTCCGCCTGCTGGTCCGCCCGCCGGTCCGTCCACGGAACGTTCGAGTCGAAACTGCCGAGTTGACGCCCGTGACCGGGCCGGGGGAGTCCACGTGTCCAAGCCCGAGTCCGACGCGCCCGTCCCGGCGCCGGATGCCGCCGCGCCGGATGCCGCCGCGTCGGACACTCCCGCGCCGCCGGCCGCCCCGGTCGACGCTCCGGCCGTGGAGGGCCTGCCGGTGGACGCGGAGCCGGTGGACGCGGAGCCGGTGGACGCGGAGCCGGCGGGTGTTCCGGAGCCCGCGGAGCGCGTGGAGCTGACCAAGCCCACGAAGGCCGAGGCCGAACCCCCGGCCCCGGAGGCGCCCGTCGTGCCGGAGGCCCCCGCCGCCCCCGCCGACCCGTGGGCCGACCCGTGGGCCCTCCCCGGTACGACCGCTCCCGCCGCTCCCGCCGCCGACCCGTGGGCCACCGGCGGCGGCCCGGTCCCGCCGGGCCCGCCGCCGGCCTCCGGCTGGGCCGCCGTCCCGCCCGGCGCGCTCTCCGGCTTCCAGCCCGGCTACGCCTACCCGGCTCCCGAGGTCACCAACGGCTTCTCCGTCGCCGCCCTGGTCACCGGCCTGCTCTGCATGTGGCCGCTCTCGCTCGCCTTCGGCATCGTCGCGCTGGTCCAGATCCCCAAGCGCAACGAGCGCGGCCGCGGCATGGCGGTGACCGGTGTGGTGCTGGGCGTCCTCGGGGTGCTGGTCACTCTGCTGGTCTTCATCGGCATCCTCGCCGCCGGTGTCGAGGCGAGCAGTGAGGCCGACCGCCCCGTCCGCGGCCCGAAGGCGCCCGCGGGCTCCGTGCTCTGGTCCTCCCTCAAGTCCGGCGACTGCTACAACCCGCCCGGTGGCGACGCCTACCCCGAGGACGAGGACCAGACGGTCCTGTGGGTGCTCAAGGCGTCCTGCGCGCTGCCGCACCACGGCGAGGTGGCCGGCACCGCCCGGATCCCGGAGAGCGACGGGATCGCCTACCCGGGGGAGAGCCGCGTCCGGGAGAGCGCCGCCACCCTCTGCGGGCCGGTGCTCAGTGACTACGCGCTCGACTTCTGGGCCGTGCCGGACGGTATGGCGGAGGTCTACCTCTACCCGAGCCGGGCCAACTGGAAGTCCGGCGAGCGCTACGCCACCTGCGCCTACGAGGACCGCGACGCCGGGCACCTGGGCAGCGTCCGCACCGACCGGGGCAGGCTGACCGGGGCCCAGCTGGCCTATCTGGAGGCCGCCCGGGCGTACAACACCGCCTCCTGGAGCGAGCCGGAGGCCGAGGTGGCCGACGCCCGCTCCGAGCACGTGGCCTGGGCGGGTCGGATGGCCGAGGCCTCCCGCAAGGAGGCCGACCAGCTGTCCAAGGGGACGACGGTCTGGCCCGAGGGCGCCAAGCCGAAGGTGGCCGAGCTGGCGGCCGCCCAGCGCGAGGCCGCCGCGGCCTGGGACAGCGCGGCCAGGACCGTCGACACGACCGCGCTCGAACGCGAGATCCGGCGCGCCAAGTCGCTGGTCGCCAAGTCGGCCAAGCTGACCGTGGAGATCCGCCGCGAGCTCGGCCTCTCGACCGGTGAGCAGGTCGGCGACATCCGGGCCTGACGTCCCGGCTCCGGTGTCCGGCTCCGGCGTCCGGGCCTGAGGGCGGGAGCGGTCCGGCCCGCGTCTTACCGGGCGTTAACCGGGCCCGTACCTGTCGGTAGCGCGCCGGGCGTAGCGTCCGTGCGCGAGGGCCCGGCCCGACCCCCACGCGGGCCGGGGTCACTCGTCCGGGGCGGGCAGGCCGCCGGCCCGCCCCGGGCCGGAGGGGGCCTAGGCTCGGCGGCATGGAGAGCTGCCGGGTGATGCGCCAGGACGACAACGGCAACCGCTACGTGGTCGCCAGGGGGTTGGGCCGGGCCGAGGCCGAGCGGTTGGCGGCCGAGTTCGAGGCCCGTGGCCACAAGCAGCTGTACTGGGTGGAGGCCGAGGCCGCATAGGGTCGGGGCCATGGAGAACCGGATCGTCGTCGGGGGCGCGCTCGTCCACCGGGGCCGGGTGCTGGCCGCCCGCCGCAGTGCCCCGGCCGAGGTGGCCGGGCGCTGGGAGTTCCCGGGCGGCAAGGTCGAGCCCGGCGAGACCGAGACCCAGGCGCTGGAGCGGGAGCTGCTGGAGGAGCTCGGTGTCCGGGCGAAGGCGCTGGAGCGGCTGCCCGGCGCGTGGCTGGTCCGCCCGGGTCTGGAGCTGCGGCTCTGGGTGGCCGAACTGCTCTCCGGTGATCCGCGGCCGTTGCAGGACCACGACGAGCTTCGCTGGCTCGGCCCCGACGGGCTCGACGGGCTCGACTGGCTCGACCACGACCGCGAGGTCGTTCCGCACCTCACCCGGCTGCTGACCGAGGCCCGCACCGCGGGCTGAGCACCCGCCCGCCGCCGCACCGTCACCCCGCTGCCGCCCCGCCGTCCGGTGCCCGCCGCCCGTCGGTACGCCCCGCGCGCCCCTCCCGCACACCCCGTGCGCGGGAGCAGCTGCCCGCGCCACGCGCAATACGCCAGGTAGGTCAATCGGAAAAGACGACCCTTAAGCCGGGATAGCCTGGGTTCTGCTGGGTATGTCACTGTTCGGCACTATTCGTCACCATCGGTGAGCCGTCCCCAGCCGGCGAAGCCGATCCCGACCAGAGCCGGAGGCCCCGTCGGTGTCGAGTACCGGTCACGGTGGCGGGGGAGCGGGACGCACGGGCACCGGGGGGAGTGCCTCCGCCCGCGCCCGCCTGCGCCGTGGTGCGCGCCCGCAGCGGCCGCAGCCGCCCCAGCCCCCGGCCGCCCGCCGCCGGGGCGACGGCGGAACCCCCGAGGCCCAGCCGCCGGAGCGGCCGGTGCCGTCCCTGGTGGTGCCCGACGCGACCGAGTCGGCGGGCCCCCGCAGCCGCCCCGCCCGGCCCTTCCCGGGCGGCCCCGGAGCCGAGCCGGGCGCTCCCGGCGGCCAGCGCGCGGGCAACCTGCTCGACGTGGTGAAGGTGGCCATCGCGATCCTGGACACCGCCGGCCGGGTGGTGCTCTGGAGCCCGGCCGCCGAGGAGCTGCTGGGCTGGCCGAACGAGCTGCTGGTCGGCCGCCGGATCGACGAACTGATCCCGGACGCGGACCAGGTCGTCCGGATCCGCGCCGCGATCCAGGACACCCTGCGCCACGGCCGCTGGGCCGGCCTCGCGGAGCTGCGCGACCGTGACGGCGAGGCGGTCACCGTCGACGCCCGGATCTCGCTGCTGGTGGACGGCGACGGCACGCCGTTCCTCCAGGTCAACCTGGCCGAGGCGGCGGCCGTCCGGGCGGTCGAGCGGGACCTCGCCGTCCGCGACGCGCTGTTCGAGCAGTCCCCGCTGGGCATCGCGATCCTCGACACCGACCTGCGCTACACCGCCGTCAACCAGACCCTGGCCGAGATGAACGGCATGGTCACCGAGGACCACGTCGGGCGGACCACCGGCGAGACCCTGCCCGAGCGGGCCGCCGACGAGATCACCGCCATCCAGCGCCAGGTGCTGGCCACCGGCGAGCCGGTCATCGACGTCACCCTCGCCTCACCGGTCACCGCCCGCTCCGGGTACCGCTCGATCTCCTACAGCCGGATGACCGACCGGGCCGGCCGGGTGCTGGGCATCTCCGGCACCGTGATGGACGTGACCGAGCGGTACCGGGCGGTCGCCAAGGTCGAGCACGCCCGGCGCCGGCTCTCGCTGCTCAACGAGTTCGGCTCCCGGGTCGGCGACCTGCTGGACGCCTCGCGGATCGCCCAGGAGCTGGCCGGCGCGGTGGTGCCCCGGCTCACCGACCACTCCGCGGTGATCCTGCTGCAGGCCGTCGCGCACGGGGACGACCTGCCCCGGCACGGCCACGACCGCCGCACCTCGCTGCTGCAGCTGGGCACCGCCTCCGTCCAGGACGGCCCCGAGGTGGAGGTGATGCTCCGGCGCGGAGCCCGGATCACCTTCGCCGAGGACTCCGCCTGCGGGCGGGTGCTGCGCACCGGCGTCCCCGAACTGGTCTCCGGCGCCGACCAGCTGAGCGACGTCACCTACCCCGGGGACCCGAAGATGCAGGCCGCCCACGACCTGGGCGTGCACTCGATGCTGGTGGTGCCGCTGCGCGCCCGGGGCATCGTGATCGGCCTGCTGCTGGTCAGCCGGGCCGGCTACCGCGAGGGCTTCGACCGGGACGACCTCGCCTTCACGGTCGAGCTGGCCGACCGGGCCGGCAGCTCCCTCGACAACGCCCGGCTCTACGCCCGTGAGCGCACCGCCGCGCTCACCCTGCAGCGCACCCTGCTGCCGCAGCAGGTCCCGCAGCCCACCGGCGTCGAGGTCGCCTACCGCTACGTGCCCGGCAGCAGCGGCACCGAGGTCGGCGGCGACTGGTTCGACGTCATCCCGCTCCCCGGCGACCGCACCGCGCTGGTGGTCGGCGACGTGATGGGCCACGGCCTGCGGGCCGCCGCCACGATGGGCCGGCTGCGCACCGCCGTCCGCGTCCTGGCCGCCCTCGACCTGCCACCCGAGGTGCTGCTGCGGCACGTCCACGAGCTGGCCGACGACCTCGCCCAGGGGCCGGACGAGGCCCTGCTGGCCACCTGCATCTACGCCGTGTTCGACCCGGCCACGGCCCGGCTGACGGTCTCCAAGGCCGGCCACATCCCGCCGGTGCTGATCGTGCCGGGCGGGGAGAACGAGGAGCCGACCCGGTCCGGCGGCCCGCTGCTGGGCGGTGTCGGCCGGATCCTCGAGCTGCCCTCCGGCGCGCCGCTCGGCGTCGGCGGCGTCCCGTTCGAGTCGGTCGAACTCAAGATCCCCGAGGGGAGCCTGCTCGCCCTGTGCACCGACGGCCTGGTGGAGTCCCGGGACAAGGACCTCGACGTCGGTCTCGGCCGGCTGGTCACCGTGCTCCAGCAGCCGCACGCCTCCATCCAGGCGGCCTGCGAGGCGGTGCTGGACACCATGGAGCAGGGCCGCGAGCCGGACGACGTGGCGCTGCTGCTGGCCCGGCTCGGCCACGGCCAGGCCGGCACCCCGACCGCCGGCTGGACGCTCCCCGCCGAGCCCACCGCCGTCTCCCGGGCCCGCCGGCTGGTCCGCGCCGCGCTGGTCGAGTGGGGCGTCGAGGAACTCACCGACACCGCCGAGCTGCTGGTCAGCGAGCTGGTCACCAACTCCGTCCGCTATGCGAGCGCGCCCATCGGAGTACGGTTGACGCTGGGTGAGACCCTGCTGGTCGAGATCTCCGACCCGCTGCCCGACCCGCCCCGCGCCCGCCACGCGGCCGCGGCCGACGAGGGCGGCCGCGGCCTTGAACTCGTTCGCCGGCTCGCGCTGCGCTGGGGCGCCCGGGCGGAGGGCATGGGCAAGGTCGTCTGGTTCGAGCAGGCGCTGCCGGGTAATGAGCCCGACGAGTCGGGATCCGAGTAGGACGCGAGTAGAACGGGACTGCATATGCCAGCAGGCGGCCGGGGGGAGCGCGCACTCCGGCAGGGGGCGCGGGCGTGGCATTGTGGTTGCGCGGGCGGTAGGACAAAAACCTTCGCCCGATCTGATGTTGTGATGTTGAGGGCGTGTGAACGTACCCCTCGATGATGAATACTCGGTCTTCTCGGCATCCGGACGGTCGCGGGTTTGGAGGGGTCGGTCCGTTGAACAGCACCCCGGCGCGTAACGCGCCGAGCAGCAGCGGTCATGCCGCTGTGCCCGGGCAGGCCGGTTCGCCGCACCTGCCCGCCCCGTCCGCGGGGCACGGCCGGGCGGTCCGCCCGGTGGTCGGCGCCCACCAGTGGGGCGCGGGGGACCCAGGCTCGATCTACGACTACATCCGGGTCGCCACCTTCGCGATCGGCCCCGACGGCCGGATCAGCCAGTGGAGCGAACGCGCCGCCGAGTTCTTCGGCCTGCCCGCCGCCGAGGCGGTCGGCGCCGACCCGATCACCACCTTCGTCCCGCGGGAACTCTGGCAGCGCGGCCGCGCCCGGCTGGAGCGCACGCTGGCCGGCGAGGAGTGGGTCGGCACCACGCCCTACCGCGACGCCACCGGCGGCGAGGGCCTCGCCGAGCTCTACCTGATGCCCGACAGCGCGCTGCCCACCGCCGGCGCCACCTGTCTCGCGGTCGACCTCGGCCGGCTGCGCCGGATCGAGACCGACCTCGCCGCCTCCGAGGCGGTCTTCGGCCAGACCCCGACCGGCTTCGTGCTGTTCGACGACCGGCTCCGGCTGCAGCGGGTCAACGACGCCTTCGCCTCCGGGGTGGGCCTCGTCCCCACCGACCTCGAAGGCCTGACCGCGCACGACCTCTTCCCGGCCTCCGAGGCCGACCGGCTGACCGCCGCGCTGCGCAAGGTCATCGCCACCGGTGAACCCGTCTTCGACCTGCGCTTCCACTCCGCCGTGCCGACCCGCGAGGGCAACCGGCTCTGGGCCGTCTCGCTCTACCGCCTCAACGGCGCGGCCGGCCAGCCGACGGGCGTGGCGGGCCAGGTCTCCGACGTCACCAGCCGGCACGTCGCCGAGCGCGAGGCCGACGGCGTCCGCCGCAACCTCGCCCTGCTCAACGAGGCCAGCGCGCACATCGGCTCCACGCTCGACCTGGAGACCACCGCGAAGGAACTGCTGGACGTCGTCGTCCCGCCGTTCTGCGACCTCGCCACCGTCGACCTCTACACGGCGCTGCTCTCCGGCGAGACCGTCCCCAGTGCGGGCCGGTACGGCGACGGCGTGCTCACCGACGGCAGCGGCGAGCTGCGCCGGGTCGCCGTCTCCAGTGTGGTCGGCGGTGCCTCCTCGGTCCTCGGCTCGGTCACCGGCCTGCCGATCGCCGAGGCCGGCGGCACGCTCTGCTACCCGCGCCGTTCGCCGCACGCCCGGGCGCTGCGCACCGGCCGCAGTGTCGTACCCGAGCCCGGACCGGACCCGCTGCTGCGCTCCACCCTGATCGTGCCGCTGGTCGCCCGCGACCAGGTGCTGGGCCTGGTCCAGCTCTCCCGCGCGATCGGCAGCGAGCCGTTCGACGCCCGTGACGTCGCCATCGCCGAGGAGCTGGTGGCCCGCGCCGCCGTCTGCATCGACAACGCCCGGCTCTACCGCCGGGAGCACGAGCGCGCGCTGATCCTGCAGCGCAGCCTGCTGCCCCCGGGCAACCCGGCCGCCAGCGGCCTGGAGATCGCCTGCCGGTACCTGCCCAGCAACAACAACACCGAGGTCGGCGGCGACTGGTTCGACGTCATCCCGCTGCCGGGCAACCGCACGGCCCTGGTCATCGGCGACGTGATGGGCCGCGGCCTGCGGGCCGCCGTGGCGATGGGCCAGCTGCGCACCGCCGTCCGCACCCTGGCCATGCTCGACCTCGACCCCGCCGAGGTGCTCACCGCCCTCGACGAGATCGCCCGCGGCCTGGGCGACGACTCCGCGCCCGCCGGCTCACCCACCCCGTACGGCCGGCTCACCTCGACCGCCGACGAGGAGGCCCGCGAGGTCTACCTGGCCACCTGCGTCTACGCGGTCTACGACGCCGTCACCCGGCGCTGCGTCTTCGCCAACGCCGGCCACCTGCCGCCCGTCCTGCTCAGCCCGGACGAGCCCGCCCGGATGCTCGACGTCCCGCCCGGCCTGCCGCTCGGCGTCGGCGGCGAGCCCTTCGAGGAGGTCGAGCTGACCCTGCCGGACGGCGCCGTGCTCGGCCTCTACACGGACGGGCTGGTGGAGAGCCGCAAGCACCAGCTGGACGAGGGCCTGCGTGCCTTCCGCACCGCGCTGTCGGCCGAGGGCAAGGGCCTGGAGGACCTCTGCGACCACGTCCTCGGCGAGCTCAACCCGCACCACGGCGAGGACGACATCGCCCTGCTGATGGCCAAGGTGCACGCCTTCCCCGACGACGCGGTCGGCAACTGGTTCCTGCCGCCCGAGCCCACCTCGGTGGCCAAGGCCCGCGAGCTGGCCTGCAGCTGGCTGCTGGCGCGCGGCCTGGACGAGCTGGTCGACACCACCGAGCTGCTGGTCAGCGAGCTGGTCACCAACGCGCTCCGGCACGGCCGGGGCGAGATCCGGCTCCGGCTGCTGCGCGACCGCAGCATGGTCTGCGAGGTTTGGGACGACGGCTACGCCCAACCGCGCCAGCGGCGCGCGCAGGAGACCGACGAGGGCGGGCGCGGGCTCCAGCTGGTCAGCCTGCTGGCCGAGCGCTGGGGCAGCCGGCGGACGCCCAAGGGCAAGATCGTCTGGTTCGAGCTGTCGCTGTAGCGGCTCGGCTGTCCGGGTGCACTCGCCCGGCGGCCCGCCGTGTCGGTGCGGCCGCCCGCGCCCGCCCGGCGTTCGATGGCCGCCATGCGCGTCCGCCAGCTCACCGCCGCAGCCGCCGCGCTGCTGCTCGCCGTCGGGGGCCCGGCCGGCTGCTCCGGCGCCCCGGCCCCGGCCCGTCCCCCGGAGCCCGTCCCCGTCTCCGCCGCCCCCACCGCCGTCACCGGTGACCTCCCCCCGTACGACCGGGCCGGGATCCGGGAGGGTGGCACGCTGCGCTGGGCCCTGGACGCCGTCCCCGCCACGCTGAACGTCCACGCGCCCGCGGCGACGGCCGATTCGGCGCTGCTGGCGCACGCCCTCTACCCCTCGCTGTTCCGGCCGGACCGGCACGGCCGGCCGGTCCCCGACCCGGACTACCTGGAGTCCGCCGAGTCCACCCCGCCCGGGCAGCTGCCGCAGGTCGTCACCTACCGGCTCAACCCGCGCGCCGTCTGGAGCGACGGCACCCCGCTCTCGGTGGCCGACTTCACCGCCCAGTGGGCCGCGCTCTCCGGCCGGGACCCCGCGTACACCGCCGCCCGCCCGGCCGGGTACGACGCGATCGACTCGATCACCCGGGGCGCCGACCGGTCCGAGGTCAAGGTCGTCTTCCGCCGCCCCTGCGCCGGCTGGCAGAACCTGTTCGGGCCGCTGTACCCCGCCGTCGACACCGCCACCCCGGCCGCCTTCGACCGGCCGCTGACCGGAGGGACGGGCGGGCACCCCACCGCGGGGCCGTTCACGGTCTCCGGGTACGACGCGGCGGGCGGCCGGGTCACCCTGGTGCGCGACCCGCTCTGGTGGGGGGAGACACCGAAGGCCGACCGGATCGACTTCCTGGCCACCCCGGCGGAGCGCCGGCTGGACGCCCTCGACCAGGACCGGCTCGACATCGCCCCGATCACGACGGCGGTCGACCGGGCCCCGGCGGCGCCCGGCGGCTCGGGTGACGCCGCCGACGCCGCCGTCCGGGCGCTGCGACGCGCCGAGGCGCTGCCCGGCGTCACCGTGCACCGGGCCGCCGCGGCCTCGCTCACCCAGCTCACCCTGAACGCCGCCCGGGCGCCGCTCACCGACCCGGCCGTCCGCCAGGCCCTCGCCCGGTCCGTCGACCGGCGGCGGACCGCCGACGCCGCGCTCACCCCGTTCGGGTTGGCCCCGGCGCCGCTCGGCAGCCACCTGCTGGCCGGCGACCAGGACGGCTACCGCGACAACGGCGACGTCCTCGACCCGGTGGACGCCGGCCGGTCGCTGGACCGGGCGGGCTGGAAGCGTCCGGCGAGCGGTGGCACCCGGACCAAGGACGGCCGGGCCCTCGTCCTCACCCTGCTGGTCCCCGCCGACTCCGCGCTGGCCCGCCGGACGGCCGACGCGCTGACCGCCGGCCTCGCCGCGGTGGGCATCGCCCTGCGGCCGGTGCCCGTCCCCGCCGAGGCCTTCGTCCCCGGCCACCTGGCCACCGGGGACTACGACCTCGCGCTGTTCGCCTGGCCGGCCGGCCCCGATCCGGCGGCCGACCAGCGCCCGGTCTACGCCAAGCCCCGGCCCGGCCCGGACGGCGCCCCGGAGACCGGCGGCAACTACGGCCGGGTGGGTACGGAGGAGATCGACCGGCTCCTCGACCGCGCCGCCGCCGAGCTGGACGGGGCCGCCCGATCGGCCCTGCTCCAGGAGGCCGACACCCGGATCTGGCAGCTCGGCCACTCCGTCCCGCTCTACCAGCGCCCCGAGCTGGTCGCCGTCCGCGACGACGTCGCGGCCGCCGGCGCCTGGGGGTTCACCCGGCCCCGCTTCCAGGACGTCGGCTTCCTCGCCCGCTGACCGGAGCCGTCCGGGCGGCGGGCCCCGCGGAGCGCGCGGACGGCGAGGGGCGGAGCGGCGCGCGGCAGGGCGGGGAGCGGGCTCCGGACGGGGCGGCGGCGGTCGGGCCGCCCGGTGTCCGGGAGCCGTTCCCACGGCGCCCGCCGGGTGAAGAGCGGGTGATCCATCTGTGATCTTGATCCCGCCCGACCTGCTCGTTTCGGCCGACCTGGAGGGTTCCACGTACCATAGGAGGAAGCCGTGGCATGTCCTGCCCGGCGGGTGGACCGGTAGTAGCAGGCGGTACGGGCGGCGGCGATCAACAGGGATCGCCGGTCGGCGTCACGCAGCCGGGCGCCGTAACCCACGATTCCGGGAGAATCCGCTCCGCATGCCCACGCGCAATGACATCCGCAACGTTGCCATCGTCGCCCACGTCGACCACGGCAAGACCACGCTGGTCGACGCCATGCTGAAGCAGGCCGGCGCCTTCGCCGCCCACCAGCACCTCGACGACCGCATGATGGACTCCAACGACCTGGAGCGCGAGAAGGGCATCACCATTCTCGCGAAGAACACCGCCGTCAAGTACCACCCCAAGGAGGGTGGCGCGCCGATCACGATCAACATCATCGACACCCCCGGCCACGCCGACTTCGGTGGTGAGGTCGAGCGCGGCCTGTCGATGGTCGACGCGGTCGTGCTGCTGGTCGACGCCTCCGAGGGTCCGCTGCCGCAGACCCGCTTCGTGCTCCGCAAGGCGCTGACGGCCAAGCTGCCGGTCATCCTCTGCATCAACAAGACCGACCGTCCGGACTCCCGGATCGACGAGGTCATCAACGAGACCTACGACCTGTTCCTGGACCTCGACGCCACCGAGGAGCAGATCGAGTTCCCGATCGTCTACGCCTGTGCGCGGGACGGCGTGGCCTCGATGACCAAGCCGGAGAACGGCACCGTGCCGGCCGACAGCGACTCGCTGGAGCCGTTCTTCTCCACCATCCTGGAGCACGTCCCGGCCCCGACCTACGACGAGGACGCCCCGCTCCAGGCGCACGTCACCAACCTGGACGCCGACAACTTCCTCGGCCGTATCGCGCTCTGCCGCGTCGAGCAGGGCGAGCTGCGCAAGGGCCAGCACGTCGCGTGGATGAAGCGGGACGGCTCCGTCCAGCAGGTCAAGATCACCGAGCTGCTGATGACCGAGGCGCTCACCCGCAAGCCGGCCGAGGTGGCCGGCCCCGGCGACATCTGCGCCGTCGCGGGCATCCCCGAGATCATGATCGGCGAGACCCTGGCCGACCTGGAGAACCCGGTCGCGCTGCCGCTGATCACGGTGGACGAGCCGGCCATCTCGATGGTCATCGGCACCAACACCTCGCCGCTGGTCGGCAAGGGCGGCAAGGGCCACAAGGTCACCGCCCGCATGGTGAAGGACCGCCTGGACCGCGAGCTGATCGGTAACGTCTCGCTCCGCGTGCTGCCGACCGAGCGTCCGGACGCCTGGGAGGTCCAGGGCCGTGGCGAGCTGGCGCTGGCCATCCTGGTCGAGACCATGCGCCGGGAGCTGTTCGAGCTGACCGTCGGCAAGCCGCAGGTCGTCACCAAGGTCATCAACGGCAAGACCCACGAGCCGGTCGAGCGGATGACCATCGACAGCCCCGAGGAGTACCTCGGCGCGATCACCCAGCTGATGGCGACCCGCAAGGGCCGCATGGAGACCATGACGAACCACGGCTCCGGCTGGGTCCGCATGGAGTTCATCGTCCCGTCGCGCGGCCTGATCGGCTTCCGGACCCAGTTCCTGACCGACACCCGCGGCACCGGCATCGCGCACAGCATCTTCGAGGGCCACGAGCCGTGGTTCGGCGAGCTGCGGATGCGCAACAACGGTTCGCTGGTCGCGGACCGCGCGGGCGTCGTGACGCCGTTCGCGATGATGGGCATCCAGGAGCGCGGCACGCTCTTCGTCGAGCCCACCACCGAGGTGTACGAGGGCATGATCGTCGGCGAGAACTCGCGCCAGGACGACATGGACATCAACATCACCAAGGAGAAGAAGCTCACCAACATGCGTGCCGCTTCCTCCGACACCACCGAGAACCTGGTGCCGCCGCGCAAGCTCTCGCTGGAGCAGTCGCTCGAGTTCTGCCGCGAGGACGAGTGCATCGAGGTGACCCCGGAGACCGTGCGAATCCGCAAGGTCGTCCTGGACCAGAAGGAGCGCGGCCGTTCGGCTTCGCGCGCCAAGAAGGCCTGACACTCGGGTTTAAACAGCCTTTGGCGTGAATCGATCGCCCCCCTTTCCAATGGAGAGGGGGGCGATCGTTTTTCACTACTCCACGCTGTCGACGCGCGTATAAACGGAATAGCGCTTAACACAGCAAGGTGTCCGCTGAGCGAACGTGACAGTCCGTCATTCATGACGACTGTCCGTTTAATGCCTGTCTGAGTATGTCTCTTATGTCCGATTTTCGAAACTTACCGACCGTTCATGTGACCTAATTGAGATCGCTAGTGGTCACTTTCGTGTCCGTACGTGACGGATAGTGGGTGCAGTCAGGCTCGGGTCAAGGGTTAACGCGCAGGGGTGCGCGCCGAAACCACGAGCGCGGACGGCACAACGGAAGCGGCGTCAGCCGACCGTGGTGCTCTCCTCGTTGGAAAGTCGATTTCAGGAGGCATCCCCCATGCGCGGTGCAACCCAGACCAAGTGGATCGTCGCGGCGACCGCTATCGCCCTCGCGGCGACCGCTTGCAGCACCAGCTCGAAGAGCAGTGACAAGGCCTCTTCCGGCGGCGGCACCATCGCCGTCCAGCTCGGCGAGCCGCAGCACGGTCTGGTTCCCCAGAACACCGCGGAGTCCGAGGGTGCCGAGGTTCTCGGTGCCGTCTTCGCCGGCCTGGTCGAGTACGACAACAAGACCAACGAGCCGAAGCTGCGCGTCGCCGAGTCGATCGAGAGCGCCGACAGCAAGCTCTGGACGATCAAGCTGAAGGACGGCTACACCTTCCACAACGGTGAGAAGGTGACCGCCCAGTCGTTCGTCGACGCCTGGAACTGGGGCGCCAACCAGGACAACGCGGCCGAGGGCCTGCCGTTCTTCGCCAAGATCGACGGCTCCGAGGAGCTGGCCCCGGGCAAGGACAAGAAGCCCACCGCCGACAAGCTCAAGGGCCTGACGGTCGTCGACGACAAGACCTTCACCGTCGCGCTGACGCAGCCGTTCTCCCAGTTCAAGACCATGCTGGGCTACAACGCGTTCTACCCGCTGCCCAAGGCGTTCTTCACCGACCCGAAGGCGTTCGCCGACAAGCCGATCGGCAACGGCCCGTTCGAGATGGACGGCGCCTGGGAGCACAACAAGCAGATCAAGGTCAAGCGCTACGAGAACTTCCCTGCCTCGGACGGCAAGGCGAAGCTCCAGGGCGTCACCTTCAAGATCTACGACAACCTGGACACCGCGTACAACGACCTGCGCGCCGACAACATCCAGGCCACCGACAAGCTGCCGATCTCGGCCCTGTCGAGCGTCAAGGGCGAGTTCGGCGACCGCTACATCTACAAGCCGGAGTCCGGCGTCGGCTACATCGGCTTCCCGATCGCCACCAACCCGGCCACCTACGGCAAGCCGGAGATCCGCAAGGCGATCTCGATGGCGATCGACCGCGAGGCGATCACCAAGACGATCTTCTCGGGCACCCGCGTCCCGGCCGACGACTTCGTCAACCCGCTGATCCCGGGTTACCGCAAGGGCGCCATGGGCGACGCGGCGAAGTACGACCCGGCCAAGGCCAAGCAGATCTTCGACCAGGCCGGCGGTGTTCCCGGTAACACCATCGAGCTGGGCTACAACGCCGACGGTGGCCACAAGGAGTGGATCGAGGCCGTCGCGAACCAGCTGAAGAAGAACCTGGGCATCGAGGTCACCACCAAGCCGTTCGAGAAGTTCGGCAAGATCCTCGACGCGCTGGGCGGCAAGCAGTACTCGGGCGCCTTCCGCATGGCGTGGTCGATGGACTACCCGTCGATCGAGAACTACCTCCGTCCGATCTTCTCCAAGGTCGCGATCGAGAACGGCTCGAACTACGGCGGTTACGTCAACGACAAGTTCGAGGACCTGCTGAACCAGGCCGACCAGGCGAAGACCCAGGACGAGGGCCAGAAGCTGTACCAGCAGGCCGACGACATCCTGGTGCAGGACCTGCCGTACATCCCGGTGTACACCTACATGTCCTCCGCCGCGTACAGCAAGAAGATCAAGAACTTCGACACCGACGCCCAGGGCCGTATGAACCTGGACGAGGTCGAGCTCGCCGGCTGATCCGGTTAATCAGACGATCGGGGGCGGGTGGGCCGGACTACAGTCCGGTTCCCCCCGCCTCCCTTCCTTGTCCGAAAGTGTGGAGGTCTGATGGGCCGCTATGTCATCCGCCGACTGATACAGGCGATCCCTGTCCTGCTCGGTGCGACGCTGCTGATCTATGCGTTGGTGCACTACCTGCCCGGTGACCCGGTGCAGGCTCTGGCCGGCGAGAAGCGGGCCGACCCGCTCGTGGCGGAGATGATCCGCCAGAAGTACCACCTGAACGACCCGTTCCTGCTGCAGTACTGGAACTACATCTCAGGGGTCTTCCAGGGGGACCTCGGCGAGAGCCTGACCGGTCGCGCGGTAACCGACATGATCAGCGAGGCGTTCCCGTACACCGTCAACCTCGCCCTGGTCGCCTTCGTCATGGAGGCCGTCATCGGGGTGCTGGCGGGTGTCATGGCGGCCCTGCGCAAGGGCAAGTTCATCGACCAGCTGGTCCTCATCAGCACGCTGTTCGTGATCTCGATCCCGGTCTTCGTCACCGGCTTCGTGCTCCAGCTGGTCCTGGGCGTGAAGCTCAAGACCGACTACGGCATCGACTTCTTCCCGGTCTCCTTCAACGAGGAGGACGGACTGCGGGCCTACCTGCTGCCGGCCTTCGTGCTGGCGTCGACCTCGCTCGCGTACGTCGCCCGACTGACCCGCACCAGCCTGATGGAGACCATGCGCGCGGACTACGTCCGCACCGCGGTCGCCAAGGGTCTGAAGCGCCGTCGGGTGATCGGCCGGCACGCCCTGCGCAACGCGCTGATCCCGATCGTCACCTTCCTCGGTGCCGACCTCGGCGGTCTGATGGGTGGTGCGGTCATCACCGAGAAGATCTTCAACATGCACGGCATCGGCGGCCTGCTCGCCCAGTCCGTGTACCAGAAGCAGGGCACGGTGATCGTCGGCATGGTCACCCTGCTGGTGATGATCTACCTGATCACCACCCTGCTCGTGGACCTGCTGTACGCCGTGCTCGACCCGAGGATCCGCTATGAGTGACACCATCACCGTGGGCCCCGACGCCCCCGAGGACAAGGCCCCGAAGGCCGCCCCGGAGAAGAAGCAGAAGCCCGAGCGGGTCGCCAGTCTCTGGTCCGACGCGCTGCGCGACCTGCGCCGCAACCCGGTCTTCATCATCGGTGCCGTGCTGGTCTCCGCCCTGCTGGTGATCGCGGCCGTGCCGCAGCTGTTCACCGACGGCAACCCGCTCGCGGGCGGTGCGTGCGACCTGGCCGACTCCCTGAAGCGCCCGAGCGCCGAGCACTGGTTCGGCTTCGACGTGCAGGGCTGTGACGTCTACACCCGCACCATCTGGGGCGCCCGCAACTCGATCATCGTCGGCGTGCTCACCACCACCACGGTCACCGTGATCGGTGCCCTGCTCGGCCTGATGGCCGGCTGGGTCGGCGGCATCACCGACAGCATCCTGTCGCGCTTCACCGAGATCTTCTTCTCGATCCCGCTGCTGCTCGGCGGCATGCTGATCATGTCGATGCTCGGCAAGGGCAACGCCTACACCGTCTCCGTCGTGATGGCCGTGCTCGGCTGGCCGCAGATCTTCCGCATCATGCGTGCCTCCGTGCTGGCCAACAAGCACAACGACTACGTGATGGCGGCCAAGGCGCTCGGCGCCGGCAGCTTCCGGATCACCTTCCGCCACATCCTGCCGAACGCCATCGCGCCGGTGATCGTCGTTTCCGCGATCAGCCTGGGTGTGTACATCGGTGCCGAGGCGGCCCTGTCCTACCTGGGCATCGGTGTCCAGTCCCCGGAGATCTCCTGGGGCCTGATGATCAGCGACGCCCAGCCCCGCTTCCTGACCGCCCCGCACGTGCTGCTCTTCCCGTCCGCGGTGCTGAGCGTCACGGTGCTGGCGTTCATCATGCTCGGCGACGCGGTGCGCGACGCCCTCGACCCGAAGCTCCGCTGAGAGAAGAGGTGACGACCCGATGACCACCGTGATCGAGAAGAACCAGAAGAGCGGCCGCCTCGAAATCGGCACCCCGCTGCTGGAGGTCCGTGACCTCCACGTGGAGTTCCACACCCGGGACGGCGTCGCCAAGGCCGTGAACGGCGTGAACTACTCCGTCGCCGCCGGTGAGACCCTGGCGGTGCTCGGTGAGT
This sequence comes from Kitasatospora sp. NPDC091207, assembly GCF_044768625.1. Classification (NCBI taxonomy): domain Bacteria; kingdom Bacillati; phylum Actinomycetota; class Actinomycetes; order Kitasatosporales; family Streptomycetaceae; genus Kitasatospora; species Kitasatospora sp. NPDC091207. The sequence continues at coordinate 99,138 of NZ_JBIVVS010000003.1, forward strand.
CCGGCTCCGGCAAGTCGGTGACCGCGCAGACCATCATGGGCATCCTGGACATGCCCCCGGGCAAGATCAGCCAGGGGCAGATCCTCTTCCGCGGGCAGGACATGCTCGCCATGAAGGAGGAGGAGCGCCGGCTGATCCGCGGCCAGAAGATCGCGATGATCTTCCAGGACGCGCTCTCCTCGCTGAACCCGGTGATGACCGTCGGCGACCAGCTCGGCGAGATGTTCCGGGTGCACCGCGGCCTGTCCAAGAAGGAAGCCCGGGCCAAGGCCGTCGAGCTGATGGACCGCGTGCGCATCCCCGCCGCCAAGCAGCGGGTGGGCGACTACCCGCACCAGTTCTCCGGCGGTATGCGCCAGCGCATCATGATCGCGATGGCGCTCTCCATGGAGCCCGACCTGATCATCGCCGACGAGCCCACCACCGCCCTGGACGTCACCGTCCAGGCCCAGGTGATGGACCTGCTGGCGGAGCTGCAGGCCGAGTACAACATGGGCCTGATCCTGATCACCCACGACCTCGGCGTGGTCGCCGACGTCGCGGACAAGATCGCCGTGATGTACGCCGGCCGGATCGTCGAGACCGCCCCGGTGCACGACCTGTACGCGAACCCCGCGCACCCGTACACCAAGGGCCTGCTCCGCTCGATCCCGCGCCTGGACCAGAAGGGCCAGGAGCTGTACGCGATCAAGGGCCTGCCCCCGAACCTGCTGAAGGTCCCGACCGGCTGCGCGTTCAACCCCCGCTGTGACGTCGCCACCGACCTGTGCCGCTCGGAGATCCCGAAGCTGCACCAGGTGACCGACAAGGACGGCACGGAGCTCACCGGCCGCCGCAGCGCGTGCCACCTCTGGAAGGAGACCCTCCATGGCTGAGCCCATCCTGGAGGTCAAGGACCTGGTCAAGCACTACCCGCTGACCCAGGGCATCCTCTTCAAGAAGCAGGTCGGCGCGGTCAAGGCGGTCGACGGCATCTCCTTCGAGCTGATGAAGGGCGAGACGCTCGGCATCGTCGGCGAGTCCGGCTGTGGCAAGTCCACGCTGGCCAAGGTGCTGATGAACCTGGAGCGGGCCACCTCCGGCCAGGTGCTGTTCAAGGGCGAGGACATCTCCAAGCTGTCCGGCGCCGCCCTCAAGGCGGTCCGCCGGAACATCCAGATGGTGTTCCAGGACCCGTACACCTCGCTCAACCCGCGCATGACGGTCGGCGACATCATCGGCGAGCCCTTCGAGATCCACCCCGAGGTGGCTCCCAAGGGCGACCGCCGCAAGGCCGTCCAGGACCTCCTGGACGTCGTCGGCCTGAACCCGGAGTACATCAACCGGTACCCGCACCAGTTCTCCGGCGGCCAGCGCCAGCGCATCGGCATCGCCCGCGGCCTCGCGCTCAAGCCCGAGATCATCATCTGCGACGAGCCGGTCTCCGCACTGGACGTCTCGGTCCAGGCCCAGGTGATCAACCTGCTGGACCAGCTGCAGACCGAGTTCGAGCTGTCGTACATGTTCATCGCGCACGACCTCTCGATCGTCCGGCACATCTCCGACCGGGTCGGCGTGATGTACCTCGGCAAGATGGTCGAGATCGGCAGCGACGAGGCGATCTACGAGAACGCCACGCACCCGTACACCCAGGCGCTGCTCTCCGCGGTGCCGGTGCCGGACCCGACGGCGCGCGAGTCCCGCGACCGGATCATCCTGACCGGCGACATCCCCTCGCCGGCCAACCCGCCGTCCGGCTGCCGCTTCCGCACCCGCTGCTGGAAGGCGGAGGAGCGCTGCTCCACCGAGTCCCCGCTGCTGGCGATCCCGACCACGCTGAGCGGCCCGGCCGCCCACGAGTCGGCCTGCCACTTCGCCGAGGTCCGGGAGACGGTCGCCGCCGTCTGATCCCCGAGGCGTTCCCCGGAAGGGCCCGCGGCTTTCGAGCCACGGGCCCTTCCGGCGTTCCGTCAACTTCCCGCGGGGTCCCTGCACCCGTCCGGGGGTACCCGACTCGCGCCGCCGGGCGGCCGCGCTTCTCATGGGGTGTGATGCGACACACACCTTGAGGAGGGACCTCCATGCCCGCAGCCACTCGTGCTCGATGGGTCCTCGCCGCTGCGACATCTGTGGCCCTGGTGGCCAGTGGGTGCAGCAGTAGCGGCGGAGGCGGCAGTTCGTCGGACAGCAGCAAGACCTTCAGCTACCAGAGCAGCGAGCCACAGAACCCCCTGCAGCCCGCGAACGCGAACGAGACCGGTGGCGGCCGCATCCTGCAGAACCTGTTCAAGGGGCTGGTCGACTACGACCCCAGTACCGCGAAGATCCGGATGCAGGTCGCGGACTCGATCGACACCAGTGACTCGCAGACCTTCAACGTCACGCTGAAGAGCGGCTGGACGTTCCACGACGGCACTCCGGTCACGTCGCAGAACTTCGTGGACGCCTGGAACTGGGGCGCGACCACCAGCAACAACCAGATCAACAGCTCCTGGTTCTCCGACATCGAGGGCTACCAGGACGTCCACCCGGCCAGTGGCCAGCCGACCGCGACCAAGATGTCCGGGCTGACCGTCACCGACGACACGCACTTCACCATCAAGCTGCGGAACAAGGTCTCGTACTTCGAGTACAAGCTCGGCTACATCGCCTTCTCCCCGCTCCCCACCGCCTTCTTCAACGACCCGGCCGGGTACGGACAGAAGCCGGTGGGCAACGGCGCCTACCAGTTCGTCAGCTGGGACCACAACTCGCAGGTGGTGACCAAGGCGTACCCGAACTACCAGGGCGTGGACAAGCCGAAGAACGGCGGCATCGTCTTCAAGATGTACAACACGGCCGAGGCCGCCTACGCGGACCTGCAGTCCAACAACCTCGACGTGATGGACCAGGTGCCGCCGTCCGCGCTGGCCACCTACAAGAGCGACCTCGGAGACCGGGCGATCGACTCGCCGCAGGGTGCCATCCAGAACATCGGCTTCACGCTCTACCAGCCGGAGTGGGCCGGCCCCGAGAAGGCCAAGGTCCGCCAGGGGCTGTCGATGGCGATCGACCGGCCGACCATCACCAAGACGGTCCTCCAGGGCTCGCGCGCGCCGGCCTCCGCCTGGGTCGCGGACGGCGTGGAGGGCTACAAGGCCGGCCAGTGCGGCGACTTCTGCAACTTCGACCCGGCCAAGGCGAAGCAGCTCGTCACCGAGGGCGGCGGCGTCCCCGGCAACAGGCTGACCATCACCTACAACGCGGACGGCGGCCACAAGGAGTGGGTGGACGCGGTCTGCAACTCGATCCGGCAGAGCACCGGCGTGGACTGCGTGGGTGACCCGAAGCCCGACTTCAAGACCGCCCGTGCGGCGATCACCGGCCACCAGATCAGCGGCGCCTTCCGGACCGGCTGGGTGCAGGACTATCCGCTGAACGCCAACTTCATGGCCGACGTCTACCGCACCGGCGCCGCGTCCAACGACTTCGGTTACAGCAGCCCGCAGTTCGACCAGCTGGCCGACCAGGCCGACCGGGCCGCCAGCGTGAGCGACACGGTGACCGGCTACCAGCAGGCGGAGAAGGTGCTGGCCAACGACATGCCGGCCATCCCGCTCTGGTACTACCGCACCAACTCGGGCTACTCCACCAAGGTCCAGAACGTGGCCTTCGACTCCTTCGGCAACCCGGCCTGGACCCAGGTCGAGGTCAAGGGCTGATCCAGCCCCTCGCGCCGGCCCCGCCCTCCCCGCACGGAGGGCGGGGCCCGGGCACTCGGCCCGACGGCCCTCCGCACCCGGTCACGGGCCGACCAGTCACCTAGGAAGGAGGCTCGGATGGGAAGTTATGTGCTGCGGCGGGTGCTGCAGATGATCCCGGTGTTCTTCGGATCTACATTCCTGATCTTCCTGATGGTCTACACGCTGCCGGGGGACCCGGTCGCCGCGCTGTTCGGGGACAAGGCCGCCGACCCGGCGGTGGTGGCCAACCTGAAGCACAAGTACTACCTCGACCAGCCGCTCTGGAAGCAGTACCTGCACTACATGGGGAACCTCTTCCAGGGCGACTTCGGAATGAGTTTCACCGGCCGCTCGGTCACCGACATCATGGCGGACGCCTTCCCGGTCACCATCCGGCTGGCCCTGATGGCCTTCGCCTTCGAGCTGATCGTCGGGCTGACGCTCGGCCTGGTCTCCGGTCTCAAGCGCGGCAGCATCCAGGACACCCTGGTGCTGGTCCTGACCCTGGTGGTGATCTCGATCCCGGTGTTCGTCCTGGCGTACATCGCCCAGACGATCTTCGCGACCAATCTGGGGTGGGTCACCCCGACCGTGCAGGACTCCACGGACCTCTCCCAGCTGATCCTGCCCGCGATCGTGCTGGGTTCGCTCTCCCTCGCGTACGTCGCCCGGCTCACCCGGACGTCGATCGGGGAGAACCTGCGGGCCGACTACATGCGCACCGCGGTGGCCAAGGGCCTGCCCCGGCGCACCGTCATCACCCGCCATCTGCTGCGCAACTCGCTGATCCCGGTGGTCACCTTCCTCGGGACCGACCTCGGCGCGCTGATGGGCGGCGCGATCGTCACCGAGGGCATCTTCAACGTCCAGGGCATCGGCAACGTGCTGTACCGGGCGATCAACCAGAAGGAGGGCCCCACCGTGGTCGGCATCGTGACCGTCCTGGTGATCGTCTACCTGGTCGCCTCCCTGATCGTCGACCTGCTCTACGCGGTCCTGGACCCGAGGATCCGCTATGCCTGACCTGCGTGACGAGGGCGAGTTCAAGCCGCATCCGGCGCCGGGGGTCGACCACCTCGACTACGCCGGCGAGCAGGGCATGGCGGTCGAGCAGGAGACCCTGGTCGAGGGCGACCCGGCCAAGCGCGAGGAGGCCCGCAGCCTCTGGGGCGACGCCTGGCGGGACCTGCGGCGGCGGCCGATCTTCCTGATCTCGGCACTGCTGATCGTGCTGCTGATCGTGATGTCGATCTTCCCCTGGGCGTTCACCGACGCCAACCCCCGCAAGGCCGACCTGGTCAACGACTTCCTGAAGCGCCCGGACTGGACGGACTTCTTCGGCGCCGGCTGGTTCGGCTACGACGGCCAGGGCCGGTCCATCTACGCCCGGGTGGTCTACGGGGCCCGGGCCTCGATCACCGTCGGCATCTTCGTGACCCTGGGGGTCACCCTGCTCGGCGGGCTGACCGGGATGGTCGCCGGGTACTTCGGCGGCGTGGTGGATGCCGTGATCTCCCGGATCGTCGACATCTTCTTCGGCATCCCGCTGCTGCTCGGCGCGCTGGTCCTGCTGGGCGCCTTCTCCGCCCGCACGGTGTGGAGCGTGGTGATCGCCCTCGCGGTGCTCGGCTGGACGCAGATCGCGCGCGTCATGCGCGGCGCCGTCCTGACCGTCAAACAGTCGGACTACGTGGTGGCCGGCCGGGCGCTCGGCGCGGGCACCGGGCGGTTGATGGTGCGGCACATCCTGCCGAACGCGCTCGCCCCGGTCATCGTCGTCGCCACCATCGCGCTGGGCGGCTACATCGCGACCGAGGCCACGCTGAGCTTCCTCGGCATCGGCCTGCAGGACCCGACCATCTCCTGGGGCATCGACATCGCCTCCGCCCAGAAGGTCATCCGGACGGCCCCGTACGTGCTGTTCTTCCCGGCCGCGGCGCTGTCGATCACGGTGCTGGCCTTCATCATGCTGGGCGACGCGGTGCGCGACGCCCTCGACCCGAAGCTTCGCTGAGCGAGGGGACTCATCGTGACCACAGCTGTCGACACCGGCAAGCCGAAGCGGGAGGCGCCCTACGAGGGGCCGCTGCTGGACGTCCGGGACCTGCACGTGGAGTTCGTCACCCGGGACGGTGTGGCGAAGGCGGTCAACGGGGTCAACTACAGCGTCCGCGCGGGGGAGACCCTGGCGGTGCTGGGGGAGTCCGGTTCGGGCAAGTCGGTGACCGCGCAGGCGATCATGGGCATCCTGGACATGCCGCCGGCCCGCATCCCCCAGGGCGAGATCCGCTTCCGGGGCCAGGACATGCTGACGATGGGCAAGGAGGAGCGGCGGAAGATCCGGGGCCAGAAGATCGCGATGATCTTCCAGGACGCGCTCTCCTCGCTCAACCCGGTGCTGAGCGTCGGGTTCCAGCTCGGCGAGATGTTCCGGGCCCACCAGGGGACCTCGCGCAAGGAGGCCAAGGCCAAGGCCGTCGAGCTGATGGACCGGGTACGCATCCCGGCGGCGAAGGACCGGGTCAACGACTATCCGCACCAGTTCTCCGGCGGTATGCGCCAGCGCATCATGATCGCGATGGCGCTGGCACTGGAGCCGGACCTGATCATCGCGGACGAGCCGACCACGGCGCTGGACGTGACCGTGCAGGCCCAGGTGATGGACCTGCTGGCGGAGCTGCAGGCCGAGTTCCACATGGGTCTGATCCTGATCACCCACGACCTCGGTGTGGTCGCCGACGTCGCGGACAAGATCGCCGTGATGTACGCCGGCCGGATCGTCGAGACCGCCCCGGTGCACGAGCTGTACGCGCGGCCGGCCCATCCGTACACCAGGGGTCTCCTGGACTCGATCCCGCGCCTGGACCAGAAGGGCCAGGAGCTCTACGCGATCAAGGGACTGCCGCCCAACCTGCTGCGGATCCCGCCCGGTTGCGCCTTCAACCCGCGCTGCCCGCGGGCCCAGGACATCTGCCGGGCCGAGGTGCCGAAGCTGTTCCAGGTCACCGCGGACGACGGCACCGAGCTGCCCGGGCGGGGCAGCGCCTGCTTCTTCTGGAAGGAGACCCTCCATGGCTGACGGGGCCAGCCCGCTCGGGCCCGCGGTGCCGCAGGAGGTGACGTTCGCGCAGGAGGTGCCGCGCGGCGAGCCGATCCTCGAAGTCCGGGATCTGGTCAAGCACTTCCCGCTGACGAAGGGCGTCGTCTTCAAGAAGCAGGTCGGCGCGGTGAAGGCCGTCGACGGGGTCAGCTTCGACCTGATGCAGGGCGAGACGCTCGGCATCGTGGGGGAGTCCGGCTGCGGCAAGTCCACGCTGGCCAAGGTGCTGATGAACCTGGAGCCGGCCACCGGCGGGTCGGTGCGCTACAAGGGGGAGGAGATCTCCCGGCTCTCCGGCGCGGGGCTGAAGGCGGTCCGCCGGAACATCCAGATGGTGTTCCAGGACCCGTACACCTCGCTCAACCCGCGGATGACGGTCGGCGACATCATCGGCGAGCCGTACGAGATCCACTCCGACGTGGCGCCGAAGGGCGACCGCCGCCGGGCCGTCCAGGACCTGCTGGACGTGGTCGGCCTGAACCCGGAGTACATCAACCGGTACCCGCACCAGTTCTCCGGCGGTCAGCGCCAGCGCATCGGCATCGCCCGGGGGCTGGCGCTCAAGCCGGAGGTGATCATCTGTGACGAGCCGGTCTCCGCACTGGACGTCTCGGTCCAGGCCCAGGTGATCAACCTGCTGGAGCAGCTGCAGACCGAGTTCAACCTCTCGTACATGTTCATCGCGCACGACCTCTCGATCGTCCGGCACATCTCCGACCGGGTCGGCGTGATGTACCTCGGCAGGATGGTGGAGATCGGGTCCGACCTGGAGATCTACGACCACGCGACGCATCCGTACACCCAGGCGCTGCTCTCCGCGGTGCCGGTGCCGGACCCGACGGCGCGTGAGTCCCGCGACCGGATCGTGCTCGTCGGGGACGTGCCGTCGCCGGCGAACCCGCCGTCCGGCTGCCGGTTCCGCACGCGCTGCTGGAAGGCCCAGGAGCGGTGCGCCGCGGAGGTGCCGCTGCTGGCCGCTCCGGCCTGGCTGGACGGGCTCGCCCGGCACGACTCGGCCTGCCACTTCGCGGCTGAGCGCGGGGCCGGCGACGGCGGGCAGGGCCGCGAGGGCGGCGCGGCGCCCGCACCGGAATCCAGTTGACACAGTCCTGCTGACCCCGCACCAAGGGCGCGTCCTCCATCCGGAGGGCGCGCCCTTGCGTTGTCCTGCGGAAACGCCGGAATTCCGGCTCCGGAAATGATCATTACGCTCCGTAAAGCATCGAATACCGGAACTTATTGTTCGGTATTCGGAAACCGGAGTCCGGCCTTCCGGGTGCGATATGCAGGAATTTGGCGAGCATTGTCACGACTTGGTCTGAGCATGTAATTGAAAAGAGATGTGACGCGGATTCCGCCGGAGGGGTCGGGTGATCGATAGTTGCTCTGCGCGTATCAGTGGTCACCTCGCCAACTGTGCGGATCGGCCCTGAGATGTCGACCCTCGCCATGCCCGGCACACCGACTGGCGGGGCGCCGTTCGTTCGTAAGCCCCTAAATCGAGAGGCAGTTGAATGAGGCTCACCAAGACGATGCGTTGGACCGCGCTGGCGGCCTGCACCGCGCTTGCGATCTCCGCGTGCAGCACCGGCAGTGACAAGAAGTCCTCGGACCAGGCGAGCGGCGGATCCGGCAAGAAGGGCGGCTCGATCAGCATCGAGTCGGGTGAGCCGCAGCACGGCCTGGTGCCGCAGAACACGGCCGAGTCCGAGGGTGCCTCGGTCCTCTCGGCGCTCTTCGTCGGCCTGATCGACTACGACAACAAGGACAACTCGCCCAAGCTCCGGGCCGCGGAGTCGATCGAGAGTCCCGATGCGACCACCTGGACGATCAAGCTCAAGGACGGCTACACCTTCCACAACGGCGAGAAGGTCGTCGCGCAGAGCTTCGTCGACGCCTGGAACTTCGGGGCGAACCAGGACAACGCGAACGAGGGCCTGCCGTTCTTCGACAAGATCCTCGGTTCCGACGAGCTGGCCCCGGGCAAGGACAAGAAGCCCGCCACGGACAAGCTCAAGGGCCTCAAGGTCGTCGACGACAAGACCTTCACGGTGACGCTCAAGGCGCCGTTCTCCCAGTTCAAGACCATGCTCGGCTACACCGCGTTCTTCCCGCTGCCGAAGGCGTTCTTCACCGACCCGAAGGCCTTCGAGGACGCGCCGATCGGAAACGGCCCGTTCCAGATGGACGGGAAGTGGGAGCACAACAAGCAGATCAAGGTGAAGCGGTACGAGAACTTCCCGGCGGCCGACGGAAAGGCCAAGCTGGATTCCGTAACCTTCAAGATTTACGACAAGCTGGAGACCGCGTACAACGACCTGCGCGCGGGCAACATCCAGATCACCAACAAGCTCCCGGTCTCGGCGATGTCGAGCGTCGCCCAGGAGTTCGGTGACCGCTACATCTACAAGCCGGAATCCGGGGTCGGTTACCTCGGATTCCCGATCTCGACCAATCCGGCGTTCGCGAATCCGGAGATCCGCAAGGCGATCTCGATGGCGATCGACCGGGAAACGATCACCAAGACCATCTTCTCGGGCACCCGCGTCCCGGCCGACGACTTCATCAGCCCGATCATTCCCGGGTACCGCAAGGGCGCCATGGGCGATGTCGCCAAGTACGACCCGAAGAAGGCCAAGGAGCTCTTCACCCAGGCCGGCGGCCTGCCCGGCAACACGCTGGAGATCGGCTACAACGCCGACGGCGGCCACAAGGAGTGGATCGAGGCGGTCGGCAACCAGCTGAAGAACAACCTCGGCGTCGAGGTCACCTTCAAGCCGTTCGAGAAGTTCGGCGCGATCCTCACCGCGCTGGGCGACCACAAGTACTCCGGCGCCTTCCGGATGGCCTGGCAGATGGACTACCCGTCGATCGAGAACTACCTGCGGCCGATCTTCTCCAAGATCGCGATCGACAACGGCTCCAACTACGGCGGCTACGTCAACGAGGACTTCGAGGCCCTGCTGGCGAAGGCCGACAGCGCGACGAGCGACACCGAGGGCATCAAGCTCTACCAGCAGGCCGACGACATCCTGATCAAGGAACTGCCGTACATCCCGGTCTACACGTACATGACCTCCGGTGCCTACACCAAGGCTGTGAAGAACGTCGTCATCGACGCCCAGAACCGCATCGACCTCGCCGACGTAGAGCTGGCCTGACCGCGTCCCAGCTGACCGGCACGAGCTGACGGGCGGTGCGGGCAACCCCCGTGCCGCCCGGCACAGGCGTGCCCCGAACCACGAGGAGGCCGCATGGGCCGCTATGTGGTCCGCCGAATCATCCAGGCCATACCTGTGATCCTCGGCGCGACGTTCCTGATCTACGCACTGGTTTTCCTGCTGCCTGGCGACCCCATCACGGCACTGGCCGGTGAGAAGCGGCAGGACCCCGCCGTCGTCGCGGTCCTGCGGGACCGCTACCACCTGGACGACCCGTTCTTCATCCAGTACTGGGACTACCTGGTCGGCCTGTTCAAGGGCGACTTCGGGGAGGACTACCGCGGCAACCAGGTCGTGGACGTCATGAAGACGGCCTTCCCGTACACCATCAACCTGGCGGTGACCGCGCTGGTCATCGAGATGGTGGTGGGAGTCACCGCGGGTGTGGTCGCGGCCCTGCGGCGCGGCAAGTTCATCGACAACGTGGTGCTGATCTCGACCCTGATGGTCATCTCGATCCCGGTCTTCGTGATCGGCTTCGTGCTGCAACTGGTCCTCGGGGTGAAGCTCAACACCGACTACGGGATCGACTTCTTCCCGGTCTCGTTCAACGAGGACGCCGGCTTCCGGTCCTATCTGCTGCCGGCCTACGTCCTCGCCTCCACCTCACTGGCGTACATCGCCCGGCTCACCAGGACCAGCCTGATCGAGGTGATGCGGGCGGACTACGTCCGCACGGCGGTCGCCAAGGGACTCGGCCCGCTGCGGGTGGTCGTCCGGCACGGGCTGCGCAACGCGCTGATCCCGATCGTCACCTTCCTGGGCATGGACCTGGGCGGGCTGATGGGCGGTGCGGTCATCACCGAGGGCATCTTCAACATCCCCGGGGTCGGACACCAGCTCTTCCAGTCCGTCTACCTGCGGGAACGCACCATCGTGGTGGGCATCGTGAGCGCTCTGGTGCTCGTCTACCTGTTCGCCAACCTGGTGGTCGACCTGCTGTACGCCGTCCTGGACCCGAGGATCCGCTATGAGTGAGCCGACGAAGAGCGAGAACACGAAGGCGACGATCCCCGGGCAGCCCGGAACCGGATCGGCCGGGAGCGGGCCGGCCGCCGGAGCCGGGACGCTCACCAAGGACGGCAAGGGCGGCAAGGCCGGCAACGAGCGGGTGGCCAGCCTGTGGACCGACGCCTGGTACGACCTGCGGCGCAACCCGCTGTTCCTGATCGGCGGGTTCCTGGCGCTGTTCATGGTGGCGCTCGCCGTCGCCCCGCACCTGTTCACCGACGGGGACCCGAGGTCGGCGGGCTTCTGCAACCTGGCCGACTCGCTGAAGCGGCCCAGCGCCGACCACTGGTTCGGCTTCGACGTCCAGGGCTGCGACATCTACACCCGCACCGTCTGGGGCGCCCGCAACTCGATCATCGTCGGCATCCTGACCACCTCGCTGGTGGTCGCCGTCGGCGGCACGCTGGGCCTCTGGGCCGGCTGGATCGGCGGGGTCTGGGACAGCCTGCTCTCCCGGGTCACCGAGATCTTCTTCGCCATCCCGCTGCTGCTCGGCGGCATGCTCATCATGTCCACCTGGGGCAAGGGCAACGCCTGGACGGTCTCCGCGGTGATGGCCGTCCTCGGCTGGCCGCAGATCTACCGGCTGATGCGCTCGGCGGTGCTCTCCAACAAGCACAACGACTACGTGGTCGCGGCCAAGGCGCTCGGCGCCGGCACCGGACGGATCGTCTCCCGGCACATCCTGCCGAACGCGGTCGCCCCGGTGATCGTGGTCTCGACGATCAACCTGGGCGTCTACATCGGGGCCGAGGCGGCGCTCTCGTACCTCGGCATCGGCATCCAGTCCCCGGCGATCTCCTGGGGCCTGATGATCAGTGACGCGCAGTCCCGCTTCCTGACCGCGCCCCATGTGCTGCTCTTCCCGGCCATCGTGCTGAGCATCACGGTGCTGGCGTTCATCATGCTCGGCGACGCGGTGCGCGACGCCCTCGACCCGAAGCTGCGCTGAGGAGGGCCGCGGACGATGAGTGACACGACGAAGCTGTCGAAGCAGGCGAAGGACGGCGCCCCGCGCCGGGACGCGGTGGAGGTGATCGGCGGCGGCCGGGAGAGCCTGGTACCCGGGACACCGCTGCTGGAGGTCGACGACCTGCACATCGAGTTCCACACCCGGGACGGCGTGGCCAAGGCCGTGAACGGCGTGAGCTACTCGGTGTCGGCGGGGGAGACCCTGGCGGTGCTGGGGGAGTCCGGTTCGGGCAAGTCGGTGACCGCGCAGGCGATCATGGGCATCCTGGACATGCCGCCCGGCAAGATCACCGCAGGCTCGATCCGGTTCCGGGGCGAGGACCTGCTCACCATGAGTTCCAAGGCGCGGCGGGCGGTGCGCGGCCGGAAGATCGCGATGATCTTCCAGGACGCGCTCTCCTCGCTGAACCCGGTACTGAGCGTGGGCTACCAGCTCGGCGAGATGTTCCGGGTGCACCAGGGGGCCTCCCGCAAGGAGGCCAAGGAGAAGGCCGTCGAGCTGATGGATCGGGTGCGCATCCCCGCCGCCAGGCAGCGGGTGGGCGACTATCCGCACCAGTTCTCCGGCGGTATGCGCCAGCGCATCATGATCGCGATGGCGCTGGCGCTGGAGCCGGACCTGATCATCGCGGACGAGCCGACCACGGCGCTGGACGTGACCGTGCAGGCCCAGGTGATGGACCTGCTGGCGGAGCTGCAGGCCGAGTTCAACATGGGCCTGATCCTGATCACCCACGACCTCGGTGTGGTCGCCGACGTCGCGGACAAGATCGCCGTGATGTACGCCGGCCGGATCGTCGAGACCGCCCCGGTGCACGAGCTGTACGCGCGACCGGCGCACCCGTACACCAAGGGCCTGCTCCGCTCGATCCCCCGGCTGGACCAGAAGGGCCAGAACCTCTACGCCATCCAGGGTCTGCCGCCGAGCCTGCTGCGGATCCCCGAGGGCTGCGCGTTCAACCCGCGCTGTGACCGGGCGGCCGACCGCTGCCGCAGTGAACTCCCGCGGCTGGTGCCGGTGCTGGACGCCGACGGGGCCGACCTGCCGGGTCGCCGCAGCGCCTGCCACTTCTGGAAGGAGACCCTCCATGGCTGAGCCCATCCTGGAGGTCAGGGACCTGGTGAAGTACTACCCGCTGACCCAGGGGATCGTCCTCAAGAAGCAGGTCGGCGCGGTGAAGGCGGTCGACGGCATCTCCTTCGAGCTGATGAAGGGCGAGACGCTCGGCATCGTGGGGGAGTCCGGCTGTGGCAAGTCCACGCTGGCCAAGGTGCTGATGAACCTGGAGCGGGCCACCTCCGGCCAGGTGCTGTTCAAGGGCGAGGACATCACCCGGCTCTCCGGCGCGGCGCTGAAGGCGGTCCGCCGGAACATCCAGATGGTGTTCCAGGACCCGTACACCTCGCTCAACCCGCGCATGACGGTCGGCGACATCATCGGCGAGCCCTTCGAGATCCACCCCGAGGTGGCTCCCAAGGGCGACCGCCGCAAGGCCGTCCAGGACCTCCTGGACGTGGTGGGTCTCAACCCGGAGTACATCAACCGGTACCCGCACCAGTTCTCCGGCGGTCAGCGCCAGCGCATCGGCATCGCCCGCGGCCTCGCGCTCAAGCCGGAGCTGATCATCTGCGACGAGCCGGTCTCCGCGCTGGACGTCTCGGTCCAGGCCCAGGTGATCAACCTGCTGGAGCAGCTGCAGACCGAGTTCGAGCTGTCGTACATGTTCATCGCGCACGACCTCTCGATCGTCCGGCACATCTCCGACCGGGTCGGTGTGATGTACCTCGGCAAGATGGTCGAGATCGGTACGGAGGACCAGATCTACTCCCACCCGACGCACCCGTACACCCAGGCGCTGCTCTCCGCGGTGCCGGTGCCGGACCCGACCGGCCGGGAGGCCCGGGAACGGATCCTGCTCAGCGGTGACCTGCCGTCGCCGGCGAACCCGCCGTCCGGCTGCCGGTTCCGCACCCGCTGCTGGAAGGCGGAGGAGCGCTGCTCCACCGAAGTCCCGCTGCTGGCGGTGCCGGCCACGCTGAGCGGCCCGGCCGCCCACGAGTCGGCCTGCCACTTCGCCGAGGTCCGGGACGTGATCGGCGCGGGCTGACCGCCCGGCGCGGCCGGGCCCCGGGGTCGGACCGACCCCGGGGCCCGGTGCGTCCCGGGCCGGTTCACTTCTGGAAGGCGACGTTCTCCCAGACGATGTCGGACAGACCCTGCGCGCCGATGTTGGCCAGGTCGGCGCGGGCGCCGTACAGCTGCGGGCGCTGGTAGAGCGGCAGGACCCCGGCCACCTTCCACAGCTCGCCGTCGGCCTGGTTGATGGCCTCGAAGGCGCCGGCCGCGTCGGTCGCGGCGGAGGCCCGGTCGAGGGCGGCGTCGGCGGCGGCGCTGCCGGTCTGGGAGTGGTTGGTGCCGCCGTTCTGGGCGAAGTTGGCCCGGTTGCCGCTGGCCGGGAACGGCGTGCCGAGCAGCGAGTAGGCGGCGATGTCGAAGTCGTGCCGGTTGACGTACTTGTCGAAGAACTCGTTGGCGGCGGCGGTCACCGTGGTGACCTTCACGCCGACGTCCTTGAGCATCCGGGTGGTGACGGCGGCCTCGTTCTGGGCCTGGGTGACGCCGGCCGGGATGACCATCCGCAGGTTCAGCTCCCGGCCGTCCTTCTTGCGGACGTCGCCGTCGAGCTTCCAGCCGGCCGCGTCCAGCTTGCGGACCGCGTCGGCCGGGTCGTAGCGGCTGAGGCCGAGGGAGTTGTCCCGGTAGGCGTTCTGGTTGGCCACCAGCAGGTGGTTGTTGAGGGTGACGGTGGGCCAGTCCAGGCCGCTGAGGTCGGAGCGGGTGATGGCGTCCCGGTTGATCGCCTGGAACAGGGCCTGCCGGACGGCCGGGTCGGTCAGGACGGGGCTCCTGCTGTTCAGCGTGAACTGGCGGAAATCGGGCCCGCCGGCGCGGCGCACGGCGGCGCCCCTGGTGCTCCTGACGAGCTGGTAGCCGGCCACGTCGGGGCCGTTGTTGAAGAGGTCGATCTCACCCTTGGCGAAGGCGGTGGCCATCGTGTTGGGCACCATCGCGCGGAAGACGATCCGGTCCAGCAGCGGCTTCTCGCCCCACCAGGCGGGGTCGGCGACCAGGGTGACGGTCTGCGTCGCCCGGTCCAGCTTCTCCACCTTGAACGGACCCGCGGTGACCGGTATCGCGTCCAGGTAGGCGGTGTTGAACAGGTCCGGGGTGGCGATCCGGCCGGCGGGCAGCAGCGGGGCGTTGGCGGCGCCGTTGAACATCGACTGCCACTCGGAGAAGGGCCGGTCGAAGGTCATCACGGCCTGGAACTCGTCCTTGCCCTTCTCGACCGACGTGACCAGCTCGAAGCCGGTGCTGCTGGAGGCCTTGAAGGCCGGGTCCTTCCCGTTCAGCGCGCGCCAGTTGGCCTCGATGTCGCGCCAGGTGAGCGGGGTGCCGTCGGACCACTTCGCCTTCGGGTTGAGCGTCCAGGTGACGACCTGGTGGCCGTCCCTGAGCTCGGACCGGGCGTCCTGGAGGTAGGCCGGGTTGATGCTCTGCGTGCCGGCGGCGTCGGAGCGGAAGAAGGTCGGCAGCAGCGGCTTGGTGACGGTGACCGTGGAGGACTCGCTGCCGTCGGTGTGGATCGGCGACCACTGGGTGGAGAACTGGGCGACGGCGACCCGCAGGGTGCCGCCCTGGCGCAGCTCGGCGCGGTCGTGCGGGTTGATGTCGATCGCGGTGAGTTTGGGCGTTTCGAGCGGGGTGGGGAGTGCCCCGGCGCCACTCGTGCCGGAGCCGCACGCGCAGAGGGTCAGCGAGAGCGAGACGGCGGTGAGGCCGGCGAGCAGGGCCGTGCGGCTTGAGGTGAGGCGGCCCATGGTGCTTCTCCCGGTGCGGAGGTGAGGGATGTGACGGGTGGTACGGCGTCACATCTTGCTGACCGGGGAGGTGAGTTGTCGAGGGGCGGGCCCGGATCCGGGCCCGCCCCCACTGGTTCGGTCACCCCGCCGCGCGCCCGGCGCGGGTGGGCGCGCCGGGGCGGCGGGTGAACGTGCTCAGACGGCGGTGAACTTGACGGTGCGGTCCTTGTCGCCGGTCTTGTCCAGCACCGAGGTGATGGCGTCGGCGACGTCCTGCGGGGTGAGCACGACGGTCTGGCCGTTCTTCTTGACCTTCACCTTGTCGAACACGCCGCCCAGCTGGCCGTTCAGCGCGTCCAGGTCCCACTTGGGCACGATCTTGCCGGCGGCGTCGGGCACCAGGGTGAGCGTCTTGGGGGCGGTCTTCGGGCCGAAGTCCCAGGTCTTGGCGCCGGCCACGATGTGGATCTTGCCGTTGACCGCGGACTTGCCGAGGCTGTCCGCGGCGGCCTGCAGGGCCTGCGGGGAGACCTTGGGCTGGGCGGCCGTCACGGTCAGCGCGACGGGCTGCTCGGACTTGCCCGAGGCGCGGTCGCGGTAGGCCTGCTCGACCTGGTCGACGGCGGACGCGGCGTCGACCGCCTGGCCGGCCCTGCCGGGCACCACGACGGGCTCGCCGGAGTCGCCGAACCGGACGTAGCCCTCCTGGAGGCCCTGCCCCGAACCGGCGGCCAGCCCCTCCAGGGCGGCCTTGAGCTTGGCCCGGTCCACCTTGACCTCCGGCGGCACGGCCTTCTCGTCGCCCTTCAGCGAGGTGATCACGTCGACCGGGCTGTACGAGTGCTGGGTGAGCCGGTCCACGGTGGCCGTGGTGTCGAAGCTCAGCCCGGCGACGGCCGGGTCGAGGTCCAGCGCCTGTTCGCCGATCTTCAGCTTGACCGGCTGCTGGCCGGCCTTGCCGACCGTGTCGTCGAGCTGGTGGATCGCCTGGTCGCGGTTGCTGCCGCCGATGTCCGTGCCGAGCACCACGGTGCCCTTGGGGATGTCGGACTGGTTCAGCATCAGGCCGGTGCCGTACGCGGCGGCGCCGAGGAAGAGCACCCCGCCGACGCCGTAGACAGCGAGCTTGACGAGCTTCTTGCCGCCGCCCCGCTTGGCCTTGCCGCCGGCGGCCTTGGGGGCCTGCGGCGCGGCGGGCACGGGCTGCTTCGGGGCCGGCGCGGGGGCCGGCACCTGGCCGGGACCGGCCGGCGTACCGGCCTCCGGGCCGCCGGGGTGCGGCCGGCCGGGGGCGGTGCCGCCGGGGCCCTCGCGCAGCTCGGCGTGCGGGTCGAACGGGTGCGTGGGCTCGCCCTGATGGCCGGGGGCGCCGGGGAAGAGGCCGCCGGGGGCGGCGGTGCCGTACGGCTCCGTGCCGGCCGGGGTGCGCTGGGCGGCGAACGGGTCGGCGCCGGCCGGGGCCGAGGCGAACAGCCCGTTCTGCGGCCGGCCGTTCTGCGGCGCGCCGTTGGGCGACAGGCCGTGCTGGGCCGGGGCGCCGTGGGGCGGACCGGATATGGCGGCGGGCGGCGGCCCGTCCTCGCGGATCGGCGCGAAGCCGTCGACCGAGGTGTCCTCCGGGTTCGCGGTGTCGGCCGGGCCGCCCACCGGGTGGCCGGGGCCCTGCTGCTGCGGGTGGCCGGCGCCCCGCGGGGCACGGTGCGCCGTGCCGGGGCCGGGCGCGAAGGGGTCGGGGGTGAACGGGTCCGCGGCGGGGCCGGTGGCGAACGGGTCCACCGGGGCGTCCTCGTACACGCCGGCCTCGTCCCCGAGGGCGTCCGGTCCGGCGCCGAAGGGGGAGGCGGGCGCGCCGGTCGGACGCGGGGCCGGTGCGGCGGCCTGCGTCGGTACCGGACGGCCGCTCGGGCGGTTCGCCCCCTGGTCCGCGGCCCGGGCGGAGCGCGCGGCCTTCGGCCGGGCGCCGTTCGGGCGGGCCTCGGCGCCGGCGCCCGGCGCGCTGCCGGGGGCGGACGGGTCGGAGGGCACGCCCGGGGCGCCGGCCGGGACGGCGGCGGGCTCCGCGGCCGGGCCCTTCTTCTGGCGCGGCCGGAACCACGCACCGGTGGACTCCGACTCGGAGGTGGCGGGCGGGATCTCCCACTCCGGCGGCAGGTTCGGCGGGGTGGCCGCTCTCGTGCCGCCGTCCATCACCCCGAGGACGGGGGAGGCGGGTGCGGCGGAGCGGTGCCGGGGGCCGGCCGGTTCGGCGGCGGGCGGGTTCTCCTCGCCCTGGCCGTCCTCGTTCTTGACGGTGCTGCGGACCACCACGGGCGGGATCGGGCGCGAGCCCGGGATGTTGATCCGGACCCGGGTGGTCAGCGTGGTCTCGGTCTTCGGGGCCTCGTCCTCGCCGTTCGACGCGGAGCCCGGGGCGGCACCGGCACCCGCGCGGTCGCCGCCGGGGAAGCCCGGTGTGCCGTAGGGCGGGGTGCCCGACGGGTAGGCGTCCGGGCCCGTCCGCCGGGGCGTCGGGTGGGCGTTGTCAGATTCGCGGCTGCTCAATGCTGCTCTGCTCCGGGTTCGCGGGCGGGCCGTGCGGCGCGACCGCGGTTCGTGGTCGCCGGGCCTGGCGGGCGGCGGTCGGGTACGGCGTTCTGCGGCACCACCATACTGGGAAGAACTGAGCGGTGAACCGGTTCGGATAGAACCTGATACGTCCGGTTCCTCCGGTATGAGAGTACGGCCGCGTGGTCCTGACTGCGCGTCGTACGCGGTGCCGTACGCGGCCCGCCGGGGTGGTCAGCGCGGTGGGCCCGGCACCCCGGGGAACCAGCTGGTCCGGGTCGGCAGGGTGGCGCAGATCACGCCGAGGATCGAGCCGACGAACAGCCAGGCGAGTGACGTGGCATTGGTCCAGAGCACATTGTCGCCCTCGGGGCGGGGCACCATGACCAGCAGCAGTGCCAGGAACCAGCCGGCCGCCGGCAGGGCCGCGCCGAGCCGGGTGCCGGTCACCCGCAGGCCCGCGTAGAAGGTGGCGCCGGTGGCGGCGAGTGCCAGCAGGACTCCCACGGGCGGCCACAAGGCCTGCACAAATGCTCCGCAGACCGACACCGCGATGCCCAGCAGGAAGAACAGGACATAGGCCGCGATCCTCCCGATTCGCGGGGGTTGCGGCTCGGCCAGTCGCTCGGCGCGGGTGCCGAGGACGGCCGCCGGGATCGAGCGGCGACGGGCCTGCTGGGTGGCGGGCTCGGTCATCGGGCACTCTCCTCGGAGCTCTCGAAGGCGCTGTCGAAGGCGCTGTCCAGGCCGGCGAAGAGGTCGTCCTCCGGGAGCCGCGGCCCGGCCTGGCCACGTACCAGCTGGTAGTACTCGGTCGCGACCAGCGGCTGGCCGAGGTCGTTGGAGAGCGTGAACCAGTCGCCGTGCACGGTGATCTGGGTGGCGTGCGCGGCCATCGCGGCCGCCTTCCGGCCGGCGAACGCGGCGCCGTCCAGCACCGTGGTGATCACGGCGTCGTCCACCACGCCGGGGACGTCGGAGGGCTTGGCCGCCCCGGGCGACGGCGCCTTGGCGGCGGTCTCGGCCAGCCCCCGCTCGATCACCGAGCGGGGCATCCGGTTCCAGTAGACCTTGGCGATCCGCCAGGCGGCGCCCAGGTCGGGCCGGTACGCCGGATCGGCGGCCAGCTCGTACGCGCGCATGGCCACCCGGTGGGCCTGGATGTGGTCCGGGTGCCCGTAGCCGCCGTCCTCGTCGTAGGTGACCAGGACCTGCGGCCGCACCTCGCGGACCACCGCGACCAGGTGGCCGGCCGCCTCGTCCACGTCCGCCCGCCAGAAGCAGCCGGGCACGTCGTTGTCGGGGACGCCCATCATCCCGGAGTCGCGGTAGCGGCCCGCGCCCCCGAGGAAGCGGAAATCGGCGACGCCGACCGCGCGCATGGCGTCGGTCAGCTCGCCGATCCGGTGGGGGCCGAGGGTGTCGTCCCGATCCGCCGTCAGACGGGCCAGCTCCGGCGGGATCACCTCGCCGCCCTCGCCGAGGGTGCAGGTCACCAGGGTGACCCGGGTGCCCTCGGCGGTGTACCTGGCCATCGTGGCGCCGTTGCCGATCGACTCGTCGTCGGGGTGGGCGTGCACCAGGAGCAGGCGGCGGCCGGTAGTCGCGGTCATGGGAGGAAGCCTAACGACCGCGTGCGAGGGGTCAGAGCTTCAGGCCGTTGATCATTCCGGCGAGGTTGCTGGTGACCTGGCTGATCGACGGCGCGATGGAGCTGGACGCCAGGTAGAAGCCGAGCAGCGCGCAGATGATCGCGTGCCCGAGCTTCAGGCCGGAGCGGCGGATCAGCACCACCACGATGACCAGCATCAGCATGGCTGCGGAGATGGACAAAGCCATGTCGGCTCACACCCCTTCTCGGGTGCGCCACCCCCTCGGGGAGGGTGGCGGTCGGGACCGTGCGGGACTAGCGGTCGGGTGACCGGGGCCCGGGACGGGGCCTGACGATCACGCGTTGAACCAGTCATACCCGATGAGTGAGGGGCTTATTACGTTCAGTGAGGCTGCACGCGCCGGGGCATGGTGGCACAAATAGGGCGCATGGGCCGGTCGGAAGGGGTGCGGACCCCCTGGGGGCGGTCCGGCCGACGATGCTCCGAACGAGTGATCACAATCCACCGGGTGGTGGCGGGGGAACGTCATAGGGTCTGGTGCCATGACCTCCCACACCCCTGCGGACACCTTCCCGAGGCAGTACGCGCGCACCCTGCGCTACACCGTCGGCGCCCCCCGGTCCTTCTCCGTCGCATCCGACGGCTCCCGGGTCGTCTTCCTGCGCTCCCTCCCCCGCCCCGCTGCCGGGCAGACCCCCCTCGGCAGCGACCGGGCCAACCGCCTCTGGACCCTCGACACCGCCACCGGCGAGGAGCGGATCGCCGCCGACCCGGTCGCCCTGCTCGGCGGGGGCGAGGAGGACCTCTCCCCGGCCGAGAAGGCCCGTCGCGAGCGCAGCCGCGAGGGCTCGGCCGGCATCGTCGGCTACTCCCTGGACGGCGCCGGCGCGCTGGCGGCCTTCGCCCTCTCCGGCCGGCTCTTCACGGCCGACCTGGTCGCGGGCGGCACCGCCGAGCTGCCCGCCGAGGGGCCGGTGGTCGATCCGCGCCTCGCCCCGGACGGCGCCCACGTCGCGTACGCCAACACCGCCGGCGAGCTGCGGCTGACCCGCACCGACGGCACCGCCGACCGGGCCCTCGCGCAGCCCGACGGTCCCGGGGTGACATGGGGCCAGGCCGAGTTCATCGCGCAGGAGGAGATGAGCCGCGACCGCGGCTTCTGGTGGTCGCCGCAGAGCGACCGGCTGCTGGTCGAGCGGGCCGACGACACCCCGGTGCGCCGTTGGTGGATCGCCGACCCGGCCAACCCGGGCACCGAGCCCGCCGAGATCGCCTACCCCGCCGCCGGCACCGCCAACGCCGCGGTCGGCCTCTGGCTGATCGGCCTGGACGGCAGCCGGACGGAGATCGTCTGGGACGACGAGGCCTTCCCCTACCTGGCCCGGGTGCACTGGTCGACGGGCGGCGTGCCGCTGCTGCTCGTGCAGGCCCGGGACCAGCGCGGCCAGCGGATCCTCGGGGTGGACGTCGAGACCGGTGCCACCGAGCTGCTGTTCGAGGAGCGCGACGACGCCTGGCTGGAGCTCTTCCAGGGCGTCCCGGCCTGGACGCCGGACGGCAAGCTGGTGCGGATCTCCGACGAGGGAGGCGTGCGGGCGCTGGTGATCGGCGACCAGGCCGTCACCGGGGCCGACCTGCTGGTGCGCTCGGTGCTGGCGGTGACGGGCGAGGAGGTCTTCTTCACCGCCTCCGGGGGCGCCGCCGAGACCGACCCCGAGCCGGGCTGGATCGCGGCCGGCCGGGTCAGCCACGACGGCAAGCGGCTCTCCTGGGAGGCCTCCAACGACCGGCCGTTCACCTCGGTGACCACGGCGGTGCACGCGGCGGGCATCACCGTGCGGGCCACCGCGGAGCCCGATCTGCCGGGCACGCTGGTCCAGGTCGCCCGGGACCTCCCGGAGGGCGTGGTGGTCGACGTCGTCGCCACCATCGCGTCCTACGCCGAGGCCCCGGTCCTCACCGCGCGTCCGGTCTTCCGCTTCGCCGGCGAGCGCCGCGTCCCCGCCGCCGTCTTCCTGCCCACCGGCTACGACCGTGAGCGGGACGGCCTGCTGCCCGTCCTGATGGACCCGTACGGCGGCCCGCACGGGCAGCGCGTCGTCCAGGCGCACAACCCGCACCTCAACTCGCAGTGGTTCGCCGACCAGGGTTTCGCGGTGGTCGTCGCCGACGGGCGCGGCACCCCCGGGCGCGGGCCGGAGTGGGAGAAGTCGATCGCCTTCGACTTCGCCGGCGCCACCCTGGACGACCAGGTGGACGCGGTGCGGGCGCTCGCCGAGGAGTTCCCGCTGGACCTCGACCGGGTCGCGATCCGCGGCTGGTCGTACGGCGGCTACCTCGCGGCGCTCGCCGTGCTGCGCCGGCCGGACGTCTTCCACGCGGCCGTGGCCGGCGCCCCGGTGACCGAGTGGGAGCTGTACGACACCCACTACACCGAGCGTTACCTGGGCCACCCCGCCGAGCGGCCCGAGGTCTACGCGGCCAACTCGCTGACCGGTCACGCGGCCGGGCTGGAGCGCCCGCTGATGATCATCCATGGTCTGGCGGACGACAACGTGGTGGCCGCGCACACCCTGCGGCTCTCCTCGGCGCTGCTGGCGGCCGGCCGGCCGCACACCGTGCTGCCGCTCTCCGGCGTGACGCACATGACCCCGCAGGAGGAGGTCGCGGAGAACCTGCTGCTGCTCCAGGTCGACTTCGTGAAGAAGTCGCTCGGGCTCTGAGGCCGGCCCGGGGCCGGGGGCGGCGGGGAGGGCCGGTCGTGGGCCGCTGAGGCCGCCCCCGGTGCCGCCCGCACCCGTACGGGCCGAGCTGTCCGGCCGCCGCGCGGCAGCCTGCCGCGCGGCTCCGGCGACCGGCCCTGACCTGCGGCTTCGGCGGCCGGTACCCGTGCTCCGGGTACCGGCCGCCGCCATGACATCCGTCATGCCGAAGGCACGACGGCGGGCACTGCCGCCGCGACCGTCCGGCACGGGACTCTGAGGTGGTGCGAACGACACCAGCAGGGAAGAGGACCGGGTCGATGGGTACCGAGGTGGCCGCCTTCCGGGGCGTCGGCAAGAGTTACGGGCGGGTGCGGGCCGTCGAAGGACTCGACCTCGTGCTGCGGCCGGGCGAGACCGTCGCGCTGCTCGGCCCGAACGGCGCGGGCAAGTCCAGCAGCCTGGACCTGCTGCTCGGCCTGCGCGAGCCGGACCGCGGCAGCGTCACCCTGTTCGGCGGCGCCCCGCGCGCGGCGATCGCGGCCGGCCGGGTCGGCGCGATGCTGCAGAGCGGCGGGCTGATGGCCGACGTCAAGGTGCGCGAACTGGTCACGCTGGCCTGTGACGTCCACCCGCGCGGCCGGGCCGTCCCGGAGGTGCTGGCCGACGCCGGGATCACCGACCTGGCCGAGCGGCGGGTCGACAGACTCTCCGGCGGCCAGGAGCAGCGGGTGCGCTTCGCCCTGGCGATCGCCGGGGCCAACGACCTGATCGTGCTGGACGAGCCCACCACCGGCATGGACGTCTCCGTCCGCCGGTCGTTCTGGGCGAGCATGCGGACGCAGGCCGACGCCGGGCGCACGGTGCTGTTCGCCACCCACTACCTGGAGGAGGCGGACGCGATCGCCGACCGCGTCCTCGTGCTGCACCGGGGCCGGTTGATCGCCGACGGTTCGTCCGCCGAGATCAAGGCGAAGGCCGGGGCCCGCCGGATCACCTTCGAACTGCACGACGCGGACGCCCCGTTCGACGAACCGGCGCTGCGCGGCCTGCCCGGGGTGCTGGCCCTGGACGTCACCGCCCGGGTGCCGGGGGTGCGGACGGTCCGGATCCGGACCGCGGACGCCGACGCGGGCGTCGCCGGCCTCTACCGGGCGGGTCTGTACCCGCGCGGCCTGGAGGTCACCGGCCTGGGCCTGGAGCAGGCCTTCCTGACCATCACCGGCGAGCAGGACGCCGCCGGCAGCACCGAGTTCGCGACGGAGGCCGCGCGATGACCACCCTGGTCCGGCTGGAGATCACGCGCACCCTGCGCAACAGGAAGTACCTGCTCTTCACGATCCTCTACCCGGCGCTGATGTACTTCTTCTTCATCCACGCCTACGGCACCGCCGACCTGGCCGGCGGCCTGCCGGTGAAGACCTACTTCATGGTCTCGATGGCCACCTTCGGCGCCGTCGGCTCGGTGCTGACCGGCAGCGCCCAGCGGATCTCGTCGGAGCGCGAGAGCGGCTGGACGCGGCAGCTGCGGCTGACCGCGCTGCCCGGCCGGGCGTACACCCTGGCGAAGGTCGCCGCCGGCGCGGTGACCACGCTGCCGGCGATCCTGGTGGTCTTCGCGGTCGGCGCCGCGCACGGAGTGTCGCTGAGCGCCGGGCAGTGGGCCGGGCTGGCGGCCGCGCTCTGGCTGGGCAGCTTCGTCTTCGCGGCGCTCGGCGTGGCGTTCGGCTACGCGGCGGCGCCGGACTCGGTGCAGACCGTCGTGATGATCGCCTACATGGCGATGGCGCTGTTCGGCGGTACGTGGTTCCCGGTGAGCGGCACGCTGGAGAGCATCGCCCGGTTCAACCCGGTGTACCTGTACAACCGGCTCGCCTCCTTCACGCAGCCCGGACACTCGCTGGACCTGGCCGCGGTGGCCGGCCTGGCCGGCTTCCTGGTGGTCTTCGTCGCGGCCGCGGCCGCGCTGTACCGCCGGGACACCCGGCGGGCATGATGACCTCCATGCCCGACACGCCCCGCGCCCACCGGTCCGACGAGCAGCCGGACGGGGGGAGCGGGCGGGTGTCCTTCAGGAACGTCCCCGGCTCCCCGGTGGAGAACCGGCGCCAGCTGCTGGTCAAGGTCAGCTGGATGCTGCTCTGGATGGTCTACCTGCTCTACCCGGTGAGCGACCTGCTCAAGGGCGGGCACTCGCCGTCGGCGACGGTGGCCGGCTGGACCGCCCTGGCGGTCTTCGTCGGCTGCTACATCGGCCTGGTGGTGCTCCGCTCGACGGCGGGCACCCGGCCGACGGCCTGCCGGGTGGTGGTCGCGACGATGGTCCTGACCGCGATCGTCACCGCCTTCGGCCTCGGCACCGCGTGGCTCACGCTCTTCACCTACGCCTCGGTCGCCGTCGGGATCATCGCCCCGGCGCGCTTCGCGCTCGCCGGGGTCGGCGCGATGGCCGGGCTGACCGTCGTGGTCGGGCTGCTCAGCCGTGCCGACGGCGGCGACATCCCCACCCTCGCGCTCACCGCCTTCCTCTCCGGCGCCGCCATGACCGGACTGCAGCGCCTGGTCGCGACCATGAGGGAGCTGCGCGAGGCACGGGCCGCCGTGGCCCACCTGGCGGCCTCGGAGGAGCGGTTGCGGATGGCCCGGGACCTGCACGACCTGCTCGGGCACTCGCTGTCGCTGATCACCCTGAAGAGCGAGCTGGCCGGGCGCCTCATGGACGGCGGCAAGGATGAGGCGGCGCGGGCCCAGGTCGCCGACATCGAGGGGGTGGCCCGGCAGTCGCTGATCGACGTGCGGGAGGCGGTGACCGGTTTCCGCCGGCCCACCCTGCCGGTCGAACTCGCCGCCGCCCGGACGGCGCTGGCGGCCGCGCAGGTCGGCCTGGAGGCGTCGCCGGAGCTGGTGGACGCCTGGCCGGGGCTGGCCACCGAGGAGGCGGGCGCCCTGGCCTGGGCGCTGCGCGAGGCGGTCACCAACATCGTCCGGCACGGCGAGGGTGCCACGGTCTGCACGGTGCGGGCGGACGAGACGTGGGAGGGCGACGGCGAGCGGTTCGCCGTCCTGGAGATCGCCGACAACGGGGCCGGGCCCGGCAAGTCCGGGCCGGGCAACGGGCTCTCCGGCCTGGAGGAGCGGCTGGCGCTGGTCGGCGGACGGCTGGAGACCGGGCCGGGCGACCGCGGCCGGGGCTTCCGGCTGCGCGCGCTGGTACCACTGCGGACGGTCCCGGTCGCCTGAGGGCCCGCGCCGGGGGCGCCGGCTTCAGAGCCCGGGGAGCTCCAGGACGAAGCGGGCGCCGCGCGGGGAGTGGGCGACCCGCAGGGTGCCGCCGTGCCGGGTCGCGATGTCGGCCGCGATCGCCAGGCCGAGGCCGCTGCCGCCCGCGTCACGGCTGCGCGCCTCGTCGAGCCGGGTGAACGGTTCGAAGATTCGCACGCGGTCCGCCACCGGGACGCCCGGACCGTCGTCGCGGACCTCCAGGACGCAGCCGTGCGCCGTCCCGCGGGCGACCAGCACGATCTCCGACTCCGCGTGCCGCCGGGCGTTGTCCAGCAGGTTCCGGACCAGCCGGTGCAGCCTGATCCGGCTGCCGCGCACCGGCACCGGGTCGGGCGCGTCCACCCGCAGGGCGAGCCGGTCGCCGACGGCCGGGCGGTACTGGTCGGCGAGCTCGCCCAGGACGGCCGCGAGGTCGACGGGGGTGTCCGACCCGGCCGCCGCCGGGTGGGCGCCGCGGGCCAGGAACAGCAGGTCCTCGGTGAGGTGCTGGAGGCGCTCGACCGAGGTCAGCGCCTCCTGGGTGGCGGCCGGCCAGTCGGTGCGCCCGGGGTGGGCCAGCGACACCTCCAGGTTGGTGCGCAGTGCCGCGATCGGGCTGCGCAGCTCGTGCGAGGCGTCCGCGACGAACCGCTGCTGCTGGACGGCCGAGCGCTCCAGCCGGTCCAGGGTGGCGTTGGTGGTGGTCGCCATCCGGGCGATCTCGTCGCCGGACCGCGGCACCGGCACCCGGCGGTCCAGGCGGTGTTCGCTGATCGCGGCCAGCTCGGCGCGGATCGCCTCGACCGGCCGCAGGGCCCGGCCGGTCGCCACCCAGGCGATCAGCGCGACCAGCAGCGCGGCGGCCGGCACACCCGCCTGGAGCACCGGGTCGATGGTGCGGACGGCGGCCTCGGCGGCGAACGGCGTGGCCGGCACGTAGACGGTGACCGGGCCGAGCGGCGGGGAGCTGGGGCCGGTGGTGTCGGACACCCGGAAGTACATCGTCCACGCGCCCATGGCGGTGAAGGCGCGCCCCGAGAAGCGGTTGGCGGCGGCCGGGCTCGCCGGGCCGACGCTGATCCGCTGCCCCTGGGCCACCCAGTCCTCGGGGGCGTGCTCCGGGGCCGCCGGCAGCGGCGGGCCGGTCAGGCGCTGGGTGGTGAGCGGGCCGCCGAGGGCGAACACCCGGCCGTCCTTGTCGAGGGCGACGTACGGCACCAGGTCGCCGGCGGCCGGTCCCTGGCCGTGGGCGAGGCCGCGGCCGATCTCCCGTGCCTGGTACTGCGCCTCCGACGCGGCGACGGCGAACTGCGCCCGGTACATGTGGTCGCGCAGCCACCAGGCGCCGCCGCCGAGCAGCAGCGCCGCCGCCAGACCGGCCGCGAGCGAGGTGCGGACCCGGACGGAGAGCCGTCCGAGCACGCTCACGGCTCCAGCCGGTAGCCCGCACCGCGCACGGTGGTGATGGAACGCAGGCCGAACGGGGTGTCCACCTTGCGGCGCAGCATGCTGATGTACACCTCGACGATGGACTCCTCGCCGTCGAAGGCGATGTCCCAGACCTCGTCGACGATCCGGCGCTTGGACAGCACCTCGCCCGGGTGTTCGGCGAGACACCGCAGGACGGCGAACTCCCGCTCGGTGAGGGTGATCTCGGTGTCGCCGCGGCCGCAGCGACGGGCGGCCGGGTCCATCCAGAGCCCGCCGACCCGCAGCAGCGCGCCGGGGGCGGCGCTGCGGCGCAGCAGGGCGCGCAGCCGGGCGAGGAAGACCAGGTAGGAGAACGGTTTGACGAGGTAGTCGTCGGCGCCGGTGTCCAGGCCCTCGGCCTCGTCGTACTCGCCGTCCTTCGCGGTGAGCATCAGGATCGGCGTGGTGGTGCCGCCCTCGCGCAGCGCCTCGCACACCTTGTAGCCGTTGAGGCCGGGCAGCATGATGTCGAGCACGATCGCCCGGTACGCGTGCCGCCGCGCCAGCCGGAGGCCGGTGAGGCCGTCCGGGGCGAGGTCGACGGTGTAGCCCTCGGCCTCCAGCCCGCGCCGGACGGCGGCGGCCACTTGGGGGTCGTCCTCCACCACCAGGATCTCCATGCGGATGAGGATGCCATCGGGGCCCGGACGGTTGCTTAAAGGGTCTTCAGCTTTCTCAGCCTCGCTTCAGGCACCCGGGCGCATGCTCTCGCCGTTCGCCGGCGCTCCAGGCCGGTGCCCGACGCGAGAGGGGTTCGCCGATGACTGTCGTCGTCCCGGAGGGCGTGGCCGCCGGCCCCGCGGACACCGGTCCGCTGCGGCTGGTGCCGATACCGGCGGCCGAGCACGCCGCCTGGGCCGCCGCGCACGGTGGTGTGAGCTTTCTGCAGTGTCCGTCCTGGGGCCGGGTGAAGGAGGGGTGGCGGTCCGAGAGCCTGGCCTGGACCGGTGCCGAGGGGCGGACGGTCGGGGCCGCGCTGGTGCTGTACCGGGAGGTCCCGGGGCTCGGGCGCAGCTTCGCCTACCTGCCCGAGGGGCCGGTGATCGACTGGGCCGCGCCGGACCTGGGGCGGTGGCTGGCGCCGCTGGCCGCCGCGCTGCGCTCGCGCGGTGTGTTCACGGTGCGGATCGGGCCGCCGCCGGCCCTGCGGGTCTGGGAGGCGGGGACGATCCGGGCGGCGGTGCGCGGTGGCGCGGTCCGGCAGCTGCGGGACGTCCTGCCGGACGCCGTCGACCCGGTCGGCGCGATGGCCGCGGAGCGGCTCCGGGCGCTCGGCTGGGAGCCGGCCGCGCGGGACACCCAGCCCCGGTACACCTTCCGCCTGCCGCTCGCCGGGCGTGAACTCGGCTCGGTCCGGGACGGGTTGAGCGCCGAGTGGCGGCGCAACCTCCGCCGGGCACGCGGCGCCGGGGTGGAGGTCGTCGAGGGCTCGGCCGAGGACCTGGAGTCCTTCTACGCGCTGCTGCGGGAGACCGAGCGGCGGGCCGGCTTCGACCTCGGGCGCGGACTCGCCTACTACCGGCGGCAGTTCGCCGAGCTGAACGCCGAACGGCCGGGCCGGATGCGGTTGTTCCTGGCCAGGCACCGGGGTGAGGTGCTGGCCGCGCACACCTTCGTCACGGTCGGGCGGGGCACCTGGTACCTGACCGGCGGCTCGGCCTCGGCGGGGCGCGAGGTCCGCCCCAGCAACGCCCTGCAGTGGGCGATGATCCAGGCCGCGCACGGTCTGGGCGCCGACGAGTACGACCTGCGGGGCGTCCGGCCCTCATGGGACCCGGCCGGCCGCGACTACGGGCTGCTGCGCTGGAAGCTCGGCACCGGGGGCCGGGTGGTGGAGGGCTCGGGGGAGTGGGAACTGGCCCTGAACCGGCCGCTGCACCTGGCGTTCCGCCGCTATCTGGCCCGGCGGCAGGGGTGAGTCGTTTGAGTACAACTCTCGGCGAGAACAAGGTAGTTGGTGCCTCGGTGCGGAAGGGGTCGCCGATGGAGCGCTCCAGTCACCGCAGGCCCCGCCGCCGGCTGCCCGCGACTCTGGTGATGGCCGGCGGGACGATCGTGTCGCGCGCCACCGGGTTCGTCCGCGCCGCGCTGGTCGTCGCCGTCCTCGGCGCCGGGGTGTCGGCCGACGGGTACAACGTGGCCAACACCGTGCCCAACATCCTCTTCGTCCTGCTGATCGGCGGCGCGCTGAACACCGCGCTGGTGCCGCACCTGGTGCGGGCGGCCCGGGAGTCCGAGGACGGCGGGGCGGCGCACATCAACCGGCTGGTCACGCTGCTCGTGACGGCCCTGGTCGTGATCGCGGCCGTGGTGGTGCCGGCGGCGCCGTGGATCGTCCGGGCCTACACCTCGTACGGCGGCGGGCAGTTGGACCGGACGGTACTGCTGGCCTACCTCTGCCTGCCGCAGGTCTTCTTCTACGGCCTGTTCACCGTGCTCGGCCAGGTGCTCAACGCGCGGCAGCGGTTCGCGCCGATGGCCTGGGCGCCGGTGCTCAACAACCTGGTGGTGATCGCGGTCTTCGGGGCGATGCCCAGGAGCGGGGCGCTGACCGGCACCCGGCTGATGCTGCTGGGCGCCGGCACGACGCTCGGCGTGGTGGCGCAGAGCGTCGCCCTGCTGCCCTGCCTGCGGGCCGCCGGCGTACGGCTGCGCCCGCGCTGGGACTGGCGCGAGGCCGGCCTCGGCGATCCGGTACGGGCCGCCGGCTGGACCCTGCTGCTGGTGCTGACCGACCAGGCGGGCTACTGGGTGGTGACGCGGCTCTCCACGGCGGTCGGCGAGCAGGCCGCGGCGGCGGGCGTGCCGGGCGGCGCCGGCTACACCGCCTACAGCAGCGCCTACCTGCTCTGGATCGTGCCGCACGGCGTGATGACGGTGTCGCTGGTGACGGCCGTCCTGCCGGGCATGAGCGCGGCGGCGGCCGCCGCGGAGCTGTCGGCGGTGCGCGCGCTCGCCTCCCGGGCGCTGCGCACGGTGGCCGTGGTCACCGTGCCGGCTGCTTGCGGACTCGCCGTACTGGCGCCACAGTTGGCGACGGTCGCGTTCGGGCACGGCCGAGCCGGGGAGGCGGATGTGCGGGCCATCGGGTGGATGCTGACGGCCTTCGCGCCCGGACTGGTGCTGTACTCGGCGGCGTACGCGCTCACCCGGGTCTTCTACGCGCTGCGGGACAGCCGGACGCCGTTCCTGCTCAACCTCCTGCCGGTCACGGCGGCGGCCGCCGGCTCGCTGCTCTGCTACCACTGCCTGCCGGCGCGCTGGGCGGTGACCGGGATGGCCGCCTGCTACGGCGGGTCGTTCCTGCTGGCGGCGGCGGGCGCGGCGCTGCTGCTGCGCCGCCGGCTCGACGGGCTGGACACCCGGCGGGTGGTGGGGACGCACACCAGACTGCTCGTGGCGGCCCTGCCGGCCGGCGCGGCGGCCTGGGCGGCGGCGCGCGCGGTCGACCAGGCCTGGGCGGGGCTGGCGGTGGGCGGGATCGCGCTGGGCGTGGTCTTCCTGCTGCTCGGCCGGCTGCTGCGGGTGGCGGAACTGGACGTCCTGACGGCCCGCCTGCGCCGGCGCTGAGCGCGCGGCGGGGCCGGACGGTCCGGACCGCCCGGCCGGGGCACCGGGCCGGAGGGCCCCGGGAGACCCGCCAGGTGACGCCGCCGCGCCCGTGGGCCCTAGGGTCGACCGCATGAGTGAGATGCGAAGCGACGGTGCCCCGTCCGTCCGCGTGCTGCTGGCGGAGGACCAGGGGATGGTCCGGGAGGCGCTGGCCGCGCTGCTCGGGCTGGAGGGGGACATCGACGTGGTGGCCCAGGTGGGGCGCGGCGACGAGGTGGTGGACGCCGCGATCGCCCAGGACGTGCAGGTCGCGGTGCTGGACATCGAGATGCCGGGGATCACCGGGATCGAGGCGGCGGCGCTGCTGCGCAAGGCCCGGCCGCAGACCAAGGTGGTCATCGCGACCACCTTCGGCCGTCCCGGCTACCTGCGGCGGGCGATGGAGGCGGGCGCGGACGCCTTTCTGGTGAAGGACGCCCCGGCGTCCGAGCTGGCGGAGGCGATCCGCCGGGTGCTGCGCGGCGAGCGGGTGATCGACCCGGTGCTGGCCGCCGCCGCGCTCGCGGAGGGGGCGAACCCGCTGACGGCCCGCGAGCGCGACGTCCTGGCCGCCGCGGCGGACGGCGCGGTGAACGCCGACATCGCCCGCCGGCTGCACCTGTCCGAGGGGACGGTGCGCAACTACCTCTCGATGGCGATCCAGAAGACCGCGGCCCGCAACCGCACCGAGGCGGTCCGGATCGCCCGCGAGAAGGGCTGGCTGTAGCGGCGGGTCGGCAGCGCGGGGCCGGTGGGGCCGTGGCGCCGGGCCCGGTGGGGCTCAGTTGAGCCGGTGCCGGGCGGCCCGCGCCTCCTGGCGGACCTTCGACGCGGTGTCCGGGTCGAAGGCGTCCAGGATCTCCGCGTACGCGTTCATCTCGGTCGAGCCGCCGAGGAAGTCGCCGGTCCGCACCAGCAGTTCCGCCCGTTCCAGCCGGAGCTGGGCCGGGTGGCGGGGCAGCAGCAGGGCGAGTTCGGTGGCCCAGAGCTGGGTCCGGGCGTGCTCGGGGCGCTCGGCGGCCCAGGCGCGGATGTTGCCGAGCACCCGCAGCACGGTGTCCAGCGGTTGGGCCGGGGTCAGCAGTTCGGGCGAGAACGGGTGGCCGGTGGCCCGGACCAGGTCGGCCGCGTCCTCCAGGTCGAGCAGCCGCCCGCCGTGGAACGGGTCGGCCAGGACGAAGTCGTCACCACCGCCCGGGCCGCCGACCGCGACGATGAAGTGGCCCGGCAGCGCGATCCCGTACACCGGCACCCCGGCCCGCCGGCCGACCGCCGTCCAGACCAGCGCGAGCATGATCGGCAGCCCGCGCCGGCGCCGCAGCACGTCGGGCAGCAGCGAGGACTCCAGCCGCCGGTAGTCGGACCGCCGCCCGTGGAACCGCTCCCGCCCGCCGAGCACGGCGGCCAGCAGCGCGGCCGTCTCCTCCGGACCGGCCGGGGCCCGCTCGGCGACGGCGAGCCGGACGGCGGCGGCGTGCCGCTCCAGCGCCGCCTCGCAGGCGGCCAGCAGGGCGTCCAGGGTGGGCGGGTCCCGGGGGTCGTCCGGGTCCAGGACGGGGCTGTGCTCGGCGGCCGCGAGCAGGCAGAGCAGCACCGGATCGGGGTGCTCGGCCCGGGCCTCGGTCCGGAAGCGTGCTCTGCTCTGCTCGGTCACGGTGGCGGCGACGGCTTTCATGCGGGCGGACAGACAGGCGGTACAGACGGGCGGTACTGGCAGGCGGGGTACTGGCGGGCGGTACAGACGGGTGGAACCGGACAGCCGGACCGACGGGTGCCCGCCGACGGCCGGAGCCGGCGGAACGGGCGGCGGAGCGGGACCGGCGGGCGGGCCGACCCGCCCGTGCTACCCCTGGGGCAGACGGGCGTAGTGGTAAGTGTGACTGGTCGTGAAGCCAAGTCCGTCATAGAGCGCGATCGCACCATCGTTCTCCGCCTCGACCTGGAGGTAGGCGGCGGTCGCGCCCTCCTCGGCGGCCCGGGCGGCGAGCACCGCCATCACCGTGGTGGCGAGCCCCGCGCGGCGGGCGTCCGGGGCGACCTCGATCGCGCCGAAGCAGGCCCACGGACCGTCGATGACGCAGCGTCCGACGGCCGTCGGCGGCCCGCCCGGCGCGCCCGGCACGGTGGCGAACCAGACCGAAGGACCGCCGTGGATCACCTGTCGGGCCGCCTCCTCCACCGCCGGGTCGCCGCTCACCCGCCGGTACCGGGACATCCACTCGGCGCCGGCGGTCCGGGCGAGCCGCACCCGGCCGTGGCCGGTGCCGAGCCGGGCGAGCGGTGCCAGTGCCGCGACCCGCACCAGCGTCGGCGAGTACGCCGCCCCGAGCCGGTCCAGCTCCTCGCGCAGTTCCCCGGGCGAGCCGGGCGTACTGATCTCCACCCAGGCGGGCAGTCCGCGTGCCGCGTACCAGTTCCGCACCGCGGTGAGGGCCTCGGCCGTCGTCAGGCCGGGGTCGCCGAGCGCCTGGACCGAGTTGGCCCGCCGGGTGAAGCCGGCGGAGGCGCGCAGCGTCCACTCGCCGAGCGGTTCCTGCTCGACGGCGGGCCAGCCGCGCGCCGCGATCCGCTGGAGCTCCAGGGGCGAGGCGACGGGCAGCGCCGCCCGCCGGGCCGGGAACAGCGGCACCACCTTGCCCGCGACCAGCCGGTTCTCCGCGAAGGTGACCGGATCGCCGCCGCGGGGGTCGACGGTCAGTTCACGATCGTCCCAGGATGTGAGCACGCCGATCACATCGCGGAACACCGGCCTGTCGCCCACGAACTCCGCGACACGCCGAACTGACACTCGTAGTCCCACGTCAGAGCGATCTATCCGGACCTCCGGACGGTTCTGGACCGGCTCGTCGGCCGCCATCTGGGCACCTCCTGTGCATTTGCGGTCTCCGACCCGCGATACTAGGGGCGGGCATCGACGACGCCGCGCTCACCCGCGCACGCGAGCAAACAGAATGGGCCGCCGAGCCCTTCCGAGGAGGAACGACAGCGTGACCTACGTCATCGCGCAGCCTTGTGTCGACGTCAAGGACAAGGCCTGCATCGAAGAGTGCCCGGTTGACTGCATCTACGAGGGCGAGCGATCGCTCTACATCCACCCGGATGAGTGTGTCGACTGCGGCGCATGCGAGCCGGTCTGCCCGGTCGAGGCGATCTTCTACGAGGAC
Organism: Kitasatospora sp. NPDC091207; assembly: GCF_044768625.1. NCBI lineage: Bacteria > Bacillati > Actinomycetota > Actinomycetes > Kitasatosporales > Streptomycetaceae > Kitasatospora > Kitasatospora sp. NPDC091207. The sequence continues at coordinate 133,352 of NZ_JBIVVS010000003.1, forward strand.
GACACTCCGGAGGAGTGGAAGGACTACTACAAGGCGAACGTCGAGTTCTTCGACGACCTCGGTTCGCCCGGTGGTGCCTCGAAGCTCGGCCTGATCGAGCGCGACCACCCCTTCATCGCCGCTCTGCCGCCGCAGAACACCGACGAGCACTGAACGATCGGTGGCAACTGAGCTGTGAGTACCAAGAACAGCACGCACGCGCCGTTCCCGGGTCACCCGGGGGCGGCGCGCCGCGTTTCCGATCTCCTGCCGGTCTTCCCCTGGGACAAGCTGGAGCCGTACAAGAAGACCGCGCTGGCGCACCCCGGCGGGCTCTGCGACTTCTCGGTGGGTACCCCGGTCGACCCGGTCCCCGAGGTGATCCAGAAGGCGCTGGCCACGGCCAGCGACACCCCCGGCTACCCGACCGTCTGGGGCCCGGTGGAGCTGCGCGAGGCGATCGCGGGCTGGCTGCGCCGCCGGGTCGGCGCCGAGATCGGCCCGCAGGCCGTCCTGCCCACGGTCGGTTCCAAGGAGCTGGTGGCCTGGCTGCCGACCCAGCTCGGCCTCGGCCCCGGTGACCAGGTGGCCTACCCGCGCCTGGCGTACCCGACCTACGAGGTGGGTGCGCGGCTCTGCGGCGCGGAGCCGGTCGAGTACGACTCGGTGGACGAACTGGACGGCTCGCGGGTACGCCTGCTCTGGGTCAACTCGCCGTCCAACCCGACCGGGCGGGTGCTCGGCGCCGACGAGCTGCGCCGCGCGGTCGAGTGGGCCCGGGAGCACCGGGCCCTGCTGGTCAGTGACGAGTGCTACCTGGAGCTGGGCTGGGAGGCCGACCCGGTCTCCGTCCTGCACCCAGACGTCTGCGGGGGCGACCACGAGGGCCTGCTGGCCGTCCAGTCCCTCTCCAAGCGTTCCAACCTGGCCGGCTACCGCGCCTCCTTCGTGGCGGGCGACCCGGTGGTGGTCAAGGAGCTGCTGGGGGTGCGCAAGCACAGCGGGATGATCGTCCCGGCCCCCGTCCAGGCGGCGATCGTCGCCGCGCTCGCGGACGACGCGCACGTGGCCGAGCAACGCGGGCGCTACGCGGCCCGGCGGGCGGCGCTGCGCGCGGCACTGGAGGCGTACGGCTTCCGGGTGGAGCACTCGGAGGCGAGCCTGTACCTGTGGGCGACCCAGGACCGGCCGTGCTGGGAGACGGTGGCCGAACTGGCCGAGTTGGGCATCCTGGCGGCGCCCGGCGACTTCTACGGGCCGGCCGGCGGGAGGTTCGTGCGGGTCGCGTTCACCGCGACCGACGAGCGGGTCGCGGCGGCCGTGGAACGGCTGGACGCGGCGCGCTGAGCACACCGCGAAGGGGCCGGTGTTCCGAGAGGAACACCGGCCCCTTCGGTGTACGGGGGCTACGGCCGACCGGTAGGGACTACAGCGGCAGGCCGCCGAGGCCGCCGCCGCCGATCCCGCCGAGCAGGCCGGTGATCGGGCCGAGGCCGGCCAGCGGGGAGTTCGGGCCGAGGTCGGCGCCGCCGAGGCGGTTGGCCGAGCCGTGCTCGGCCAGGCCCAGCACGTCCGCGCCGGGCAGCGCGGAGGTGGCGTCGGCCGGCAGCGCGCGGCTCAGGGCGGCCAGCGGGAGCGCGTCGGTGACGGCGTTGGCACCGGGGACGGCGCCGCTGAGCGCGCCGGCGCCCGGCAGGCCCTGGGTCAGGCCGGCGGTCTGGGAGAGCCCGCCGACCGGGTTGGCGCCCGCTCCGGCGCTGCGGCCGGTCGCGCCGGGGCCGCCGGTGACGGCCTCGCCGAGCTTGCCGGCCAGCGCGGCGGCGACCTTCGGGGTGACGGCGGAGAGCTGGCCGGTGGTGGCGGCGGTCTTGTCGACCGGCGCGGTCAGCGAGCCGGCCTTCTCGTTCGCCTCGGGCAGCTGGTGGGCGACGATGTTGCCGGTGGCGTCGGCGGTGGCCGGGACACCCGCGGCGACGGTGGCGGCGCCGGTGTCCCCGGCGGCCTGGCCCAGCTCGTGGGTGGTGTGCTGCAGGGTGGATCCCGCGTCGGTGTTGGTCAGCTGGCCCAACGGCGCGGCCAGGTCGGACTTGGGCAGCAGCGCGTCGGCGGCGGACGCGGAGCCGGCCGCGACCAGCGGGGTCGCGCCGGCTGCCACGAGCAGTGCGGCCTGGGCGATCCGGCGCTTGAGGGAGTGAGACATGGGGCTCCTCGAAGGGGTCTTGGGTCCGTCCTGTCCGCCGGGCGGACGACGTTCTTACCGCTTGAGAAGCCAGAAGGTTTCGGCCGGTGCAAGGAAACGGTCTTACCGACGATCCGATCGTCGGCCCGGCCCCGGCGGGCGCCGGGCGGTCCGGCCGGGGGCGCGGAGGCGGTGCGGGCCAAGGGAAGTGACGGTTCTGCGCCGCTGCCCCGGCACCGGCCGGACCGCCCAGCCGGGTTGACCGGAATCACTCCTTCGGCGGCAACCCGGACACCAGTGCGTCAGCCCGCCGGACGGCCCGTCCGGCGGCCCGCGCGCCCAGCGTCCGCCCCGCGGCCCCGCGGAGTCCTCGGCGGGGCCCCGGCGGGCCTTCCGCGGGCCTTCCTCAGGCCTTGCCGGCCGGCGCGACCGAGACCAGCACCAGCTTGGTCGAGGTGCCGGTCGGCTGCGGCTTCCACCCGTTCTCGGAGTTGGACCTGCGCCAGATCTTCCCGTCGTAGGCGACCGTCTCGATGCCGAGTTGCTGGGCCTGCGTCACCGCCCAGTGCGCCACCTCCCAGCCGCTCTGCCGTTCGGCGTCCGGGCCCGCGTCGGTGCTGGCCGCCGGGTCCGGGGTCAGCGAGACGGCGTTCTCGGCGCCCTTGACGGTCGAGATGTAGCCGGCCGCCGGCGTCACCGTCCGGCCGAACTCACGGCGCACCCGGTCACTCAGCGCCTGCGTCCGGTCCGGCCGGGCAGCCGGCGTCGCCGAGGGCGCGGCGGAGCCGGTGGCGTCCGGCGTGGCGTCGTCCTCCGCCGGTTCGGGTGCGGCGAACTCGTGCACCACGCAGTTCAGCGAGCCCGCCTCGCGGCCGGTCAGCGCCGAGGCGAGCAGCGTCGCCTTGGTCTCGTGCTTGGCGTACGCCTGCGGGTAACCGCTCTTCTGCACCTGCTGCGCCGCGTCGGTCAGCGGCAGCCGGGTGTAGCCGGGGACCTTGACCAGGCCGTCCAGGAACTTGTTGGTCGCGTAGACCGGGTCCATGATCTGCTGCACGGTGCCCCAGCCCTGCGAGGGCCGCTGCTGGAACAGGCCGACCGAGTCCCGGTCGCCGCCCGCCAGGTTGCGGATCTTGGACTCCTGCATCGCCGTCGCCAGCGAGATGGTCACCGCCCGGTCCGGCAGCCCGCGCGAGTGCGCCACGGCGGCGATCGTCGCGGCGTTGGCCGCCTGCGGGATCTCCAGGGTGCCCTCGCCCGAGGGGGTCTTCACCGCACAGCCCTCGGGGGTCAGCTTGGTGTCGCGCAGCCAGTACAGGCCCACCGCGACCACCACGAGCGCCAGCAGGACGATCAGCACCGCGCGCAACGGCCCGCGCCGCCGCCGGGGCGCCGTGTCGCCGCCCTGACCGCCGCTCCTCTTCCTGCCCACCGACGCCCCTCTCCACCTGCTCCTGATCGGACACCGTACCCACTCGGACGGATGTGCGGCGCCACCGGTTGCGATCGGCGGCGTGGGCCGGCCGGCCGCCCGCGACTAGGCTGAAGGACCATGAGCAGCTCTGAGACGCCCCTGGACCTCACTCTCGACGGCGGTGCGCTGACCGCACGGCTCGTCGACTTCCCGTCGGTCAGCGGCGACGAGCAGGCGCTCGCCGACGCCGTGGAAGCGGCGCTGCGGGCCTACCCGCACCTGACCGTGGACCGGTACGGCAACAACGTGGTCGCCCGCACCGGTCTGGGCCGTGCCGAGCGCGTCCTGCTCGCCGGCCACCTGGACACCGTGCCGATCGCCGACAACGTGCCGTCCTACGTCGAGGGCGACCTGCTCTACGGGTGCGGCACCTCCGACATGAAGTCCGGGGTGGCCGTCCAGCTCCGGTTGGCCGCCACCCTGCCCGAGCCCAACCGGGACCTCACCTTCGTGTTCTACGACTGCGAGGAGGTGGAGGCGAACCGCAACGGCCTCGGCCACCTCGCCGCGCGGCACCCGGACTGGCTGGCCGCCGACTTCGCCGTGCTGATGGAGCCCAGCGGGGCCACCGTGGAGGGCGGCTGCCAGGGCACCATGCGGGTCCAGATCCGGCTGACCGGTGTGCGCGCGCACGCGGCCCGCGGCTGGCTCGGCGACAACGCCATCCACCACGCCGCCGAGGTCCTCGGGCGGCTCGCCGCCTACCGTCCGCGCCGGGTCGAGATCGACGGCCTGGAGTACCGCGAGGGCCTCAACGCCGTTCGGATCGACGGCGGGGTGGCCGGCAACGTCATCCCCGACGAGTGCGTGGTGACGGTCAACTTCCGCTTCGCGCCGGACCGGGACGAGGCGGAGGCCGAGAAGCACCTGCGCGAGGTCTTCGACGGCTTCGAGGTGACCGTCACCGACTCCGCCCCCGGCGCCCTCCCCGGCCTCGACCAGCCCGCCGCCCGGGCCTTCCTGGCCGCCACCGGCGGCGTCGCCCGGGCCAAGTTCGGCTGGACCGACGTGGCCCGGTTCAGCGCGTTCGGCATCCCGGCGGTCAACTACGGCCCGGGCGACCCGAACATGGCGCACAAGCGGGACGAGCACTGTTCGCTCAGCGCCATCGCCGAGACGGAGGAGCGGCTGCGCGCCTGGCTGACCGACTGAGCCGCCCCGGCCGGTCCGCTCGGCGCCGCGGCGGCCCGGACCGGCCGGCCGGCGGTCGAACGCCATCTTCCGGTTGCCCAACCGACCTTTCACCGTTGCCTGAAAACCGGGATCGGCGGGCGTAGGGTTTCGTCATGACAGGCACTGGAGACGAAAAGCACTACGGACACGGACCCGAGCAGGTGGGCGAGCCGCGCCCGAAGAAGGCGTGGCCCGAGAAGCAGAAGGGCCCGGTGCTGGTGCGCCGGGACCAGGTCGGCACCAGCACGACGGACCAGCGCCTGCTGGACACCACCGGCCCGACGGACTGGCTGCACACCGACCCGTGGCGAGTGCTGCGGATCACCTCGGAATTCGTCGAGGGCTTCGGCGCGCTGGCCGAACTCCCGGCCGCGATCAGCGTGTTCGGCTCCGCCCGGACCTCGGTCGACTCCCCCGAGTACGCGGCGGGCGTGGCGATCGGCCGGGCGCTGGCGGAGGCCGGCTACGCGGTGATCACCGGCGGCGGCCCGGGCGCGATGGAGGCCGCCAACCGCGGCGCCTCGGACGCCGGCGGCCTGAGCGTGGGCCTCGGCATCGAGCTGCCCTTCGAGCAGGGGCTCAACGAGTTCGTCGACCTCGGGCTGAACTTCCGCTACTTCTTCGTCCGCAAGACGATGTTCGTGAAGTACGCGCAGGGCTTCGTGGTGCTGCCCGGCGGCCTCGGCACGCTGGACGAGCTGTTCGAGGCGCTGACCCTGGTGCAGACGAAGAAGGTCACCCGGTTCCCGGTGATCCTGTTCGGCAGTGAGTACTGGGGCGGCCTCTACGAGTGGTTGAAGAACACCCTCGTCGCGCAGGGCAAGGCGGCCCCGCACGACCTGGAGCTGTTCCACATCACCGACGACATCGACGAGGTCATGAAGATCCTCGCCGACGCCCGTCGCCCGGCGAACGAGATCTAGTCCGCGCCGGGTCCGGCGCGAACGGGACCCGACGGGAGCGGGGCCCGCCCGCCCTCCGGCGGCGGCCCGGGTGCCCCGGGTGGGCCGGCCGTCAGGCCAGCTCCCGTCAGGCCAGCTCCCGTCAGGCCAGCCCCCGGCGGGCCACCGCCGGGGGGCGGGTGCCCCGGATCGAGGCGACCATGTCCAGCACCTGCCGGGTCTCGGCGACCTGGTGCGCCCGGTAGACCCGCGCGCCCAGCCAGGCCGACACCGCCGTGGTCGCCAGCGTGCCGAGCAGCCGCTCGTTCACCGGCTTGTCCAGCGTCTCGCCGACGAAGTCCTTGTTGGAGAGCGAGACCAGGACCGGGAAGCCGGTCGCGGTCATCTCGGGGAGCCGGCGGGTCGCCTCCAGCGAGTGCCGGGTGTTCTTGCCGAAGTCGTGCCCCGGGTCGATGATCACCGCGTCCCGCCGCACCCCCAGGCCGACCGCCCGCTCGGCCAGCCCGACGGTCACCCGCAGGATGTCCGCCATCACGTCCGGGTAGCCGACCCGGTGCGGCCGGGTCCGCGGCTCGGCGCCGCCCGCGTGGGTGCAGACCAGACCGGCGTCGTACCGGGCGGCCACCTCGGCCAGCTCCGGGTCGACCCCGCCCCAGGCGTCGTTCAGCAGGTCCGCGCCCACCTCGCAGACCGCCTCGCCGACCTCGTGCCGCCAGGTGTCCACGCTGATCACGGCCTCCGGATGGCGCTTGCGCAGCTCCGCCACGAACGGCACGGTGCGCCGCAGTTCCTCCTCGACGGTGACCTCGTCGCCCGGTCCGGCCTTCACCCCGCCGATGTCCAGGATCGCGGCGCCCTCGGCCATCGCGCGGTCGGCGGCGGCGAACGCGGCCTCGTCCGCGAAGGTGGCGCCCTTGTCGAAGAACGAGTCCGGGGTGCGGTTGACGATGGCCATGATCACCAGCTCGTCGTCACCGAATTCCCGTGGTCCCAGGCGCAGTGCCACCGATGTCTCCTCCACAGCTGCTCCGGGTGCGATGATGGCCCCCGGCCTATCGGGAACCATGCTGTCATGATCGTGAGCCGGGCACTGTTGTCAGCGCCGGCAGGGAAGTCGGGAGGACGCTCGTGTTCTGGGTGATCGTGGTGGCGATGGCCGTCGTGGTCGGAGGCGCCGCGCTGGTGGCGCTCGGCGGGGGCGGCTCGCTGCCGGAGGCAGTGCAGGACCGCATCGCCGCCCGGCTGCCGCAGGACCGTCCGCTGAGCAGGGACGACGTGGACGGCATCCGGCTGCCGATGGCCGTGCGCGGCTACCGGATGGACGAGGTGGACGACGTCCTGGACCGGCTCGGCGCCGAACTCGCCTACCGGGACTCGCGGATCGCCGAACTGGAGGCCGCCACCGTGGTGCGCGGCGCCGTCGAGGCCACCGGCGGCCCGGACGCCGGGGCCGAACCGCTGCCCGGCCTGGAGGCGTTCGCCCAGGTCGTCGAGCCGGTCGCCACGCTGACCAAGGACCCCGAGGACGCGCGGCCGGCGGCGGAGCAGTGACCGACGCCGGTGCGGTGCTCGGTGCGGACGGCCTGCGGCGCTGCGGCTGGGGCGACTCGACCGAGGACTACCGGGTCTACCACGACACCGAGTGGGGCCGACCGGTCCACGGCGACGACGCGCTGTTCGAGCGGGTCTGCCTGGAGGCCTTCCAGTCCGGCCTCTCCTGGATCACCATCCTGCGCCGCCGCGAGGGGTTCCGGGCCGCGTTCGCGGGCTTCGCGATCGACGAGGTGGCCGAGTTCGGCCCGGCCGACGTCGAGCGGCTCCTCGGCGACACCGGCATCATCCGCAACCGGGCCAAGATCGAGGCGTCCATCGCCAACGCGCGGGTCGCCCGCGACCTCGACGGCGGACTGGACGCGCTGATCTGGCAGTTCGCCGGTGATCCGGACCGGCCGGCCCCCCGCACCCTGGCGGAGGTGCCGGCCGTCACGCCCGAGTCGACGGCACTGGCGAAGGCGCTCAAGAAGGCGGGCCTACGCTTCGTCGGCCCGACCACCGCGTACGCGCTGATGCAGGCCTGCGGCCTGGTCGACGACCATCTGGCGGACTGCCACGTCCGGAGCGCCCCGCCGGCCGCTTGAGGTCCTGTCCGGCCGCCCGGGGCCCGGTGACACCCGCGGACGGGGTCACCGGGCCCCGGGCGGGACCGGCCGGCCGGTGTCAGCGGCCCAGGTAGGCCGGCTTCTCCTTGGCGATGAACGCGCGGACCGCGATCCGGTGGTCCTCGCTGTCGCCGGCCAGCGTCTGCAGTTCGTCCTCCTTGTCGAGCAGCTCGTCCAGCGTGTGCGCGGCGCCGTAGGCCAGCGACTCCTTGATGGCGCCGTACGCCACCGTCGGGCCCCCGGCCAGCTCCTTGGCGAAGACCCGGGCGGTGGCGGCCAGCTCGGCGGCCGGGACGACCTTGGTGGCCAGGCCCAGCTCCATCGCCTCGGTGGCCTTCACCGTGCGCGGCAGCATCAGCAGCTCGGTCGCCCTGGCGTGCCCGACCAGCCGGGGCAGCGTCCAGGAGGCGCCCGAGTCGGCGGTCAGCGCGATACCGGCGAAGGCCGTGTTGAACCCGGCGGTGTCCGCGACGATCCGGAAGTCGCAGGCGAAGGCGAGCGAGGCACCCGCGCCCGCCGCGACGCCGCCGACCGCCGCCACCGTCGGCTTGCGCATCCCGGCCAGCGCCCGGACCAGCGGGTTGTAGTGCTCGGCGACGGTCTTGAGCGCGCCCTCGCCGGTCTCCTCGGCCCGCTTCAGCAGGCCCAGGTGCTCCTTGAGGTCCTGCCCGACGCAGAACGCCCGCTCGCCGGCGCCGGTGAGCAGCACCGCCCGCACCGCCCGGTCCTCGGCCGCGGCGGCCACGGTGTCACGCAGCGCCACCTTGGTGGCGGTGTCCAGCGCGTTCATCGCCTCGGGGCGGTTGATGGTGATGACGGCCAGGCCGCCGTCCAGCTCGTACAGCACGGAATCGGACATGGGCGAGGGGCTCCCTTGGGATCGTCACAGCTCGGTCGTGTGCCAGGATGCCGGAGCACGCGGCCGGCTGGGGAGTGTGAGGTATCGCACCTTTCGGCGGCGTGCCGACCGCCGCCGCGCCGGGGCTTATGGCGGGAAATGTGGCGCTTGAAGCCGGTCCGGCCCTGGATGCACCGAGAGTGATGTTGGTCATCAGGCCGTGGCATGCGGGATAATGGCTTCCGATCAATGCGTTCGATACCGGCGGTGGACGGACTGCCGGTGCGTAGCTGAGCGGTTGCAGGAAGGGGAACGAGCATGGCGGCCATGAAGCCGCGGACGGGTGACGGCCCGCTCGAAGTCACCAAAGAGGGGCGGGGCATCATCATGCGCGTTCCGCTCGAAGGCGGCGGACGCCTTGTGGTGGAGCTCACGCCTGACGAGGCCGACGCCCTGGGCGAGGCGCTGAAGAAGGCCTGCGGCTGACCGCAGCGGGTGCTCCCCATCTCCCTGGAGATGTACCGCCGGGCCCGGGTACGACATCACGTCGGCCCGGGCTCTGTGGTGTCCGGGGCCGGCCGGGTGTCGTGCCCGGAGCCGGGCCGACGCCCCCGGTCAGCGCTTCACGGCGCAGAGCAGGCCGTCCGACACCGGCAGCAGTGCCGGCAGCAGGGAGTCGCTCTCCCGGACGTCCCTGACCAGGTCGCGCACCGCGTGCGTCTGCGGGTCCTGCTGATCGGGCTCGGCCAGCCGGCCTTCCTGGAAGACGCCCTCGAAGCAGACCATCCCGCCCGGCCGCAGCAGCCGCAGCGACTCCGCCAGGTACTCCCGGGACTCCGCCGGGTCCCCGTCGCAGAACACCAGGTCGTACTGGCCGTCGGCGAGCCGCGGCAGCACGTCCAGGGCCCGGCCCGGTATGAAGCGCGACCGGTTCGCCGCGAACCCGGCCGCCTGGTAGGCCTCCCGGGCCAGCTGCTGGCGGACCGGTTCCGAATCCACCGTGGTGAGCACGCCGTCCGGGCGCATCCCGCGCAGCAGGTAGACGCCGGAGACGCCCGTTCCGGTGCCGATCTCCGCCACCGCCTTGGCGTCCAGCGCGGCCGCCAGCAGCCGCAGACAGGCCCCTCCCCCCGGTCCGATCGCCCTGACGCCGGTTCGCGCGGACTGCGCCCGGGCGTAGGTCAGCACCGCGTCCTCGCCGACGAAGGTGTCGGAGAGGGCCACGCGCGCGGGCCCGAACTCGCTGATGGCTGCCTCTTTCGGAGCCCCGGGCCTTGGCCCGGTGCCGAGCGGAAGTCGATATTTCCTGGCACAGATTACTGGCCGGGCGGGAACCGCGTACGGCGGCGGGCCGTTGCTGAGGAAGGGACCGGGTAACGGATACCCCTGGGATACCCCCCGGGCACTTTTATCCGGGCTTGACGGGTGAGGTGGATATGGTGGTGGCCCTGCTGGGCAGAAGAGCCAACCGAGGAGGTGTGGCCGAGGGCGACGTCCCTGTGCGGCGGCACGCCCGCGGCACCGCGTCAGCCCGTACGCCGAAGCCCGTGATGAACCAGTCTGCGCATTCCACCCTGGACCAGCCGGTCGCCGCGACGCCGGCCGCCGGTACCACCGAGGCACCCGCCGCCCTCGCGAGCTTCGCCGAGGGGCCCGACGCGCAGACCTGGACTCCGCCCTCCTGGGAGGAGATCGTCGAGGCGCACAGCGCCCGTGTCTACCGCCTCGCCTACCGCCTGACGGGCAACCAGCACGACGCCGAGGACCTCACCCAGGAGGTCTTCGTCCGGGTGTTCCGTTCGCTGTCGACCTACACCCCCGGTACGTTCGAGGGCTGGTTGCACCGGATCACCACCAACCTGTTCCTGGACATGGTCCGCCGACGCCAGCGCATTCGCTTCGACGCGCTCGGCGACGACGCGGCCGAGCGCCTGGCCAGCCGCGAGCCCAGCCCGGCCCAGCACTTCAGCGACACCCACTTCGACGCCGACGTCCAGCAGGCGCTGGACACCCTCGCCCCGGAGTTCCGTGCCGCCGTGGTGCTCTGCGACATCGAGGGCCTCTCCTACGAGGAGATCGCGGCCACGCTCGGCGTCAAGCTCGGCACCGTCCGCAGCCGCATCCACCGCGGCCGCTCGCACCTGCGTGCCGCACTGAAGCACCGCGCCCCCGGCGCGGCCCCGGGCCGTGAGCGCCGGGGCGGCTCCGAGGAGCCGGTGCCGGTGCCGGTCGGCGCCGTCGCGGGTGAGGCCACGGGCGCGCCGGGCGGGCGCGGACGGAGGCGATCGTGAGCGGAACCGGCCGGTCGGGACCGGGCCGGCCGGACGCTCCCGGCAAGGGCGCCGCCTGGCGCGCAGGCTGGCCCCAGCTGGGCCGCCGCGGCCACGAGGACGGAGCCGACGAACCGGTGCCGCCTGCCGTGGCCCTGCCGGGCGAGGCCTCGCTGCGCGCGGTCGCCGTCAAGCCCACCGAGCCCGCCGCGGAGGAGCACCACCTCGGGGAGCGGCTCTCCGCATTCGTCGACGGTGAACTCGGCCACGACTCCCGCGACCGCGTCCAGGCCCATCTCGCGACCTGCCCGCAGTGCCTCGCCGAGGCCGACGAGGGCCGCGCCGTGAAGCACCTGCTGACCCGTACCGGTACCCCCGGCCCCTCCTCCGCGCTGATGTCGCGGCTGATGGCCGTCGGTGCGCTCCAGGACGAGGAACCCGCCGCCGAGCGACCGCGCCGGGACGACGACGACCTGCCCGGCGGCGGGCTGCCCGCGGGCTGGGGAGCGACCCGGCCGGAGGCCGGGGGAGGCACCCTCGGCGGCAGCCGGCTGAACGGCGGCTCCTTCGGCCGCGGTGCGGGCGCCTTCGGTGCGGGCGCGCTCGGTGCCGACGCACCGGTGCCCGGTATCGACCCCAGGGCGTTCGGGCGCGGCAGCTCGGTGCTCCGCCCCCTGATGGGCCGGCGCTCCGGCCGTCCCGAGGCCGCCGTCGCGCCGCGGCCGGCCGCGGCCGCCGCCGGACCGGTGGTGGTCCGGCAGGCACCGCCGCGCGGGCGCCGGTTCGTCTTCGCCGCCGCCGGGGCCTTCTCGGTCGCCGCGGTGACGCTCGGCGGGGTCGGTGGCTTCGCCGCGCAGAGCGACGACCAGCACGGCACCACGGTGAGCCCGGCCGGCAACACCGAACGGGGCGGCGGGTACGCCCCGATGAAGGCGCAGGTCCCGGTGGACTTCCCGGTCCGCCCGGTGGCGGCCACCCGCAGCGCGACCCCGCCGCAGATCGTGCCGGACCGCACCCCCAGCTCGGGTCTCGCCGGGCTGCACCAGGAGAACCGGTAGCGCACGCCGGGGCACCCGGCAGTGGCCATCGGCGGGTCTTCACCACGGCTTCATCACAGTGTGGGGTCCAGACCCGACGGTGGCCATTACGCTGTAGGAACCGTTGTCCGACGAGCTGAGGGAGCTTAGGTGTTCAGCGACGTAGGCGGGCTGGAGATCCTGACTCTGGTCATCATGGCCATCGTGATCTTCGGTCCGGACAAGCTGCCGAAGCTGATCCAGGACACCATGGGCTTCATCAAGAAGGTCCGCTCCTTCGCCGACTCGGCGAAGGAGGACATCCGCAGCGAGCTGGGCCCGGAGTTCAAGGACTTCGAGTTCGAGGACCTCCACCCCAAGACCTTCGTCCGCAAGCAGCTCATGGGCGGCCAGGAGGACCCGCTGGGCCTCAAGGAGATCCGGGACAGCCTGGACATCCGCTCGGTGCTGGACGACAAGCCCGCCGCCGCCGTGAACGGACAGGGCCGCACCGGCACGGTCAGCATGGACAAGTCCGGCGCCGTGGGCGCCGCGGGGGTGGCCTCCGCCGGCGCCGTGCTCCAGCCCGGCGAGCGCCCCCCGTTCGACCCGGACGCGACGTAACCGCCCGCTCGTGTTGTCGCCCGCTCGCCTCCGGGTCGCTGTGATCCGGTGCCGACGGTCGGCGTTCCAACGCTCCTCGTCCCTCGGGGCGTCCTCGCGCTCTCCCTTTCGGCACCGGCGCGGCCCTTCGGCTCGGGGCGGTGTTGTCGCCCGCTCGCTTCCG